>NZ_JBKIAX020000011.1:0-222642 GCF_046567315.2 Paenibacillus lacisediminis | reverse complement strand
GTACACCGGACGCCGCCAACTGCACCTGCCCGAAGCGAAAGAAACGATGCGGCAGAAGTTGCTGCGCATGTGTGTGGCGATTCCGGCGATCCCTTACCGTCGGCTGATCGCGCGCCAACCGAACCAGCCCCTTGCGGCTGCGGCCTGATCGACACGCTGGAACGGTGGGGGAGTTTAATGTAGATCAACTTAATGGATAAGGGTTAGCTTAATGCGGATCAATTTGATTGGTGTGAGTTAGCATGAACGGTGTGGGCGTTGGTGCAAATGAAAGGGTTCAGGCTACAGCAAAATCACGGTCTTTTCGTTTCCCTCGCGTCTTTTCCTTGATCTCCTATCTTGATCTCTTGTCTTGATCTCTTGTCCGGTCTGTTTCACCTCCCCTAAACCTGATTCCTTCTCCTAAGCCCGTTTAAATTATCTCGAACCTATCTGCTTCTCCACCAAATATTTTCTTCTCCCGAGCTCGTCTGTTTCTCTGCTACCCTGATCAAACGGGATAATCGTGCAAAGTCTCCGGACAGTGAGTGTTGATCTGCCGCCCACCCACCCGACTTCCCTCTCCTCAAGCTTTCAACACTCATGGCAGTTGATTTAGGTCAGGCTGATGTCTCCGCGTGTCTAACTACTACACACTGCTAGTCCATCCGGAAAACCTGGCCTTTAGGCACAAACGGAAGGTGATGGCCTTTCAATCGGCAGTAAAAATCGGTTTAAGCAATTTTTGCTTCGGTGGATTAATTTTTTCTTTGTCGTAATACTTTCGCCATGTTCGCGGGCAACAATATGAGCGAAGATAGGTTCACAAGGTCATCGCCGCAAGGTGAAGGCCGGTAGGTTAAAGATCGCCGAGGCGCTTGGACGGGATACTTCGCCTGTTAAGCGACTGGTCGTTGGTTCGAATCCAACTTCCGCCGGTTGGCGGAATAGCTCAGGGGTAGAGCAGTTTATGTGCCTGTCCGCCTTATTCCTCGAGTGAGCTTTAACCAAACGGGCAAAAACAAACGCGAGGCGCCAGAAAGGGTTACTTCGACTAGTTTAGGGAATTAGTATCCGATTGTGCCAAGCGGCACAAGGCAACCTTTTCGAAAAGCAGTTTCCCTTGCGTGGGTTTTGCCAAAACCGCATAACGCCGGTGAGGCGCCGGAATGGGTTACTTCGCCTCCAAAGCGACCATTGGAATATCTGGGCAATACGGCAGGTTCGACTCCTGCACCGACCTATTCCACCAATTCTTCACCGGTGTTATCCATTTTGATTCGCCGTTTTCTTATGAAAACGGGCAGGAGGTTTTAACCATGAGTTTCGCGCAAAAATTGTTCGGTTCCATGAGACCGACGACACGCAACAAAGACCATTACCCGGCTTATACGCGGTCTGCCGAAGAGCAATACCTGCAGATCCTGCTGACCAATACAATGAGCAACACGTTTTATGCCGACCAAAATGAACTGCTGAGCGATGCGGAGCAGTTGCATCACGACATGGCCGCGGCAAACCCAACCTTTATGGCAAAAGCGATTGTATATGCGCGCACCGCAGGCCTAATGCGATTGCAGCCGCTGTTTGGCCTGGACGTGTTGTCCGCCTACCGCCCTGACCTGTTCGCCAAGATATTCCTTCAGGTCGTTCGTATTCCGTCCGACCTGTCCGACTTCTTGACGATCCTCAAGGGACAGGGCCGGGGCGAAGGCGGCCGCGCCGTCAAGCGCCAGGTGAACCGCTTCCTCGCCGGAGTGAGCGAATATTGGGCGGTGAAGTATAACGGCCGGGGCCGGGGCTACAGCCTGGGCGATGTGATCGCCACCGCGCATCCGAAGCCGGTGGACCTGAAGCAGCAGGCGCTGTTCCGCTACCTGCGCGGGCTGGAAGCCAACCTTGGCCTGCTGCCGCAGGTGGAGGCGCTGGAGCGTTTGAAGCAGGCCGAAGGCGAAAACGAGCAGATCGCCTGGATCGAACGCGGCAAGCTGCCGTACGAAACGGTGACCGGCGCGATCAAGCCGTCAAAGGCTGTCTGGGAGGCGCTGCTGTATCAGATGCCGACCTTCGCGCTGCTCCGCCATTTGAACACGCTGGACCGGGCTGGCGTGCTGAATGAGCAGCGGCATCTGGATTACGTGACCGCACGGCTGACCGACGTGGAGGCGCTGCGCAAGGCGCGCATCCTGCCGTTTCGCTTCGCTACGGCATTCCGCCAAATAGAGCATCCCGAGCTGCGCGAGGCGTCGCGGGACGCGGCCGATCTGACCTTTGGCAACCTGCCGGAGCTGGGCGACAACACCGCGATCTTTTTGGATATCTCCGGCTCGATGCAAGGACAGTATCTGGAGATCGGCGCGGTTTTTGCCTTGGCGTTGTATAAGAAGACGCAGGGGAACTCGCTGTTCTGGCTGTTCAACCATGAGGTCCACGACGCGAAACCTTCGAAGCGGGACAGCATTCTCGGGCAAGCCGAGCACATTCGCGCAAGCGGCGGGACGGACACCGGTGCGCCGGTCCGCAAGCTGCTGCAGGAGCGCAAACGCGTGGAGCAGATCATCATCATCACGGACGAACAGCAGAATAGCGGCAGTCCTTTTTATCAGGAACTGGCTCAGTACCGGGCGAAGGTGAACCCGGAAGTGAAGGCGTTTATCGTCGACATCGCCCCGTATCGCCATGCCCTGGTTCCGCAGACGGACCGCAATACGTTCTACATTTACGGATGGAGCGACACGGTGCTGTCCTATATCGCCCAATCCGTGCAGGGATATGCCTCGATGACTGAGCAGGTCGCTGCGCTGGATTTGGACGCTTTGAACAAACATAATAAATAAGTAACCGTACCAGTAGAACGGCCATGGACGAGGAAGTCCATGGCCATACATATCAGTATATAGTAAGGAGAGTGACCTCTCATGACCAACCCGTCAGACTTCCATCCAACGATCCTAAACGAGTTGCATAACATTGAGCGGGAAGAAGGGGTGCGAATCCTGTACGCCTGCGAATCGGGGAGCCGGGCCTGGGGGTTTCCTTCGCGTGACAGCGATTATGACGTTCGCTTCCTCTATATCCGGCCGGCCGATTGGTATTTGTCGATCTACGAAGGCCGTGACGTGATCGAGCGCCCGATCAGCGACCAGCTCGATATCAACGGTTGGGATTTAAAAAAGGCACTGGTTCTGTTTCACAAATCGAACCCGCCGTTGCTGGAATGGCTGCATTCGCCGATACAATATATGGAGCAATATTCCGCCGCCGAACAAATTCGCCGAATTTCCCCGTTAACTTTTTCGCCCAAATCCTGTATGTACCACTATCTCCAAATGGCCAAAGGGAACTTCCGGGGTTACCTGCAAGGGGAACAGGTGAAGCTCAAAAAATACTTCTACGTCCTGCGGCCGGTGTTGGCCTGCGCCTGGATCGAGAAATACGATACGATGCCGCCGGTGGAGTTTGAGGACCTGGTCCGGGAGCTAATCCCTGCGGACAGTGAGTTAATGGACACGATCCAGCACCTGCTGGCCCGCAAGAAGGCTGGTGATGAGCTTGATATGGAGCCGAAGCTGCAGCCGATCCACACGTACTTGGAGGAGCGCCTTGCTTATTTCGAGCAAGCGGCTGCCAAATTGCAGGCCCGGCACAGCCAGCCCGACGTTGAACAACTGAATGAGATTTTCCGCTCCACCCTGCATGAGGTCTGGGGGTAGCCGCAATTTATTGAAGTCAGGAGGGATTCTCATGGCGATCATCCAGGTGAGATCCACGAATCCGCAATTTTCTTTTTTGATCAAAAAAAATCCACACTCCGGGATGCTGCTCCGCTCCATCCGCAAAGGCATGGCGTACGGCTGGTATACCGGCGAGCACACCTTTAACGTGTACTTTAAAGATGCCGACAACGACATTTCATATAAGCAGCACGAACAGGAGAACTTCGAGTATTTGAACGTATCAAGGTACAACACGCCGTTGTTTCCGTTGAACGCGATCGGCGAGTTTTTTTCCGCCCCGTTAAAAGCGCAGGATACGCGGGATACGGAAGGTTATGAGCATGCTTTTTTCATTAATATGATTCATATCGAGCGGGTCCGGTATATCGAATTTTTTGCCAAGCACCTGAAGGAATTTACGTTTGAAATTACCCACCAGGCTGATAAGAGCTACTCGCTCACCGTCAAGACGGAAAAAAGCCTGTACCTGCTTCTGCACACCGTAAGCGTATTGTGCTTGTTCCTGTCCATGTTCGGCAATGAGTATATCGATATCTCGGACAGTATTCTGGATAAGTACATCAAAAGCTTAAACGTGATCGACGCGCCGTTCTACATCCGCAGTTTGTTCGTGCGGAATTTTCTTTCTTCCAGGGACCGCTTCAACAGGTACAAGGCGGAGTTGGAAAAAACGGACCGCTACGAAATCCAGTTCGCCTACGGCGGTACGGCGCTGCAGCGGCGGAACTATATCGGAAACGCGCTGGCCTTCGACAAGTCGATTTTGGACGTGGGGTGCGGAGAAGGGTTCTATGCGATTCCTTTTGCCGGAAAAATCGAGGGAACCTACTATGCGGTCGATATCAACGAGGAGCTGCTGGAGCAGGTCAAGCGCAAAGCCGCGCGAAAAGAACTGGATAACCTCGTCACGTTCGCCTCAATCGATCACTTCCTGGAAAGCTACAATGGGGAACAGGTCGATGTCATCCTCACCGAAGTGATTGAGCATATGAGCCAGGACGAGGCGGGGCGGCTGATCCGGCAAATCTGTGCGGAAGTCGATTTTGATCGTTTCATCATCACGACGCCCAACGCGGACTTCAACCGGTACTACGAGCTCAGCGAATTCCGGCACGACGACCATAAATGGGAAATGGGCGAAGCCTCGTTCCGGCAGTGGATAGGCGAGGTGCTGCGGGATACGGAGCTGCATTTCGAATTTGTAGCCGTCGGGGACGGGGTCGACCATATCAAGACGACACAAGGCGTCATTCTTAAGAAAAAGGGGGCCTAAAGCGATGGAAATCCAAACCAAGGTCCATACGATTTTTATGCTGGTCGGTTCGACCGAATGCGGCAAAACCACCTTCGCCAAAGAGGTGCTGATGCCGGGGCTGCGTTTCGAGGACGGAAGCCGGAATATCAAGGCTAACGTGCAGTATCTGTCCTCCGACGGGATCCGCCAGGAGCTCCTTGGATACGAATACGATAAATACGATCAAGTGATGCTGGAAGCGAGCGAGCAGGCTTTTCGCCTGCTGTTTGAAAGGCTGAAGCTGGCGACCTCTTTTCCGATCAACGCGGAGTTTGTGGTGGTTGATACGACAGGTTTGTCCGAGGATTTCCGGGCAAAGGTGAAAGACATCGCCGTTCAGAACAATTACAATCTGGAGGTCATCGTCTTCGATTACCGCAGGCGAGAGGACTATTATGCCTCGGAACGCTCCAAGAAGCTGATCACAAACCATATCAACCGCCTGAAAAAAGACGTCCTCGGCTCGCTGGCCCGCGAAGGTTACGGCAAAGTTCACAAGGTCCGTGCTAAAGATTTCTACCTTCCGGATGAAGGAACAGCGAATCCGGAATACCGCATCGTGATCGAGAACCTTGACGATTACTTGAGCACCGTACTCCCGCAGGATCAGCAATATATCATCATCGGCGACGTGCATGAATGCGTGGACGATCTGCAGGGGCTGCTGCGCGATCACGGGTATCGTCTGGAGGACGGCAAGCTGGTGGCGGCGGAGAAGCTTCGCCATACCAAGCTTATTTTGATAGGCGACTGGATTGATAAGGGCAAGCAAACGGACGAGATCATCCGGTTTCTGTATGAGAACCGGGAGCATTTTTACTTTGTGCTGGGGAACCATGAGAACTTCGTCGATAAGTATCTGAAAGGCGAAATCAGCGGCGTCGATCAGGAACTGCTGCATACGTATTTCGATTCGGTTCAGGTACTGCGGCAGGATGCGGCGCTGCTGGACCGATTCCGGGAGCTGGTGGCGGTGTCGCAGCCGTTTTACCGGTATGTGGGGACCAGGGGAGCCTCCTTCTATGTTACCCATGCGCCGTGCCGGAATAAGTACATCGGCAAGCTGGACACGAACTCCGCCCGGCATCAGCGGAACTTCCGGATTGACCGGGAGGCGCCGCTGGAGGGCCAGTTGGCTTTTTTGCAGGAGGAAGCGGTGAACAACCACCCTTACCATGTATTCGGGCATGTGGCGGCCAAACAGTCTATCCGCATCCGCAACAAAATCCATATCGACACCGGCGGCGTGCACGGCAATCTGCTGACTTCTGTCAGCATCTCGTATAAGCCGTTTTTGAAGTCGCGGAAGTCGGGGCGGGCGGCGATCGCCGAACAGCTTCCGACGCTGTTTAAGGAAGAGCGGAAGGTGTCGGTCGGGGAGCTTGGGGAAGAAGAACTGCGCCGGCTGCATTACTGCTCGCGGCACAAAATCAACTTCATCTCCGGCACGATGTCCCCGGCGGACAAGGACGAGGCGGTGAACGAGCTTGAATCCCTGGCGCGCGGACTGGATTATTTCAAGGAACGCGGCGTGGGGCAGGTCGTCTTGCAGCCGAAATATATGGGTTCACGGTGCAATGTTTATTTGCATAAAGACCCGGAGCAATGTTTTGCCGTCAGCCGGAACGGCTACAAGGTGAATCAGGCCGACCTTTCGTCCATTTACGCCAAGCTGCTGGGTAAATTCGGCGGTTATATGGAAGAGCAGGGGATCGCCATGCTGATCCTGGACGGTGAGCTTTTGCCGTGGAAAGCGCTGGGCGAAGGGCTGATCGAGCGGCAATTTAAGCCGATCGAGAAAGCGTTGGAAACGGAGCTTGCGTTCCTGGCGCAAACCGGGTTTGAACAGGCTTTTGCCAAGCTGAACGCGGAGTATGAGGCGAGCGGTTTTGAACGGGATCAGTTCCGTATGGCGAAATCCGATCTTAGCGAGAAGTACGGGGCGAGTGTATACCAGAACTACAAGCCCATGCATGATATCCGCGAATCCCATGTTCCGCTGGCGGATCATTTGGAGGCTTACGCGACTTACAAGCGGCAGTTGGAGCTTTATGCGGAGGACGGGGCGTTGGAGTATAAGGCGTTTGCTGTGCTGAAAATCGTCTATGAAGACGGCCAGGAGCAAGTGCCGGAGTGGAAGACGTCGGAGATGTACGGTTTTCTTTCCGAGGACGAGGCGCTGTTGCTCGATCTGTCCGACCCGGATTGCCTGGCGCGGGCGGAGAGCTATTTCGCCAAGCTGACGCTGGAGCAGCATATGGAGGGAGTCGTGATCAAGCCGGAGGTGTGGAACGGCATGACCGTGCCTTATATGAAGGTGCGCAATCCCGAGTACCTCTCCATCATCTACGGGTATGACTACAGGTTCCCCCACAAGTACCGCAAGCTGCTGAAGCAAAAGAACGTCAACCAGAAGCTGCGCACTTCGCTAAGCGAGTACCGGCTCGGGATGCAGCTGCTGGGCGTACCTTTCGCCGAAATTGCGCCGGATCATACGGCGTATAAGGAAATCGCCGCCAATCTGCTGTTTGAGGTGGCGCAGGAGCGGGAGATCGATCCGCGGTTGTAACATGACAAAAGAGTGCCCGAGCGCGACATGTTGGTTGCGGCTCAAGGCACTCTTTTTCGGCTGCATCTATTCGACCTGTCTCTGTTTCAGCAAATCCCGAATTTCCGTCAGCAGCAGCTCTTCTTTGGACGGCGCCGGCGGCGCTTCGGGTTTCGGATCTTCTTTGCGTTTCAGCTTATTGATGCCTTTGACAAACAGGAAAATCGAGAAGGAGACGATAAAGAAGTCGATGATGGTCTGAAGGAACGAGCCGTATTTCAAGACCGTGTCGCCATATTGGAATTGAAGTCCGTTAAGGTCGACGCCGCCCATCAAAAGGCCGATCACGGGCATCAGCATGTCTTCTACCAGAGAGGTGACGATTTTCCCGAAAGCGGCGCCGACAATGACCCCGATGGCCAGATCCAGTACATTGCCCTTAAGAGCAAAGGCTCTAAACTCTTTCCACATGGTTATCAAACCACCCTTTTCCGCATATTACAGGCAGTATACCATGAGAGGGCGAGATGTTGTCCAGCACAAGACTCTTTGCAGCCCGGATACTTTCGAGATTTCCCGCCAAAGCTCAGGTTTCGAGCGGATAAGATCGCCCGCCGGAAATCCAACGGTTGCAGCAGCCGCTATTTTACGAAAAAAGCCCTTTTCATGCTTTAGGCATTTCGTTGAAGAAAGCGACATCCTCAATCGGCAATCTTACCGTCGGGTGTCCGGGCTTCGCCGCCTTACCGATGGCGATTAGCATAACAGGAGCGTATCTCTCCGGAATATCGAACGCTTCTGCAAATTTAGCCTGGTCATAGCCGCCCATCGGGACCGTATCATAGCCTTTAGCGCGGGCGACAAGCATAAGCTGCATGGATACCAATCCACTGTCAATAAATACGTTTCGGCGAATAGCCTCCGGAGGCATGCTCGCGAACATCCCTTGATAGCGTTCCACGAACGATTTAGCCGTCTCTGCAGGCATGTAACCCGCATCGACCGTCATTCCGTAGATTTTCTCGGCCAATTTATAGCACTCCAAATCTCCGAGCACCGCAATGACAGCCGAAGCCTCAATCACTTGCTGCTGATTGAAGGCGATCGGAAGCAGTTTTTGCTTCAGCTCCTGTGAATCGATTACGAGAAACCGCCACGGCTGCAGATTGGCGCCTGAAGGAGCCAGCGTAGCTTGCTGCAAGATTTCGTTCATTTCCTCCCGCGAAATCTTTACCTCGGGATCATAGCTGCGGACGGACCGCCGATCCTGAATAACGTTGAAAAACTGCTGCTGCTCCACCGTTTGGGACGATTGTGAAACGGACATGCTTCTCTCCTCCTTATAATTACTGTGCTAAATACAAGCACAGTATATCTCAAAATAAAAGGCAGTCGAATTATAAACTGCAACTTAACTGAGTACAGTATATAACGTTCCGGCTCACATTGCAATCCGGTAATTATTCTTGCATCAAATCAGCTAACGTATGCTGCTTGAGCAGTTCGACAGTCTGCTTCTGCACTTCTCCCATAATCGCTTCGAGCTTTTGTTGGCCCGAGGCGCAGTCCTCACGAACCTCTGGTTCGCAGCAATCCGATTTTACAGCCAAAAATATATCCGCCAGCGTAATTTGATCCGGACGGCGCTTCAGATAGTAGCCCCCATTCCGTCCTTCTCTCGCTTCGACAATACCGGTGTGCGTGAGCTGCGCCAATACCCTGCGGAGGAATGTGGCATGTGATTGGACATTGCTGGCAATGGCCGCGCTGGAAAGCGGTCTCTCGCATTTGGCAAGCAAGATCAGGGCATGCACGGCAATGCCGAAACGCGGCGGACCGATCTGGGCGCTCCGGTTAGATATCATAAAAATCCCTCCTGTTCACAGTGTACCGCAATCTCACAAAATATTTCTCCAGCCTAGCAATACTTCTATCTATGAAGGTTCCACGTTTCGTGTGCGTATTTGTCCGCGATTAGCGGCTTGACGAGCTGTTTCGCCACAAAAAGTGAAAGAAGCAATCTCTTCGGCCCTCGCAAAGCAGGGAGATTGCCTCTTTTGGATTATATTGAGCTATCGCATACGGCCCGGTTGATGAGTTTTATTATACCCGCTAAGTTGATTCGTTTCAAAATAATTCTTAGTTTACGCAAGTTCATGCAATTATGCTTTGATTTTGGTTAGCGTATGTTTTACGCGATTATCTTGGTGTTACCTGCCTAACTTCCTCGCGGGAATGTTGTGTTAAACCAAACTTTCCTGACCAAACCGTCCTGGAAAGGTTATAATGCAATAAATGGAAGCGGCTAGAAAGTGAAGTGATAACGGCCATAGTCATGACCGGGTAACTTACACCCCGGGCGAGCCTCCCGCCGTGTTGTACCATGGAACCAACAAAAATGCCCTCCCGTCTATACTGAAAGGAGGACTGCTGCCCATGAACCGGCAGTACGTGCATTTGTCGGAGGGGACTCATTTCGCCACGCTTGCGGGCAGCCGTAGAGGTGAGCTGGTTATTCTTAAAATAGACACACGAGACGCGGAGCGGCTTGGGGTTACATTTTATTATGCCGGCAATGAAGTATGGCTGGCCGATCGGATACCGTCGGGATGCTGTACCGTTTGGAATCCACAGATACAGGGTGAAAAATGACAACAGGAATGAATCGTAGAGCAAACGCCGAAGCAGCGGGAAACCCATGAGCAGATCGGCCTTAAGATAAGAAGGAGGGGTTAACTATGAACCCATCGATGACAATGATCGATATCGGCGTTAATTTGATGCACCGTTCGTTTCATCACGACCGGGAGCAGGTGATGGAGCGGGCGGCAGCCAAGGGCGTCGCGCCTCTGATCATCACCGGGACAAGCCTGCGAAGCAGTGAGGAGGCGGCACGTTATGCAGAGGACCACCCGGGAAAGCTGTACACTACAGCGGGTGTTCATCCCCATGACGCCAAAAGCTGCAACAAGGAGACGATAGAAAGGCTCGGACAATTGGCACAGCTTCCCCAGGTGGTTGCCATCGGGGAATGCGGCCTGGATTACAACCGGGATTTCTCCCCGCGCGATGTACAGCGCAAATGGTTTGCCGAGCAGATTCGCTTGGCGCTTGATTTGGAACTGCCGCTGTTCCTGCATGAGCGGGAAGCTTCCGCCGATTTCACCTCGATCCTGAAGGAGCACGGGGTAAAAAAGGCGGTGGTCCACTGTTTTACGGGGACCGAAGCGGAGCTGAAGACGTACCTTGCGATGGGTTTCCATATCGGGATTACCGGCTGGATTTGCGATGAGCGGAGAGGACGCCATTTGCTGGATCTCGTCCCGATCATTCCGGCGGATCGGCTGATGATCGAGACGGATGCGCCGTTCCTCACCCCGCGGGATTTGAAGGACAAGCCGGCAGACCGGCGCAACGAGCCTGCTTTTCTGCCGCAAATTGTGGAAAGGATCGCCCGCTGCACGGGCAGAACCGCGGCGAAGGTCGCCGAGATGACGACGCAAACCGCGAGGGAATTTTTTTGCATCTGACGGCGTAAGTTGACGTTTGCGATCGCTAAATGTTTCAGTTCAAACTCAGAAAAAACGGGGGGAGTTGCCATGAACGAAGGGATTTTATACAGCAAAATCAAAGGCGGGCTGTACGGCGTGGCCGTGGGCGATGCGCTCGGCGGAACGACGGAGTTTATGAGCCCCAGGGAGATCAAGGCGCAATACGGTTATTTGCGGGAAATCATCGGCGGCGGGGTGTGGCGGCTTGCGCCGGGGGAAGTGACCGACGATACGATGATGACGCTTGGCGTGGCCGAAGGCATTCTGGAAAATCCGGCCGAGCCGATGGAGCCCATCGGTCGTCTGTTCTTGGAATGGTACAATTCCAGGCCGAAGGACATCGGCAATATTATCCGCCACGTCTTCGAGAGTTACGAGGGCAACTGGTTCGAGGCTGCTTTTTACGCACACGCTGATCTGGGGCAAAGCGCCGGGAACGGTTCCCTGATGCGCTGCCTGCCCATGGCTTTGGCATACGGGGACAGCGCCGACATGGAACGGGTGACGCTCATGCAGTCGAAGATGACGCACTACGATCCGCGCTGCGGCGAGGCCTGCTTGATCTATAACCGAATTGCCGCCCGCCTGCTCCGCAGTGAGGATTTAAGGTCCGCCATTTTCGCTGAAACGGCCGGAACGGAATATGAAGGCCTTTTTGAAGCGGTTCCCGACTGCGAGCCGAGCGGTTTTGTCGTACACACGTTCCGGTGGGTTCTCCATATTTTGCTGCATAGCGCGGACTTTAGCGAAGTAGTGCAGCGGGCGGCCAACTTGGGCGGGGATTCCGATACGATCGGCGCCATCGCCGGGGGACTGGCAGGGATCCACTACGGCTACGAAGCGATTCCGGCTCAATACACCGCGGCGATCTTGATCAAGGATAGACTGGACCGGGCGGTCTCCGGGTTATATTCTCTGCGGACGTCTTCTTCCGGGCGCCATAGCGGGAAATAAGCACAACGACGCCTACGGGTTTGAAAGTTCCCAAGGGCTCGGACCATTAGTTGCAAAACATACAATAGATTTCAACGAAGAAGCGGGTTCATATGCTTTAATTGCATTTTCTGCAACTACATCCCAATATCTGCGCCAGTCCATCGAATCGTGCTTGTTTAATTGCAGGATTTGCAATTAAACAAGCACCCTACTCCATTTTCCGATCAATAACTGTATCTTTTGCAACTATTCAAACATTACGGACATTTCATGAAAAAAGCAGGGGGCCTTCCCCCTGCCTTGAGCAACCGCTGCTAAAATTTGATTTTCAGGCTGTCGCCCTCGACATACACGCCTTCAGAGCGTGTTATCGGCAGCTTCTGCTCCGCCGTGAAGCCAATCGTTTCTCCGTCCCTAAGCGTGACGTCCTGATCGACGACATACCCGGCGAGGTCGATCAGGAAATCGCGCAGCTCGGCGGGCGAGGCATGGCTGTCCAGCACTTCGATTTCATCCTTGCCAAACGATGCCAGCCCGTTCGTGTAACCGCTGATTCCTTTTTCGCTGCCGACCAGTCCGAAATGAATCAAATTAAGCAAAGGAATGATGTCCTCCGACTTCATCACTTCCGCCAACTCCACAAAAAACTCCGGCTGAAAGACGGTCCCGGACGTGTAGATGCCCACCGCGTTCGGCAGCTTCAAACAGCTTACCGCCAGTTTGGCATACATTTTACCGCTATCGAGCGGGGAGACAGAGCGGGGAGACGTGGCCACAATGATTTGAGCCACATGCGTTTTGGTTACCTCCACCGCCTCGCGCCACATATAGTTGCCTTGGGCATGGAACTCGGCTTCTCCGTCCGGTACGGGAGCATCGACAAAGCTGACGGCCAAGGTGCAGCCCTCCGCTTCAAAAACCAGGATGCCTTCTTTTTCCTCTCCGGGGTGTTTCTGTTCATCCTCGTCCCGTGAGTAGGCGATATTCCAATCCTGCAGCAGGTTGGCCTTTATCAACTCCAGGTCGCATTCATGGGTATTGAGCAGCACGAACCCGTTAAAAATCCCGGAGGATTTCCCGTCTTCTTCATTGCCGGCAGAGCCGTCCGCCTGAGTCTGAGTCTGAGCCTGAGCCTGCGCTTCCGCGGCCTCCAGCTCCGCCGCCCGCTTCATCCAATACTCGCGGATCATCTCGACCATGGCGATCGCTTCCTGCTCGGCAGTGGCCGGATCATAGGGCTGCATTTCACTGAAAACATGGCCGCAATGCTCGGTGTCGGACGGATCTTCATAACCTCCGCATACGCCCAGGAGCCATTTGCCGAGCAAGTTCTTTTTGTACTTGAACATGTAGTAGTGCATGCCGTGCAAATCAAATTCCCCGGCGATTTCGATTTTGCCGGGTTCCCGGCCGAGCTCGTTTTCATGCGCCAGCCAACCCACCATCGATGCCTTGGCCGCCTGCTGTTGGGATGTCATTTATTCCTCTCCTTTGTGAGCGAAAATACTGTTTAAAGGTATATTCTACCAACGTTAGAGAGACAGTACAATGCTTCATCAGATCTATGGAATTCATGGGAACGTAGGGATCACCCCTATTGTGGAGAAAAGGAATACATTGGTCCCTTTGCGGTTTCTGGCGGATCAGCTAGGTGCGAAGTTGTCGCTCAACGCGAAAACAGGGGACATCACATTGGGTTTTGCTATAAGACAAGGAATTTTGTATTTTGTGGAGAAATTTGTAATATTGTATCGCTTAAATTTAATAAATGGGGGTTCTTTTCGGTGAAAGACAATCGTATAAAGATTGGAAATACCCAGGCACAATGGAATCAAGCAGGTACCCGCATATTGAAATACTCTGTAGAGATGTATGACAACGGTTTAAACGAGCATAAAGTTGTTTCTGCACCAGAGATGGATATTCTGCGAAATAAAATTGATATCCAAATTTTAAAGTGGGATGAGAAATGGAGTAGGATTGAGACAAGACGCATGATGGTTGCGGAACAGGAAGCTAGTATTGAAGAGGCAGCGAAAATGTCCTTAGAAGCGCAGGAAGCCATTAGCACGATTGATAATTTATTGACCCATACGCTTTCTATCGATGACACCGTGAATTGGGATGTATTAAAAAAGAACGAGGAATTTCCCGAAAAAATTCCGTCCAAGCCAAGCCCAAAAGCAAAAAGGGAGTACCCGGACCCACCTAGGAAAGAGGAGCCCGTTTTCACCTTCATAGAAAAAATATTCAAGGCGAAAAAAGAACAAAAAATTAGAGAATACGAGAATAGGTATACTACTTCAATGGTGATGTGGGAAAACCAAAAGTTTGAGATAGATAACTACAATCAGATGTTGGAGCAAGAATTAGAAACGGAAGTGCAAAAGTGGCAAGAAAACGTTGTTCAATGGGAAGAAAGGAAGAAAATTTTTCTTGAGGAACAAGATGAATATAACAAAAAAATTGATGAGATGAAGGAAGCATATTTCAATCTAAATGAAGATTCCGTGGTGGAATATTGCGAAATGGTGTTGGAGAATTCGGTTTATCCCGAGTCTTTTCCCAAAAGCTTTGAGTTAGAGTACAGTAATGAAACCAAAATACTTATTATAGAGTATCAATTACCGTCGATCGAGTGTTTTCCAACTTTGAAAGAAGTCAAATATTTAACATCCAAAAAAGAGTTAAAGGAAACCCAGCTTACGGAAAATCAAGTCACAAAAATGTTTGATGAAGCAATGTATAAAATAGCTCTTAGAACAATGCATGAGATTTTTGAGGCGGATCGGGCGCATGCCATTGAGGCTGTTTCTTTCAATGGTTGGGTTAACTCAATCAATAAAGCGACCGGCAAGGAAGAGAATAATTGCATCATAACTATTCAAGTGAAGAAGGAGCAGTTTGCAGACATCGATCTGGCAAATGTTGATCCCAAAACATGTTTTAAGAGTTTAAAGGGCATAGCCGGCAGCAAGCTAAGTGCGTTAAGTCCGGTTAAGCCGATTCTGCAAATTAGTAAATCCGATAAGAGGTTCGTTGATAGTTATGATGTTACGGACCAGTTAGATGAATCAACGAATTTGGCCGCGATGGATTGGGAAGATTTTGAACATCTGATTCGTGAATTATTTGAAAAGGAATTTAAGAGCAGTGGCGGGGAAGTTAAAGTAACAAGAGCCAGTAGAGATGGAGGCGTTGATGCGGTTGCTTTCGATCCGGATCCGATCAGAGGCGGCAAGATTGTAATACAGGCAAAAAGATATACGAATGTTGTTAGTGTTTCGGCGGTTCGGGATTTATATGGGACAGTGGTTAATGAAGGGGCGACCAAAGGGATTCTTGTTTCCACCGCAGACTACGGTCCTGATTCATACGAATTTGCTAAAGATAAACCTCTGACCTTATTAAATGGATCAAACTTGCTGCACCTTCTAGAGAAACATGGGCATCATGCGAGAATTGATCTTCGGGAAGCTAAGAAAATACTATCGGGAAATTAGGGGTTGTCACAAAAAAGCTAAGGCATGACCCAATCGCATCCCAAAGGATGCTCAAGGTACATGCCTAGCTATAAAGTTTAGTCATAGACCGGATCCGACGACGGCGGCGATGGCCGGGATCGTAAGCACGGATACCAATGTCGTAATAAAAATAAGCTGCGCCGCCAAATACGAATCGGCTTTGTATTGCTCCGTCAATATCGTCAGATTGGGCGGAGTCGGCATCGCGGCGATAATAACAGGAATGGCGAGGACCAGTCCGCCGAAGCCCAATATTTTAAGCAAAATAAAGAACAGCAGGGGCAGCGCCAGCAAGCGCAGGCCGGCAAACACAAATGCTTTCGGATTGGTAAACACCTTTTTCAGGCTGAATGCGGCCAGCATCATACCCGCCACCGCCATCGCCAACGGCGTGGTCGTCGCCGACATCAAATCGATGACGCCGGAGAAAATCCCGGGGATTTTCACGGAAAACAAAAAGAGCAGGATGCCGAGTAAAGTGGCGATGTTCGGCGGAGTCAACAAAATGCGCCAGCCAATCGTTTCTTTGTCGCCGTTGATTTTGGAAAAGATGAGGCCGCCAAGAATATAAAATACGATGTTAATCGGGATCGCAAAAATGGCCGAATAGAACATGCCGTCGTCGCCGAACAGGGCGTAGCACACCGGCCAGCCCATGAAGCCGTAATTGGTGATGACGAAAGTGAATTCGTAAACCGTTCTGCGCCTTACATCTGTTTCGCCAAGGAGCTTTAATCCGAACCAGCGGAGCACATATCCGAAAACGAGGAAGGCTGCGCTCATGCCGACCATGATCAGCACGTCATGCAGTTTGTCCCGTGAAAATTCCTGGTTCATCGAGCGTATCATCGTGCACGGGATGCTGACGTAAAACAGAAAATTGCTTAAATCGCTGCGGAAGGTATCCGTTACGATTTTGTATTTGATCACGGCAAAGCCGATCAACATGATGAAAAATAAGGTAATAATCTCATTGTAGGCTGTAATTAAGCTCATAACTGGCTCCTTCTGAATATCCGATTAACGGAAACGGGCCCCGGTAGTTCATACACCATCGGCTCATGAAGTGATTCTTTTTAAAAACTGTTTGGTGCGCTCTTCCCGCGGATTCGTGAGAAGCTCTTCCGTTCCTCCTTCTTCGATGATATTGCCGCCGTCCATGAACACGACGCGGGAGGCGACCTCGCGAGCGAACGAAATTTCATGGGTCACGACGATCATCGTAATTCCCGTGCTCGCGACCGCCTTGATCGTCGCAAGCACTTCTCCCACGAGTTCCGGATCCAAGGCGGACGTCGGTTCATCGAACAAAATCACGTCCGGGTTTAGAATCAGCGCCCGCGCGATGCCGGCGCGCTGCTGCTGTCCGCCGGAAATTTGCGTCGGGTAGAAGTCCGCCTTTTCCTTGAGGCCGACCTTCTCCAGTACGTCCCGGCTCCGGGCTTCCGCTTCTTCGCGCTTCATTTTTTTTACGGTGACCAGCGCCTCCATGACGTTTTCCAACACCGTTTTGTTTTGAAACAAATTGTAATTCTGGAACACCATCGCCGTTTTGCGGCGCAAAGTGAGCACATCACTTTTGTGGGGATGGCGGCATTTCACGGTAAAACCGTTGACCGTAACGCTGCCCTCGTCGGCGTTTTCCAGGAAGTTAATGGTGCGGAGCAGGGTAGTTTTGCCCGATCCGCTGGGACCGAGGATGACCACGACCTCTCCCTTGCCGACGTACAAGTTTACCCCCTTCAAAATATGAAGCGCGCCAAAAGATTTGTGGATGTTGCTCAGCTGCACCATTGGCTCTGTCGTCATAATGGCCCTCCTCTTTCTCCAATAGGTAATCGTTATTCCCAGCCCAAAAACAGCTTTACATATTCCAGGGTGGCTAATGTCCCTTTGATGAGACAGGATTCATCCAGGTCGTATTTTCGCGTGTAGCCGTCCGCCCCTGTGCCGAGCTTCGGATTATCGATCCCCAAGAACACAAACACGCCGGAGAACTCGCCGATATAAGTCCCAAACGTGTCCGAACGCATTTGCGGCGGTAAACTGTAGTTGCTTTCGGCTTCCGGCACCACTTTGAGGATCGCTTCCCGCGCCCGCGCGGCATCCTCGGGACGGTTGACCACGGGCATGCCGCGCCCGAAATAGTCGATGCTGATCTGGCAGCGGTGAGCGGTGACGATATGCTCGACCCAGCGCCCGAACGAGCTTTGCAGATGCAAACCGACATTCCGGTCAAAAAAACGCATCGTTCCCGACATCGAGCAGGTATCAGGAATCATGTTGGACGTGCTTCCGCCTTCGATTTTGCCGAAGGACAGAACCACATTCTCGTAAGGATTGATTTCTCGCGCGATCATGCCTTGGATGTCACCCACGATTTGCGCACAGCAATCGATCGGGTTGATCGTTTTGTCTGGGCGTGAACCGTGCCCGCCTTCGCCGGTAACCGCGATCTGAAACCCGATGGCGCCGGCCAGCCGTGCGCCCGCTTCCACCGCAAAGCCGCCGGCCGGCAGGGAAGACTCGAGGTATATCCCCCAGGCGCCGTCGACCTTATCTCCCGCGAGCGCGTCCATCATCGCCTGCAGCCCGATCACCTTCTCCGCGCCTTCCTCAAAGCAGAACAAGATCCGTCCTTTGATCCGGTTCTTCCGCTGCGACAGAAGCCTGGCCGCGCCAAGCAGCATCGCCATATGCCCGTCGTGTCCGCAGAGATGGGCGACGCCTTCGCGTTCGGAAATTACGATTTTCTCCCGCAGCAGATTGAAGGAGCTTTCCTGAACGGGGATGGCGTCCATGTCGCTGCGCAGAACGAGCGTTTTGCCCGGCAGCGCGCCCGTCAGTTCGCCGATGAGGCCGGCGTGGCCGACCCGGCGAACACGAATCCCCATTTGCTCCAGCTCGCCGGCGATTTTCGCGCAGGTTTCTTTTTCTTGCCCTCCCAGCTCCGGGAAGCGGTGAAAGTGGCGGCGCAGGCCGATTAAGTATTTTTCGCATTGTTTTAGTTCATCGTCATCCAAAATATCAGGCAACATAATGCTTCTCCTTTTCCGGTGATTAACGCAGTGATTTTCGGAAATGCCCCATCCGTTTCTCCATTCTGGCAAACAACTGTTCAAAGGCGATGCACATGCCCCAGTAGATCAGCGAGACGATCGCATAGATTTCCATGAACCTGTAGGAATCGGTCGCCTCGATATTGGCCATGTTCATCATTTCGACCACGGCCACCGCCGATGCGAGCGAAGACCCTTTGACTCCCCCGAGAAATAAGTTGCCTAAATTCGGTATCGCCACGACGAACGCCTGGGGGAACACGACCCGAAGATAGGCTTCGCTCGTCGTCATGCCGACGGAATACGCCGCTTCCATCTGCCCCTTCGGCACGGATAGCAGGGCGGACCGGATCGCTTCGGTCAGATAGGCCGAACGTTCAAGACTTAGCGCAATGATCGCGAAGACGATCGGGTGTACTCCGTTGACCGAGAGTGGAAGCCCCGTCGCTTCGGCTGCCGCGTCGGCGAGCTTCGGAATGCCGTAATAGGCGATGAACAGATGAACCAACAGCGGCGTCCCCCGCATGACCGATAAATACAAGGTCACCAATCTTCGGATCACCGGTATTTTGTAAATCAGCACAAGCGCGCAAAACATAGCGATGATCATGCCGAAAAACATGGCGGTGACACTGAGCAGTAGCGTAATCGGCGCTGCCGACAACAACTTCCAAAATTGCTCCAGGTAAAAGTCCATTTGCTTTTCACGTCCCTTTCGGCCGGGTCCGCTATACGGACAGCCCCATCTTGCGTTTGTAACGTTTCTCCAGCAGGCCCGTTCCGTACTCCAGTATCATGCAGGAAATCCAGTAGACGAACGCTGCGGCGACGAACACTTCCAAGTTTTTGGCTCCGTATCCCGCCGCGCTGATCAGCTTCGCTTTGCCTAACAGATCTACGATGCCGATGCTGAAGGCCAGGGAGGAATCCTTAAAAACGATCAGCAGGCTGTTTCCGAGATTGGGAATCGCCACCGCGAGCGCCTGCGGTAAAATAATTCGGCGAAACGACTGGAAACCTGTCATTCCGACGCTTTGCGCCGCTTCATGCTGCCCCGCCGGAACGGCCAAATAGGCGGAACGTATCGTTTCGGACAGATAAGCGGCGTTGCTTAATGTAAAAGCAATAATTACAAAAACCAATTTATCCCAGCTACCAACATTAAGCCCCAATTGCGCCAGCAGGTTCGGCAATCCGTAATAAATCAAAAACAGCTGAACGAGAGGAGGGGTTCCCCTCATAAATGAGACGTAAACCCCCGTTGCCGTTTGCAGCGACCGATGGCCCCTTATTTTCATCCATGTCAGCAGACCGCCCAACAACAAGCCGAAAATCATGCACAGTACCAACAGCAAAAGGGTGACGGGGAGCGCCTCGATCACTTTGGGAATGGAGCGCAGCATAAATTCAACGTCGAAAAACTTTTCCATGAAGCCCCTCCTTACCGGCGCGGATCTCTCCGGTGCGCCGCTTCAAGATTTACCCGCCAAAGGATTGGTTGGATGACGATTGGCCGCCCGTGAACGATTCGTATTCGGCAAAGTTGTCCAGCCCGTACCATTTTTTCGACAACTCGGAAAGCGTGCCGTCTTCACGCAATTCTTTCAGCGCCCCGTCGATCGCTTCCTTGATGTCCGGGCGGTCTTTGGGGAGGATCTGATACACGGGATACGCATCGATGGTGCCGCCTAAACGGGTATCCAGCTGCAGTTCCTCATTCAGCTTATTGTAAGTGCCGGCGAGAGCCAGGGTGCCGTCGATACGGCCCGATTCGACCATTTTCATCGCATCCGCCACGGGCAGGCTGTCGACCGTTTGCACGTCGATTTTTTGGTCCGGATGTTCTTCGTTAAACTTTTTCAGGTAGGTGTAAAAGCTGGACGTCGGCATTTGCGCCATCTTTTTTCCCGCCATATCTTCGAGCGTATTGAGTTCCGTGTCGTCTTTACGGGTGATGAGCTTGAGTACGCCGATATCGTAGGGCTCGTCCGGGTAGAGGAATTTCTCCTCCCGCTCCGCCGTTTTGCCGAACTGCCAGTCGGCGATTTGAATCTTGCCGGATTCCAGGGCGACCAAAGTTGCCGCCAGCTCAAGCTGCTCGTATTTGAATTCAAACTGCGGCAGTTTTTCATCGATCTTTTGCAGAACTTCATGATCGTAACCGGTAAGCTCGCCGTTTTCGTCGACGTAAAATTGCGGAGGAATGACGTTGCCGATCCCGACCGTCAACACTTCGACCTCCTGGCCGGAACCTGCCGGCGCGGGGCCGGATTCGTTGCCCGAACCGGAGGAGCAGCCGGCCAAGCCGGTAACGATGGCCATGCCCGCCAACCATAATGAAACGCGACTCACTTTCTTTCCATTCGCTTTTTGTCTGGTCATTTCTCATCCATCTCCTCAAATCTCATTTTTTTCCACTGCTTGATTAAAGTTTCCGAATCCACCACAAGCCCAAAGTACCTGGAAATAATCTGCAAGGCCGATTGTTCCAACTCGAGATATCCTCGGCATAAATCCTGCGGAACGACGACTCGGAAATCCCGGTTCGCTCCATCGCACGCCGTATTCAAGACGCAGCAGTCGGTCAGGGCCCCGGTCAAGACGATCGTTTCCTTTCGGAGGTTGCGCAACAGCAGCTCAAGATCCGTAGAATAAAAAGCACTTAGCCGCTTTTTGCTATCCACGGTGTAATCCTCTTCCCCCACCCGCACCGAGAAGCGCGTCCACTTGGTACCTTCCAGTGCGTGATTGTCCGCGAACGGCAGCGGTTGATCGCGCATTTCCGATAAGATCCGCCACGCGCTTTTATATCCGCGAATGTCGTCCGAGCCGTCCTTGCGCAGGACGGAACGCACGTGGATAACGGGGATGTTCAGCGTCCGGCACACTTCGGTGAAGCGGTTGATCGGCTCGATGATTTCCCTTCCCCGCGGCGCCGGCGACGGGCACTCCGGGTCGTCGGCCAGATGGCCGTCGTGCATGTCAATGGTAATTACAGCCGTTTTGGCCGGATCGAGAAAAAGATCGTGAAAAATGCCGTCCTTCAACGTTTTTGGAACTCCATCAAAATAAGCCTGCATTGTTAGATTACCTCACTTATGATGTTTTGTTTTATCTCTCAAAACAGAATGGTTTTCTTACATATCTAGTATATTGGACGGTGAGGCACCTAATCATCATACGGATTGCACAGAATGTCCGGAGAGTTATCGTTCACCTTGCACACTTATAAAGCGATAGAGCAATATGGAGAAGAAAAGCGATTGATATGCTGCGGTATCGTCCGGTTTTTTGCCGATCAGTTCTTCAATTTTTTTGAACCGGTACATTAGCGAATTGCGATGGATGAACAGTTCCTTGGCGGTTTGATTCAGGTTTAGCTTGCATTCGTAATAGGTCTGCAGCGTCTTCACCAGTTCGCCGTCGTTGACGTGGTCGTATTGCAGCAAAGGTCCCAATTGCGACTGCACATACTCATCCAACACGGAGATATCGGGAAATTTGTATAAAACCCGAAACATGCCCAAGTCCTCAAATTTCGTCACGATTCGGGCGTTTTCCGTGTTCACGGCGATTTGCAGCGCCTGCTCCGCTTCTTTCAGACTTTTTCTGCATTCCCATACCACTTCCGAGACACCGCCTATTCCGGCTTTGACTTTCAGGCCGATAAACATGTTCATGACGTGCTCGCAAAAATTTTCCACTTGCTTCATTCTCGTTTTTTCATCGTGGTTTTGTTTGAGCGGAATCAACAGGACCGCTTCATTGCCGCCTTTCGGTATAGCCATGACGTTCTGGATGTATTGCGCGGCAGCGTTTAACGCGACTTGATTGAAATAGCTTTTGAATTCGGCCCGCGCATCGTCTTCCGCATATCCGGAGCTTAAGGCGATGTGCTCGAAGTTGATTGCCCGGATCACGCAAACCTGATGCGCCGAGCTCAAATCATATCCGAAAAACGCCGCCTGTCTCTCGACAGCCGCGACGTTGGCGTGCGCTCCGTATAAAATTTCATAAATCATATCGTAGAGATGCCGGCGTTCATTTTGTTGCTTTAAAATGACATCGCCGATTCCCCTCATGATTTCGGTCGGTTTTATGTTCCCGGACAGCTCCAGGAGCGGAAAGTCCAATTCGTCCGCCAACTGCGCCAGTTCGGTCTTGGCCAAGGTGCTTTCCGGCGGATGAAGCAGAATCAACCCGGCCAGGTTTCTGGAGGCGCAATCGGCCAGCAATTTCCGCAATCCGCCGGATTCCTCACGGCCCCCGGCGTTCATGAGAAACAGCATTTCGCCGCCGCGCGTCCACTCTAGCGAAAAATCCTCGCCGCCGATGTACGGCCATGTCACTACCCGGCTCAGTCCTTTTTTGCCTCCCAGCAGCTTCATGTTTTTAAGTAACGGCAGCTGAAGCAAATCCGAAGTTTGTATGGCCATACGCATCCCCTCCTGATGTAATGAAAATTTTGCGAAAAGTATGTTTTATGTAACTTATAGTAACACATATCGTTAAAATATGTACCGTAATAACAATTTCTGAAATTTCCAGACAGGTTCATCTAAGTTTTTGAGGAAGCAAGGATTTGTGCAGTGCATCCCCAAGATATGTTGATCGTTCCTAAGGATGAACCGGATTTACAATGGAAAAAACGAGGTCCATAGGGGGAAGCACAGTGAACAAATCGAGCACGGAATCATACGATGTCGTCGTCTGCGGCGGCGGGTTGGCCGGGGTGAGCGCGGCGGTGGCGGCGGCCAGGCTTGGGGCGAGTGTCTGTATCATTCAGGACCGCCCGGTATTTGGCGGCAACAGCTCGTCGGAGGTGCGGGTCACGACGCATGGCGCGGCCCAGTTTCACGCCTATGCCAGGGAGACGGGGATCATCTCCGAGCTTCTGATCGAGGAACGGGCCGCAAACCACGAGCCGATCCGCGAGAACGGATGGACCAACAGCGTCTGGGACATGACAATCTATGACATGATGGTGTCGACGCCGAATCTTAAGTTCCACTTGAACACGTCGGTGACGGAGGTGGAGATGGATGGTCCGGAGTCGATCCGCGCGGTGAAGACTCGGGTGGCGAACGCCGAGACGGAGCTGACCATCCGGGGCCGGGTGTTTATCGATTGCACCGGCGACGGCGTCGTGGCCGATATGGCCGGCTGCGAATGGCGCCTGGGCACGGAAAGCCGCGGCGAATTCGGCGAGCTCCATGCTCCGCTTGAAGCCAGCAGTGATACGATGGGCAGCTCGATCCAACTTAAGGCCAAGGATATGGGCCGTTCTGTTCCGTTCCGCGCCCCGGAATGGGCGGTGAAGCATGAAGATCCGGCTTATTTTTATAATCAGGGGCGGCATTTTTACGATTTGATGGCGGGGTTCTGGTGGATCGAGATCGGCGTGCCGTGGCATACGATTTACGGCAATGAGGATATCCGCCATGAGCTGACCCGGCATGCGCTGGGGATATGGGACTGGATCAAAAACGGCGATCCCGAGCTGAAGCAACGCTCGGCCAATTTGGCGCTCGACTGGATCGGCCAGGTGCCGGGAAAACGGGAAAGCCGGCGGATCATGGGGCGGTATTTCATGACAGAGCACGATCTATTGAACCTGACCGTTTTCCCGGACGAGGTGGCTTACGGCGGCTGGTTCATCGACCTGCATACCGCGGGCGGGCTGCTGGCGCCGACGGCTGAACCGGCCAGTGCGGAAGGTTATGCCGAAACGACGGAATACGCGGTCAAAAGCTATTGCGGCCCTTACGGCATTCCGCTGCGGATCATGCTGGCCAAGGATGTCGGCAACCTGATGATGGCCGGCCGCAACGTCAGCGTCAGCCACGCGGCGCTCGGCACCGTGCGGGTGATGGCGACGACCGCGCTGATGGGCCAGGCGGCGGGGACAGCTGCGGCGTTGGCGCTGCAAAAAGGCATCGAGGTGGCCGACGTGCCCGACGTCTGCATCAAGGAAGTGCAGCAGCGGCTGCTGCGGGACGGCTGCTTCCTGCCGAACGTGCGCAACGAGGACCCGGCCGATTTGGCCAGAAGCGCGAAAGCGGTGGCGAGCAGTACGGAGCTCGTGTACGGCGTGGGGCCGGAAAGCCGCGATCGGACGGGCGGATTCCGCAAGGCGGCAGAGGGATTTATGGAAGCTGCGGAGCCGCTGGAGCATCGTAGAGGACAGTGGATCGCGGTCGGCACGGCGCAAATCCGCAGCTTGTCCGTCTGCCTCAGCAACGGCACGGTTCAGCCGCAGACGGTCGAAGCCGAGCTGCTGCCGGTCCGGCATATTTGGGATTACCGTGCCGATGCCGGCACGCCGCTGGCGAAGGCCAAGCTGACCGTGCCGCCAGGGCGTAAACGCTGGATCGAATGGCCCGTCAATCTGACGGCGGCGGACGGGCTTGAACCCGGCACGTACGTGCGGCTCGACCTGCTCGCCAATCCCGGCGTCGAGTGGCATATGGCCGGCACCGTGCTGCCCGGTCACGTCTCTGCGTACGAGATGGGCGGCGGCAGGATGCGCCGTTACCGCGACGGCGGCACGCTCAGCTTCCGCGTCGATCCGCCGCAGCCGGCCTATGGAGCCGCGGGCGTGGTGTCCGGGGTGACCCGCCCTTACGACTACACCAACGTTTGGCGCTCGAACCCGGCGGAGCCGCTGCCGCAATGGGCCGGCCTGGAATGGGCGGAGCCGAAGCGGATCGGCCGCGTCGAGCTGACTTTTCCCGGCCATCTGTTCCGGGAATACCACGCCTACGAGCCGTTTTACCGCGATCCGCAGTGCCCGCAGGAATACGCCATTGAAGCCTTTGTGGACGGCGAGTGGTGCGAGCTGCTGCGGGTGCAGGGCAACTATCAGCAGCGCCGCACACATGATTTTCCCGGCGGGGTCAACGCTTCCCGGCTGCGGATCGTGATCCACGCCACCAACGGTGATCCTGCGGCGGCTATCGCGGAAATCCGCTGTTATGAAAACTGACGGAGCCAGGCCATCGGGCGTTTCCTTCTAAACTAGTAGAATGATCCGGAAATAATATGGCTTATTTGCGGATGGGGGCCATGGATCACTTTGTTCTATATTAGTCCTGCGCGCTCAGGTAGCGTCCCCATAAAATAGAGGAACTTAAGGGGCTTATTTTCCGAATTTGAGCCTATTCATCACCAAAAGGGGAACTTTAGGGTCTTGTGTTTCGATGAACAGGTTGAAAAGCGGCCTTTCACCACTAAATCGTGAGAATAACGCCATAAAATTCCTTTATTTCACGCAACATGGGGGATATCGCTGAATAGCGCCCTTTTTTTCCTTTACGTTGTCACCCGAGACCTTCAATTGACTAATTTTTCCGTTTTCTCAAGTCTTCACTTGCCATCATGCTAATGTTATTTTCAGAATCGTCTACTAGCCGCTTTCGGCGTCTCCGGATGCCGGGAGCGGCCTGTTCCGGTCCCGGAACTCCTGTGATATACTGCCTTTAATTGCGTGTTCAAAAAGTGATCTGCAGAAGGCGGCTTTTTAAACAACCTTACGATGGAAGAGGAGGCGAGCGGCGTGGCAGGTATGAAGTTCTTGTGGCCGTCCGGCATCAAAAACCGGCTGTTCTTGTCGATCCTGTTATTCGTGCTGGTCCCTTCCAGCTTCCTGCAGCTGAGGAGCATCAACCAGTTGGAAACGAACATGAAAGCGAATATTTCGCAGCAGAACGTGTCGCAGCTGAATTTGCTGAAAAACGGCATGGAGGATATCCGGATCGGCGTTTTGGGTGCGATGCTGCAACTGGAGCGCGAGCCGGGGCTAAAAATGATGCTGCTGCGGCCGGACGATTTTGCTGAGGCGGAACGTACCCTGCAGATGGGCAATCAACTGCTGGAGCTCAAGCAAGGGCTCGGCAACGCGCTTATTCCGGTGCATATTACGCTGGTGGATAACTACGGCCATGTTTACACGACCACGGAGGAAGGGGTTTCCGTACGCCGAGTAACGAGTTCGGAAATCACGGGCCAGCCGGAATTCAAGCAACTGACGGATACGGGCCAATCTTACGCTTGGGCGGTGCGTGAGTCCCGGGACGTGCTGCAGGACATTTTTCCGCAGGCGGAGCTGTATTCGCTTTACGCCAGGCTGCAGGAGGTGGACGGCCGGACCTTCGGTTATGTGCGCATCAGTCTCGATATCCGCACCTGGCTGCAGTCGATTACGAACGGTTTTCAAGTGAAGCAAACCTACTATTTGTTCGACGGCGCGCGGCGGCCGATTTTGCTGCCGCAGGATGAGCATACGGCGGCCCAATTGGCCGGGATGGAAGGGTTGTTCTCAAACGCCCCCTCCCGTTATGTCTCCGACACGAACAATATGTTCATATACAATGGCATCTACCTGCCCAATCTGGATTGGACGCTGGTGACGCGGTTTCCTTTGGAAGCGCTCTCGGGGAATATCCGGGCGATGAAAAACCAGGTGATCGTCTCTTTTTCCCTCACGGTTATCGTGTTTATCGCCATCACCTATGCGATTGTTGCCTCCGTGCTCCGCCCGCTGCGCACGCTGCAGCGGACGATGAAGGAACTGGTGCACCGGGACCTGGACGTCCGCATCCCCGAACGGAAGTTCAAAGGCGAACTGCTGGTGCTGGCTAGAACCTTTAACGCCATGATCGACGATATCCGCGGCCTGATTTCCCGGCTGAGGACCGAGGAGCGGCAGAAGGAAGCTTTTCATTTTCAAATGCTGATGTCGCAAATGAATCCTCATTTTCTGTTGAATACGCTGAATACGGTCAAATGGAACGCCCGGAACCACGGGGATATGGGCACGTTCGAAATTTGCCAGAATCTCGGCCGCCTGCTGGAATCCAGCCTCAACAGCGAGGTGGATCTCGTTCATCTCAAAGAGGAAATCGAGCTGGTCAAAGCTTATGTATACATTCAATCGTTCCGTTACGATCATGCGTTTACGGCCGAATACGAGATCGATGAGGAACTGCAATACGCGCTGGTGCCCAAGCTCAGTTTGCAGCCCTTGGTCGAAAATGCGATTCAGCACGGCCTTGTTCATATGCGGGAAGGAGGGGCGATCCGCATTGCTGCGATGCGGGCGGGCCAGAAGCTGCGGCTGGAGATCCGCGACAACGGTCAGGGTCTTGCCGGCGCCCGGCCGGAACAAGCCCGCAAGCGGAAAGGCATCGGGATCAGCAACCTGCGCGATCGGCTGGAGCTGTTGTTCAAGCGGGAGTCCTCGCTGACGCTGGTCCCGCTGGAGCAGGGGGCGATGGCCGTGCTGGAGATGCCGCTGCTGATTGCTTTGCCATACCAGAAGCCTCTGCTTTCGAAGTGAGTTTTGCTCGAAGCTGATTCAGGAAGTAATGCTCACAAAACTTTGAGGAGGGACAGACCGATGTGGAAAATCCTGCTCGTGGAAGATGAGCCTTTCGTCCGCCGCTCGATCCGCCAGGCCATTCCCTGGGAAGACCACGGCTTCGCCATCGCCGGTGAAGCCGCGCATGGCCGGGAAGCGCTGGAGCGGCTGGAGGAGCTGGACCCGGATATCGTCATCTCAGATATTTTTATGCCTTACATGGACGGCATTGAGCTGCTGAAAGCCGCGCGGTCCCGGGGCAGCGAAGCGCGCTTCATCATGCTGACCTGTGCCGGCGAATTCGAATATGCGCGCGCCGCGCTGGAATATGGCGCCACTGGGTACATCCTAAAGCTCTCGATGGAGGACGCGGAGTTGCTCGGGGCGCTCGGCAAAGCCAGGGTGGAGCTGGAGAAGCTGGAGCGGCAGCAGGAGCTGGCGTTAAGCGACCGGGTGGGTTATCTATGGCGCAGTATACTGGGCAAGGAGCTTAGCGGGGATGAAAAAGAAAAGCTGGAGGAGCTGAAGCGGTACGACTGGGGTGGAGACCGGCCGCTGATCGTCACCGGGCTGACCGGGGCACTGCCGTTTAATTACGATCACTGCTGCTCGTTGCTGGGGATGTTCCCGGGCCGGGGGAGGCTGCGCCGGTCGTGCCGACGATGCCGATGAACTCGCCCGCGCGGATATGCAAATCCAGGCCGTGCAGCACCTCCTGGCCTGCGGTGTACGAAAACCGGATGCGGTTGAAATCGATCCGGCCGCGAACGGAGGCGAGGTCGACGGGCACGGCATCCTCCGGCTGCGGCCCCTTGACTTCCGGTTCGACGGAGAAGATGCGCCACAGCCGGTCCATCGATACCATCGTCGATTGCAGCGTGTTCCACTGCTGGGTGATGGCGTTGATCGGCTGGAAAAACTGGCGGATATAGCTGATGAACGCGTACAGCACGCCGAACTCCATGCGTTGTCCCAGCACCGCGATGCCTCCGATCCACACAACAAAAGCGACGGACAGGTTGCCCAAAATATCGAAGGAGCGGTTGAACAGTACCGAAGCCCGCACCTCCTGCAGGTTGGCCTGCAGGTAGACGGTGTTCCGCTGCGTAAACCGCGACGCTTGCTCCTTTTCCTGATGGAAGGACTGGATCAGGCTCATGCCGGTCAAATTTTCCGCGGTGAAGGCGATCAGCCGGGACAGCAGGGTGCGGGCCCGCTGGTAGCAGGTGCGCAAATATTTGCGGAAAGCCAGGGAAATGGCCGTAATAATCGGAAACAGGATCATGCAGTACAAGGCGAGGCGGGCGTCCAGGACGAACATGAAGACGACGATCAAAATGAGCGACAACCCGTCGCGCACAAGACTTAACAGCACTTGGGTAAAAAACTGGTTAATCGTCTCCGTATCGCTGGATTCGTTGGTGACGAGCCCGCCGGCCGAGCTGCGGTCGAAGAAGGACATGGACTGCCCGGTGATGTGGCGGAACAGGTCCTTGCGCAAGCGGGCGACAATGCTCTGGCCGGCGCGCTGCAGCATATTGGCCTGGAAATAAGAAAATATGCCGCTGACAGCCTCCAACAGCAAATACGTGATTGCAAGCGTTAACAGGATACTAGCTCCGTGTGCTCCGAACAGCACCTTTTCGTCAATGGCGTATTTAATGAGTACCGGCTGCAGAAGATCGGCAGCGATCGCCACGAACGCAAAGGCGAACACGCCGATGAACGCCTTGCGGTGAGGCTTGGCGTACGCGAAAAGGACGGAGAAAGCCTTGCGCCGGTTTTCCGGGGATAGCTCGTATTTTTTCGGACTTTGTTCCATGGTTTTAGCCGGCATCGCTTTCCCCTCCTTCCTGAATGGCGTGCAGCGCGGCGTATAACCCGCCGGCATCCAGCAATTGCTCATGCGTGCCCTGCTCGGCGATCCGGCCGTCCTCAAGCACGAGGATATGGTCGGCGTGTTTCACGGCGCTGATACGATGGGCGATGATCACTGTTGTTTTGCCCTCGCGCGCCAAACGCAGATTGGTTAGGATCTTCGTCTCGGTCACGGCGTCAACCGCGCTGACGCTGTCGTCCAGCAGCAGGATCGGAGCGTCCTTGATCAGCCCCCGCGCCAGACTGGTGCGCTGGCGTTGCCCGCCCGACAAAGTCAGCCCGCGTTCGCCCAGCTTAGTCTCGAACTTATCGGGGAAGGCGGCGATATTGTCGTGCAGATCGGCGAGCTTTGATGCTTCCACGACTTTTTTCAGCTCTGAATCCCGGTTGAAAAAAGCGATGTTGTCGCGGATCGTCGTGCTGAACAGAAAGCCGTCCTGCGGCACGTAAGCGATCTGCGAGCGCAGGCTCTCCAGCGACAAGTCGAGGACGTCGGCGCCGCCGATAAACACCGTTCCCCGCGGCGGGTCGTAAATCCGCAGCAGCAGCTTGACGAGCGTCGTTTTGCCGCTGCCCGTCCGGCCAACGATGCCTAAGGTTTGGCCCGGCTTTAAGCGAAGACGGATATCCGTAAGCGACGGTCTGACCGCTTCGGGATACGAAAAGGTCAAATTCCTGATTTCGATGCTCAGCGGCCGGTCCTCGAGTTGCAGCGCCTCTTCGGCTTCGCGGATGTCCGGCTTCACGGCAAGCAGCCGGTTCAGCCGGTCCAGCGAGGCCCTGGAGCGCTGCATGGCATTGATGACGTTGCCGATCAGGCGCAGCGGGTTCATGATCATGCGCAAATACAGCGTCAGCGCCACGAAGTTGCCGAGCGACAGCTCCCCGCGCGTCACCAGAATGCCGCCGTAGGCGATAGCGACGGCCATCGACACTGCGCCGGTGAACGGCAGCAGCACCTGAAACAACGAAGTGATGCGGACCAGGGACAACTGATTGCCTAAAATCCGGTCAACGGTTTCGCTGAACCGGCGGTAGGCGGTGTCTTCGGCGGCGAAGCTTTTGGTCACTTTGACGCCTTCAAACTGTTCTTCCGCCGATTCGGTCATGGCCGCCAGCGACTCCTGCACCTTCCGCGAGCGGTCGCGAATCAGCGGGCCGATGCGGACGACCATAAACGGGATGGCGACCAGCGGCAAAACGCTGACTACGATCAAAAGCGCCGGAATGTCGCTCACCGCCATCATCACGATGACGGAAATCAGCAAAACCGACGCATTGGTCATTTGATTTAATCCATTAGCAATTGATTCGCGCACGCCGGTCACGTCGTTCATCACGTAACTCAGCAGCTTGCCGATACCGTTTTTGGAAAAGAAAGATTCGCTTAAGCGGGTAAAGTGCCCGAACAACTGCTGGCGGGCCCGAAATTCGAAGATGCGGCCGAGGCGATGGTTGATGTATTGGCCGATTCCAAAGCAGCCTCCGTAAACGAGCGCGATCAAGGCGAGAATCGAGGCGTGGTAAATGACGCCGTTTCTCGTCAAATTTCCCGTCTGCAGGTGATCGGTAAACTCCCCCAGCACTTTCGGGAAATACGAATACGTGATGTTGGCAACCGCCAGGAACCCAACGGCCGTCAGGTAAAACGGCAAATGCGATCTGATGTGATGAAGCAGCAAAGTTTTTCCCTGCACGAAACATCCCGTCCTCTCCCCAATGATTTATTGTCATTTTATCATACGCCTAAATGTCCCGGCCATAAAGCCGGCGCCCGCGCAAAAAGAAGAGGCGGTCCGGGTTTACCGGGCGCCTCCGGATAAATATTTTTCGGTTAGGATCGTCAGCATTTGAATGCCGACTTCATTATGCCCGCCTTCGGGGATGATCAGGTCGGCGTATTTTTTGGACGGCTCGATGAAAGCTTCATGCATCGGTTTTACAGTGGCGAGATACTGCTGGTGGATGGAATGGATCGAGCGGCCGCGCTCCTCGATATCCCGCAACACACGGCGGAGGATGCGGACGTCGGAATCGGTGTCCACGAACACTTTAATGTCGAGCAGGCCCCGCAGCTTTTCGTCGTACAGCACGAACAGTCCCTCGACGATAACGATATTGTTCGGCTGCAGCATGATCGTTTTGTCGGACCGGGTATGGATCGTAAAGTCGTATACCGGCGCGTAAGCAGCCTGTCCGTTTTTCAGCAGGGCGAGATGCTCCACGAGCAGTTCGTTGTCGAAGGCGAAAGGGTGGTCGTAGTTGGTCTTTTCCCGTTCGGACATCGTCAGATACGTTTGATCTTTATAGTAATTATCCTGCGAAATGAATGTCACTTTATCCGTATCAAGCTGCTCAATAACCGAGCGGGCCACCGTGGTTTTACCGGAGCCGGTTCCGCCGGCGATACCTATAATCAGCATGGCGATTCAAATACCCTCCTAAACAAATTCCCGTTAACACATTCAAGTATTGTAGCATAGCGCCGTGCTTTTTTCATCTGGATGCAGGCCATTGGAGCACTTTTAAATCATGGCAAAATTGTGGCGGGGCTCATTCAATTTCATGAGGGTACTCATAATTATGGATGGAACAGGTTTACAATAAATAATAGTAGAGTCCATTTTGAATATATCCTGAATAAGAGGTGCTGCCGATGTGGCATACAAAATCCCGGGAAGCCGTGCTGCGGGAGCTGCAAGCCGACCCGGGGCCGGGCTTGACAAGCGCGGAAGCCAAAGCCCGGTTAAGCCGATACGGGCCGAACAAGCTGAAGGGCAAACCGAAAAAAAGCAGGTTGTCGCTCTTTTTGGCCCAGCTCAAAGATATGCTCATTTACGTTCTTCTGGGTGCTGCCGTAGTGACCTTGTTTGTCGGGGAATACATGGATGCGGTGATCATCCTGGCCGTCGTGCTCCTGAACGCGGTCATCGGCGTGATCCAGGAGCAAAAAGCGGAGAAAGCGATCGAAGCGCTGCAGCGGATGACGGCGCCCAAATCGCTCGTTCGCCGCGACGGCGAGGCGAAGGAAATCGACTCCGGGGAGGTTGTGCCCGGGGACATCGTCATCCTTGATGCCGGGCGCTACATTCCGGCTGATCTGCGCCTGCTGGCCAGCGCCAACCTGCAGATCGAGGAATCGGCTTTGACCGGGGAATCCGTGCCGGCGGATAAAAACGCCGATGACATCCATGAGGCCCCGAAGATGGCGGTCGGCGATCTGACCAATATGGCGTTCATGTCGACGCTGGTCACCTACGGGCGCGGCGAAGGAGTCGTCGTGGCGACGGCCATGGATACGGAGATGGGCAAAATCGCCAAAATTCTCGATGAAGACACCCGGGAGCTCACACCCTTGCAAAAAAAGCTGGAAGAGCTCGGCAAAATACTCGGTTACATCGCCATCGGCATCTGCGTGCTGATATTCGTGATCGGGCTGATCCAAGGGCGCGATCTGTTCGAATTATTTCTTACCGCGATCAGCCTGGCGGTGGCGGCGATTCCGGAAGGGCTTCCGGCCATCGTGGCGATCGTGCTTGCGCTTGGCGTCACCCGCATGTCGCGGATTAACGCGATTGTGAAGAAACTGCCGGCGGTCGAAACGTTAGGTTCCGTGAACATCATCTGCTCGGACAAAACGGGAACGCTGACGCAAAATAAAATGACGGTGGTCGAGTATTTTACCGCCACCCCTTTAAATGAAGAGCCGCCTTTGGAGATGATCAAGACCTTCGTCCTCTGCTCTGACGCTACCTACGAGAACGGCCAGGGAACCGGCGATCCCACGGAAATCGCCCTGGTTGCCTACGGCGAACAGCATAATATTTTGAAGCGTTCGCTTGAAGCAGAATATAAAAGGATGGACGAAAAACCTTTCGATTCCGACCGCAAGCTGATGTCCACTTTAAATCAGACACGGGAGGGCTACCGCGTTCATACGAAGGGGGCGATCGACCAGCTCCTGCGGATTTCGGTTTCGGCCGTCGTCAAGGGGGAAGTGGTGCCGCTGACCGAGGAACTGAAAGGCCAATACTTGCAGGCGGCGGAAAAAATGTCGGACGACGCGCTAAGGGTGCTTGGTGCAGCCTATAAGGACACGGACCGCCAACTGTCCCCGGAGGAAATGGAACAGGATCTGACGATCCTCGGCTTTGTGGGCATGATCGATCCGCCGCGGACCGAAGTGAAGGACTCGATTCGGGAAGCGAAAATGGCCGGGATTACGCCGGTCATGATCACGGGCGATCATCGGAATACCGCGGTGGCGATCGCCAAGGAGCTGGAAATCGCCAGCTTGCTGGAGCAGAGCATGACGGGCGCGGAAATTGATGAACTGACGGATGAAGCTTTTGCCGGGAAAATCCAAAATGTCCGCGTGTTCGCCCGCGTGTCTCCCGAGCACAAGGTCAAGATCGTCAAAGCGTTTAAGGCCCAGGGAAATATCGTCTCGATGACGGGGGACGGGGTGAATGACGCACCGTCCTTGAAAACCGCCGATATCGGGGTGGCCATGGGCATTACCGGCACTGATGTATCGAAGGGCGCTGCCGATATGATCCTGACCGACGATAACTTTACGACGATCGTCCATGCGATCCGGGAAGGCCGGAATATTTATGCCAACATCCGCAAAACGGTGACGTTTTTATTGGCCTGCAACTTTGGGGAAGTCGTGGCGATTTTGGCGTCGATCGTATTTTTCTGGCCGCTGCCTTTGTTGGCCACCCAACTGCTCTGGGTCAACCTGGTGACGGATACGCTGCCGGCGATCGCGCTTGGCGTGGATCCGGGTGAGGAAGATGTGATGAAACGCAAGCCGCGGGATCCGAAGGAGAGTTTCTTCGCCGGCGCCGCCGCAGTGCGGGCCGTGATCGGCGGCATGCTGATTGGGGCGTTGACGCTGGTCGCTTTTTACGTGGGCCTTCGCGAATACGGATACGGACTAAGGTCGGAAAATATTCCCGCAGACGTGATGACCTATGCGCGGACGATGGCGTTTGTCGTCTTGGCGGCTTCGCAGCTGTTTTACTCTTTTTCGAAACGCAGCGCCACGAAGTCGATTTTTACCGTTGGCTTATTTTCCAACAAGCTGTTGGTCTGGGCGGTCCTCGCGGGTTTGTTTTTACAGTTCGTTTCCATCACGGTTCCGTTTTTGGCCGCCGCCTTCCAAGTGCAGAACCTCAGCTTGGGGGATTGGGCCGTCGTCGTTGGGCTGGCGCTTATCCCGCTGCTGCTGAGCGAGGTGATCAAAGTATTCATTCGCATGGCGAAACCGAAGGAAGCTTAGCCCTCTATAATAGAACAAATTCTGAAAACGTGTTTAACCCCTCAAACGTGCATAACCCCTCAATTTGGAGAAGTTTTTTTCCAAGGAGGGGTTTTTAGGTTATACTAGCTGGTCAATACCGCGATGACGGCAACCGGGGCTTCTAAATAGGCATTTAACGAAACCGAAATGACCCCACCTCGGCGGCATTCAAGATCACTGGCTTTTCTCGCGGCGGATCAAGCTTTTACGTAAGGCCTGCTTGTGGTATAATGTGCTTAGAAAATACGTAAAATGAAAAATGCCGTGATGCTGGATCGCGGCAGACAAGGGCCGATGGGCAACCACGGCGAGATTTTCAGGCGAAAAACCACCGGTAGGCGGCCAACCTATTCCCGGTGGTTTTTCTTGTCTCGCGCCTGTTTGCGGGCGGTAAGTAACGTGTTAATTCCGGTCAGAACCCCGACCAGCCTCGACACCCCGTCCAACAGTTTCAAGCACAATTCAAGAATGGACACGGCCTCCCCCCTTCGGGGTAGCTTCACCTCGTCCGCCTACCGGTTTTGTTATACCAAATTCTTAAAAATGATAGAAGCTAATTCAGAAGACCGATACTCTCGTACTCCTGGGTCTGTCGCTATATGTGTCTGTATACATAAACGGATTAAGCCGGCGAGTTATCTCGATTTTATCGTTGAAGTTGTTGCAAAAAGTACAGCTATTTATCCGCAAATGCTGCCACAACGCTTGATTAAGTGCAAATCACAAAATGCAATTAATCGTCGCCGTAAAGCCGATCAAGCGCATTTTTGCCAGTCAGTCGAAACAGGTTCTATATTCAATTTGCTTTGCGATTGAGCGTTTATTTTTATCGGCTATGAATATAATTTTTTTCAAAAATCCCTTGTTCTAAGCGCAATGTGAGTATGGTGACATCAATTTGATGTCAATGTGATCGTATAAAATATTTTTTCGCGTTGATATAATATGGGCATCACTTGGGGATGGAGTGTGATGGTCGTGGAAACGATAAGAAGTTATTTGAATGAGCTGATAGAGCTGCGCACTGATGAAATTGGGAATGGCGTGTCGATCCAAGATGAGTATCGTGCTAAATCAAAGAGATTGCAATTGTTATTCAATGAAATGCTTCAATGTTTGCCTAAGGACAAGCAATCCAAGTTGTATCAATACGAGGAACTGCAAAATGAAAGAATATCAAAGGTTTATTCGATCATGTATAGGCAGGGGCTGATGGATGGGATACAAATAACCGCTTTGATAGATGAGGGGAGAAAGTTTGATAACGAGTTTTCGTAAAATCACGACTATAGTCGCGAATGAGAAAACTCTGGCTCAGGCATGTCCTATGACATGCGAATCATTCCAGGGGCAAGATGTGGCAGAGGATATGTGCGCTATTGATACCCTATGCCGAATGAACTACAAAGTGTAAAGCAACGAAATCGAGGCCGTCCAAAAGTCCGGCCTGCTTTGCGGCGTTATTCCAGGTTTAGTGTATTCCAGGTTTAGTGTTATTCGAGGTCTACGCGCTATTCCAAATTTGCGTGCCTGCCGTACATCTCGCTGCCCGTGATCCCTTTGCGTTCCATACATTTTAGAATGACCGCATCGTAAAAAATCAACAGCGTTTGTTCGAACAAGGAGGCCATGGGCTGGATCGTATTGTAACGGCTTAGCTCTTTATCCTTCGGAGAACCGGGCAGGCGCACGATTACGTCGGCTAATTTCCCGATGGCGGATTCGGGGGAGATGGTGACGAGCGCTACCCCGGCATCCAGCGTTTTCGCCTTTTGCGCCATGCTAACCAATGCTTTCGTCTCTCCGGAGCCGGAACCGATGACCAGCACATCGTTCTTGCCGATGCTGGGGGTCACCGTTTCACCAACGACGTAGGCGTTATGGCCCATTTGCATCAGCCGCATGGCAAACGATTTCGCCATGAACCCGGAACGGCCTGCCCCGGCCACAAACACTTTATCGGCCTGGAGCAGCCGGTCCACCAACCGATCTGCTTCGGCTTCCTGAATAAAGGAGACGGAATGCTGCAGTTCTTCGATAATTTTTGCAGCGTATTGCACGGTATCCATTCGCGTATTACCCCTGAGCGACCAATCTTTGCATTTCTGCGGCCGCGGCCTTTTTGTCGGCTTGTCCGGTAATCCCTCCGCCGACGATAACAAGATCGGGATTCGCCTTGACTACGTCGGGCAGGGTGCCCAGCTTGATTCCGCCGGCCACCGCTGTTTTGGAGTTTTTCACGACGTTTTTGATGATCCGCAATTGCTCAAACGGACTTTGGCCTTCCGCCTGCAAATCGTAACCGGTATGAACGCAGATGTAGTCTACACCCAATGCGTCGATTTCCCGGGCCCGGGTTTCGATATCTTTTACGTTGATCATATCGACCAATATTTTTGTGTTATGTTTTTTGGCCTCTTCCACAGCGCCCCGAATCGTGGCGTCGTCCGTCGCCCCCAGAATGGTTACGATATCCGCTCCGGCTTCCGCGGCTTTCATCACTTCGTATGCGCCGGCATCCATCACTTTCAAATCGGCCAGCACTTTTAATGACGGGAACTGTTCCTTAATTTCTTTGACCGCGCGGAGACCTTCGTTGATGACCACGGGGGTTCCGATTTCCACGATATCGATATGCTCCTGCGCCTCGGCGACAATTTGTTTAGCTTCAGGGATGTTGACAAGATCAAGCGCCAACTGCAATTCCATGATTATCACTCCCGATGATTTAGAATGTGGTGAACGTAAGCCCATCATAACCGTGAACTGCAAACGATGTAAGTACGCACTTTAAAAACATATAGTTACTTGAAAATGACTATATGTACTTGATTAGCACCTATTGTCCTAAAGTATACTGTACTCTCCTCTTTGTGGTAGGATGGGATTGGAGGTGAGATAACGTGGGAAGATTTGATGAAAGAACGTTTAACTGCGAAAAGGAGCTGACCCTGCATATCATTGGAGGCAAGTGGAAAATGCTCATCATGTGGCATCTTGGCAAGGAGGGGACCAAACGGTTCAACGAGCTCCGTTCCCTCATTCCCGGAATTACCCAGCGCATGCTCGTCAATCAATTGCGGGAGCTGGAAGAGGATCTCATCGTCCATCGTGAGGTGTATCCCGTGGTTCCGCCCAAAGTGGAGTATACGCTCACCGAACACGGCCAAAGCCTGATGCCGATCTTGGAGTCCATGTATGAATGGGGCATGAATTATAAAATCAATGTGTTAAAAAATCAGGAGGTTATTGCGGAGTAAACGCGCTCCCTGCCGCCAAAATTTAATAAACCATTCCGGGCCGTCCCGAAGGCAGTTTGTTTTATGCGAAGCTGCTTTCGGGGCGGCTTTTATTTACAGGCCAGAATTTATAAGATTTCGGGCATGGTAGAGGGCGGTGCGCAGGTAGAGAGGGGAGGAGAAAAGGGACCTGGGGGCTAAGGGACACCAGAGCCGTTATTTTCGAAAAAACGGAGGTTTGCAGAATGTAACGGACACAGATGACGTTATTTAACTCAAATCGGCCTGGGTGAACGGGTTTAGAGCGGAATAGGGTCGCCTGTGTCCGTTAGGCTGGGAAATACCCGGGAAATGGGCGGATAAGGTCGCTGGTGTCCGTTAGAGCAGCGTCCTAAGTTTGGAAGAGTCTCCAATCGCTCCAAAGTAGAAGTCAGAGCCACTTAAGGACGCCGCCAGGCGTTTTTCTTAATTTAAAAACATGTCAAAAAATTTCATTTTGCATAAATATTCGCATTTTTGAGTCTTAGGGCTTAGTGAATTTCTCCAGAACTAGCGCAAAGGCACCAATAAATCAAGACTTCCAGCCCTCACCGGAGGTATTTTTTGCCGTGTATAATTTTGGTAGCCCAGGTAGCTGGAATATGTTGGTATTATAGTCATACCCCTTAGGATGCAAGGAATAAATTTAGCGCGGTTAAACAGGTATTTTAAGCTTTTTAGGAGGGTTTTGCAAAATGAATTTCAGCAAGATGAAAAAAACGATAGGGGTATTGGCATGTCTTATTTCTGTGCTGGCATGGGTGCCGGGCGCGGCTTCGGCGGCGGTAGAATTGCCGCTTCGTGTGGAATATCAGGGGAAGCCTCTCGACTTTTCGGATGCGAAGCCGTTTATGGATAAGGCGCAACGGGTGCAGGTCCCGGTCCGTTTTGTCAGCGAGGCGTTAGGGGCCGATGTAAAGTGGGCTCCGGAGAGCAAAACGGTGACGATCCGGCTGGAAAACAACGAAATCACTTTGGTGATAGGCCAGACGCTATATAACGTTAACGGGGAAGCAAAACAGATGGACACGGCTGCGCGCCGGATCAATGGCCGAACGTTCGTGCCGATCCGCTTTGTCAGCGAAGGGCTGGGCGCCTATACCAAGTGGGACGGCGCGGTGCGTACGGCGTACATCAGCGATACTGCGTTCGATCCGAAGGAAGAGAAGGAGCCGGGCGGCAACAAGGTCGTGGAGGAAAACATGCACGGCTTTATCGTGAAGCATAATACGGGATCTCAACTTTTTATAGATAAGGGAACAAATGAGCCGGAAACACCTGTATTGTCATTATTAATATCGTTCCCGGAGATGAGGGGGGCCGATTATAAAATGCAAGTCAAGGAAGTAGAAGAAATTCTCTTGCAGAAGGTGGATAAAAAAACCGTTGAGGCCATTATGCAGCACATTCAAAAGAAAACCAATTGGAGAGAAGAACTTGAGGGTAAGGTGTTCAAAGACAGCAATTATGTCATTACGGTCGGGTCGAATACCTCCGATCCGATTGCGATACAAGTCTACGAAACCAAGAATTATATAGTTGAATAAGAAGCGGGTATCGAATATGAAAAACAGCGTGAAATGGTTTGGTGTGATATTAGTTTTAATACTTTTGACGGCAACATTTCCCTTTCCGCCTGCTCAAGCTGCGGATAACACGGAAGCGGCGGAGAATACGCGGCCGACGACGGTTGAGGAAGCGATTCATAGAATTAATCGGGATATGAAGGAGTACTATGGCCTCGAAAATTACTTTCCCGAGAGTATCCCTAAGGACGGCAAGACGCTCAAGTTACGGAGGGATTTGATCGAAAAAAGATTGAATCCGCCGCCGGTACAAACTGAAAGAGAAGCGCGAAAAAACAACACGTTTCAAATGGTTTACGGCTCGAATCATGGAGACGAATTGGTCCATAAAGGCAGACTGGCCGTTCGGTACAGCGGGTTCAGCGTAAACGGGCAATCCGTTTCTTCCGACGATTTTCCTTGGGATGCTGGTTGGAGCGGGACCCAAATTCAGGATTTTGAGTTAATTCCTGAACCTTGGAATAAAACGAGGGTTACGGAAAAGTATGGGATTCGTCCAAATCGTTTTGACAAATACAAAGACCCTGCCAACAAATATCTTAGCGACGGAACTTTTGAACAGCTTATTATTCAAGGACTAAATACGGAGTACGCGGGAATACCTTACTCCGAATTTATGTACGACAATAAAGACTCTGATTATGCAAAAGCTGACGTATATAAAGAGGGCGCCAAACCGAGTAAGGGCGGCAACTGGATCGATTATGTCCATGTCTTGCAGCCCCCGACCATGTTTTCTTGGGGGTTTGGTACCGTCTATATGGACAGCAGTATCGGCGTGACGTATTTGGACATCCCGATCGCCCCTTACGCTTTGTTGGAGTCCGATTTGTCGGCATCGTTTGAGAAATTGCCGCATGAAGCGGCTAAGGGCGAACAAGTCCAGGTGGCGGTAAGGGTGAATTCTACCTTCGCCGATCCGGTAACGACCAACTATTCGTGGACTTTGACGCAAAAAAACGGAACAAAGCTGACCGCGCAGGACGACCACCTGTCGTTTTCCGGTCATGCCAATCAGGAATCCGGTGCTTTCGAAATCAAGAATCGAACGGGTGTTGTTCTTTACGCCACCTTTACGATGCCGGACAGCGACGTCCGCATTCGGTTTAAGGTCAATGAAGACGGGAAAATGCCCAAAGAAACGATCCTGGGCAACAATGTGCTCGATTCCAACCCGCTGGCAATAAAACTATTGAAGCCGATACCGCTGAATTACGACGTGCTGTCCACCAAAGTGAAGTTTCCATTAAACAACGGGAATCCGATTGCCGCCGCCTTGACGCTGCCGCGGCCGGACGCTTACTGGGTTAGTAATGCGACGGGTGAACTTAAGGTGAACAACGAAACGAAGGATTTGTTTCGCGATTTCAAAGTCGAAGGTAATCCATTGGTCGACGAACCGAGTGCATGGATTTCGCGGAATCCGATTGTTCACTCCACCATTAAACGCGAGGATTTCGGGGACGATCCGGTAAACCGCAAGTGGTTGAAGCGGGAACCCGATGTACCTGTCCGCAGAAGCGGAACGGTGTCCTATAACGGTTCTGTCAGCAGAAAGTATGAATATAAAGTAAAGGTTTGCAACGAAGGGGGATGTCATATCGAGATCAGGCAGGGTACGGCCCACGCCGACTTCGATTCCGGGGAGGACAGGGAAGTCTACGACGTCTACGTCTACAACGGGACTAAGGAACTTGGGAAACATACGTACAAGAATGAGATCGAGAATAATACTTCAGACTCCAAAACCAAAAAGCTGTTCTGGGAAAACGAACCTTACTCGTATAACGTCATCCGCTGGATGAAGCATATCGACGAGAATGGCCAGCCTTACAACTGGACGGCCGTTCCCGGCCAATACGAGCGCACGTTCACCCAGCAGGCCAGCGCTGACGTCGCCTGGAAGAGTGAAAGCCCGATGGCGGAGCAGTACCAGAAGGCGCGCGAAGCGGCCAAGGACAAGACCAACAAAAAATCGCTGTACGACAAGGCGGTATTTGCCACCGACCGGCAGCTGCAAAAATATGCGTACCCGGTCAAATCGGGATACTATTTCAACCCGGCCGGGAGTTACACGTTTACGGTCAAAACCGTGATGTACAAGCAGTCGCCCGACGATACGCAGGATCACAAGGATATGGTCGACACGCTGATCGATTCCTTCCGTTACGAAACGAATCTGATCTACATCAACAGCAAGAAAAAAGCGGTCAATATCGCCAATGAGCCGCTGGCCGCAAAGGGCGGAGGGTTCAAAGCAGCAGCCGGCCAACTGACGGCAGAGCAGCCCAAAGGGGTAGACGGCAAAACGCTGCTGAATGTGCTGGACCGGAAAGACGACGAATCGCGGTATAAGAAAGACGTCGAGGAAATCTTTTACTCCCAGGATCAGGACGAGAGCAAAACGCATGAGTATTGGAAACGGGTGCTCGAAGGTTACAGCGAGTCCAGTACGCAAGGCAGCAAGGAGAACTATCAGTATCGGGAATACGTCGCTGACAAGCAGAAAAAGATGTACAAAATTACCGAAACGACGACCGTTACAATCGAGATCAACCCGGACAATATCCCGGTCTACACCCACGCCAATATGCAAAACGGCAAGTATTACGTCAAAGCCTGGATCAATGACGCTCCGCTCTCCAGAGGAGGCCATACCTACAAGAAGCTCGGAACTTTGCAGGGGGTCAATGTGCTCGATAACATCGAGGTCACGGTGGTCGGGTCGATGTTTGACGATTTGAACGACTAAGACGGGGAGATCGGACAAGGGAGGAAGGAATTACTAACCTATGGCAATTCTCATCGTTTCCGGCGGATTCCATCGAATCGTGTCGGGTTACTTGTCAGGCAGACGGGAAGCTGCCCAGGCGGATGCGCTGACGTTACAGGATTTGCCCGGCTATCTTCTGGAGAATAACCCGGCACTGGATGGCGTGCTGCTGACCGACGAGGCATTTTCGGGGAACCAGGAGACGGATCTGGGCCAACTAAACGCAGCCTTGAAATGGTTCAGCGACCGCCGCGGGGCGCAGGTCCCGGTCTGTCTGCTCACCAGGAACCCGCTTAGGTCCCAGCAACTGGAGCCGCTCCTGCAGAAGTACGCTGACCTGCGGATCGTCGTTTGCGACGATCCGCGAATCCCGCTGGGCCTGATCCGCTCTGTGCTGGATGAGCTGGCCGCGGGGCGAAGCGGAGGACGGCTTTCCAAACCGCAGCGGGCTCCCGTGGACACGCCTGTGGAGGAGGAAGCGAAGCCGGAGAAAAAAAGATCCTTCTTCAGCCGCTTCCGCTCCAAAACCGAAAAAAGCGAGGCCGGGCCCGAGGCCACCGATCCTCTGACAAAACGGATGGCGGGGATCAGCCGGGGCATGAGCCGGGTCGTGGCCATTACCGGGCACCGCGGCAGCGGACTGACCAGCACCGTGGTGAACCTGGCGCATGAAGCCAGCAAACGCGGATTGAGCACGATGATCATCGACATGGACGCGGAGTACCGGAGCATGAACATGTATTTCGGCAGGTTCCATGAACAAAGCAATAAATACGACGAAATGAGCGCCTCCCTGATCCGCACGCTCGCCCGGCCCCAGGATTACATGACGACGGCCTGCAGCATCAAGGATAATTTGTGGCTGACCACGCTCGGCTATTCGTTCCAGGACCATAGGCTGATGGACCAGTTCTACACCAGCGACAAGCTGGTAGGCCTGCTCTCTTTGCTAAGGACGAAGTTTAACCTGGTCTTGCTTGATATGCCGCTTGATTTGTTCCGGGAGTTCCGGGAAACGATGATCCACATCGATATTTTTGGATTATGCGTGCCGAACAATCTGCACGCGGTGCTCAGCACGATTCGCAATGTCGAGGTGGTCCTGGACGCGGAGAAGGCGGCCTATCTCAACGCCAAGTCGAAGGTGATCGTGACCAAATACAACGACCGCTCCCGGTTCCAGGACGCTTTGTTTGCGCCGGAGCGGGTGGGCGAAGTGCTGGCCAGCGGACTTAGCGACGTTTTTCGATACGAAATGAACCTCGCGGGGCATGTCCCATACAATAACAGCTTCGATTCCCAGATTGAGACGGAGATCGCTTTGACGAATCTCGCGCCGGAGTACGAGCAAGCTTTCGGCCATATGCTTCTAAGACTGATGGAAGGTGCGTAACACTCGATGGATTTAACGACGATCAAAAGCGTTTCGCCAAACCGCAAAATTTTCAAAAAAATCATGGCCCTGGCCGTCAGCGTTACCGTGATCATCGTCTCGTTCATCGTGCTCAACAACGCCAACGAGGCGGCCAAGGACACGGTGGAAATCCTTCGCGTCGATCACGACGGCGGCATTCCGGCCGATCAGGTGATTACCGAAAAGATGATCCGCAAATACGCCCTCATCCGCAAGGAGTATACCGAGGATATGGTGCTGGCGGCAGACCAGGAATCGGTTGTGGGCAAATACGCGGAGTATTATTTGCGGGACGACGGCATTTTGTATAAAGATCAGCTGCGGGAAGAAAAACCGCTCAAAAACGAATGGCTGTACCAGCTCGATGAGAAACACGAAGTGTTGACCCTGCCCTACAACTTCCTGGAGGCCGGCGGCGATATCCTGATGCCGGGGGACACCGTCAGAATCCGCGTCTCCTACGAGAAGGAGGAAAGCTCAGGTTCGGGCAACCCCAATTTTGGGGGGACAAGCACGGCGATCAAGACCGAGGTGCTGTTCGATCAAATCACGGTGAAGGATATGCTGAACGCAAGCAGCCACTCGATATACGAAGTGTACAAAGAGGTGCTCAAGCTGAGCGAGGATAAGCGGCAGGAAGTGATGAAGAGCCAGGAGTTCATGAAGAGCATCCAGCCGCGGGCGCTGCTGCTAGAGGGCTCCAAACAGCAGATCGACAACTTTGCCAAATACAACGGCTACAACGGGAAGAAATACCTGATCACGATCCTGAGCCGCAAAAACAGCGACGTTATCCTGGATCAACTGCCGACGCTGCAAAATGAGGTGGAGTCATGGATCAAAGAGAAGAACTGAAGCTCGACCGGATTTTGCAAAAAATCTCGCCAAAGGATTACCTTGGCGGGGCGGAGCTCCAGGACAGCAAGCTCATCTACAGTGTCATCGGCTTCATTCCGGCCTGCGATCTCGCCGACAACGCGATCCTGATCAGCAATTTGGGATATTTGCTGGCGCAGAAGGGCCTGAATACGTGCATCGTCGATTTAAAGACGTTTCAGCCGAACCTGTTTCACTACCTGGACGTGGAGCCGCCTAAGCAAGGGAGAGGATTGCTCCGGGTATTAAAAAGCGACAAGGTCGATTTTCGGGAGGAGATTACGGGGACGAAATATGAGCGGCTGTATCTGCTGGCGCCCAGTCCCCACGATCTGATCGAGGAGTATCTCGATTTCGAATTCGAGCATTTGGAGCGGGTGATCGGCACCTTGAAAGGGATGTTCGACATTATTCTGCTCGATATCCCAAACAATCCGCCGCTGGAGCTGTGCCTCGGAGCGATGAAAAGCTCGCATATCGGCTTTTTCACCGCGTCCGAACGGGTTGAGGCCTTAAGCAACATGGTCAGGCTGCTCGATTTCGCGGCTTCGGTGGGAATCAGCACCGCCAAATTCACGAGCGTTATCCTGATGAACATGCAGGATCTAAAATACGATTACAAGGGCCTGCGCGAGTACGGCTTTAACATCGCCGCGGCGGTACCGCTGGTGAAAGCCGCCTATGCCGCATCGCTCGAAGGCAAACTGTACGTTAGGGACAGTGCCTTGGTGAACAAATATTTCATGAAGGAATTGAAGCGGCTCGCGGATATTCTGGGAAAGCAGTAAGGGGGTGGAAGGATGCTTACGCGCGCCAAAGTCAGCGAAATGCAGCAAAAAGTGTCGCAGCAGAGCGGCGGCAAAAAAGAAGATATGGACGAGTTAAAAAACAAATACACGACCATTCAATTCGAAGAGGCGCTGGAGCTCTGCCAGAAATACATCACGAAGGTGGCCACCCATGCTTTCCGGCGGGAAACCGACCCGGCCCGCAAGCGGGAAATGACGAAAGCCTTCATCAACGAGTTCGTCGATTCGCAAAAGCCGGTCGTGGAAGGGTATTACGAGCTTGCCGCGCTGAAGCATGCGCTGACTGACGAGATCACCCATTACGGCCCGATCACGAAGGCGATGGAGGATCCGGCGATCGACGAGATCCGCATCAACGGACCGGAGCAGATTTTTGTCGAAACCGGCGGGAAAACCTTGCCCTGGGAGCCGCATTTTATCGACCGCGAGCATCTGGAGCGGATCATTTCCAAGCTGCTTGGCGTCTCCAAGGTCCGGCTGACCCCGAAGGTGCCGATGGTCAACGCCCGGACGATCGAAGGGTACCGGGTGAATGCCACCCATGCGGACATTTCGCCGTATGACGTACCGGCCGTGGTGATCCGGAAATTCAGCAAGAAGAGCATTACCCCGGAAACGATGATCAAAAACGAGTCGTTTTCGGTCAATATGTTCAAGCTGCTGTCCCTGCTGCCGAAGGCCGATTTGTCCTGGATTACCGTAGGTCCGACAGGGAGCGGGAAAACGACCCTGAACGAGATTCTGGTCAAGGAAATCAACCCGCTGTCGCGGATCATCACGATCGAAAATCCTTCCGAAATGCGGCTGCTGCGCCGGGAAGGCGGCGGTGAGCACGGCCGGGTCATCAACGACGTGCTGCAGTACGAATCCGTTCCCGATGAGGACGATGCCAGCCCGGCGACGATGGAGAACCTGCTGATCAATGCGATGCGCCAGTCGCCGCATTGGATCGGCCCGGGCGAGCTGCGGACGCCGGGGGAATTCGCCACCGCGCTGCGGGCGGCGCAGACGGGGCACTTCTTCTTCACGACGCTGCACGCGGAAGGGGACCGGGAAGCGATTTACCGCTTCCTCACCGCCTACCTGATGGCCTCCAACGAGCCGGCGGAGCTGGCTTTGCGGAACATTTGCAGCGCGGTCAAGTTCATCGTTTTCCAGGAAAAGCTGGCCGACGGCACCCGGAAGGTGACCTCGATTTCGGAGGTGCTGGGTTCCGAAGGGCTGGAGCCGATCGTGAGCCCGATCTACAAATTCATATCCGAGGACGTGCTGGAAGAAGAGGGCTCACACAGGGTGCTGAAAATCATCGGCAAGCACAAGCGCGTGGGGCAGCTGTCGGAAAAGGTGCAGCAGACGATGATCAAGGCCGGGATCAAGCGCAGCCGGTTCGAATTTTTGGCCCGGCCGCCGGAAGACGACGAAATAGAGGAGTATGCCTTAGATGGATACGATTTCAGCCATTAGCCTGCTGCTGGGCATCGCCGCTTTCATCGTGTTCAACGCCGTGTTTGAGGTGCGTTTTTTCGCAGGCACGGGGCGTTTTTTCCTCGGGATGCTGGATACGCTGGCGGAATACCTCGGCAGGTACAACACCAAACGTTATGTGGAGCGGATCAAAAAAGAGCGGATCGTCAAGCGGAAGGAGAACATCTACGCCAAATACAACCGGCTGGTGGAAGGGCTCATTCTCGACTTCAATTTGCCGCTGACGCTCGAAAGCTTCACCTCCTTGCTGTGTATCGCCTTCGCCGTCATGGTGCTGGTCATCATTCTTTTTATGGAGAACGTCACCTTGTCGGTGGTTATTACGATCGCCATTTTCGTCGGGCTGCTCACGTACTTCACCATGCAGTCGAAGGCGATTAAGGCGGAGAAGCTGGAGAGCATCATGGATGCCGAGGACATCATCTGCCCGCTGGCCCGGGAAGGGGTGCTGGTGGCGATCAAAAAAGTGATGGAAAGCGACGAATACATCCGCCCGAGCATCCGCCCGTATTTTCAGCAGTTTATCGACAACTGTGATAACAACGGGTATTCCTTCAAGCAGGCGATCACCGTGCTGAACCGGCAGCTTGGCCCGAAATTCGACAATTTCACCAAAAAGGCCATCGTGTTCGAATATAACGAGCGCAAAGGGATGGCCGACATTTTCCTCGACATCGTGGACGAAAACGCCGTGCTGCGGGAAATCAACGCGCGTAAAGACCGGATTTTCCGCAAGATGAACCGGGATTTTCTGCTGAAAACCGCGATCATCGTGTTGTTTTTCATATATGCCTTGTCTGTCAAGGATTTTCGCGAATTTATGCTGTACGCCAGCTACGGAAAGGTTATCAATACGGTGATGATCAGCATCATCTGCCTCAGCTTTGCCCGGACGCAAACTTTGCAGGGGGATCTGGGGATTGGCGGTGAGCTGAAATGACATTGTTGGCAAAGCTTGCCGCGCTGGTGTCGATCATTTATCTGGTCAAGGTGTTCGCTTACCCGATTTTCAAGCCAGTTCAGGCCAAGCAAAAGAAGCGCAACCGCAAGTATTTGAAGGAGCGCAAACACGCCCGGTTCCGGGAGAAGCTGCGGGATTGGAAGAAAAAAGCCGCGGCCAAATACGTCAGGCCCCTGCTTGGCGGCGCGGAGCGGCTGCGGTTCAAAAAAATGCTGGACCGGCTCGATCTGGTGATGACGCCGGAGGAACTGCGGCTTGAGCAGATGTTGTACACCGGCGGCGCGGTGCTGGTGACCGCGGTCGTCCTGAGCGCCAACCGGCTGCTCGGATGCGTGGCGGCGATCTTCATCATTTTGGGCTGGCTGTACCCGGTGTCGGAGATGGAGAAAAAAATCGAGCGCAAAAACCGCAACATCGCCCGCGATTTTCCGGCGTTTTACAGCATGGTGTACTACCAGTATTCGAAGTCGATCAACATTTATTTGGCCGACGTCATCCGCGACTATCTGCCAAACGCCAACGCCGACATGGCCGAGGAGCTTGGGGTGATGCTCGACAATATCGAATACGGCGAGGAATACGCGCTGAAGCAGCTAAAGCGGCGGGTGCCGATTCACTATATCATCAAGTTTTGCGATTTGATGGAAACCCGGCTGAAGGGCTACGACAACATCTCGCAGATGGTGTATCTCAAAAACGAAATCGACAGCTTCCGGATTCGTTTTTTGGAGGAAGAACTGGAGCGGCGGGAGCGGACCAACGGCCGGATTCAGTTCGTGCTGATCGGGATTCTCGCGTTGTATATCGGCATCTACTATCTGTTTACGATCATGGATTCCATTCAAATGTTTCAATAAACATCTAAAAAATAAGGAGTTAAGGGGAGGTTGTCACGATGAAACAGGTAGAAAAACAGGCGAGTCCAAAGAAAGGAATCCGTACGTTTTGGGAGGATGAGGCCGGAGAATTCGGCATAAAGCAGATTGCTGCTACCGTGGCTGTGATCGTTATCATCGGAATAATCGTCGGCATCGTTAGAGGAAACTTGCCAGCTTGGGTCAACGATATATGGGACTACTTTATGGGGCTGATTGAAGGGTTGACAGGGGGTTCGGCGTAATCTAAATTTCGGACAGACAGGAGGACTGACATGCGAGCTTTTGCCAAGTCGATCCTCGTATCCATACTGGTTACCGTCTGCATCCTGCTGTTCACGAACCTGATCTACTTTTTTCCCTGGTACATGACACTGGTGATCGAGACGTTTAACGTGTCCCAGGTGGCGGCGAGCGACAACTACTTGAAGCAAACGTACTATGACGATGCCCTGGAGCGGCTGCGGGAACGCCCGGTCTACAGGCAGAAGGCCGACGACGTGGAGATTATCGCGAAAAATGAGGACGGTGACGACGCCATCGGCTATGACGATGCGTCCTATTACGAGGATCTGTCGGAATACGAAAAACCTTACAAACAGCGGGGGAAGCCGGTCAAAGTGACGATCGAGGCGGTGTATCCGCTCAGCATCGAGCTTTGGGGCAAAAAATACGAGCGGGAAATCCCGGTTTCATTTTCGCTGACGGCGACGGGACTGAAGCATTACAAGGATCTGGAATATTACGAATACCTCGATCAGTGGGGCGATGAGCCATGAAAAACGTAGCGATCGGCGTGCTCGTCGTTATCCTTGCTTCAATTTTGATCGAACCGCTGGTGGAACTGCTCAATTTGGGCCGGGAAAATATCATCCTCGGCACGGCGCTGTCCAACTCGGCCCGCTCCGCCAGGGACCGCAGCCTGGAATACGAATTCCAGCGAAATCTGGATGCCAAGGTGAACGAGGATAAATTTGCGGAGTATTTTTCCGATGCGTTTGAAGCGGCGATGAACGTCACCCGAAAAAATCCGGGAGAAAGCAACACGGACCTGGAGTTTAGGTCCAACGACGGCAAATACAACGACTTCACCGTTAGGCTCGATTTCGACGAGGAGACCGACCCGGAGCGCGAGCAAGTCGTAACCAAGGTCACGATGGAAGCCGTATCCGATTATAAATTCAAGACCAAATACTTGAAGCTGGCGGCGGAGGCCGGGGAGGATGTCGATTACCAGCTCAAGGAGGAACGGGTACTGGTGCTGACGATCACTAACTGACGAGGAGGAGGGCTTCGGATGGATGAGACAATGCTGGTGACCTTTCAGGCGTCCCACTTCCGCAAGGAACTGTGGGTGCCGCCGTTTGTCACTACGGCCGAACTGCTGGAGATGCTGGCGGAAGCGTACGGTTTGGCGGTTTCGCCGGGCCATCGTTTGCAGGCCGAACCGCTTGGGCGCATCCTGGACCCGGTCCGGACGCTGGAGGAGGAAGGCGTGGCGGCCGGGGCGCTGCTGACGCTGGTGTAGAAAGGGGGAGTATCGATGGGCGATCACTTGGGCGGCAGCGGGCTTGTGCTCGCAGCGGGCGGCAAGCTGCTGCTGACGGACATTTGCCATTACGCCGGCACGTTTTGGCTTGATCCCGCAAGCGGGGAAACAAGGCTGCTGGACGGCGTTTTTTGGTTCATGAACCCGGCCGAAGAAGGCATTTACGCAAGCGATCAGCAGCGTGGCCATCGGCTCTGCCGGATCGATCCCCGGACGGGGGCTGTGGAGCCGGTGTCGCAGGCTCCCTGCGGCGGGCTGATCCGCCAGGGGGACTGGCTCTACTATATCAACGAAGAGGACCGCAAGCTGTACCGCTTGCGGGTTGACGGCCGGGAAGAGAGCCGGATTGCCGATGAGGCGGTTGAGGCTTTTGCGGTGCAGGGGGACGAAATTTATTACGCGACGGGTTTGGGGATTCGGACCTGCCGCAGCGACGGCAGCGATCGGGAGATCGTGTCCGATGCCGCCGCCGCCGGGCTGCTGCTGCTGGAGGGGAAGCTGGTTTATGCCGACAAGAAGAATCGGCGCCTGCTGACCGTGTTCGACTTGCGTACGAGGAGTGCGCTGGCGTATGACGATCTCGTCCCTGGCAGCTTGTGCACGGATGGGCGTTACCTGTACTGCAGCAACCGGATGCATGGCGATACGATTTACCGTATCGATTTGGAATTGGGGAGCAAAATCCGGATTTGCGGGGACAGTGCGGATCATCTGCATGTGATCGGCGGGGAAATGTATTTCAGCAGCCGCTTCGAATGGCACAAAATGTCTTTGTCCGGCGGGCAGGCTGCTAAAGTCATAACGAATTCGCGAGGCCAATATGATGAATGAAAACCATTTGTTTAACCGCCAGCCCCGGTTTCTTCCGGAGATGCCGGGCGGGGAGCTGGAGATTCCGGGTCCGCCGCACGCCTATGAGAAACCGGAAATCTCCTGGTTTACGCTGCTGGCGCCGCCGGCCGTCATGCTGGTGATTACGGGACTGCTGGCGCTCACGTCGCAATCGATGTTCATGATGCTGTCGATCGCCATGACGATGATGACGCTGATCGTGTCGCTCACGAGCGCCACGGCGCAGATCCGCAAATACAAAAACAAAAAAAAGGAACGGGAGAAAAAATACTTGCAGTTCGTCGCCGACTGCCGGAGCGAGCTGACGCTGGCCCGCGAGCAGCAGATCAAGGCGATGAACGAGCTGAACCCGGAGCCGGCCGCCTGCCTGGAGCGCATTCAACAGCTCGACCGCCGGCTGTGGGAACGAACGCCGTCGTATCCGGACTTTCTGTCCCTGCGCCTCGGCGTGGGCAGCGTCCCGGCGGCGCGGCGGATCAATTACACGAAGCAGGCGATTATTCTGGAGAGCGATCCGCTCCTGATGGAGCCGCAGCGGCTGGCCTTGGAGTTCGAACGGGTGCCCGACGTGCCGGTTGCCGTCAATCTGATGGAGGCGGAAATATGCGGCATCGCCGGCGAAGAAGAGATGGCTTTGGACCTGGTGACCAAGCTGCTGCTGCAGCTCGTGACCCATCACGGATATGACGATGTGCGGGTCGTCGTGCTCGCCTCCGAGGACACGCTGGACCGCTGGAGCTGGCTGAAGCCGCTGCCGCACGTCTGGTCCGGCGGCTTCGATTCACGTTACCTGCTGTGCGGGCCGGCGATCGCGCACCAGGTGCTCGGCGAGCTGTACCAGGTCCTCAAGGATCGGGAGATAAAGACAGTAGGCGGGGTGATGCTTCCGCATTACGTATTTATCGTTCAGGATCCCAGCTTGCTCGAAAACGAACCGATCCACAAATATTTGTACAACAAATGCGCTTCATTGGGCGTGTCGTCGGTGTTTATCGCCCAGGGCGCGGCGTACCTGCCGATGAACTGCCGCCAGGTCGTGCTGCTGCAGGGCAAAATCGGGGAGCTGGCGGACCGGGAAAGCGGGGAGAAGTCCACATTCCTTCCCGACAAGGCCGACTTCGCCCAGTTGGACCAGGCGGCCCGGAAGCTGGCGCCGCTGCGCATTAAAAACACGGCCGCCCAGTTTTCGCTGCCCGTCTCGCTGACGCTGCTGGAGATGCTTGGCGCGAAAGCGGCGGGCGAAGTCGACGTGGCCTCGCGCTGGATTCGCAACAAGCCGTTTAAGGGGATGAGCGTGCCGATCGGCGTCAAAGCCGGGGGGAACCCGTTTTACCTGGATATGCACGAAACCGGACACGGCCCGCACGGGCTCGTCGCCGGCACGACCGGTTCGGGGAAAAGTGAACTGCTGCAAAGCATCATTATCTCGCTGGCGCTGAACTATCATCCGCATGACGTTGTGTTCGTGCTGATCGACTATAAAGGCGGCGGGATGGCCGATGTTTTCAAAGGGATGCCCCATCTCGTCGGGACGATCACCAACCTCGGCGGGAACGAGACGACGCGGGCGCTCCTGTCGATCAAAAGCGAATTGATGCGCAGGCAGCGCGTATTCTCGGAATACGGGGTCAATAACATCGACCGTTATCAGAAGCTGTATTACAGCCGGAGCCGCTCCGAGCAGGAGAACATGCCGGCGATCCCGCACCTGATTATGATCGCCGACGAGTTCGCCGAGTTGAAGCAGGATCAGCCTGATTTCATGAAGGAGCTGGTCAGCGCGGCCCGGGTCGGCCGAAGCCTTGGCGTGCATCTGATTTTGGCCACGCAAAAGCCGGCCGGCGTCGTCGACGATCAAATTTGGAGTAACTCCAAGTTTAAGATCTGTCTCAAGGTGCAGGACGAAACGGACAGCAAAGACGTGATTAAACGGCCGGACGCGGCGATGATCAAGGAGCCGGGCCGGGCGTATATCCAGGTCGGGCATGACGAAATTTTCGAGCTGTTCCAGTCGGCGTATTCCGGCGCGGATTACGATCCGGAGGGCGAATTGCTCAAACGGGAAAACCGTACCAAGCGCATTTACGAAGTATCGCTGCATGGCCGGGCGGAGCAGATTTATCCGCGCGAAGAAGAGAAAATCGCCAAAAAGGAAATGCCGACCCAGTTGAAGGCGATGGTCGATCATATCATCGCGGTGTCCGGCGCAAACGGGATCGAGCCGATCAAAGGGCCGTGGCTGCCGCCGCTGCCGGACACTGTTTATCTGGATGATATTTACCGGCCCGAGGAAGGGGTTCAGGCGGACTTCGGCCGCTGGACGCCAAGCGGCGATCTGCTCAGCGTGCCGATCGGCCTGCTGGACGATCCGCGGGGCCAACGCCAGGAGCCGCTGCACATCGATTTCGCCCAAGACGGTAATCTGTTTGTGTACGGGGCACCGGGCACGGGGAAAACGTATTTGCTGAAAACGCTGTGCCTGTCCCTGGCGCATAAATATTCGCCGGAGGACGTCCATCTCTACGTGATGGATTTCGGCGGCTCTTCGTTCCGGGCGTTGGAACAGCTTCCGCATTGCGGCGGCGTAATGACGCTGGAGCAGGAATCGCTTATCCAGCAATTTATGCTGTTTGTGTTCCGGACCATCGAGGAGCGGAAGAAGCTGTTCGAGGACACCCGGAGCGACGGGTTCAACGATTACCGCTTGAACGCCGCGGGTATCCGCGAAAGAGGCGGCCAGGGCAGCAGCGGGGCAGGTGCCGGCGGATCGAATATCGCTGGGGCGGTTGCTACCAGCGGGGCAGGTGCCGGCGGATCGAATATCGCCGGAGCGGTTGCCGCCGGGACAAGTGCTACCGGGACAAGGGCCACCGGCTCAAGTGCCGCCAGCTCAAGTGCCGCCGGTGTCCCCGCTTCGCTGCCGGCGATCGTGCTCGTCATCGACAACTATTTCGCCTTGTCGGAAACGTATGAGTCGGTCGACGAGAAGATGGTGATGCTGGCTCGGGAAGGGGCGAAATACGGCATTTACATGGCCGTTTCCGCCACCAATGCTTCGCTTGTCCGCTACAAATTCGCCGTCAACTTCAAAATGGCTGTGACGCTGCAGCTGACGGACAAGGGAGAATACGACGGCATCGTCGGCCGCACCGAAGGGCTGGAACCGGCCAAGCTGGCCGGCCGCGCGCTGGTGCGGGGGAAGCCACCGCTGGAGTTCCAGACCGCCGTGCCGGAGTACAAAGCGGCCGATCTGGAGCAGACGCTGGAGCGCTACGCCGCGCTTGTCCGCAGCGGAACGGTCCGCGCGGCAACGCCGATCCCGGTCATGCCGGCCCGGATCGACATGGCCGAAATCAACCGCGACGTCGGCGGCAGCCGGATCGCTATCGGTCTTGGCGATCAGGATCTCCAGCCGGTGCTCGTCGATCTGATGGCGACGCCAGTGCTGATGGTCGGCGGCGATCCGCTGAGCGGTAAAAGCACGCAGCTCGTCTCCTGGATCCGCACGCTCGCCGCGAACCTGGGCGAAGAAGGGCTCGCCGTATACGCGCTGGATTCGAACGCGATGGGGCTGTACTCGATCATGAACGAGCCGTATGTGACGGACCTGGCGCAGATCGAGGATATGTATTCGTTCCTGGATGGCGTCAAGGAAGAGCTTGACGCACGCCGCTCCAAGCTGTTGGAGACGCGAAGAGCGGGGGGCGATGTCGAGGCGCTGGTCCGCTCCTGGAAGCAGCTTGTGTTTGTCATCGACAAGCTGAGCGAGCTGACGGAGGGCGACCAATATTCGCTGAAAGAATTGCTGGAGCGGATCGTGAAGCAGGAACGCGGCATGAAAGCCGCTGTCCTGGCCGCCGATTTGACCGGGGAGCTGGCGAACAACTGGGACGGCTTGGGCAAAGCGATCCGCGAAGAACAGTGCGGACTTCTGCTCGGCAGCTTGAAGGAGCAAAGCTTGTTTAACGCCAGACTTCCTTACGGCATCCAGGAGAAGGAGTTTGAGGCGGGAGACGGTTATTTTATCGTGAAGAACAAGTTTACCGGCCTGCGGACCGGCGTTTATGAGAGCAAGCCGGAACTTGTTCTTGAAAGGAGGTGAGATAATTAATGGCAAATTTAACGTTTAGTCCTGAACAGGCGCGCAGCGTGTCCAAGTCCATCCTGAACAAAGGGAACAATGCCCGCGATCTGATCAACCAGCTCGACCGGGAGATCAAATCGGTGGAAGGCTGGTGGCAAGGGGACTCCGCTAAAGCTTTTGTGGATGAATTCAACCAACTGAAACCAAGCCTGGACAAGCTGGTGGAATGCGTAACGAACATCAGCAACAACCTGAACAAAATCGCTGATATCAAGGAACAAAGTGAAAGAGACATTGCGAGCGCACTTCGTAAATAATCGGAAGCAGGCGTGAAGAACAGCAGGATAGCCGCTGTCTTCGCGCCTTTTCTCCTACGAGGGGCCGATTAAGGGAGGGAGTAATATGGTTTCGCCGGGGGATATCAGCAGCGCCGCCAGAAAAGTGCACAACGAAGCGATGGATCTGAAAAATATGGAACGCCGTTTCTCAAGCACACTTGGCGGTATCGATACTTGGTGGAAGGGGCAAGCGGGCAAAGCTTTTACCCAGGATTACAACCAGCAGGCCAAGCGGGCGATGGAACGCCTGTACGCGGAAATGGAAAATATGAAATTCGGTCTTGACCGGCTGGCGTCCGAGGTTCGGAGCGCCGATGAGAAGAGGCGGAGAAAAGAGTTGCTGGAGCGGCAGCGGAAAGCGCTGAAATAGAACCGCCGGCGGATTATGGGCTATTTAGTGTTTTTGCAGGCGCATAGGTCGATGGAGAAGAAATTTAAATTCCCGGCATGACCGGTGGAATTTTAGGATATATTAGGGTGGCTTTTGAATCCGAGAATTTTCATACAAAAGATGAGAATTTTGGATTCCATTTCCGCTTCAATTTATTTATGATAAAAAGTGGATATTGCGATGAAGACACCATGGCCGCGGATGATTGTCCGGCGGCCCTTGTTCGTTATTCAAATCAAGGGGGATGCCATTTTATGAAGCGGAAAGTCAAAGGGATGAAGGCCGACGGGATGTTGCCTGCTTTGTCGCTGGGGCGCAAGCTGACCGCCACGTTTTTTACGATTTCTTTGCTGGTTGGGGCCATCGCGGGGATTGCTTATGTGTTTATGGACAAGCTGAACCGCAACTACTCGGCGGTGCTCGAACAAAATACGGCGGCGATCGAGCGGGTATCCCGGCTGGAAAGCGACGCCCAGCGGCAGAATAGCTTGCTGTTTGACTACATCATGGAGCCCTTGCCCGAAAAAGAACAGCAGATAACCGAGGTCAACGAACAGCTGGGCGTTTTGATCAGCGGGATGGAAAACGCTTACCAGGGTGGGGACGGCGCGGATATCGCCAAGAAGCTGGCGGAATCGAACTCCACCTTCGCCCGGCTGCTGACGAAGGTTCGGGATTACGTCAACGAAGGCAAGCCGGATTTGGCCAAGGCCGAAGCGCTGGTGTGGTCGATCCCGGTGTCGGATGCGCTGATTCAAGGGGCGGAACAATTGCGGACGCTGCAGCAGACCGAGCTGGAAAGCACGCTGAACGGGTACCGGCGGGAAGCGGACGAGGCCGTGCGCACGCTGGCCGCTTGCGGCATCGCCGTGCTGCTGCTCTCCGTTGCCACCGGGATTGTGGTGTCCCGAATCATCTTGAAGCCGATGCGGGCCATGCTGAAAGGGGCCAAGGACATGGCCGCCGGCGATTTGACGATGGGCGAGCTTACGGTGAACAACCGCGATGAGCTCGGCGACTTGGCCTCGGCGTTTAATGGCATGAAAGCCAGCTGGCATGCCATGATCAGCGAGTTGCGGCGGAACGCGGGCAAGGTAGCGGACTCGGCCGAGCAGCTGCGCCGGCAGTCGGTACAGTTCCGGCTGTCGTCCGAGGTGATTTCCGGCATTATGGGGGAAATTTCCGTGGGGAGTGAGGAACAGGTGCAGAGCGTCGAACGGGGCGTGTCCCAAGTGGCCCAAATGTCGTCCGGCGTCAGCGGGATCGCTGGGCTGGCGGAGGAAGCCAAACGCCAATCCTCACAGGCCCTGCGGGAGACCTTGGACGGCGAGCGGATCGTCGCTTCGGCGGTGTCGCAAATGGACACGATTCAGCACAAGATGACGGACTTGCACGCGTTTATCGAGCAGCTTGGCGTTCATTCCGGCCAGATCGGCGAAGCGGCTGAACCGATCGCCGGCATTTCCAAGCAGACGCAGATGCTGGCGCTGAACGCCTCGATCGAAGCGGCCCGGGCCGGGGAGGCCGGCAAAGGTTTTGCGGTCGTGGCTAGCGAGGTGCGCAAGCTGTCGGAGCAAACCGGCGTTGCCGCCACAGGCGTGGCGGAGTTGGTGGAAGGCATCCACGGTGAGATGCAGCGGGTGATGGAGGCGGCCAGAAGCGGCTCGCGGGAGGTGGCCGCCGGTTTGGATACGGTGGGCGAGGCCGGACAGGCCTTCTCCAGCATCCGCCAGGCGGTGGAGCAGGTGACGGGCCAAATCACGCGGGTCTCGGAGCAGGCGGAACGGCTGTTGGAACAATCGGACGGCGTTGTGGAGGCGATCACGTCGATTAACCGCGTGGCACAGCAGACGGCGGGAGGCGCCCGGGAGGTTTACGCCCATACCGAAGAGCAGCATGCCGGCGCGCAGGAAATGCTTGCCGCAATGGACGGCTTAAGCCAACTGTCCGAGGAACTGCGGGCGATGATCGGGAAGTTTAAGGTCTCAAACGAAAACAGTTAAAAGAACCGAGCGTGCATTAGACAAGTTAGGCAAGCGATCGTAGGAACATTTCATACGGCTGCCCTGATCCGTACAATTAATAGTTCAACTTATATAGGCAAGCGGAAACATGGCGGAGTTAGCGGTAAAAAATGTCGTTATTTCGGCGAAATCATACGTTTGGATTGCAATAGAGACATTTTATTCCGCTATTTCTCCTAATCGCTAGGGAGTGACCGCCGTTTGCCCCGTCCATTGGAAAATAAGTACAAAAAAATCCGTTAATGATGCTGATCGTGCCTAAGCCCTGAAAATAAGCACATAAAGTTCCGCTATTTTTGGGAGTGGGTTTAGAGCAGCCACTTGGGGGGCCATATTCACTTATGTACGCAAAAAAAGGACGCCGGCAGGCGTCCTCAGAGTGTGTTGATCAAGATTCCAACGGCAACTGCGTATTGGCTTTACGCTGCGCTTTCGCGACTTTGCGGGTTTTCAGGTAATGTGCCAGCGTAAAGTACAGCAGGCTGCCGGCCAAGCTTGCGGCCAGGAACACAGCCAGGTGATCAAGGCTGGACCACATGAAGGCGTAGTCCCCGCTGGAAATGACGGCCCGGAAAGCTCTGACCGAGTACGTCATCGGCAAATACGGGTGGATTTGCTGGAAGAACTCCGGCGTCAGCTCGATCGGGAACGTCCCGGCCGATGCGGACAGCTGCAGTACCAGCATGATGACGATCATAAACCGCCCGACATTGCCGAACAGGCTGGACAGAAACTGGATGATGGCGTAAAAGGTGATGCTTGAGAACAAGGCCACCGTAAAAAATACCGGCACGCTCGTAACCTCCAGTTTGAGACCATACAGCACAAAAGCTACGAGAATGATCGTTTGCAGCAGGCTTTCCGCCAGCATGAACCCGAATTTGCCAAGGAACCAGACCGGGCCGTTCGGCGGAACGATCGTCGTCTTTTTGAGCGGGTAAAACAACGAGAACATCAACGCGCCGACAAACAGGCCAAGCGCCAGGAAGTAAGGGGCCATCCCTTCTCCGTAATATTCCACGTCATGGTTGCTGACCTGGCTGCTTTCCACGGGCTGGGCGAACATGTTGTACGTCTGGTCGCTCGGGTCCAGCGTCGCTTTTTCCGCGCCTTTGCGCAGTTCGTCTTTCAGCAGCTGTTCGCCGTCCAACAATTTCTGTTGCCCGTCCAGCAGTTGGTCAAACGCATCGTTTAGCGTGTTCTGGGCATCGGTGGCAATGCCTTTGACCTCGTCCAGCTTGTCATGCGACAGCTCGGAAACCTTGCCCTTGGCCTCATCAAACTTCTCGTCCGCGGCTTCGTGCAAGCGCTGCTGCAGTTCCGGCAGCAATGCTTGATATTTATCTTCCGCGACCTGGTGCAAGCGGTTCGTTACTTCCGGCAGCAGCGCGTTAAACTTATCTTCGGCCGCCTCATGGAGCTTCTCCCGCAGCTTCGGCTGCAGTTCGTCGAATTTTTCATCCGCCTTGGCATGGAGCTCGCTTTGCACCTTCGGCTCCAACTCATCCAACTTGGTGTCCGCGGCCGAATGGATGCGGCTGACGATTTGCGGCAGCAGCTCGGCGTATTTGTCGTCGATGAGGTTGTTCATCTTTTGCTCCAGCTGCGGCAGCAGTTCATCGAATTTATCGTCGACGACGCTGTGGATTTTGTCCGTAATTTGCGGCAGTTTTTCGTCAAACCGCTTGCCGATGATCTGGTTGACGCGATCGTTCAGCTTCTGCTTCAGACCGGGCAGCTGCGAATCCATCCAATCGACGATTTGCTGCTTGGCCTTCTCCAGTTCGCCCAGACGTGCCCGGATTTGCTCCTGCTTGTCGGCCGGCAATTGCTCAATCACCGGCTCCAGCTCTTTCAGCACCCGGTCAAACGTATCGTCGAGCTGTTTTGCTTTTTCCTTGGCGTCCGCCGCGATTTGATCGATCTGCTGGCTGATCTCGTCGTCCACGCTGGCGATAATATACGCCTTGACGGCATCGCTGTACTCGTTGATGGCCTTGTCGATCTCCGAGTGAATCCGGCTGCGGGTTTTACCGCTGTACTCGTCGATCAGCCCATTCGCTTCGCTGTGCAGCTTGCCGCGGATTTGCTCCGAATATTCGTCCACCGCCGAATCGATCTCCTTGTGCATCCGCGCGCGGACATCGCCGCCGTATTCGGCAAAGGCCTTGTCGATTTGCTCGTGCAGCACGCTGCGCACCGATTCGGCGTTGTTTTGGACCGCGGCGTCGATTTCGTCATGCATGCGCTGCTTCACGGTACCGGCATTGTCCGCGATCGCCTTGTTCACTTCCTCGTGCAGGCGCGTATCGATCGGGTCCTTGTTTGCGGCGATTTCCTTGTCAATCTCTTCGTTGATCCGCTCGTGCAACTTGTCGCCGTATTCGTCGATGACCGAATCGAGCCGCTGATCGGCGGAGCCCATCGCCGCGTCGATTTTGCCGTTTACTTGCTTTTTAAACTCGGAAATGCCGTCGCCGAGCTGCTTCAGGCCCGATTCCAACTTGCCCGCGCCGTCGCTGGCGTCGCGCAGCCCGTCGGACACCTGGGTCAAGGCTTCGAACATTTCCTCCGTGAACGTTTCGGTCACTTCCGCCGAAACTTCCTTCTGGATTTTTTCCACGACTTTATCGGAAATCGAAGCGGACAAAAAATTGTAGGCGCTGTTTTCCTTGTACACCAACTCCATTTTCTGCGGTTTCGGGTCAAGGATCGTGGTCGCGGCCTGCGACGTGCCCGGCGGAATTTCAATCAGAAGGTAATAGTCGTAGTTTTTTAGGCCCTGCTCGGCTTTTTCCTTGGAAACGAACTGAAAATCCACGCTGTCGTTATGCTGCAAATTGTCGACCAAACGGTTCCCGATATCAATCGTTTTGCCCTGAAATTTAACGGGCTTATCCAAATTGACGACGGCGACCGGAAGATTGGATACTCTGCCGTACGGGTCCCAGTTAGCGATCAGGTAAACGCCGCTATACAGCAGCGGAATCAGCAGCAAACCGAGAACGGGCACGATGACCTCCCGGTTTTTGACGGTATTCAAGGTTTCCGTCTTCAGGTAGCCGCCCTGGCGGGCGAGAAATTGCCGGCTTCGCTGAAGGCCAAGGCGGGTTTTAACGCCGCAATAACGGAGGGCGCGTTCGATTCCCCGGCCTGCGCTTGCCGCTAAATGAGCTATCGAAGCCTGGAACCGGCGCAAGTGCTCTCCGCATTTTTTCCACCACGTTATGGGGCTGCGCTGTTTTCTCATGAGGCATACTTCCTTTATATAAAAATGACTAAATGACTAAAATGTTCATTTCGTATTATACGCCGGACTTTCATCTTTTTCAAGAAAGTTTTCAAGAAATGCCGCCTGGCCGCCCGAAGACACGAAAAAACAAGGCATCCTGCCGGAGGAAGCCTTGTTATGCGAAAATAACGCGATCAAAACCTAAAGCGCGGCGAGCGTCAACAGACTGAGCAGCAGCGAGGCGGTCAGCATGGCGAAGAGCGGGCGAAGCGCCTTGGCGCGCAGCTGCCGCAGGTCGACGTTCAAGCCGAGACCGGCCATAGCCATCGCCAGCAAAAACGTCGTCAGCGAGGATACCCCGTTCATTACCGCTTGCGGAATGAGAATATATTTGCCGATGAGGAAGCTTCCGAGACAACTCATGGCGATAAAACCGAGGAGAAACCATGGGAATGCGATTTTGCCGTCCGTCCCCGTTTTGCCGGTCCGTTTCATCCAGACCATCAGCAGAAGGCTGAGCGGGATCAGCAGGAGAACGCGCCCCAGCTTGGCCAGCAGGGCGACCGCGAGCGCGTCCGGTCCGGCCGGTTCCGCAGCCAGCGCGACGTGGGCGAGTTCATGCAGGCTGGCGCCGCTCCATATCCCGTAATCTACCCCGCTCAGCGGGAGAAACGGGCGAATAACCGTGTAAGCGACGGCGAACAACGTGCCGACCAAGGCGATGATCCCGGCGCCGATGGCGGTGTCCTCCTCTTTGGATTGAAGAATCGGGGAAACGGCGGCGATGGCCGCGGCCCCGCAAACGCCGGTCCCGATCCCAAGCAGCAGGGAGAGGGAGGGGTCCCCTTTCAACCATTTGGCCAGCAGCATCGTCGCTAGGATCGAGAAAACGATAACCGCGGCGTCGCGGAGCAGCAAGCCCGGCCCTTGCTGCAGCACGACGCCGATGTTCAGCTTCAAGCCGAACAAAATGATCGCGAGCCGCAGCAGTTGTTGCGAGGAGAAACGAATTCCTGCGCGCAGTTTCTCCGGGTATCCCCAGAGTTGCCGGTAGAGGACGGCGAGCAGGATGGAGCAGGCCAACTGACCGGCCCGGTCCAACCCGGGCAGGCAGGCCAAACCGTAGCCAAGCAAGGCGATGATCAGCGTAAAGGCGATGCCGCTTCCCCAAGCGCCCGCCCGCGTGCGAACCGCAAATGCAAAAGCGGCTTTGCCGGTTTCGGCGAATCCCCGGGGGTGGCGGCGCAATCCACGGAATTTTGCCGCCGCGCGGCGGCCGCTGTCTGTTCGAATAGTCACAAAATCACCTCCGTCTGGTTTGCGTAACCAGCATAAATCGGTTTTAATAATAAGTAAAATTACTCATTTTAATCATTATAATAAGTAAATATTTATTATAGGTTCATAGGGAGGGGATACGCTTATGGATTTGTCCTTAAAAGTGTTCATAACGGTGGCCGAAAAACAAAACTTTACGCGCGCCGCCGAAGCGCTGCATATGACGCAGCCGGCCGTCAGCCAGCATATCGGTGCGCTGGAGCGGCAGCTCGGGACCAAGCTGCTGGAGCGAAGCAATAAATTCGTCCGGCTGAACAAGGCGGGGGAGATCGTCTACCACCATGCGCGGGAAATTTCCGGGCTGTACGGCCGGATGCAGTATTTGATCGATGATTTGAAGCATACCGCGTACGGGAATCTGTCGATCGGTGCAAGCTATACGTATGGAGAATACGTGCTGCCGCATGTGGTGGCGGAAATGATGAAGTTGTACCCCGGAATCCGGCCGGCGATCACCATCGGAAATTCCAGGGAGATCGAAGCGAAGGTGGGCGGACATGAGCTGGATATCGGCATTATCGAAGGCGAGTTTCGCGACGCGCAATTCCGCATTGAGCCGATCGCCGATGACGCCATGGTGATCGTGATCCCGGCGGGGCACAAGGCTGCGGGGCGCGTCGGCTTGAAATTTTCCGATTTGCGGGAGGAGACGTGGATTATCCGGGAACCCGGTTCGGGCACGCGCGAGGCGGCGGAAAAAATGTTTGCCGAACAGGGGTTTTATCCGGAGCGGCTGATGGAGTTCGGCAGCACGCAAATCATCAAGGAATCGGTCGAGGCGGGGCTGGGCATCAGCTTCCTGTCCCGGGCCGCGGTGCGCAAGGAAATTGCCCTCGGAACGCTGCGGGAGCCGGATGTCGAAGGTTTTCCGTTTACCCGCAAATTTTCCTTGATCACGCGTACGGCGCCATTTTACACCAAAGCGATGGAAGTGTTTATGGAGCTACTGCGTAGGCCCCCCTCCATTTAGACAAAATAAAACGGGCAATGGTATAATGGCACTTTATTTAGCCGGGAGGTGTCTAATCTATGAACTTTTGGGAGGGGTTTGCGGATAATATCGGCAAGATCAGGTGGGCGGATATCGGGATCGCCGTCTTGATCATCGCGCTTTTTGCGCTGTTCAACAAAGTGCTGGTGAAGTATATCTTTGCCTTGCTGAACCGACGATTCGCAGCATCCGACAAGGGGGAACTGTGGAAGCAGGTGCTTGAGCGGCCGTTCAGGTCGTTTTTCGTGCTAGCGGGCGTTTATTTGGGCGTCAAATATTTGCTGCCGCGCAGCTGGGAGCTGGCCATCGGCCTTGACCCGCTGTTCCGCAGCGCCGTCATTGCTCTAGCAGGCTGGGCTTTGTATATTTTATCGGCCCAATCGTCCGTGCTGCTTGAAGGAATCGGCAAAAAAATCCGGCTGGACGATTCCAGCATGCTGATTCCGTTCCTGTCCAAGGTGCTGCGGTTTGTCGTTATCGTCTTGACGATTGCGCTAATCGGTTCGGAATGGGGCTTCAGCATCAACGGCCTGGTGGCCGGCATGGGGCTGGGGAGCCTTGCCGTCGCCCTGGCGGCCAAGGATACGCTCGGCAATATTTTCGGCGGCATCGTGATCATTTTGGAAAAGCCTTTCGCCAAAGGGGATTGGATTCTAACGCCCGCCGCCGAAGGGGTGGTGGAAGACATTACGTTCCGCAGCACCAAAATTCGCACTTTCGCGGATGCTTTGATAACGGTGCCGAACGCCGCGCTGGCCGATCAGCCGATCACCAACTGGAGCAGGATGGGCAAGCGCCGGGTCAGCTTTACGCTCGGCGTGGCGCTGGATTCGAACCGCGTGCGGCTGGCTGCGGCCATTTCCCGGATCGAGCGGCTGCTGAGGGACAACAAGCAAATCGACCCCGGCACGATTCACGTCAAGTTCACCGATTTTAACGAGAGCAGTTTGGGCATTTTTATATATTATTTTACGAAGTCCACGGTTTGGGCGGAATATTTGTCGGCCCGGCAGGGTATAAATTTGGCCTTGCTGCAGGTGCTGGAAGAGGAAGGCATCAAGCTGGCGTATCCTTCGCACCGGGTGTTTCTGGAAGGGGCGCTGGCGGATGACGGAGGGGAAGTTTCCAGGGCATACCGGCCGTACGAGTAGACAAGATTTAAAAGCTAAAGGACACCAGGGCCGTTATTTGCGGAAAAACGGAGGTTTGTAAAATCTAACGGACAGAGATGACGTTATTTACCTCAAATCGGCCCGGGTGAGCTCATTTAGAGCGAAATAACGTCATGTGAGTCCGTTAGACTGGGAAATACCCGGGAAATGGACGAATAAGGTCGTTGGTGTCCGTTAGAGCAGTGTCCACTGATTAGAGTGAGCTGAAGTATTCGGTGCTCCGGTACTGATTCCGACCGAGAGTTGACACCCGGCAGCAGATTTGGAAGGGGCGGTGGCGGACGACGGCGGGGAAGTTTCCAGGGCGTACCGGCCGTATGAGTAGACAAGATCTAAAAGCTAAAGGACCAGAGCCGTTATTTGCGGAAAAACGGAGGTTTGTAAAATCTAACGGACAGAGAAGACGTTATTTACCTCGAATCGGCCCGGGGGAGCTCGTTTAGAGCGAAATAACGTCATGTGAGTCCGTTAGACTGGGAAATACCCGGGAAATGGACGAATAAGGTCGTTGGTGTCCGTTAGAGCAGTGTCCGCATCCCTCCAATCGCTCTAACGTAGAAGTCAGAGTCATAAAGGACGCCGTCAGGCGTTTTTCTTGCGCCCCAAAGCGCATACTGATTCCGAGAGTTGACACCCGACAGCAGAATAGGGTTTACTGACAGGAAAGAAACCGTTTACGGGGGCGAGGATGCCATGTCCTTGATCAAGCGAAGCTTATTTACCAAAATTTTATTGGGTTTGCTGACCGTCACCATCGTGCCCTTTTTGATTTCCAGCTATATGTCCTACCAGATTATCGGGCGTTCCGTGCAGGACCAGCTCGTTCAGCTGAACCAAAAATCGATGGCGATCACGATGTCGAGCGTTCATAAATACGTCCATGACATCATGCTGCTGACGTTGTCCTATTATGGTGACCCCGAGCTGATGCGCTTGCTGACCAAAAAGGAGCTGCAAACCCCGGCGGAAGCCGTGTATATCAATCAAAAAATGCAGCGTCTCTTCGGCAGCTATACGGAAATCCGCTCGGTGACGTACAAAAGCGCGCTGACCAACCGGCAGTTTAACGTGAAATCGGGGCTGAACGAGCGGCAGCTTATTCCCGATTTTGTCCATCGCCGGCTCCCCGCGGAAGAGCGACGCTATAACGAGGAGTACGCGGTCATTGAAGTGAACGGGGAGAAAAGGCTGCAGATCAACAAGCTGTTTGCGGACATTTCCAGCCGCGAAACGCTGGGCTTGACCTCGGTTACGGTACGGAATACCGAGCTGAAGCAGTTGGTCGAACCGCTGTCGACGTCCGAGCAAGGAGATATATACATTCTTTTGCAAAACAATCTGCAGTTGTTGTATTCGACTGCTCCCGCGGCCGACGATAGCGATTGGATGGCGGAATTACGCGGGAAAATCGCCGCTGCGGACGGGAACACCATGGGGCTGATCCATGATCCCAAGGGAAAGGGAATATACATTTACTTTACGGACGTTTCTTACGATCTGCCCATTACGCTGGTGAAGTTTATCCCGAATTCCGTGATCGAGCAGGCGGGCAAGCAGGCGCTGAACAAATCGCTGGCCCTGCAGGTGGCCGTGACCGGTTTTGTCGCCATCATGGCGGGAGTCATCTCGTATGTGATTTTGCTGCGGATCAAACGCATCCTGGGCCAGATCAAAAAAATCCAAATGGGCAATTTCAACATTCAAGGCGGCCCGCAAGCGACCGACGAGCTTGGTCTGCTGGAGGATCGTCTTCAGGACATGGCCGCGGAACTGGACGCGCTTTGGAACCAGCAGTACCGGTACAAGCTGGAGGTGGCGGACGCCCGGCTGAAAATGCTTCAGGCGCAGATCAACCCGCATTTCCTGTACAATACGCTGCAATCGATCGGCACGCTGGCGATCAAGAAAAACGCGCACGAGGTGAGCGACAAGCTGGCCGAGCTGGGGGCGATGTTCCGTTACAACATGGATATCGATCATGAGGAGGTTCTTTTGCAAGACGAGTTGGAGCATCTGAACCATTACATTTCGCTGCAGGTAGGAAGGTTTAAGCATAAACTGGACTACTCGCAAACCTGTCCGGACGAGGCGTTGTCCCTGCGGATGCCGAAAATGGTGCTGCAGCCCCTGGTCGAAAACAGCATCGTACACGGGATTGAAAAAGGGAACGGTATGGGGACCATCCGCGTGGAAATCGAGCTCAGTGACCGGTTGATCATCCGTGTGATCGATAACGGGCGCGGCTTCGCCCCGGACATGATCCGCGACATCCGCCATGCGTATGCGGATTCGTCCGCCAAGCTCGAATCGCGGGTCGGCATCGGTTTGGTTAATGTATTAAAGCGGCTGCAGTTGTATTATGGGTCCGGATTTGCTTGGGGCATCGAAAGCGAGCCTTATGCGCAGACGACCGTCACTTTGTCCATTCCCTATCAACCGGAGAAGGAGCGTGAACCGCATGAAAGTGCTGATCGTGGATGATGAAGAGCATGTCAGGGAAGGCGTTGAATTGGCCATTGACTGGCCCAGCTATCAGGTGGCTGAAATTTTGCAGGCCGAGGATGGCGTGGAGGCGCTTGAGATCGTGCGCCGCGAGGCGCCGGAACTGATCATTTGCGATATGAGCATGCCGCGGATGGATGGGCCGACCTTTCTGGAAAAATTGCGGGCGGAAGGATGGGATTCCAAAGTGATCGTCTTGAGCGGGTACCAGGAATTTCGTTATGCCAAGGCAACTTTGCTGGCGCAAGGGGTGGACTATCTGCTCAAGCCTTTCAAGATCGATGACTTGAACAAGGCCGTTTCCAAGGCAGTTGGGGCGATTCTGGAAAGCCGGGAAAACCGCAACGAGGAGCTGCGCAAAAACTTTCAGGTTCATGAAGCCAACACCCTGCTCCAGGAGCAGAAGATGGCTACCTATTTGCAAGCGGATTCGGTGAATCACGAAGGCGTCCGCCAGGTTTTGCAGGAAGTGGGCTTCCCCGTCAAAGATTTTTACCTGCTGCTCTTTTTGCCAAGAAACCTGACGGCGATCGTCGATCGCAGCTTTATGGGGGACGAAGCGTTGTTCATGTTCTCCGTGCGAAACATTATAAAAGACGTGCTGCGGCCATTGGGACGGTTTTATTTTTTTCGCAGCGATTCCTTTTTCTGTGTCCTGATTGAGGGAGAGGCCCCCGCCGGGGATGTGGAGTATTACAAAGCCAAGCTGGAGAAGTCCTGGCTGTCCACGATCAAGCTGGACACTTTCTCCGGGTTTATCCGGAAAAAATACGACTACATCAACATTTTGTCCGGCATCAAAGAGGCCAGAACGGAAATTCTCAACGCCAATATTTTGGACGGCGGGGCGGACGCGGATAAACCAAGCCAAGCCGTTACGCTGATCGACCGGGAAATCCTCCTGCTGGAGGCCTTAAAAAAACGCGACAAGGAACATATGGCGGATTTGATCGGTTCTTTTGTGCGGGAGCTCAGGCAGCTTGGATATTTGCCGTTAAAGAATTTGCAGCATTATACGATGGAAGTGAATCTGCTGATTGCCCGCGTTTCCCGTCAGCTTCATCAGGAGCATCAGTCAGAAATGCTGTCGCCTTGGATCAGCGATTTGGAGGAGTGGGGGAAGGAGCTGACGCATATTTTCTGGCTGATGATCGAGTCGGAGGGGGAAGGTTTGGCTTCGCTCCAAAACATCTATGCAATTCAGCATTACATCTCGTCCAATATCGGGGCCGACATCAGCCTGTCTTCGTTGGCGGAACGGTTTCATTTCAGTCCCCAATATATTTCCAAGAAGTTTAAGGAAACTTACGGAACCACGGTGATGAACTATTTGACCGGGTTAAGGATGGAAAAAGCCAAGTCCCTGCTCAGCCATTCGGACAAAGCCGTGCTTGAGGTGTCCCGGATGCTCGGGTATGAGGACGACAACTATTTTGGCAAAGTATTCCGAAAATTTACCGGCGAGTCGCCGACGCAGTACCGCAAACATCATAAGACACCCCGCCGGATGGGGGACTGAATGCATAACCTGTCCGCACGGATGGAATAACAAAGGAAGGAAGAAGCTGCCGCAGCCTCTTTCTTTCCTTTTTTGTTTAGTTTCAAATTTTACTCCAAAAGGCGATGATATCCCCTGTATTGCCCAGGTCCATAACCAATATAATGGACTTGTAAGGGGTTTCATTACCACAAACGACATCATAATCGGGGGGACAGGAATGAAAAGAACGAAAAAAGCGCTTGGTTTGATCGCGACGATGGCGTTAGTTGTTGCTTTGACAGCTTGCGGAGGCAACGCAAAAAACAATGCGGGCAATGCCGCAAATAATGCCGGCGGTGCCGGAGGCGGTAATCAACCGGAAAAACAAGCGAAAATTTCGCTGTTCCAAAACAAGGTCGAAATCGCCGAAGCTCTGGAGGGGTTGGCGGAAAAATATAAAAAGGAAACCGGTAACGAAGTCGACGTTTGGGGCTCTGCCGGCGATGCTTACATGACCCAACTGCAAGCCAAGCTGGCGGCGAAGGAAGGTCCGACGATCTTTAGCGTCGGGGCCGGCGCGGAGGCGGAAAAATTCAAGTCTTATTACTACGATATGAGTAATGAAGAGTATGTCAAAAATATCGCGCCGAACATGGCCCTGGAAGTCGACGGCAAAGTGGTTGGCGTACCGACGGGCGTAGAAGGCTTTGGTCTCGTATACAACAAGAGCCTGGTCGATCCGAGCAAAGTGACCGACTTCGACTCTTTCAAGACGACGATGGATGGCCTAAAGGCCAAAGGTGTTAACGGGCTTAGCCTTTCCCAGGAAGCGTACTTCCTGATCGGGCATATCATCAATACTCCGTTCGCCCTCCAGGAAGATCCGAAAGCGTTCGTCGAGAAGCTGAACAAGGGCGAAGTGAAAATGGCGGATACCAAGGAATTCCAAGAGTTCGCCAAGTTTATGGAAGTGATTCGGGCCAACTCCACGAACCCGATGGAAGTAACGTATGATACGCAAATGGGGGATTTTGCCACGGGAAAAACGGCGATGGTTCACCAAGGGAACTGGAGCTATTCGATGCTCGCGGACTATGGAGATCTGGACATTGGCATGATGCCGCTGCCGATTTCCGGCAACAAAAAGTTGTCCGTAGACATTCCGGGCGGCTGGGTCATCAACAAGGAAGCGAGCGAAGCGGAAATCAAAGCGGCCAACGCCTTCCTGAACTGGATGTTCACGAGCGAAACGGGCAAAAATACGATCGTAAACGAGTTCAAATTTATCCCGGCAATGACCAACATCGAAGCGACGGGCCTCGATCCGCTGTCGCAAGCGGTATTTGAAGCTACGAAGAGCGGTGAAACGATTCCTTGGGCTTTTAATTACTTCCCGCAAGGGATTATCGTAAACGATCTCGCTCCAGCAACGGCCGAGTTCTTCCTGAATCCGGATATGACCGGCCAGCAGTTCCTGCAAAACCTGGATAAAGCTTGGGCCAATGCGGCAAAGTAACCTATAGCTGACGTTTTAGGAAATCATCCCACGAAAGCCTAACTCTATTTTGATGGCGTTAGGCTTTCGTGTTTCACAGCAAATTCCCGGAAATGGGGTGGATTTATGCGCAGGAACGCAGATAAGCTCTGGTACGCGTTGTTTACCATGCCTTTGTTTATTATCTTTACGACGGTCGTAATCATACCGTTTATCATCGGGGTATATTACTCCTTTATCAGCTGGAACGGGATTCCGGCCGATCCGAAAGTGTTCGTGGGCTTTGATAACTATGCCCGTATTTTTCATGACGAGCGGTTTTATTCTTCGGCTTGGCATACGATCAAATTTACGGTTTTGGCGCTTGTTTCCGTCAACGTCTTTGGGCTGTTGTTCTCCCTGCTGGTGACCAGCGGGCTTCGCACGAGCAACCTGGCGCGGACGTTGTTCTTTATGCCGAACCTGATCGGCGGGCTGATTTTGGGCTACATCTGGAAGTTTATTTTTACCGATATTTTTAAGTATCTTGGGAACAACACAGGGCTTGATCATCTCTTTTTCAACTGGCTGATCAATCCGGAATTCGCGCTGTATGCGATGGTGATTGTGTTTACGTGGCAAATGGCCGGGTATACGATGATCATCTATATCGCGGGGATTCAGGGGATTTCGGACGAAACGCTTGAGGCGGCGAAGGTCGACGGCGCGAATATGTGGCAGCGTCTGACCAAAATCGTGTTTCCGCTGCTTATGCCGTCCTTTACGATCTGCTTTTTTATGACGCTCTCCGGCGCGTTTAAGATCTACGACGTGAACCTGTCTTTGACGAATGGCGGTCCCGTGAACTCCACCGAAATGTTCGCCATGAACATTTTTAACGAAATCTTCGGGTACGGCCGGTATGGCGTCGGCCAGGCCAAAGCGATCGTGTTCTTCCTCGTCGTGGCTGTTGTAACGCTGACGCAGGTTATCATTACGAAAAAGAAAGAGGTGCAGATGTAATGAAGCGTGCCGGCAAATGGATTCCTTCCGTCTTACTGCTCATTCTTGCACTTGTTTTCTTGTCCCCGATCTATATCATGCTCGTCAACTCCTTCAAAAACCGGGCGGAGCTGTACACCAACGCGCTGGCGCTGCCGCAAAGCCTTAACTTTGAATACTACGCGAGCGCGATCGACAAGATGAACTTCTTCCGGGTGCTCGGCAATTCGCTGCTGGTGACTATTTTGACGGTCATTTTTGTGGTGGTATTGTCGTCGATGACCGCCTGGATGCTGGTGCGGCGCGACACAAGAATCAGCAAATGGATATTTATGGCTTATGTCGCGACGATGCTGATCCCGTTCCAAACGCTGATGATGCCGCTGATGCAGGTCATGGACTGGATTCGCACTTACCTTCATCTCCCGATGCTGAACACGCATGGCGGACTCGTATACATGAACATCGGCTTTCACGCCAGTATGGCGGTGTTTTTGTACCACGGCTTCATTAAATCGATTCCAATCGCGCTCGAGGAAGCCGCAACCTTGGATGGCTGCACCAAATTCGGCGTGTTTTGGCGGATCGTATTCCCGATGCTGAAGACGATCACGATTACCGTAGCCATTTTGGACGTGATCGCGACGTGGAACGACTATTTGCTGCCATCGCTGACGCTGTCGGATAAAGCGCTGCGCACGATCCCGCTGTCGACATTCTACTTCTTCGGAGAGTTCACGATCGTGTGGAACCAGGCCATGGCGGGCCTAACGCTGACCATCATCCCTGTCGTCATTTTCTACGCGTTTGCCCAAAAGTACATCATCAAGGGCATTGCGGCGGGAGCGGTGAAGTAATTAGGGGTAGTAAAGTAACAGGCATTTGGCACAATAAAGCGTACAACCGGTGTTATGCGTACCCGCCTGCGATAAAGTAGCCGGCCGGCCGATGCATGTCAAATTAGTAAGGTAATCGGCGGTTAAAGACAAATGTCCCCTTCGTTCCCGTTGGATTAGTTGGTCCAAGTGCAAAAGTGCATCTGATTTTTCGCAAATCTCTCTTTTCGAGCGAATGAACTGCAAAAGTGCATTTGGTTTGCATGGAATTGCAAAATTATGGAATATACATGGGTAGTGAACTGCACTTTTGCAATTGAGCCGCCCGTTTCGAGGAGTTTCGACGAAATTCGCCTGCACTTTTGCATTTCGTGACCGTGGTTTGCCTCGCGGGGTTCATTACGAACCGGAAGGCTGCGCCAGTAGCCATACGGACGGATGCCAGTCCTTTTAAGGAGCCGCAACCCGCTACACGGCCAGATTGCGGCCGTTTTTTTGTTTGCGGATGCTGTAGGCGAGAAGCAGCAATTTAATGACCCCAACCGCAAGCAACGCAATCGACGCGTAATACATAAAGTGGCCTAAGCCCACGAGAAATACGAAGATGACCGGCCATGGCACGAGAACTTTAGGCAGCACGAACAGGATTAACAACGGAATGAGCGCATGGATAAATGCAATCGACAGCACCTGAATGGCGATACGCAGTTTGGTCGGCTTGAAGTGAGTTTTCCAGCGGAAAAGACCGCGGATAGACCCTGCCAAGTAAAGTAGAACGGCCAGCGCAATGGCATCGATGACCAGGAAATCTTTCTTATAAGTATCCATTCCGTCCGTGACGGGCTCCTCACCGTGAAGAATACGATCGATTCCCGCCGTGATTTGATCGTAAGCGTCGATATGGAAGAAATCCATTGAGTTGACCAGTAAAATAATACCGTAATCGCCGTCGATGATCATTTTGGAGTATGTATTTTCCGTCGAGCCGTCGTGATACACCCAATTGCGGTCCTTGTCGATGCTCCACCCCATGCCGTAATATTGGTTCCCCCACATCGGAGCCGCCGGGGTATGCATGAGCGCAGCGCTCCGCTCGGATACGATGGCCGTATTTCCGAATCGCCCTTGATTGATTTGAGCGATCAGGTATTTGGACATGTCTTCGGCGCTGGAGACCAAATATCCCGAAGGAACCGTCCCTTCATGGTTGATTATTTTCGTGGGGACCATAAGTCCGAACACCGGCTGATAGCCTGTAGCCAGGTCCTGCGCGGAGTTTGGTGAAGCATAGCTGTGCGTCATGTCCAGCGGCGCGTAAATATTTTGCTGGATGTAGTCCCCGTAAGACAGACCCGAAACAGCTTCGATAATGCCTCCCAAAATATCGTAATTCAGATTTGAATATTGGTACGCCGTGCCCACGGGTTCGGTGAGCTTAACCTGCTTAAGATTGCGGAGATGCTGCTCGATCGGCAGGCCACCTTGCGTCAGCGACACTTGGCCTTCATAGGTGGATAACCCGCTCGTCTGGTGAAGCAAATGCTTGATGCGGATTTGCGCGGACGCCGCTTCATCGGCAACCCGGAACCAGGGCAAATACTGCCGGACCGGAGCCTCGAGATCGATCTTCCCTGCATCGGCCAATTGCATGACGGCCAGGGCGGTGAACGATTTGCTGACCGATCCGATGACAAACGGGGTCTGCGCCGTCACCGGCGTGCGTCCCGGCCCGGAAATGCCGTAACCGTTTTGATAGAGAACTTGGTCTCCCTTAACGATCGCTAGGGAAGCGCCGGGAATTTGCAGCTTCGTCATCGATTCATACATAAAAGCGTCGATTTGCTCCTTGTCGATTTCATGGCTTTCGGCCCCCGCCTTAACCGGGACGGCGCATACGATGAGAGCCGTGGCCATGGACAGCAGCAAGGTTTTAATAAACGATGCGAGGGCCTTCTTTTTATAAGAAACGGATTTCATATGGTTACTCCTCCTAATTATTGGTACGGGACTTATTGTACCTGCGGAAGCGCGGGCTCCGCGCCGGCAAATGGTCGGATTCGCGGCTGGACTTGGGTCTGGGGAAGCTGCCCTGCTATGGCAAGGGGCGGTTCGATTACATTGGCGATTGGAGCTATAATAGCTTTAGTTTTACATGCGGGTGAAAAACGTGAAAAAAAGACCGCGAGGGGAGATGGAACGTTTGAACGATCTTGAACATCATTCGAGACCTAAACCGGAACCCAAACCGGAACCGGAATGGAAGACATTGAAGGAGGTCTTTGACCGGGCTGAATACCCGCTAACGGGCCATGGCAGAAGAGAAGTGGATGTGCTGAAGGCGGCGCTCGCCGGAGTGGACGGCGGACTGGAAAGCGATATGTACGGCGCGGGGAAAGTAATCGAAGACTTTGAAGCAAAGATGGCCGGGGTTTTAGGGAAGGAAACGGCGGTGTTTTTTCCCAGCGGTACGATGGCGCAGCAAATCGCTTTAAGAATTTGGTGCGACCGGCGGGGTGTGGCCCGGGTGGCCTACCATCCGCTTTGCCATCTGGAGATCCACGAAAAAGACGGGCTCAAGGAGCTGCACCGGATCGAACCGATTTTTCTGGCGGACCCAAACCGGCTCATCGGCCTGGCGGACGTCATGAATTTGCCGGACGATATCGCCTGCCTGCTGCTGGAGCTGCCACAGCGCGAGATCGGCGGGCAGTTGCCGGAGTTCGGCGAGCTTGAAGCGATTTCGGCGTACTGCCGGGAGCGGGGGATCAAGCTGCATTTGGACGGGGCGCGGCTGTTCGAGATCCTGCCCTACTATCAAAAATCCGCCGCAGAGGTTTGCAGTCTGTTCGACAGCGTGTATATTTCCTTCTACAAAGGGATCGGCGGCGTTGCCGGAGCGATTCTGGCGGGGCAGCCGGAGTTCACGCAAGATTCCAAGGTATGGAAAAGACGCCATGGCGGCGATTTGATCAGCCTTTATCCATATATCCTCAGCGCGGATTATTATTACGAGCAAAGAATCGGGAAAATGGAGCTCTATTACGAGCAAGCGCGAGAACTGGCCGGAATGTATAACCGTTGCCGCGGCATCACGACCCTGCCGGAAATTCCGGTATCCAACATGTTTCACGTTCATGCCGGGCTGTCCAGCCGGCGGATGGAGGAAGTGCTGATCGGGATTTGCAGGGAGACCGGAGTTGGCCTTTCGCATTATGTAAAGGAACGGGCGGCGGGAGGAAGCTATTTTGAAGTCAGCATCGGCGACCGTTATGCTACTGTTCCTAAGGATAAGCTTTGGCAAGCCTTTGAATTGCTGGGTGAGAAGCTGAAAGGAGAGACGGGGATTTGAAAAACAAAGTGATTTTTTTAACGACGGACAGCATGGGCAGCGGTGAACGGGAACTGGGTACGCAGCTGCTGGAAACCTTCGCAACGCTGCTGAAGCAGCGGGAACAGCTGCCGGCTGCGGTTTTTTGCGTAAACCGGGGGGTGTTGGCATTGACGGAGCAATCGTTCGCTTCGCTGCATCTGAAGGAGCTGGAGGGGCGCGGTGTACCCGTGCTGGCCTGCGGCACCTGCGTCAATTATTACGGGATCCAAGATCAGCTGGCTGCCGGCGAGGTGTCCAGCATGGGGCGTTTCCTGGAGCTGGCGGAACAATACGAAGTGATCACGATCGCTTAAGGTTTCTAATGGATTCGCGCCGACTCGTTTATCGGAAGGGCAAAAAAAGCATACTATACCTTACTGAAAGAAGAATGTGAAAATTCGAAGGAGGGTTAGCATGCTGCGCACTAAAATCATTTGCACGCTTGGCCCGGCTAGCGATGCCGCCGGGGTGCTTCAGGACATGATTCGGGCGGGAATGACGGTGGGCCGGCTGAACATGGCGCACGGAGAATTGGAGGAGCACGCGCGGCGGATCGCCCAGGTGCGCGAGGCGGCGCGGGAGTTAAATACGTTTGTGCCCATCATGATGGATATCAAAGGGCCGGAGGTCCGGATCGGCAAATTGCGCGAACCGTTCGCAGAGCTTAAGGCCGGCGGGGAACTGGTTTTGACGACCGAGCAGATCGCCGGGGATGACGCGCGGATTTCGGTCAATTACCCCGACATGCCCAAGGTGGTGCGGGAGGGCGACCGGATTCTGATCGATGACGGGCTGGTGGAGCTGCGCGTCCTATCCGCCGCGGGTTCGGAAATCCGCTGCAGTATCGTGAGCGGCGGCAAGCTCAAGCCGAACAAGGGCGTGAACCTGCCTGGCATCAAAACGACGCTGCCCGGGGTGACGGAACGGGACATCCGGCACATCCATTTTGGACTGGAGCACGGCGTGGAAATGATCGCTGTTTCGTTTGTGCGCAAAGGGGATGACATCCGCGAAGTGCGGCGGATTTTGCAGGAGCAGAGTGCCGGCCACGTGCAGATCGTTTCCAAGATCGAAAATGAAGAAGGGATTCACGATCTCGACGACATTATAGAAGCGTCGGACGGGATCATGGTGGCTCGCGGGGATATGGGCGTGGAGGTGCCGGTTGAGGAAGTGCCGGTGAGGCAAAAGGAGATCATCGATAAATGCAATCTGGCGGGGAAGCCGGTGATCGTGGCTACGCATATGCTTGAGTCGATGCAGGTGAATCCGCGGCCGACTAGGGCCGAAGTGAGCGACGTGTACAACGCGGTAATGCAGGGAGCCGATGTCGTGATGCTGTCCGGGGAATCGGCGGCAGGCAAATACCCGGTGCAGGCGGTACGCACGATGGCGGCGGTGGCCCGCAAGGCGGAGTCGATGATCGACTATGACGAGCAATTCAACCACAAAAGAAAGCTGCACGTGGCCAACATCACGGAGGTGATCAGCCAAGGCGCCGTCAGCGCCTCTCTGGAACTGGACGCTAAAGTGATCCTCACCTCCACCGAAAGCGGCTTTACCGCCCAAATGGTGTCCAAGTACCGGCCGAAGGCCCCGATCGTGGCGATTGCGCATCACCCGCATGTGCTGGTCAAGTTATGCCTTTTGTCCGGGGTGTTCCCTTATTTGGGCGGGCCGGTGACCACCACCGACGAGATGTTTGATTCGGCGATTCAAAGCGCGGTGAAGTCCGGATACGCCCAGGAAGGGGACACGGTCGTGCTGTCCGCGGGTTTGCCGCTCGGGCAGGCGGGTACGACCAATCTGATTCAAATCCGGCAGATTTAAAGAGGAACGGGACCGGTTTGCCATGCGGGAATGGCGGCTCGCCACCCCGCTTCTCTGACGTAACGTGACATAGCGGACGTAGTGGACGTAGCGGACATAGCGGTTCTAGCGTTCATCAACTTTTGCCCAAGATTTCTTTAAAAACGTTGGCTTTCGAATCGATACTGTTGCCCGCCGGAAATCTAACGGTTGCAGCAGCGGCTATTTTCCGAAAAAAGACCTGTTCTAAATTTTAACGGTTGTGAGCGCCGTTATTTGCCTGAATCTTAGCCAAAATAGCCGGTTTTCAGTGAAATAAGCTCCATGGCAACCGTTACATTTTGAAATCAACGTTTTTGGAACAAATAGCGCTTGTGGCATCCGTTAGAATAGTTGTGTAACTAGAAAATGTATCTTGTCAGATAAAACTTGATGCAACGGTAGTGACATAGCGGTAAAAAAGACCGCTATCTTCGAGGATAACGGGAAGTTTACCGGAATAACGGATTTTTGTACCGCTATGTTCCTTTAGACTGGTGCGAAATGGGTTTTTCAGCGTAATGGCCGCGGCATAGCGACATAAATTTCCACTATTTGGCGAGCCAAATGTCCAATCCGGAGAATAGGACCACAAATCACCTCTATTTCCAAACACGCACCGACCCGTGCAAAAAAAGGCACTCCCCGGCATCTAGCTGCGCCGGAGGTGCCTTTTGCTTATTATTACTGAATCTCATCCAGCAGTTCGTAGGCCGCTTGCTTGGTCTTTACGTTTAACAAGCGCTCTCTGAAGCCGTCGTCCATCAGTTGGCGGGATAGCATTTGCAAAATTTTCAAATGTTCATTGCCTTTATGTTCGGCAGGGACGGCGATCATAAAGATCAGTTTCGCCGGCGTTCCGTCCGCGCTGTCCCAGTTGACGCCTTCCGGCTTCATCCCGAATACGACCCGCGGCTTGAGGACGGCGGATGATTTCCCGTGGGGAACGGCGATGTTCATTCCGATTGCGGTGGAACTTTCACGCTCGCGGCTCAGAATCGCTTGTTTAAACTCCTCCCGGGAGGTTAGCGCGCCTGCCGCTTCCAATTTGCCGATCATTTCATCGATGACACCATCCCGCGTCGAAGCGAACAGCGAGGTCTCGATCAGATTCAAATCGAGGATATCCGTCAGCTTGCTGACCGCATGTTGTTCCGGTGGTCTATCGGCTCCGGCTTCTACCTTGGCTTCACGGTTGATTATGACGGGTGCGTCCAGTTGCTGAGGCTCCAGCTGCCGTTCCTGCAACTGCTCCAGTTGCTGCTCTTGCCGTTGCTCCTGCGTCCGTTCCTGCAACTGCTCCAGTTGCTGCTCTTGCCGCTGTTCCTGCGTCCGTTCCTGCCGCCGCACCTGCGTCCGCTCCTCTAGCTCCGCGGCCGAAGCGGCCTCTTCGTAAGCCTCCGAACCACCGGCGAGTTGGGGGGCAACCTGGTCTTTCTTGAGCAGCTTGATCATTAGCGCGGTCACAATTGCCCCGATGATCACGGCGATGAAAAACATCAGGACGTTATCCACCGCCCCCAATACCGCGACGATCGGTCCTCCATGAGCTACCCGGTCGCCGACGTTCCCGAGCATGGCGATCACGGAACCGGCCATAGAACCGACCATGATGCTCGGAATGACGCGCAGCGGGTCCTGCGAAGCGAACGGAATCGCGCCTTCGGTGATGCCGAACAAGCCCATCGTAAAGGCCGCTTTCCCGGATTCGCGCTCGGCGTCATGGAACTTCCGCTTGAACAAAAAGGTGGCAAGGCCCAGCCCGATCGGCGGAATACAAATGGCCACAGCAATCGGGCCCATAATGTTATAGTTGCCTTCGGCGATCATTGCGGAGCCGAACATAAAGGCAACCTTGTTGACGGGGCCGCCCATATCGAAGGAGATCATGGCGCCGAGAATGAGCGCAAGCAGGATGGAGCTGGTCCCCTGCATGCTGGCCAGCCAGGTGGTCATCCAAGCAAACACCTGCGCGATCGGGCCGCCCAGCAGATAGATGAAGATCAGGCCGACGATCAACGAGGAAAGCACCGGGATGATAATGATCGGCATGATCGGGACGATCGGTTTCGGCACTTTCCATTTCTTGATCCACAAGGCCACGTAACCGGCCAGGAAACCGGCGATGATCCCTCCGATGAACCCGGCGCCGGCTTCGCTGCCGTAGAAACTGCCGTTAGCGGCGATGTAGCCGCCGATCAGCCCCGGCGCCAGCCCGGGCCGGTCCGCGATGCTAAAGGAGATGAACCCGGCCAGAATCGGAACCATAAACGTAAAGGACGCGGCTCCCAGCTTTTCGATTGTTTTCCAGAACGAGTCCTCGGGAATTTGCAGGCCGCCTGGCGTCGGTACGCCGCCGATCGACAGCGCGATGGCGATCAGCAAACCGCCGACGACGATAAACGGGATCATGTACGAGACACCGCTCATCAAATGCCGGTAAAATTGGTTCTGCTGTTTGCCCGCCGTTTGCTTGACTGGACGTTCGTCCGCCTCTTTGCTCCCCCGGTACACCGCAGCTTCGCCGCGAAGCATTTTTTGAATCAGTTCTTCCGGGGTGCGGATTCCTTCCTGAACGCCTGCCACCAGCAATTTTTTGCCGATGAACCGGCTTTTGTCCACGTATTTGTCCGCCGCGATGATGATTCCGTCCGCCTGGCGGATCTCCTCCTCCGTAAACTGGTTTTCCACCCCGATCGAGCCCTGGGTTTCGACTTTCATCTCAATGCCTAATTTATCCGCGGCTTTCTGCAAATTTTCCGCCGCCATATACGTATGGGCAATCCCGTTCGGGCATGAGGTGATGGCCAACAATTTCATGGTTTTGGTCCCCCCTGTATCAAATAGTAATCGCTTACAACCTCATCTTAGTGCAGAAAAAGGGCGGAAAAGATTTTAATTCTTACCGCAGGTTCCGGAAAAACCGTTTTTTTTCGGGTACTCACAGGCATCCCAGCAGTTCCTCAGGGGCGCATGCCCGGATCATGCGCTCGACTGCGGACGGCTGCTCGCTGAGCAGCGATAGCCGTTGAAACAGCTTTTTCATGCTGTCCTGATCCTGATGGTCGAGGGCGAGCATAAACACCACGGACACTTTCTCCTGATCCCAATCCAGCGGCTCCTTTAAGGTGGCTACGGCGATTTGCGAACTTCGGATCAGCTTGGGATCGCCATGGGGAATCGCAATGCCGCCGCCGATCGTCGTCGACGAGACGCGTTCCCGGAGCAAGGCCTGATGGGCATAGTCCTGCTCCACAAATCCCTGCTCATACAGGCGGTTTGCGAGGTATTCGATAATTTCAAAGCGGTGGCCGAAGCCGGCCTGCGGGAAAACAAGGGAAAGCCGGGTAAACTGCTGCAGGATGGAGCCTGAATCGGCAGGTTCCCTTTCCTCGTTCATCCGGCCGATAAAGTCTTCGATCTTGCGGATTTCCCCCGAATCCAGCAGCGGGGATACGACGATATGCGGTGGTACGACATTCTCCAGCGGTATTGTGGACACGATAAAATCGACGCCCTCCCCAGCGAGATAAGCCGGCAAATCAGCCTTCCGGACGGAATCGATCACCTGCAGATCCGGGAATTTGCGCTCCAGCTTGGTGCGCAAAATTTGCGACACGCCGATCCCCATATGGCACACCGTGATAACCCGCTTTGGCTTCGCCGCGGGTTGGCTTAAACGTTCGACCGCCGCCTGAAAATGCAAGGTCAAATAAGCCGCCTCTTCCTCGGGAATCGCAAACGGGAACTCTCCGCCGATTCCGCGGGTGGCGCCGATGACCATGTCAAACATGTACGGGTACATTTTTTTGATATCCGGGAGCATCGGATTGGTTACGATCAATCCATAGCTTAGGCGGTTTACCGCCGAATACAGGTGAATGCGCAGCCCTTCCAGCAAAATCGGATCCCGGGCAAAATCGACTAAAGTCAGCGCGGACATTTTCTGTATGAGCGATTCCACCAATCCGGAGACACGGCCCCGGTCATCGGCAGAACCGGACCGGCCGCTTGCAGGCACGCCGGCTTCAATCCGCGTCTGGGAGCGGATTTTTCCGCCGAGGATGTGCGCGGTTAAATAAGCTACCTCCTCTTCGGGGAAATGGACGGCGAAAACCCGCTCCAACCTCCGGACGAATTCATTCGTCCAGGGAAACTCCCGTTTTTCCCGGATCAGTGATTTTTCTTGCTCCGAAAAAGAGATCGGCTGCTTCAGCTTTGTCCTCCGCACCATCAGCAGCGTATGCACAAGCAGGTTGTCCATAGCTTCGTCCGTGAAAAAAAGCCCGGCATCCATTTCCAGCTGCTTCAATTCGCCGGCAATGAGCTCAATTTCGTGGAGTGCAAACTTATCCTTGATGAATTGGTTTCCGGCTTGGCCCGTCAGTTGGGACAACTTCGACAAAGCGGTCCGTTTATCGCGCTCCTCGCCTTCGGCGGTGACGCCGACCTTTTGTTTGGAGACGATGGAGAGGTTGTATTTTTTGAGCCATGGCTGGAGCCGGTCCAAATCTTTTTTGATGGCGGCTTTGCTTACAAAATGCTGTGCTGCAAGCTCCTGGATCGTTGTAGGCCGGGTTTCCATCAGCAGCCGGTAAAGAATCGCCGCGGACCGGTTCACATCCGTAGGGTATTCCTTGTTCGAGGCGGACCAGAACAGCGCGTTTAACAGCTTTTCTTTGTCCCGCTCCCCGATGGTGAGCGCTACCCCAGTGCCGGGTTTACGCAGCAGCTTGGCCGTGGTATGCTCCGCCAAATACCGCTCGATTTCATCAAAATCGTTGCGGATCGTTTTCTCCGAGCAGTTTAGCTCTGCCGCTATATCCTGAACGCGAACATGGGGGCGGTGTTCCGTTAAAAGCATGTGAAGTATTCCTTTTTGCCGGTCGTTCATCATCGTGCTTCAACATCCTTCGAATAAAATGGCCGATAATCTGAATATTGCTGAAATCGCTCTATATTATAGCATTGCCAGGGAACGGATATTCAATGGAATCATCACCAAAACGGGCTTTTGCACGTACAATAACCTAACCAACCCCAAAATAATGAACACGGAGGGGAAAAGATGATTGTTTTACCGCCCGGAGATAGAATCCGGTTAGGTCAGGTGGCGCTGCCCGAACTGCAGCGGTCGATTGTGCAGGCCAAGGAAGCCAGCCCGGTCCCTTACACGTATGTATCGCTGGAGGCGCTCCTGTTCGAGCTAGGCCTTCGCAGCCGCATCGTGGAGTCGGCGCGGGCGCTGTATGCCAGCGGGGTTAAGTTTGCCACGTACAGAAATTCCCGCTGCAACGAAGCGTACTGGATTCGAACCGCGGAAGGGGGGTTCCGGCTGCGAAGCGGGGTGGCTCCCGATGCTGCCATCCGTGATATTTTTGTCAACGGCTCGCTTTACGCCTTTGAATGTTCCATGGCGATGGTAATGGTTGTGTACAGAGCGGTGTCGGAGCAAATCCCGCGTCCTGCGTTCAACACTTACTTTAACAATCTGTATTTGTATGACTGGCAGTATGACAGCGATCTCGGGTTTATTCAGGGAAGCCGGATGCTTGGCGCTTACCCGGGGGACATTTTCTATTTCAAAAATCCCGACCACAACCCGGCAACCCCGGAATGGCAGGGCGAGAATGGCATCATGCTGGGACCGGACCTGTTTTACGGCCATGGCGTCGGAATCCGTTCTTCGTCCCAGCTCATCGAAGCGCTAAACCGCAGAAGAAGGCCGGGCAGCACGGTTTCGGCGTATATGCTTGACGAGGTGGTCTATCCGAATTTTGAGCATATCCGCGGCCTGAGCGGCGTATTCGCGAGAATCGGCGGCAACGTATATCGCCACAAGCAAGCCGTTTAATAGGAAAAAGGAGGCGCCTCCCGCGCCTCCCTGCGGTTTTTTATTTGCAAAAAATGCGCAAAAACCACTGGATCGCACCATCCAGTGGCCGTGGCTCCGATTCGATGATCAAAAGAAGAACGGGAAGAAAAATCTTCTGATTCCGAAAAACGGGAAAGGACGGCGTATAAAGCGGCGAAATCTCAGGGGGAATCCGCCAAACGGACCAAACCCGCCAGGAAAGCCAAACCCGCCAGGAAAGCCAAACCCGCCGAACGGAGCGCCAAACCCGCCAGGAAAGCCAAACCCGCCAAACGGAGCGCCAAACCCGCCAAAAGGAAAGCCAAAAGCACGCTCGCCGCCGTCCATATCGCCGATCGGAATGAGCAAATACACGTGCTCGTCGTCCATTCCGTCAATAATGCCTACGTGAACATGGCCGTCGGTGCTTTCAATGTGAATGAGATGATGATGGTATCTTTTGCAAATTTCCACCATATGTCTTTTGTGGGCGTGGTGCTCCGCCGGCTCATGATACGCGGGGCTGACCTGGCTGATGGGAGCGGTCGGCTGAGCCCCGTAAGTCGAATACGCATTAGGATTGGGTTGCATGAGTTCAATTCCTCCTTTTTTTCATGCTGCAGTATATTCGCGAATATGGGCATTTGTGCAGTGTTGGACAAGCAACAGGCAAAAGATTCATTTTCAGGATTTCCACTTTTTGGTGGCGAAACGGTTCTTTTGTGCTAAGATTGGGAGTGAATTAACTACTGAAAAACGGCACCCGATCAAATTGAAAGCGGATTCAAGGCGAGGTTCTAATATTATTTAATAGGAGGCGTTGTTAAATCATGAAAATGATCGTTACGGGAGCGGGCCGGGGGCTTGGCCGGGAAATCGTCAAGGAAGCGGTGCGGCGCGGCCATGAGGTAGCCGCGGGCCTTCGGTCGCTGGATACGAACATGGATCCACTGCAGGAGCTTAAGGACCTGGCGTCAGGCCGGCTGACGCTTCTGGAGCTGGATGTGGATGAGGAAGAGTCGGTGCTTAAGGCCAAAGAGGCGATGGCGGCCAAGTGGGGCGCTTTGGATGCGCTGGTTAACAACGCCGGCATTTTGCTGGCCCGCGAGCAGTCCATCGAGCAGCTTGAGTTTGCGGCGGTGGAGAATACCTTCCGAACGAACCTGCTTGGGCCGATGAAAATGGTGAAGCATTTTTTGCCGTTGCTGAAAAACAGCGACAATCCTTGCATTTTGAACGTATCTTCGGAAGCCGGATGTTTCTCATGGGCCCACGGCCGGGACTATCCCTACGGGCTCTCCAAGGCGGCGCTCAACTTCTTCTCCGCTGGGCTGCGCAAAGAGCTGTCCCCGCAAGGCTTTGCGGTATACGCGCTGCATCCCGGCTGGATCCGCACCCCGATGGGCGGCAGCGAGGCCCCTGGCGATCCGGCGGATACGGCACAAAACATCCTCGATCTCATCGAAGGAAAAATCGAGGCCGATGCCGAGGCCTGGATGATCGACCGTGAAGGAAAGGCGATGCCTTTCTAAGGCAGCTAGTATACCTTTTAAGGCAGGTAATACACCTTTCTAAGGCGGCTAGTACACCTTTCTAAGGCGGCTAGTATACCTTTTTAAGGCAGGCAATATGCCGAATTCTAACGGACACCAGCGCCGCTATTTGGGTGAAATTCGCAGTTTTCAAAATGTAAAGGACACCACAGCCCTTATTCGGCACAAATGAGCATGTATCCGGCCATTATCGAGCAAATAGCGGCTCTCCAGTCCGTTAGAAATTGGAACGGCTTTTTTTCAGGCAAATAAGGTCTGTGGTGTCCGTTAGCCTTGAGGCAAGTTACATAAGGGAGGGGCTTTCCACCTTGTGCAGGAGCAGGGGGTGAGGGGAGCCTCTTTTCTTTTTTGGGCTAGATTCTTGATCGGCTTGGCACCGACCATTAATTGCAAATCATACAACTAACTTTATATCAATCTAGCCAAACATTCGTTTAGTTGCATTTCATACAATTATATCCCGTTTATTTTGCCTTTCCTTCGAAAGATAGCGGAGTAATTGCAGGTTTTGCACTTAATCAAGCGCTGTGGCGCTTTGCCGGATAAGTAACTGTATATTTTGCAGCTATTCCATTCCATGCATAGACCCTGAGAGCGGCTGGAGCAGAAAGCAGGCTCTTTCGCCGACGCGATGGCTTTGCGACAACTGCCGGATCTGATCTGCGAAGTCGCCTGGAAAGCCGTAAAAAACGAATGATTTAAAAATAAATTATTAAAAATGTGATATATGTGATTTAAATCACATGTATTGTGAAAAAAATCACTTATAATAAAGACATCAAAGATGATCATCCTTAAAAAACAAAACCAACCGAACAAATCACTTAAGGAGTGGTAAAAATGTTTAACAACTTCCTGAGAACCAATAAAATCGCCATGTGGCTGCTGACCGTCATCCGGGTTTACCTCGGGTACCAATGGATTGAAGCAGGGTATCATAAAATTACCGGCGGCTTCGACGCCGCGGGCTTCCTCACCGGCGCGATCGCAAACAGCACGGGCGATCATCCCGCTGTTCAAGGCTGGTGGGCCACCTTCCTGGAACATTTCGCCCTGCCTAACGTAGGCATCTTCAACGTCCTCGTTCCTTACGGCGAGTTCCTGGTCGGCCTGGGGCTGATCCTCGGCACCTTCACCACCTTCGCCGCCCTGATGGGCCTGTTGATGAACGCAGCGTTCCTCTTCAGCGGAACGGTAAGCACAAACGCGCAAATGCTGCTGCTTGAAGTGCTGGTGATTGTCGCCGCCGCCAACGCCGGCAAAATCGGCCTCGACTACTACGTGCTCCCTTACCTGCGCAAACTGTTCCGCAAGCCCGGAGCAGCCGGAACGGAGCTGCCGAATCCGGAACAACCACGCAACATCAAACGCACGGCTTAACCGTAATTGTGCAGGATATGAACGCGAACCCCGAGGGCAATAACCCCCGGGGCTCGCGTTTTTTTAATTGGCGTCAAGCAGTGTAATCTCCCAATTCCCATTTTTATTTTGCAGGAATGAATAATGGGCAAGGCCTCTTTCAACGGTATCATCATTTTTCTTTCTTAAAAATGCAATAGCAACATTAATCCGTCCGATATCTTTGATTTTTTCAATTAATGTAACTTCGTGAAAGTCGTATTCCACTCCAGGTTGGTAGTTACCATTAAACCATGCCAGGTTTTGCTCAGTATAGTCTTCATTTGTGTTCTCCAAAAACTGTGTTTCATCGTGTTTTACGATGGCTTCCAAATTTTTGCTGACCTTGCCAATGATCTCATCGGTGAAAAAGCTCTGTTTATACTTTGATCACTCATAAAGACATTTTATTGGAAATAGGGTGATTATAATCAAAAGAATAAGCTATGTATTATTGACAAGCTTACTTGGTCTCTTTATCACTTCTTGTAGTCCAGGCGTAATGATGGTACAGGGGGAACAGCCAAATAATAAATCCGAATCAACAACAGCGGAAGGGAAACAATTGGTAAAAGAATACGAGACCTGGCGACAGCAGATTAAAGACCTTTTTGGAAGTAATTCATACCTTTTTCCTCCTTATGATCCTACAGTAGGTCCGCTGAAAATGGTTTATGACCTATCGGATACCAAACTATCTTTTGACCTGTACCGGTCGAAGCAGTATAGTATTCATGCTGAATTACCGGGTCTCCAGACGGCTCGTGACCACTATTATTCTTTTTCTAAAGACAAGGAAGGAAAAAGTCTCGATGATTCAGGTATGCTAGCTGAGTATGGTATTTTAGATAACCCCGTTAAGAAAACGATTAATGAGCGTGCATATACATTAAACGATAATTTGTTTGTGTATCATGAAGGGGATATTGTTGTTTATCAGTCCATCGATACACAAAAAGAAAATAAGGGACTGCCGGAAACAATCGTTAGTCTATTGAAAGAAAAGGGGAGCGGTTCCGCCCAAATTAATATTGCGAATCTTGAAGGTAGAACCCGGTTAGAAGTTTATATGATGATCGATGAATATCATGTGAAAATCATCTTTTATATTCATAACATTGAGGAATTAGATAATTATTTTAACGATTGATTTAAATTAAATGCCGTTCTTTCTTTGGCTCTGAGGTGGCTGTCTATAGCGTTCGTGTCTTGGTATTCCTGCATGCTGCTTTGCACGATTATTCCTTTTGTTCAGGGGGGAGAGGGTGGGGGCAAATCACGGTCCTTTCATTTTTTCGGTGTCTTGCCCCATTCCTACCGTCAGGTCTGCTTCACTTCTCCTAAACCCCCTTCTCAGTAAACCTGAATAACGATCCCGAGCATGTCTGCTTCTCCCAAACCTATTTTCTTCTCCTGAATTTATCTTCCTCTCTGCTTTCGGATCAAACGGGATAATCGTGCAAAGCGTCCGGACAGCGGATGTTGATCTGCCGATATTTCTTGCCACGATCGGTTGCCGGCTTTACGGTCAAGCGCTGATTATTAGGTTGAGCCCTTTCCTTTTTTATCGTTATATAAGACATCCCCCCAGAATAGGCCTTCTTGATAAGCTATTGAATTTCCTTAATTTTTGTCAGATCCCCGCTGTATTAAAGCGAATGAAAAATCACAACATCTCACAATTTTCCAAAAAGAAGGATATTGTGACTTAAATTACATTTATAACCGGGCTTATTCGATAAAATTAGGAAAAACTTGAGTATTGGGGGAATTAGTGATGACTCAACAAAAGGCAGGTAAACAGCCGAAGGTTTCAAACCGGGTATATTTACTTTTAATTGTTCTCTTAAGCCTGGCTGTCATTGTCCTTGCCGTAATTTTTCTCAAAGATTCGTCAGCCTCTGCCGAACTTAGCGATTTGCCCAACTATACGGAAATTAAGGGTAAATTTGTTGCGGAAGGGCTGAAATACGAAAAGCAGCCGCATCTTGGCAGTCCCGACGCCAAGGTGAAGGTCATGGAATTTGCCGATTTCAAATGTCCTGCCTGTAAAACATGGGAAGAAGAGAATATGGAGCAATTCCAAAAAGAATTTATCGATACGGGGAAAGTCGAGCTGTTCTTTACCAATTTTCCTTTCATAGATCGGGATTCGATCATGGCCGCCAGCGCGGGAGAAGCGATTTTTGCGCAAAGCAACGAGAAGTTTTGGGAGTTTAAGCGCGAACTTTACGCGAATCAAGGGAAGGAATCGGAAATTTGGGCTACCTCCGAGTTTTTGCTCGATTTCGTCAAAAACCATATCGACGGCATCGATTACGAGCGTTTTGCCAAGGATTTGAAAGACCGGACTTATATGCTCCCGGTGAAGGAAGATTTTAAGACAGCGGGCTACTATGGCGTCAACGGAACCCCGCAGTTTATGGTGAACGGCGAACTGCTGGACAGTTCTTCTTATGAAGATTTGGTGGCAGCCATCGAGGCGCAGTTGGCTTCGGAAAATGGACAATAAGAGTCGAATGAAGGTTTGGGGCCCGCAAGGCTCCTTTTTCTTATTTTATCCCATAATTTTCGAGACTCCGAGTCTATTTTTCGACATTATTTTCTTTTTTTCGTCACAACCCCTTGCAAAAATGTAACACTCTTCCGAAATAAGATATAGGAACAACAAACATGATAGGGAGGGTAACAAACCCATGAAAAAAAGCTGGATCATCACACTCTCCTGTATTTTGGCGGTAAGCCTGTCGGCGGGAACCGCTTTGGCCAAGCCGGGGCAAGCAGGTGGCGCAAGCGGGACAAACAAGAAGGCGGAGACCGGTTCTCAGGCTAAATCGGGCCGGGGACAAGGAAACCAAAAAGCCGAACATGCAAGCGATGACAAGGGGGGAAATCAAGCCAAGGAATCCGATCAAGGTAAGGAATCAGATGAAGGTAAGGAAATGGCGAATTCGGACAAGCCGCAAAGCAATGACGGCAAAGACGGAGACAAGGGTAAGGGCCATGGCAATAGTGCCTCAAAGGCAAACGAGGAGACTAAAGGAAAGCAAGGGGCTAAGGAAGAAGAAGATAAACCGGCAACCGTCACGTCGGAAACGTATGGTCCAGGCCATAAAGGGTACAAAGGGCTGCTTAAAGCGATCGAAAACGTAAAGGACAAGCCGGCGGGGGCGGTGCTGGCCGATCTTTTGCTGACCAAATACGATGCTCAACTAACGGATGAAATGAAGACGGAATTGGAGGGGATCGAGGAGGCGGCGCAGGCTTTGACCAAAGCGGCGGATATGCTGGAGCAAACCGGCAGCGTAACCGACGCGATTTACGTCCAGAAAGAAGCGGTATTGACCGACATAACCAGCCTTGAATCTTACAAGAAGCTCGGCAAGCTGTATGACAAGTTGGGCAAAAAAGGCGTTAAGCTGTATGTGAACGGGGAAGAGCCCGCGACGGAGGTAGCACCGATTGTAAAAGATGGCAGCACGTTGGTGCCGTTCCGCGCCATTTCCGAAGCTTTGCAGGCGGAAGTGACCTATGATCCGTCGGATAAGTCGATTACCGTAACCAAGGACGGAGTTACCTTGAAACTGATCATCAACAGCAAAACCGCGTACAAAAACGGCGTGAAGCAAACACTTGACGCGCCGGCTACCGTAATCGGCGGTAGCACCGTTGTTCCGGTTCGGTTCATTGGCGAGGCGTTTGAGACCTCGGTGAAATGGGAGCCGGAAACACAGTCCGTCATTATTTACAATGAAGTGAATGAGACAAGCGAAAAATAACAAGATCAAAGCGACCCTACGGGGTCGCTTTTGTCGTTCATTTCCCCACGGCTCGCTTTACGATTTTCGCCAGCTCATTGCTGTAGGTCTCCAAGTCCGTTTCTGTGTTATGGGTTGAAGTAAGCATGTATTCGCTGATCGCCCCTTGAATCATCCTGCACATGACGCCCGTATGGAAATCTCCGAATACGCCTTGGCGCTGGCCCTCCTGGAGAATTGTCTTCAGCTCGCGGGCAAGCGGTTCTTCCTCTTATCCTCGTCGTCTAATTTATAGTAAGGAATATTGTCCGGGGTTCGAGCATTAAAGACGATTTCGATCAGAGCGGTATTATGGGCGGGATGGGTTCCCTGATAGGCCAAGCTGGCGTTAATAAAAGCTTTCAGCTTTTCTTCCGGCGTGTTTGCCGGGCGCACCCTGTCCAGGACATAGGCGGTCGATAATTCTACCAGCTTCATCAACAGATGATTCATCAAATCGTTCTTATCCGCGAAATGTTTTGCCGTCAATCCGGGCTCGTATATAAATATTAAATCTGAAATGAACAAGGGGATGTGCGAAGGTCAAACAAGGTCAAATGGGGAGGTTGATCTGCGCCGCCCTCAAAAATTGGACTAAAATGCCTCGTAATGGGGCTGTTTGGCCGGAGATCGCTTTTGTCATTCTCTGACCGCAAGCATATAATGAGGGTGTAAGGTCAAATAAGGTCAAAGAAAGGGGAATAAATGATGTTTGATCTGATTCCTTTTGGAAGACATAGAGAAGATGCGTTAAGTCAATGGGTGAAGTCTTTTAACGATGCGTTTAACGACGATTTTTTCATGCCGCTGAAAGGCCAGGTAATGTCCTTTAGAACGGATATTCACGAAACGGAGAACGCTTATCTGGTGGAAGCCGAACTTCCGGGATTTCAAAAAGATGAAATCGAAATCGGCTACGCGAGTCCTTACTTGACGATTAAAGCGGTGCGCAAGGAAGACAACAACGTGGAAGATTCCAAGCAGCAAATCGTCCGGAAGGAACGCCGCTATGGCGAATACGTGCGCAGATTTTACGTTCAGGACATCGACGAAGAAGGCATTCGTGCGTCCCTGAAGGACGGCGTGTTGAAACTGGAAGTACCGAAACGCGGGCAAACAAGATCGAAACGCATCGAAATCGAGGACTGAGTTAAATAGCAGGCGGGCTGGCCGGGAGAAATTCCTGGCGCAGCCCGTTTTTTTCGGATTCCGCTTGCCCTTCAGTGAATTTTTCCAACAGATTGCTTCGGCTTCTAGTGTTGGTGGCAGTTTGGTTGGAAAAATCCAATTGAATTGGAAATTAAGTGGCAAATACGGTGGCTTGATTGGATATTTCCAATAGATTGGGCTCGGTAAGGTGCAAAGCGGACGATCTAAGGGAAGTCTGTTGGATTTTTTCCAATGGGAGTTCCTAATTGAGTGCGATTTCCGTCAATCTATTGGATTTTATCCAATGAGCGTGAGTTTCACTAGAAATGTAGTTAAATCTTTACTACACAAGTAGACGGTTCTGGAAATAACGTTAGAATAATGGCAAATGAAGACTTGAGAAAACGGCAAAATTAGTCTATTGAAGATCACGGGTGACAACATAAAGGAAAAAAGGGGCGCTATTTCAGCGATATCCCCCATGTTGCGTGCAATAGAGGATTTTTATAGCGCTATTTCCATGATTTAGTGACTAAAGGTTGCCTTTCGACCTGTTCATCGAAAAATAAGACCCAAAAGTTCCCCTATGGTGATGAATAGGCTCAAATTCGGAAAATAAGGCCCAAAAGTTCCTCTATTTCATGGGGATGATAATAAGAGCAGAATAGGAAACAAAGCGATCCATGGCCCCTATCCGCAGATAAGCCATATTATTTCCGGATCATTCTACTAGTTGGCGTTTTCCGCTATTTTGGACAGGGTTCCTGCGCTGTTTCGGGAACTGGCGGGTCAGGCGCGGGTTCAACCCGCTCCACACGCACGGCGCAAATCTTGAATTCCGGCATCCGGCTGATGGGGTGCAGGGCATCGTTGGTCAGCCGGTTGACCGCCAATTCCCCGCCCCAATGAAACGGGACGAATATGGTTCTGGGGTGAATGCCGGGAGCCAGCTTGGCGGCAAACTCCAACGAGCCCCGGCGGGTCGTCAGCCGGACGCGTTCTCCCTGGTGCAGGCGAAGCTGCTCGGCCAGAGCGGGGTGCAGCTCCGCTACCGGTTCCGGCGCCTTCTTCGCCAGCGCCTCCGTGCGGCGGGTTTGCGCGCCGCTCAGGTAGTGGCCCGCCAGCCGCCCGGTCGTCAGCAGATACGGGTAATCCGGATCTGCGCTCTCCGCCGGCGGCTGGGGCGTGATCCCGTGCAGGCGGGCGCGGCCCCCTGCACGGGGGAAAACGCCGCCCGCGAACAGGCGCGGCGTCCCGGGATGGCCCTGGCCGCGGAGCACAGCCGCGGCGGGCGATGCTGCGGGCTCGGCGCCGGCTCCGAGCCCGGCTTTGTCCCCGGCAGCGGTCCCAGCGCTGTAGCCGGCCCCGTCCCCGGATGCAGGTCCGCCTGCTGTCCCTAACGCGCCGGCGGACCTGCGCTCCCCGGACTGGGCTGCTGGCTTCGCCGTCTCTTCTTCCCCGCCTGCGGGGCACGGCCAGAACAGCCCTTGCGCTTCCTTCAGCCGCGAATAGCTCATGCCGCTGTAATCGGCATTGCCCCCGGCGGAAGCGCGGCAGAGCTCATCGAACACGTCCGAAACCGACGTGTACCGGAAATACTGCCCCCGGCCCAGCCGCTCGGCCAGGGCGCAGATGAACCGGTAATCCGGCAGACTGTCCCCTGCCGGAGCAAAGGCCTGGGGCCGGTGAAACACCCGGCCCTCCAGATTGGTCAGCGTGCCTTCCGCTTCCAGGAAGGACGTGCCGGGCAGCAGCCAATCCGCGTAAGCCGCGGTTTCCGTTTCGAACAGGTCGACGACGACGAGCAGTTCCAGCTGGGCCAGCGCCTTGGCGACCCTGGCGTTGTTGGGGCTGGAGACGAGCGGATTGGAGCCGAGGATAATCATCGCTTTGATGCTGCCGTCCAAAATTTTGCCGAACAGCTCATAGGCAGAGACACCTTTGCCCGGCAGGTCGTCCGGCTCGATCCCCCAGACGCGGGCCACATGAGCCCGGGCCTCCCCCTCTTCGAGCGATCGGTAGCCGGGGAGCTGATCGGCCTTCAGGCCGTGCTCGCGGCCGCCTTGCCCGTTGGCCTGCCCGGTCACGGAGCCGAACCCGCTGCCAGGTTTGCCGATGTGCCCCGCAAGCAGGCACAGGTTAATGTACTGCAGCGTATGCTCGACCCCGTTGACCTGCTGCTCCAGCCCGCGGGCCGTCAGGACGATCGCGGTTTCCGCGGCGGCAAAGCCCCGGGCAACGGTTCGGATCATGTCTTCGGGGACCCCGGTCAACGCGGCCACCCGGTCTGGCGGAAAAAGCCGCACGGCTTCGCGCACCTCCTGCAATCCTTCTGTGTGGGCCGACACAAATTCCGCATCGTACAGATTTTCTTCAAGCAGGACGTATAGCATGCCGCTGATGAGCAGCGAGTCGTGGCCCGGCTGCAGCGTGATGTGGAGGTCGGCGATTTTGGAGGTCAGCGTTTGGCGCGGATCGATCGTCACGAGCACGGCGCCCTGCTTTTTGGCCGCAAGCAAATACGGCATCATGGTCGGCTGGCACTCCGCGATGTTGGTGCCGGCCAGGATGATGTATTTGGCCTTGGGGATATCGTCCAGCGGAAAACTCAGCCCCCGGTCGATACCGAAGACCTTTTGCTGTGCGGCGGCGGCTGAGGACATACAGTAGCGGCCGTTATAATCCACGTACCGCGAGCGGAGCGCCACGCGGGTGAATTTGCCGAGCAAATAGCAAACCTCATTCGTCAGCGACCCGCCTCCGAAGACGGCTACGCTGTCCGGGCCGTGCTGCTCCTGCAGGCGGAGAATCCGGGCGGCGATATCGTCAAGCGCTTCCGTCCAGGTTGCAGAACACCAAGTCGCGGACAGTCCAGCACCAAGCGCTGTTCGCCGCAGCCCGGCACCAGCAAACCCTTCAGCCGCGTCAAATCCGCCCCCTAGCCCGGGCCTGCCGGTAATCCCGCGTTTATCCTGTCGGCGAAGCGGCGCGAGAATCCGCTCGGAATGCGCCGCATGAGTCATGGAATGAAGCCCCTTTTGGCACAACTTTCCGGTAGCTACTGGGAAATCGGGGCTGGGTTTCGCTTCATACCCAAGCGCGTTTGCCGCACTGGGCGATACGATCGCGGACTTTTTCGCACTAATCGCTTTCGCACTAGTCGCTTCAGCACTAATCGCTTCAGCACTGATCGCCGCCGCACTTCGCACCCCCGAACTGGGGGCTGTAGTCGCAGCGCCTAGCGTTTCCGTCCCGGCTCCCGTCCCCGTTGCCGCACCCCCCGGCCCTGTCGCTTCCCCCAGCGGATGCAGCTCGATGCCGCACTGCATGCTGCAGAAGCAGCAGTGCGTGCGAAGGCGCCCGTCAGGATTGGCGGCTGTAGGTATAAGCGTCATATGCACCGCTCCTTTCGAGGAAGGTGCGTTTCCACTGGCCTTGGATCAGCAGCACTGTAATGATGCAGATGACGGCGATGCCGCTCAGGATCAGGAAGCCGGGCGTATACGATCCCGTGAACTCTTTTAAAATCCCGAGGATATTCGGCAGAAAATACCCGCCCAGCCCTCCGGCCGCGCCAACGATGCCGGTAATGACGCCGATTTCCTGCTGGAACCGCTGGGGAACGAGCTGGAATACCGAGCCATTGCCCATGCCGAGGCACATCATCCCAATAAACAGCAGCACGGTGGCGAGGGACAGTGGCGGCAGCGAGGAGATCAGCGCCATCATGACGGCGACGCCGCCGTACAATACAAGCAGCATGCGAATGCCGCCCACCCGGTCGGCCAGCCAGCCGCCAACGGGCCGGAAAAAGCTGCCGGCGATCACGCAAAGCGTGGTAAAGTCGGCGGCTCTGACGGCGCTTAACCCATATTCGGTATTGAAAAAAATCGTCAAATAGTTGGACATGCCCACAAAACCGCCGAAGGTGACCATATACAGCATACAGAACAACCAGGTGTCCCGCTGGCGGAGCACCGCCGCGTAATCCTTCAGCCGCTTCGGTTCAGGCTGGCTTGGGCTGTCTTTGGCGAGCAGCGAGAAAACGATAAACACAATGAAGATCGGGATCAGCGCCAGTCCGAAAACGACCTCCCAACTGCCGTAATGCTGGGCGATCCGGTTGGCGAACAGGGTGGAGAACACCGTGCCGCTGTTGCCCGCTCCGGCGACCCCCATCGCCAGGCCCTGATACTGCGGCGGATACCAGCGGCTGGCAAGCGGCAGCGCGGCGGAAAAAGAAGCGCCGGCCACACCGAGCAGCAGGGCGACGAGGTAAAGTTTGCCGAGCGAGCTCACGAACTGCCAGCCATAAATGAGCGGGATCATGGTGACGATCATGCCGATCTGGCCAGTCCGTTTCGGGCCGATGCGATCGGCCAGCACGCCGAGCACCAGCCGGAGCATGGAACCGCCGAGCACCGGCAGGGCGACCAAATTGGCCTTTTGCGAGGCGCTCATCGGGTAATCCTGCATCATAATGACCGCCAGCGGTCCGATCAGCACCCAAATCATGAAACTGACGTCAAAATAAAGAAATGCGCTGAATAGCGAGGGCTTATGCCCGCTTTTCCAAAATCCGGCCCGATTCATTCCATCGATCTCCTCTCCAATTTCCACCCTTAAGGGTGTTTTCTTTTTTAACTTCAGCACGCAAAAGAAACAGAAAAAGCCGCAGGAACAATCGATAGCGATTGCCCGTGCGGCTCCGTTGCCACCGGCCGGCACAGCGTTGTGCGGGGACCGGAATATAAGCGTCACGACATTGTGAACGTAGTTAAATTATATGAGGCAGAAAAAACAGATGTCAATATAAATTACAAAAAACGTTCATAATTTTTACAGAAAAATACTTTTATAGATGACTTTAAGCGAAAAGATGGGATTATCGAGAATGGAGTTAGAAATTACAGTATATTTATGTTAGATATAATAACACAAACCTGCGACACTAACGACTATACTCGATTTACAACATGACAATTAGGCATTCACCCATTCTCCTCCGCTCGAATAAGCTGATTCTGTTGAATCCTTAGGAACCGGAGGTAGCAAATATGGGTTATTTTGTGCGCGTGGAGCCTCATGTAAAAATTTTTGTGGAGGACATCCACCCGGCGGGGAAACAGACGATTTTGTTCATCCACGGCTGGCCTTTAAGCCACTGGGCGTTTGAATATCAATTTAACGTGCTGCCGGCCAAAGGGTATCGCTGCATCGGCATCGATCTGCGCGGCTTTGGCGAGTCCGACAAGCCTTGGGACGGCTACCATCTCGACCGGATGGCCGACGATGTGCGCGCCGTGGTCGATGCGCTAGGTCTCCGCGATTTCATACTCGCCGGCCACTCTTACGGGGGAGCGACCGCCATCCGGTATATGGCCCGCCATCAAGGGCATGGCGTAGCGAAGCTGGCGTTGTTTGCCGCGGCCGCCCCGAGCGTTACCCGCCGCCCCGGCTTTCCGTACGGGCAGCCGAAGGAAGCGGTGAGCGAGCTCATTGAGCAGACGTATCAAGACCGCCCCAACATGCTTTTCAACCTGGAGAATACGTTTTTCTTTCAACATGTGTCGAAACCTTTCGGCGACTGGGTCCGGCAAATCGAATATGCGGCCTCCGGCAACGCGACGGCCAAGGTAGCCGCTTCCTTCCGCGACGAAAGCTTGTTCGCCGATCTCGGCAAGATTGAAGTGCCGGCGTTAATTCTGCACGGCATCCATGACAAGGTTTGTTATCCCGAACTCGCGGCGGCCCAGCATGAAGGGATTAAGCATTCCAGGCTCGTGTGGTTCCAGTACAGCGGGCATGGGTTGTTTTATGAGGAACGGGATAAGTTCAACCGGGAGCTTGTAAAATTTATCGAAGATCCGAATACACATATTTCCGCTGAGCCCAATAACTGAACAGAAAAAGCGAGCCTTCGGTCAGCAGCTTGGCCGCGATCAGAGGGATGCTGGCCAGGTCATGGTATACATGCATCAGCCCCATATTCAGCAATAATACGATCAGAACCAGCGAAAAATACCGCGGCAAAGAAGCGTACAGCTTGGCCGAGCGGCCGTGGGCGAACACGAACCGGCGGTTCATCGCGAAGTTGGCGGTGGAACTGCAAATTCTCGCTCCTGCGACCGACAGCGCCAGGTTTTTGCTGAACGCCTGAAGCAGGAACAGCAGCGCGAAGTCGAGGCCCGCCGACAGGATGGACGAGGCGCTGAACAGCAGAATCGGCAGGTAGATCCGCGCGGAATCGGCCAACGGCCGGAAATGGGAAGACTTGTTGTCGTCCAGGTAAACCGTATCGATAAATACCTCCTCCAGGGTGCATCCTTTTCGTTTGGCCCCGAGCAAGAGGTTCATTTCATATTCAAAACGTTCCCCTGGAACCGAGCACAGCCACTCCAGCATGTCCGCTGAATAGCCGCGAAGCCCGGTTTGGGTGTCGTAAATTTTCGTCCCGGTCGTAAAGGCGAACACAAACCGTGTCACCGCGTTGCCAAGCCGGCTGCGCAGCGGCACCTTGCCGGTGAAGCGGCGGCTTCCGAGCACAAGGCTGCATCCCTGCTCCCGTACGGCGGCGGCGACCCGGCCGATATCGGCGGGCAGATGCTGGCCGTCGCTGTCGGCGCAAACCACGGGGCCGCGCTCCCCGGTGTCGAGCAAATAACGGAAGCCGGTTTTCAGGGCCCGGCCTTTGCCGCGATTGGCCTCGTGCCGCAGCACCTTGCACCCCTCCGCCCGGGCCGTGTCAAAAATCGGGCGGTACGCCTCGCCGCTGCCGTCATCGACGATGACGATCCGGGTGTCCGGCATTTTTTTTAACTGTCCGATCAAGTTCAGCAGACGCTCGTCCGGCTCATAGGCGGGGATCAGAATCGTCGTCATGTCAGTTCACCTCTTTCACGTAGAGGATGTCGCTGACACCGCGCTCTCGCCCTTTACCTTGGGGATTGTTAACCACCCGGCCCATAAAATACATCGTGGACGAGCCGCCTCCGTCTAGATTGTAAGCTTCAGTGCAGCCTAAATCCTTAAACACCTGCGCGAATTCCGTTAACGTCATGCCGCGGCTGTAGCCTTCCTTGCGCCCGTCAACGACGACAAACACGTAATGGTTTGGCGCGATCAGGCCGATGCCGGTGCGGGGATTGGCGCCTTGGATTGAGCGGTTGCCGAAATTGGTGTCGATCTTTACATTGTCCAAGTCGGTGTCCACTTCGCCATCTTGGATCAACGCCGGCCCGAACGATAATGTTTGGACCGCCCCCTGCTCCAGCAATGCTGACGAGGAAACCTTTGTTTCATTGTAAGCTTTCATCGTCCCGTCGTTAAATAACGCCAGCCCCGTTCTTGCTGGTTCATCCCGGTACAACGTTCCGTTACGAATTATCACCCCGTCGCCCCTGAAGCCGTAATAGTCGCCATTCACAGCAAAAATCGCGCCGTTATCGGAGGCGATCTCCGAGGTGTTCTCCGTAATATTGCGCCCGAAGCTGTTATCGGCGAAGGCGGACAGCAGGCCGCCAGAGTTCTTCAACTGCACATCGGCCGCGTAATACGTAATTTGGTCCGCCCCGGAGCCGGTTTGCACCTGATCGATATGGATCTGGATATCATTGCTCGTATAATTCCAATCATCCGATTTGGCGTCGGCTTCCGCAGGAGTGGCGGTCTCCTGCGGACTTGAGCCAAGCTGCAATGTGCCTTCCTCAGACACAACCTTCTCCACATGTTTAATTAAGTAACGGTCCGCCAGCCCGTAAAGCGTTCCTCCAACGATCAGCAGCGGAACGAGCACCGCGATGACCAGCTTTTTTTTCGGTTTCATCTTATTCACACTCCGCTTGAAGATTAGGCACCCGAACCGAAAACTCGGTTTCGCTCGGGCAACTACATGATAAGCGGGCAAACTGAAACGCACCTGAACGTAGGTTGAAGGTTTGGTGAAAAGCGGAGAAGGGCGGTGTAACGGTTATAGGAAGCCGAGGAAATAAACGGAGGGCGGCCGGCGGATGATTTAAGAAAAAAAGAAGCCGGCCGTCAGGCCGGCTTATCAACGGAGAGGTGTTGTCGACCGCGAAGGCCGATGCACTGAAATTGGCTTCAGGCCTGCTGCGTCCGATTTTTCTTGAACAGGCGGCGCAGCCCATGAATGACTAACAGCAAAAGGGGGAGCAGCAGCCCGACGGTTAAAATGTACGGCGGCCAGGTACGGGCGTCCCAGGTTTGTCTGAAAGGGACGTTGGGGTAAACGACGAACGACATGACGATGAGGAGCATCCCCAGCGGCCAAACGAGGGGCCGGTAATCCTTCAAATTGAAAATTTTGGCAAGGGATACCGTAATGGAACTCATGTACAGCGTAATCCGGAAATACAGTGAAAAAAACCACATGACGGCCACTATGGTTTCAACCCGCTGCAAAAAGTGGCCGATGTCGATTTTTTGGGCCAACACATAGCTTGGGAACAAGCTTTTTGACGTAACCTCCACCCCAAGGACGAGGATGGACAGGATGATGACGATCACCAGCATCAGACTGCCGATCAAGCTGCCCTGAACGATGGCGTTGCCGAACTGGGCAGGCCGGTTCACGGAGGCCGGGAGGATCAAGAGCAGCGAAACATGCGGCAAAAAAGCGACGCTGATAAAAGTAAGCGTAGCCTGCCAGATCGGGGGAAAACCGTTTTCCAGGACAGGTTGCAACTGACGCGGATCTATATTGAAGGCGACCAGCAGGACCAACAGAAGATAAAGAAGGATAAACCAGGGAAACAGCAGCTCCGCGGAACGGGCGATCACTTCGATCCCCAGGCGGACGCCAATGAGAACCACGGCCCCGAACAGGATGATGATGGCTTGGATCGGGGTTTCCGGCATCATTTGCGTCGTCATAAAATCGCCCAAATCGTTTAGTACCGAGGCAGGGGCACCCAGAAACAACGAGCTTATAAGCAGTAGGGAAACGATTTTCCCGACCCATTTTCCCAACAAGGTTTCCAGGATCTCAATCAGGTTTTTTTGCGGATACAGGTTGACAAGCTTGGACATAGGCCAGATGATAAGCAGACCTGCCGCGATTCCGATCAAGCCGGCGATCCAGGCGTCCTGTCTGGCTGCCTCGGCCATGCCGGAAGGGGTGATTAGAATAGCGCTGCCTACCGTAAAAAAAATCGTGATGATTGTCAACTGGCGTACGGAGATATGAACTTCGTTCAACAGAATTCACCTCGGATCGTTTCTTAAACGAGCGATTTATTTTCGCTCAGGGAATTAAGCCTATTGCGGACAAAAGCTCGCTAAACGGTTCGAATACGACCGTCAGCACGAGCAGCGGGCTGGGAAAATGGCGGAATAGCAGCGCCGGAATAGAGATCCCTACGGCTATTGCGAGCAGAATACAGAAGGCCCACAGGTCCTTTTTTTGCTGTTGTTTCCAAAGTGCCGGCAGTTCGAACCAGGCGATGATGCCGGCAGCGACCAGGATGCCTGCGCTCCATAACATGGCATGTCTACTCCTTCATTTGCTCCGTGACCGGGTTCGTTATCATTCCGATACGGCGGATGATGAAATCCGTTTTGATGTTTACCGGCAGTTCGGGAAAATATTTCTCATTCCAATCGGGTTCCAGTGATTTCCAATACTTAGGGTTGTTGCGGTGAATGGCTTCGCCAAATCCGAAAATGTCGGTTTTGAACTCTTTTTGCGCCTTTTCTATGGTTGTTTCCATAAATTCGATAAGCTTTTCCTCGATTTTTTTCTCCAGATCGGGTAACGTGCTCGGATCGGTCAGATTCAGCTTTTTGGAACCGGAGGCGCCGACATTGCCCTCTGCTGTGAACTGAATATCGATCTGTGGCCTCCCGTCAACCACCTTGCCCTTCACTTTCGTTTTGCTGCGGAGGAATTCGATGATCACCATGCCGTTATCCGGGGAGCGGACGAACATGACCGTGCTTTTCACGCCGCCATGGATGCTGTGATATCCTCTGCTCTCCTGTTCGTCCAGCCAGCCGATCAGCTTGTCCTTATTGAATGCGGCCAAACCGGAAAATTTCAGTTGAGTTGGCGTGTTGATGCTGGAGATATTCTCTTTGCTTTCTCCGATTTTCGGGTCTCCGGTGATTTCCAGTGCGGTTAATACGGGACTCTGCCCTGAACTGGACAGGTTGTCGATCAACTCGTCAAGCGTGATCGCCAGGCTAGGAGACCAGTTCTGCTCCGAGGTTTCCAGCGACGAGAACAGCTTGTTGGCCGGAACGGGTTCGAGCGGGGTCATGATCTTGAGCATTTCCTGAGCGCTCGCCCCCTTGGCGACGACCAAGTAGAAATCGGGGCGGAATTCATGATCCCGAAATATAAAATCGAGTGGTTGCCCGATGCCCTGCCGGGCCAGCGACTCGCCGATCAGAAATATGCGAAGATGGGAGAAATAAATCTTTCTCGGGCTGATTTGCGTCAGCCTTCGCGCCGCTTCAAATACGGAATCCCCCTGGGTGGTGTACAGCGTGGCGGGAGCGCCGCCGCTCGCCCCCTTTTCCGCGGTGACCTGTCCGGGATCCACCACCTGCACGGTAAGACGGTAGCGGCCTCCTTCCATATCCACGCCGGCCGCGACGGCGATGCCGAGTTCGTTGAGCTCCTTGCGATTCCAGCAGCCGGTAATCAGCAGGACGATGGAAAGCAGAAGGATCAGAGCGGCCATGTTTTTTCTCACGGATAAGTCTCCTTTGTGTACGACGATCTTTTCACCTTCACGGAGGTGACGTTATTGCCGCGACTTCCTGGGCGGAGTGCTGTTCCGGCGCGTAATATTGCTCTGGTTGATGAGACGGACCCGGGAGCGCAGCATCCAATGCGGAAGCCGGATAACCGCATCCTTGTTATCCGCCGGGATGAGCGGAGCGAACGGCGCCATATACGGAATTCCGAATGAACGAAGGCTGCATAGGTGCAAAACCAGGACGATAACCCCTGCGATGATGCCGAACAAGCCGAAGGACGCGGCCAGCACCATGTAAGGGAACCGCAGCAGGCGAAAAGCGATCGACATGTTGTAGGCCGGCAGAATGAAGCTGGAGATCGCCGTAAATGACACGACGATAACCATCGCTGCCGACACGATGCCCGCCTGGACGGCGGCTTGCCCGATAACCAGCGTGCCGACAATGGAAATCGCCGCGCCTATATTTTTCGGCATGCGAATGCTGGCTTCACGCAAAATCTCGAACGTCAGCTCCATCAGCAGCGCTTCGATAAAGGCGGGAAAAGGGACTTGTTCCCGCTGCGCCGCCAGGCTGATCAGCAGTTGCGTCGGCAGCAATTCTTGATGAAAGGTCGTGAAGGCGACGTACATGGACGGTGCGAACAAAGAAACGAGAATCCCAATGTAACGAAGCATCCTGACAAAGCTGCTGAAATCCGCGCGCTGGTAATAATCCTCCGGGGCTTGGAGGAAGGAGGAAAACAATGTCGGGATGATCAGCACAATCGGCGTTCCGTCCACCATAATGGCTATCCTGCCCTCCACCAGCGAGGCCGCGATCACGTCCGGCCGCTCGGAATTGTACATAGTCGGAAACGGGCTGAACGTTTCGTCCTGAATCAATTCCTCGATATACCCGGTCTCCAAAATGCTGCCGACATCGATCCGGTTCAGGCGGTTGCGCACCTCTTGCACCAATTTGTCATTGGCGATGCCTTTCATGTACATGATGGCCACGTCGGTCCGGGTAATTCGGCCGATTTGCATCGTTTCCAGCCATAAATGAGGGTCTTTGATTTTTCGCCGGATCAACGCCGTGTTGGTGCGCAGCGATTCGACGAAGCTTTCACGGGGGCCGCGAACAACGTTTTCCGTGGACGGCTCGCTGACTGCCCGGTCCTTCCAGCCGCGGGTGCTGCAAACAACGCCCTGGTTGTGGCCATCGATCAGGATGATCGTGTCCCCGGACAGCAGCGCCTGGTAAAGGGCGGCAAAATCGCTGACGTCCCGGATGTCCCCGATCGTTAGCGCGTAGTTTTTCAGGGCATGTACGGCATCGGAGGGAAGGGCGATTTTCCGGTCGGCGCGTTCAAACAGTTTGATATCCAGCATCACCGATTTCATGATGAAATCGGTGATGATATTCTGATCGGCTAATCCGTCGGTATAGAGTATGGCGATAGATTGATTCCCTTCGTAGCCGACCGGCAGGTTGCGGATGATGATATCCGTACTGTTGCCGAGCGTATCTCGGATAGCTTGCAAATTTGCTCCCAGTTCTTCGAATAAAACGCCGGGCTCGGGCTCTGTCGAAACTGGTGTCCGGCCGGTGGAGTCCGTGTCTTTCTTGAGTAAATGAACGGGCTTACGATGGAATTTTCTGCGGTAACGCATCGCTGTTCTCCCTCTCAAGGGTGTTTTTAGCTTCATTATTGCCGAAGCAAGAGCGGTCCAAACGGAAGGTGCGGCACGATCGGGATGAAATAATTCGAATGCCGGTTATCGGACGAACCGCTCAATTTGTCGTCCCGCATATCGCCGAATAGAAGGAATTATATTAGAATAGAGCTATCCGACACCTCCGGCAGAAAGTTCCTGGGGGTGTTTTTTCACTATTTTAGCGGGATTACATGGAGGGGATATTCATGGAACAAAGCCGGAAATTCGCCTGGACCTGGCGCGTAAAGGAAGAGCATTTGGACGCTTATGTGGAGATGCATTTGAATCCGTGGGCGGAGGTGCTGAAGGAGCACAGCAAGGCGGGCATCCGCAACTATTCGATTTTTCAGCAGGGGAACCAGTTTTTCTATTGTTTTGAGTGCGACGATGTGGACGCGGCGTTCGACTATATTGCCCAAAGCGAGGCGTGTCAGCGCTGGAACGCGCTTACGTCGGGCATGGTCGAAGGCTCGTTCGATTTCAATGAACCGAACCCGATCGTTCCGATGCGGGAGGTTTTTTATCTGAAGTAGGAAAGAAAGGCCGCATTGCACGGCTCGTTGGAAATATCCAATCAAATTGGAAATGAAGCAGCAATACCGAGGTTAGATTGGATATTTCCAATGTTAGGCTGGAGTAGGGGGAGGTGCCGTGGGATCAACTGCAAAAGTGCATTTGATTTCTCGTGAATTTCCGTTTTTGAGCGAATGAGATGCAAAAATACATCTGTTTTCAGGCCATTTGATAAAAAGGTACCCTTTGACCTGAAATGAACTGCAGATTTGCATTTGGCGAGCTGTTTTCGGGAGTTTTAGACAAAAATCGCCTGCACTTTTGCATTTCGTCACAGGAGTTCACCCCCCCTGGAACCTCATAAAAACCTCACGGAACAAAGCTACCCCTTTTTCGATATCCTCGGGCTCCATATGGCCATAACCAAACAGCAGCTTGTCCGCATGATTTCCTTTATGGATACAGTGGTATTCCACCGGCGTGACACGAATTCCGTGGCTAATGCAGTTCTTCACGAAGGTTTCGTTAAACTTCATCCCCGGGAACTGAACAGCCAGATGCAGTCCGGAAGCATCGCCCCAAACACGCCAATCATCGCCGAGATAAGCCTTCAGTGCCGTAAGTAGGGCCTGGCGGCGTTCTCCGTAATGTTTTCTCGCCGTGCGTATATGCCGGTCAAATTTCCGGCTGTGCAGAAATTCGGCTAAGACGGCCTGCTCAAACGGTGGGTTTTGTACATCCGAATGAGTGCGCAACCGGCGCCAGCGCTGGTGCAGTTTGCCCGGCAGAATGACGTAGCCAATCCGGAGCGCTGGGATGAGCACTTTGCTGAACGTGCCGATGTGGATCACCCGCTCGGGATCCATGGCGTACAGCGGGGCTACCGGGTCGCCGTAATACCGGAATTCACTGTCATAATCATCCTCTACAATGTAGCTATTCTGTTCTCTGGCATACCTGATCAGGGCGGTGCGGCGGCTTGCCGGTAAAACCCCTCCCAACGGGAATTGATGTGAGGGCGTAACGTATACCGCACAGCTGGGCTGATCCTGCAAATATTCCGTTTGCATCCCCAGCTTGTCGACGGGGATCGGGTTAACGGGATACCCCTTGTTCAAAAAGGTCTGCAGCATTCCCCGGTTACAGGGGTCCTCCATGCAGATCGGTTTCCCTTCCTCGTACAGCAGGTCGGCGACCAAATTCAGGGCATGTGTGGCCCCGGCGGTAATAAAAATATTCTCCGGGTACGCGGACAGGCCCTTGCTGCGAAGCAGGTGCGCGGCGATTTCCTCGCGCAGCCTCGGCAAACCTTGCGGTCCCGTATATCCCAGGTGAGCATCCGGCATTTCCTGCAGCGTTCGTTTCGATAGCTGCTGCCAAAGATACCGGGGGAACAGCCGCAAATCCGGATGGCCTGTCCGGAAGTCGGCCAGAAGCGGCACCGGAGCAGGCTGTCCATCGCTCGACGATTCCGCCGGTGGAGTTTGTTTTTCGAGAATCAGTCCCTCAGCGACGCGGGTAACCGAACCGGGGCGGTTTAGAATGAAACCTTCGACCGCCAACATATCATAAGCTTCCACTACGGTATTGCGGGCTACTTTGAGCCCTTGGGCCATCACCCGAGTGGAAGGCAGCGCTTCTCCCGCTTGGATCGTGCCGTTCAAAATCCGCTCGCTCAGCGCCATATAAAGCTGCCTTTTTAAAGGCACCTCCCTGTCTCTTTGCAACTCAATTCCCCACATAGTACCTCCAACTGGACTGCCTAATTTTGCACCGAACCGGTTCTTTACGGAAGACCGGCCTCTTTTTTAAAATATCACTACCTCCGATTGTATCATGATTTCAGGCTTGCACTTTCGCTCAATACGTAGGTAAGGATGTGATCCGTTGGAACGTTTAAAGGGAATGGCGTGTTTGGCCGGAGCGTTTTCGCTGGCCGGCACTTCAGTAATTGCGGCCCGTTTTTTTGGCGGGCAACTTGGAATCTTCACGATCACCGGGGTTAGCTTATTGTTGGCGCTGTGCATGATGCTTCCGCTCGGTTGGAAAGAACTGGCGGGGACATATCACCGATTGCGGTTTAGAGATGGAGTATGGTTATTCCTTCAGGCGCTGTTCGGCATTTTTTTGTTTCGCCTGTTTTTGCTGACCGGTCTTGAAAAGACCACTTCCGGTGAGGCGGGAATCCTGACGGGCGCAACGCCCGCGATCACCGTTTTGCTCGCTGCGTTCGTGTTAAGGGAACCGATCAGCCGGCGCGCGCTGCTGGGCATCGTCAGCGCCATCGGCGGCGTTGTCTTGATCCAGTTGTTTTCGGCGGGAAGCCTCGGGACTATGAATTTGGATCATCTTGCCGGCAACGGTCTGGTGCTTTTGGCGGCGATCAGCGAATCCTCGTTCAACATCTTGTCGCGCAGATTTGCGATGAAATCCGCAGGCGCGCAGGCAGCGGCCATTCCGCCCATGACTCAAACCACGCTTGTCACCGCCATGGCCATGTTTCTTTGCCTTGTCCCGGCCGCTTTTGAACATCCGCTTTCTTCACTGCGCATGATTGGATGGCAAGAATGGCTGGCTTTAATCTGGTATGGTCCGTTTGTGACGGCGCTGGCTTTCATGTTGTGGTATGCCGGCATCAAAAGATGCCTGGCTTCGACGGCAGCCGCTTTTTCGGGGCTGATACCGTTTACCGCTTTGCTGCTGTCCGTTCTCATTTTGGGCGAGCATTCCTATTGGCTGCAGTGGGTTGGAGGTTTTTTGGTCATCTTGGGGATTATCCTGATTGCGGGAAAAAACCAGCCTGAATAAATTCATGACGGCAGTCCGTCCCGAACCCGGGAGGGACTGTTTGTTTTTGCCATTCATATACGTTTAAAAAAATTCACTGCGATGGAATTAATTTGGTGTAAAGTGTATTTATCGGAAAAAATTCAGCTGCAGAATTGGAAGGGTGAAGCATCAAGATGTTTCGCATGAAATTGAAATTTTTACTTAAGAGCAAGCAAACGAAGCTGATCCTGCTGCTCACGGTTTTCGTGCCGATCTGCATTACCTCGATCGGGTTGTATTCCTATTCCCAGTATAGGAGCGGGCTGGACACGGAGTTGAACGCCCCGAATGTGGAACTGCTGCAAATCAACCTGGACGTGACCAACCGGGCGTTTCGGGAAGCGGATAACGAAGCGGTGGATATTTCTTACGATCCAGGCGTGTTGTCGTATATCTTCGGGCAAGCTGACGGCCGCGAACCTTCCGTGCAGGAACTGCGCTCCTATTTGCATAGCCGGCTCAAAGAGCCGGATATTCATTCGATTCACCTCGTCAAATTCCGGGATCAGACGGTGATCTCCACCCGGTTTGAAGGAAAGCCGGATTGGGCGGACGCGTCCGATTCGCACTGGTCCGGTTGGATTCAGGAAATCCGCAACAAACCGCTGCTGATCAAACGCAGGGTCTATGGCAACGGCGGGGAGACGGGGGAAACGAATCCTAAGCGTCTCACCGGGCAGGCCGAGGTGTTGTCTCTAGTGCGTCCGATTGCGCAAAATGGCGAGGTCGGCGGAGCGGTGATCGTCAATCTGGATTATGACAGCCTGTTTTCCAAAACCTACACCCATTTGTCAGATTATCAATTCGTGTTTAATCTGGATGGCGAACTGATTTACCCCAAGCTGAATCTTCCCTTTTCCCCTGAGGAAATGAGTGGGGTGATTGCGGATCTGGACGTCCGGCCATTTGATTACGTCAAAGTGCGCGGGCAGGACTACATGGCAAACCAGGCCTTCTCCGACGTGACCGGCTGGCGGCTGGTGTCCTTGGTCCCCCTGGAGGAGCTGCTGAAGAGCGTCACGCTGACACGCAACATGCTGCTGCTGCTCTCCCTGGTTTCTGCCGGGATCGGCTGCGCGGCTATATATTACTACAATTACGCCGCGTTCCGGCCGTTGAAGCGGATCAACGCCTTGCTTCAGGCTGGGCAGGAATCCCCGGGCCGCGGCAGCCTGTATGAGCTGGAGCATGTTCTTGTTCGATGGGTGGGCGATTTCCGCATCAAATCGCTGGTCGCCGAGCAAAGCCTGCCGGAGCTGCGCTCCAAGCTGATCGGGGAAGTATTAAGCCGGGCGATCGGCTCAAGGGAAATGCAGGCCAAGTGGGGGAGCTATTTTCAGGATTGGACGGCTGCTCCGCTTGCCATGCTGATCATATCCATCGACCGTTACCAGCAGTTTGCCGCCGAGTATCGCGAAGAAGACCGGATGCTGCTGAAATACGCAATGGACAACATTGTCCGTGAGAAGCTGGAGCCGTTTTGGCGCTGCGTAACGCTGCCGGCGGATCACGAGGACGTGGCGGTGTTGCTCCAGCCTAAGGGAGAGGTACCAGAGGCTAGCTCGTACAAGGATGCGGCCGGTCAACTGATTCAAGCCATTGGCGAATACTTGCACTTATCGGTATCGGCCGGAATCGGCGGCGAGGTGTCCCATCTCGCGGAGATCAACCGCTCCTATGCTGAAGCGAAGGAGGCGCTGTCTTATCGTCTGTACGATGGTTACGGCCAGGCCAGGGATTATCGGGAATGCAGCATCCGCAAAGACGGCATCCCGTCACCCCTCCATGAAGGCTGGAAGACGGAACTGTTCGAAACGCTGCAATCGTCCGGAGAAGAACAATGCATACTGTTGATGCAGCGTTGGATGGGGGACATAAGCGGCCGGCGAATCCATCCCGAAAACGTCTATAAATTCGTTGACCAGCTTATGGCAGAGATGCTGAGCATGGCGGAGGCGCGCGAATTGCCCGTCCCTAGCGAGCTGGACGATTATACGTGGCAGAAGCTGACCACGATGGAGTTGGCCGAGGCGGAAGCATTGCTGTGTCTTCTGGCCGGTACATTGGGCCGGGAGCTTGCGTGCCGGAAGCAGACGAAGGAATTTATTTTGGCGCGGCGGATGATCGGGTTTATGGAGCAAAATTATCAGGCGAATGTCGGACTGCAAGAAATCGCGGATCATGTAAACATGGGGATTTCCTCGGTAAGCTCGATTTTTAAAACGGAAACGGGCAGCACGATTTACGATTATTTGACCAGCCTGAGAATGGACAAAGCCTGCGCATTATTGCAGGATACATCGCTTAAAGTGGCTGATATCGCGTTCCGGGTTGGATATCAGAACGAGAATAGCTTTATCCGTGCCTTTCGGAAAAACAAGTCCATGACACCGGGCAAATACCGGGAAACCAGCAAATTTTCCGGCGAATATGCAGATCCGGCAAATACGCGCAAATTCGGAATATTTGAAGATTCGTAAGGAGATTATCCGATTGTTTCACGGCGGCCGGTTCGTTTACACTTCCCTTGAGAAATAAATCACGTACTTATGGGTATGATGATTTGACTGATTTGCATTGGGGGGGGGGGTGACCGCCGCAAGGGGAATTAAACAAGCTGAACCAGCGGAAAAGAGGAATAGCATGAGCGGCAAAAACGGAAAAGAGGAAGCGGGCTCAAAACGGCTGGCGATGGGGGCGTATGTTATCGGAATAGCGATATTATTGAGCATTATGCTGGCGTACGTTCTGCCTGATCGCCCGAAATCGGCAAATCCGCCGGCGGATTTCCCGCAGAAACCCATTACTTTGATCGTACCGTACGCCGCCGGAGGCGGTACGGATCTTACCGCAAGGGCATTGGCGCAAGCGGCCGAAAAACATCTTGATCAACCGATCGTTGTGGTGAATCGCACGGGCGGTGGCGGAGCTATCGGTTTGACCGAGGGCGCGCACGCCAAACCGGACGGCTATACGGTAACTTTTCTCGTGGCCGAATTAACGACCCTTCCGCATCTGGGACTGCTTCCGGTGACGTATGAAGACTTTATTCCCATCGCGCAAACGAACCGTGATCCCGCCGCGATTACCGTCAGAGCGGACGCTCCTTGGCAAAATGTCCGGGAATTTCTCGATTATGCGCATTCCCATCCCGGTGAGATCAAAATGGGGAACGCCGGCACGGGAAGCGTTTGGCATTTGGCTGCCGCCATGCTGGAGAAAGAGGCGGACGTAAAGTTCATGCATATTCCTTATGAAGGAGCGGGGCCCGCCATATCGGCGCTGCTCAGCGGTTTCGTCGACGCGGTGCCCGTGAGCCCGGCCGAAGTCAAAAGCTATGTTGAACAGGGGAAGCTGCGCACTTTGGCCATCATCGGAGATGAAGAGGCGGCAGCCCTCCCGGGAGTTCCGACACTGGCGGAAGAAACCGGACTGCATGTGGAATTCGCGGGAACATGGCGCGGCCTGGCCGTACCGAAAGGAACTTCTGAGCAGGTTAGAGACTTGTTGACGGAAGCCTTCGTTCAGGGCACCAGGGAGCCTGAATTCATCGGTGAGATGAACGCTATGGGGCTTGGACTGCTGGTCCGGGACGGGAAAGAATTTAGCCGGCATTTGAAGAAAAACCATGAATTGTATGCGGCGCTAATTCCGGAGCTGGGGCTGGGCCGCAAGTGATATGAAAGCGCATTCTATTGATTGTGGAAGGTGGGTTAGACATGAAAATCAAAAAGACCTTGGATCGAATTCCTGGCGGGATGATGTTGATCCCATTGCTGTTGGGAGCGGTTGTACACACATTTTTTCCCGGGGGCGGGGAATATTTCGGTTCATTTACCAACGGGCTTATGACGGGAACCATTCCCATTTTGGCCGTATGGTTTTTCTGTATGGGGGCGGCCATCGACGTAAGGGCGACGGGGACGGTTCTGAGAAAATCGGGCACACTGGTGTTGACCAAAATCGCGGTCGCCTGGATTGTGGCTCTCGTCGCATCGCAGCTTTTGCCGGCCGACGGGATCAAGAGCGGATTTTTTGCGGGCTTGTCCGTGCTCGCGTTAATCGCGGCGATGGATATGACCAACGGCGGTTTGTACGCTTCAATTATGCAGCAGTACGGAACCAGGGAAGAGGCCGGCGCTTTTGTGCTGATGTCCCTGGAATCCGGGCCTCTGGTCACCATGCTGGTTTTGGGCGCCACGGGCTTGGCCGCTTTCGAACCGCAGGCGTTCGTCGGCGCGGTGCTTCCGTTTTTGATCGGTTTCCTGCTGGGCAATTTGGATCATGATCTTCGTGAGTTTTTCGGAAAAGCCACCCATACGATGATCCCTTTCTTCGGCTTTGCGTTAGGATGCTCGATCGATCTGGGGGTTATTGTGCACACGGGGCTTCTGGGCGTGCTGCTTGCACTTTCCGTCATCATCATCACGGGGATTCCGTTGATGCTGGCCGACAAATATGTGGGCGGGGGCAACGGCACGGCCGGACTCGCCGCATCCAGCACAGCGGGCGCCGCTGTGGCCAATCCGATGATCGTCGCCAATATGAAACCGGAATTTATGCCGGCGGCCCAATCGGCCACCGCTTTAGTTGCCGCCTGCGTTGTCGTGACCTCCATTCTGGTGCCTATTCTGACCGCCTATTGGTCGCAGTACATGAAGAAGAGGGCGGGAGCAGCTTTTTCCGATGGGTCGCCGCCTCAGGTCAAGGTTTAAAATGAAGGTGAAAACAGCTATGATTTGACAACAATTGAGGTTGATTCGCAAACTAACCAGTAAGTAGACAAGATTGCCTCTTACTGGTCCTTTTTTGTATTGACAATTGTAAAAATCAGGATTAATATCAGGAATATACTAGTAGTTTGTATTATTATGGATGTAGTTTAATGTAATGAAGTGTCGTAAGGACGCTTTACAGGAAGAATGTTCACTATTTCTGTAAACGGAAATCGTTTGGGGGGTGATGGATATTTGATATCCACAACCACGATTCGCGCAGAACTGGAAGACTACATCAAGAAGGAAGGGACAACCCTTCATCGCTTTGCGGAAATTTCAGGAGTCAACGTTGGTACGTTAAGCGGCATTATTAACGGAAACCGGCCGATTGCCGTCGGACAGCTGGATCGGATCACGAAAGCGATGGGGCGCTCCGAAGGTTACTTCTATGACTTATACGTAGACGAATGTTTTGTTCCATCCGCCCCCCACTGGAGAAGACTTCGCCCTTTTTTTATGCGCTGCGCCGAACTAGGGCGTCATGACTGCATTCAAGAGGTGCTGAACCAATTACTCGAAGATTTGAAGCAAATTGCGGGGATTTTTGAGACAGCGGAACGGTTGTTTGAACAGGGCTTAAATGAAGCGGCAGTTATTCTATATGAAGCCGTTATTGAAAGTGAACGTTTCAGCCATTCAGAGCGGTTGGCTATAAGTTATTATCGAATCTTTCAGATATATCAAAGCGATGGGCGAAGAGGTTTTAAAGCGGCATTACAATTTCTGCCTTACCGTTACCGATTACCGGAGGCGCTGACACTTGAAGGTTTGTTAATGCTTATTCGGATTTATTCGGTTAGATTTAATTGGGCGGAAGTTGAAAATTATGCGGATGAACTAAGCAAGCTGGCTTGGACATTATATGAAAAGAAGGTTTGGAAGCAACCTGACTTTAGGCCTATCCGACCTCTAGTATTTTATTATGGGAAAGCTTTTTTGTTTAAATCAGGCACCTACGAATATCGCGGTATGTATGAGGAATCAAGGAAATGGATTGCCCAATATGCCGATTTAAGCTGGTTTGAGGGACTGGATGACACGGCAAAAGCAGAAGTAGAAATGTTAAAAATCTTCGCTGAAGCCAATTACATGTGTGTGGATGTTAAAGCCGGTAACCGTTTGAGAATACCGGAATATGTCTCTTTTCTGGAGGCCCATCCGGATGAGATTGTCGAAGGTTTAATCACTTTAATAGAGTCCGCGAATAGGCATGATTTTTATATCGATGAAGTATTTGATAAATTTTCTAGTGAGATCGAACAGTACAGGAAATTTGGTAGAGAAAATTGGTTGACAAAAAAAGTCGTAGATGTTGACTATTCTAAAGAACCTCCTTACTTTTTCCGATATGCCGTGTTTTTTCAAAGCAACGCGATTTACCATTTCAGAAAAGGTTCGTATGAAGAGGGGCTAGACAATCTCCTCGATAGCATGAAAATGTCCATCAAAATAAGCAGCAAGGATATACTCGTTAATACTACTATGGCCATTTTTGAACTCCATCGGCAATTTGCTTCAGAAGAGCAAACTCAAGAGTATAATAAACTTTGCAGAAAGGTGTGGGAAAATGAAAAGGAAAATATCTTGGGTGGTCTCGGGTATCTTTACGTTTAGCTTTGCTTTTGTTGTAATTGGTAGTAAGTTTACGACATTTTTGCATGGTTGGAGTTAATATAAAAAACAGAGAATAATAGAGACAACTATAAATATAAAATTTTGGTATTTTTTATACTATGCAGTAGGCGTCAGTATGTAATATTTGGCAACATCTCCTAATATGTTCATGGGGTGAGAGCTATGAGCAATTCGGAGAGAATTAAACTCCGTATAGAGATGGAGAGAAAAGAATTAAATCGTTTAGCGCAGCGGTACGGGCTGAGGCACAAAAGGGTCATTCATCAGTCGGTCCTATTGGACGGGCTGCTCAATAATTATGACAAGTTTACAGATGTACGCAGAAAGCAGCCGATTGCTTAATCGGCTGCTTTGTTCTTTGGTCAATTTTTTTGTTTTTCTTCTTCTTCGATGGGTGTTGCCATTATTTCCAAAACTAGATCCAATGAATATCCTTTCGAATTCAGTCTATGTATGATCCTTTGTCGTTCAAACAAAATACCTATTTCTAGGCCCTCTTTGAATCCTTTTTCGTATCCTTCCTTGTATCCTATTTCGTATTCTAGGCGCACCCAGTCCGGCATTGATTCCATAAGGGTTTCACTCTCCTTGCGACAAAGTATAAATTGACTTTGCATGTGCATAGTAATCTCAAATCGCTTATAGATATGGTAGGGGCTTGATTTGGTTGTTCAGTTGTTCTGTAACTTCCGCACTTCCTCAATCGGCAATTCGATAGTTTCGGCCACTTCCTCTAACGAAAATCCTTTGGCAAAGAGCCTACGGGCAATGTTTTGCCGTTCGGTTTGAACACCTTCTTCCAACCCTTTTTCATACCCCAGACGCATCCAGGCCGGCATTAATTCCATGATAGTTTCCCCCTCTTTCGGATATTGATTGGTTAATTCATTGAGCATCGCTTCGTCCTGTTTCGGATCAGACACGAAATATAAGTCAGCAATAGACATAATAAGCTTTATTCGAGCGTTATCTAACTTTTTAGTAAGTTGTAAAATCATCCGTAAATACGCAAAGCGCATTTCCTTTTCTTCGCCTTTATTGTATCCCATTTTGGCCAGCAATGCAGCAGCAACGGGGTTATTGGAATCGACAAATTTTCGCCAATGGTGATTCCGCAATTCCACTTTTAGAAATTGAAAATGAAGGATTTCCTGACCGGGGATATCCATGCTAAAAGAGTTTCGTTCATCATGCATACTTTCGCCAGTAAACACGGCAATCGGGATGATCAGCTTATGTTCTTTCCGGTGGCGTTCGAACAACCGGCTGAAGTAGACAAACATTCTCTCATGGAAATCCGGCTGTTTATAGGACTGGGGTTCCAGGTGAATAAGTATGTAGGTGTCCGTGGCGATATACTTTGTTTCCAGCAGCAGATCAAGCGTGCGGGACTCTTCGCCAACGATGTCAACGAGTTGCTCCTGCATAAGAAAACGGGTCTGGCGGTGATCCAGCAGTTTGTCGAGCTCGGGGAAGAACAAGGCAATAAATTCGGCGAAAAAAGTTTGCAGCAGCTTTTTAAAGGCTTCATCGTGCGGGATATAATTTTTGCCATAATCCGGTTCGAACGGCTTTTCCCGGACTTCTTGCAAATGAATGCTCATGGAATCACGCTCCTTTCTTTACTAACTCAAAAAACAAAAAAGCACACCGCGAACGCACTTCAAGTGCATCGCGAGTGTACTTCACCCGAGATATCTCTAAATTTGGCGGAATGAGACCTAAATCAGCTTATTCAGGAATTTTTTAACTTCCGCACTTCCTCAATCGGTAATTTGATAGTTTCGGCCACTTCTTCCAAAGAAAATCCTTTGGCAAAGAGTCTGCGGGCAATGTTTTGCCGTTCGGTTTGAACTGCCTTCACTACTTCTTCTATTCCTTTCTCTAATCCTTCTTCCAACCCTTTTTCATACCCTTGGCGCATCCAGGCCGGCATTAATTCCATGATAGTTTCCCCCTCTTTCGGATATTGATTGGTCAATTCATTGAGCATCGCTTCGTCCTGTTTCGGATCAGGCACGAAATATAAGTCGGCAATGGACATAATGAGCTTCATTCGCGCATTATCTAACTTTTTTGTTAGTTGTAAAAGCATCCGTAAATACGCAAAGCGCATTTCCTTTTCTTCGCCTTTATTGTATCCCATTTTGGCCAGCAATGCAGCAGCAACGGGGTTGTTGGAATCGACAAATTTTCGCCAATGGTGATTCCGCAATTCCACTTTTAGAAATTGAAAATGAAGGATTTCCTGACCGGGGATATCCATGCTAAAAGAGTTTCGTTCATCATGCATACTTTCACCAGTAAACACGGCAATCGGGATGATCAGCTTATGTTCTTTCCGGTGGCGTTCAAACAATCGGCTGAAGTAGATAAACATCCTTTCGTGGAAATCCGGCTGCTTATACGATTGCGGCTCAAGATGAATAAGTATGTAGGCGTCCGTGGCGATATACTTTGTTTCCAGCAGCAGATCAAGCGTGCGGGACTCTTCGCCAACGATGTCAACGAGTTGGCTCCTGCATAAGAAAACGGGTCTGGCGGTGATCCAGCAGTTTGTCGAGCTCGGGGAAGAACAGTGCAATAAATTCGGCGAAAAAAGTTTGCAGCAGCTTTTTAAAGGCTTCATCGTGCGGGATATAATTTTTGCCATAATCCGGTCCGAACGGCTTTTCCCGTATTGCTTGCGCATAGACATTCATGAAACCACTCTTCCTTTCTTTACTTAGACAACGGAAAACACAAAAAAGCACACTGCGAACGCCTAATAAGCGTATCGCGAGTGTGCTTCACTCGTTTTGTATTCCTTTATGAACAATTGTAAACCCGGATGGGGATTTTGGCAATTTTCTATCGGAATGAAGTCACCAACCCTTGCAGCAGGGTGCGTACATCGTATTTATATTGGTTGATCGGCACGATCGGCGATTCTATCACCAGCCCGCCGAACGCCAGCGTGTAGAAGTTGGCCAGAAACCGCTTATCCGCTTCCTCAACGCGCATGCCGCAGGATACTTCATTGACGACCCCCATGATGAGTTCGTTCGAGACCGAATAAGGCCCACAAAATCAATCACCTAGGCATCGCTTGACAACCGCATTGCCGTCGGGTTACTTTAGAGTTAAAAAAATTACTTGTGAGTATAGCGGGAGGAGAATAACCTGATGAAAGGACGTTACTTATGGCTAACGATAGCGGCGGTATTCACGCTGTCTTTAACCGCATGTTCTTCGGGAAACGATGGAGAAACCGCCGCAGCGAACGCCGACTCGGCAGTCGTTGAGGTTGTGCAGGTGAAACAAGAACCTTTAAACACGGTGTATGACCTGTCGGGCACGCTGCAATCCGCCGATTCGGCGACAGTTACGTTTCAAGCATCCGGAGAAATCAAACAGACATTGGTGGAAGTTGGCGACAAAGTCAAGGAAGGAGCTGTCCTGGCGGTGTTGGATGACGCGCAAGCCCGGATTGGGGTGGAACAGGCCAAAAGCGGCGTAGCCCAGGCCAAGGGCCAAGTCAGCGCCGCCGAGGCGGGGCTCGCTCAGGCCGAAGCGCAAATCAAAAACGCCGAGGCTAATTTGTCCGCAGTGAAGAAGGGGGCATCTGAGGAGCAGTTGGCCCAAGTCCAAAATCAAGCGAAGCAAGCGGAAGATGCTTATAGTAAAGCAAAGACCGATGCCGATCGTTACCAAAATTTATATGCGCAAGGGCTGATTTCGCTTAATGAATACGAGCAAACGCAACTTCAGCTTAAAAATGCGGCGAACACACTGGACAGCGCAAAGGAGCAACTGAAAGAATTGGCCGATGGCGCGACGGCTGAACAACTAAAAACCGCCAAGGCCACGCTTGAACAAGCCCAGTCCGGCAAGAAATCAGCCATAGCTGCCAAAATGCAGGCCGAGGCGGGGTATCAAAACGCGCTGGCCAGTCAGGAGCAGGCCGAGCTGGCCTTGTCCAAAACGAAATTAACGGCTACCGTATCCGGTACAATACTGGAAAAAATGGCGGTGGCCGGCCAGGCTGCCGGCGCGGGAAACCCGGCTTTTGTCATCGGGTCGACCGCCGAACTACAGGTGCTGCTCCCGGTTCCGGATAGCAAAATTTCCGCTTGGAAAGCGGGACAGAAAGTTGATGTGGCGCTGGGAAATGAAACCCGAACCGGAACCGTAACCCGCGTTTATCCGCAGACCAATACGGGGACAGGCACGATTTCCGTAGAAGTGAGCGTTCCTAACCCGAACAAGGATTGGTTCCCGGGACAGGTCGTGAAGGCAGGTCTTCAGGTTTCCGATCAAAAAGGGATACTCGTCCCGGCCGAAGCCGTGATCAGCAAGGGCCAGGAGCCGTACGTGTTCCGTGACGTAAACGGAAAAGCGGTGAAAACAACCGTCGAACTGGGGGATGAAATCATTGAAAACCGCTTCCGGGTTTTGTCCGGTTTGCAGGAGAGCGATGTCGTCGTGACCGCCGGAGCCGAAGGGTTGTTTGACGGGGATTCCATTGTAACGGCGGAGGACGCAGCTGATGATTAATTTTTTGGTCAAAAAACGCAAAATCACCCTGTTGTTTTTCATTATGCTTATTTTGGTCGGCGTGTACAGCTTTACGGGGCTGGCCCGCCAAGATATGCCGGATGCGGTGGTGAAGACCGCGCTGGTGACGACGGTTTATCCGGGTGCGACGCCGGAGAAGGTGGAGCAATCCGTCACCAAGGTGCTGGAACAGGCGATCAAAAAAGTGGATAGCGTAGAGAACATCATCTCTACTTCGGGAAGCGGGTATTCCAGCATTACGGTAGAGGCTTATGCGGATGCGGACGCCGAAGCGGCCTGGGACGAGTTGCGCAAGAATGTCCAGGACGCCGCCGCGGATTTACCGGACGACGTGAATCAGCCGGTCGTCAATGATAATCTGGCCTCTGCTTTTGTCGGCTCTTATGTGATTTACGCAGATAACCGGGAAGACCTGTATACGCTGAACGATACGATGATCGAATGGCGCGATCAGATCCAGACGGTAAAAGGCGTGGCCGGCGTGGAAATCCAAGGGATTCCCGACCAGGAAGTCGCCGTTCAGATCGATACGCAGAAATTGCAGCAATACGGAATTCCGTGGGGAATGGTCATTCAAGCCGTACAAAAGATGAACGAGCGCGTACCGTTGGGCGACCTAAGTTACGATAGCCGCAATTATCAGCTGATGGTCAAAAGTTTGGATGACGTTAAGAAACTGAATGATGTTTTGATTATGAGGACGCAAGACGGGTTCCCTGTTTATTTAAAAGACGTCGGCGAAGCCAAACTGGGGTATAGCGATCCGGAATATTTGCCGTATTATAACGGGAAGCCCGCCATTCTGGTCAACGTCAACGCGCAGACGGGCTCGGACGTGCCTTCGATGGATAAGCTTATTACGGCGAAGCTTAGCGATTTGGCCGAAGGCCTACCGAAAAACATAACGTTCAAGACCGCATTTGCCCAGCTGGAAGTCGTGAACAAAATGTTTAACGATTTGACCCGGGAAATGCTGATTGCGATCGTGGCCGTCATCATCGTTTGTATGCTCGGCCTGAATCTGCTGACGGCGGCTTTTGTGGCCTTGGCCATTCCGGTCTCGATCGCGCTGGGGCTAATCGCCTTGCCGCTGACCGGGGTGACCCTGAATGAAATTACGATCGTCGGTTTGATTATCGTCCTGGGGATCCTGGTGGATGATGCCGTGGTCGTCAACGATAATATCGAGCGGCGGCTCAGCGAACTCGGGGAAAGCCCGTCCGACGCTTCCGTAAAAGGAGCGAAGGAGGTATCCATTTCGATTCTGACGGCGACGTTGTCGACCATCTTTGCCTTTATGCCGCTGCTTTTCCTTACGGGCGACGTCGGCTCCTTCATCAAGCCGATTCCGATCGTGATTTCCTGCTCCATGTTGGCGTCCATGGCGATGTCGCTGACGATCATACCGATTTTCCGCGAATGGCATGAGAAGCGAAGGGTCCAGCGTCAAGCGAAAAAAGGTGAGGGAAAGCCGCCCGGTTTGCTTGGTAAACAAATTCATACCGCAACGCAGTGGTATTCTGGTAAAATTATTCCAAAGGTGCTGAAGCGGCCTCTGCTTACCGCGCTGACCGGACTTTTGATCGGCACAGCCTCGTTTGGTTTTGCGCTGCTGACGCCGATCGATCTGTTTCCGCAGGCGGAAGATCCGAACGTGAACATCAATGTGGAGATGCCGGTTGGAACATCGTTTCAGGAAACGGATCGCGTGCTGTCAAGCGTCGCCGAGTGGGTGATGAAGCAGCCGGAAGCGGAGACGGTCAGCTTCGGCGTTGGCGGAAAGGCACCGCAATTATTTTCGGACATCACGAACATGGTAAGCTCTTCGCCGACGGTAGGCCAAATCGCGGTTGTCGGCAAAGAGGGGAAATATAACTGGGAAAAAACGGTGCAATCCTGGCAGGAGAAATTGAAGAAACAGCACCCTGGGGCCACCATCACGACGAGCATTCCGCGGCTTGGGACTCCGGTGGGAGCGGCCGTATCCGTGCGGATTTCGGGCGAGGATTTGACTGAACTCCAGACCTTGTCCCAGCAGGTGAAAGAGAAAATCGCCCAGGTGGACGGCACCTCGGGAATCAAAGACAATTTTGGAAGCCAAAGCTATACGCTGGAGTTTGCCGTTAACGAAGAGGCTATGAAACAGCGTCAGGTGGATTACCAGACATTGACCCAAACGCTACGACTGATGGGCGACGGCCTCGATATCGGCGATTTTGACACGGGGAAACAAATCATCGATGTCAATTTGTATATGAAAAACAAAGACGGCAATCCCAGCGATCTATTCCAGCAAATTAACGTGACCAACGAGCAGGGCGTGCAGGTGCCGTTATCGCAGCTCGCGGAATTGAAGCCGTCGTTCTCCATCCAGAAAATTCAGCACTACAACCTGGTGCGTACCGTTACGGTAGAGGCTGATGCGACAGGCGGCAAAACCGCGACAGAGCTTAATACGGAAATTAGCGCTCTGCTCGGCGACATGCATTTTCCGGAGGGCTATACTTGGACGCTTGGTGGCGAAACGTCGGATCAGGCCGAGATTTTCGCGGATTTGGGCAGCTTGTTCATTATCGTCATCTTCTTGATTTTGCTGCTGATTACGGTGCAATTCTACTCGCTGTCGGCGCCGGTCATTATTATGACGACGGTGTATCTGGCTGCGGCGGGCGGAGTCATCGGCATCTTTATTTCCGGCTCGTCGATCGGCTTTATGAGCATCATGGGGATTATCTCCTTGGCGGGGATCGTCGTGCGAAACGGGATCGTACTCATCGAGTTTATCGAGGATGCGCGCCGGGAAGGCGTAGAGCTTAAAGAAGCAATCATCGGAGCGACCTCGGCCCGTTTTCGGCCGATCTTGCTGACCTCGCTGACCGCCATCATCGGCATGCTGCCGCTGGCGATTACGGGAAGCATCCTGTTCCGGCCGATGGCGTATACGATCATTTTCGGGCTGATGTTCTCGACGTTACTCACTTTGATCGTCGTTCCGTCTTTGTACATGGTGGTAGCCTTGTATAAAGAAAAACGCCAGGAGCGGAAAGCAAACCGGGATGCTGGACCGGCGGAACCTTCGGGCCATCTTCCGGAAGGTCCGAATAATCCGATAAATCTATGAAGAAAGGATCATATGGTGTGAGTAAGAAAACAGCGATCATTGACGCGGCGTTTCAACTCTTTGAACAGAAAGGGTTTGCTTTTACAACGATCGATGAAATTGCCAAGGCAAGTGGAATGACAAAACCGTCGTTTTACAAATATTTTCCCAGTAAAGAGGATTTGCTGCTGGAAGTGCTTGAGATTTTTTCCGAAGAGCTGGAGGAACAGGTCCAGCGGCTCTATCGCAAAGTAGATATATCGAAAAGCGACCGGATCATCGAGTTAAGTATGATTTATCTGGAAGATATTTTTAAATATCACACTTATCTCGACTTTTTTCTTGATCCATCGCAACATTTTTTTGAAAATGAACGCATACAAAATGCGGTGATGACGGTTGAACGTAAAGTATTTACATGGTTGCAGGACAGTATTGCCGATCTGTACGGCGAGCAAATGGACGGATTTGCCGTGGACGTGTCGTTTATTGCGATCAGCATCATGTTTGTGTACACCCGGGTGTGCAGTCCAAATCTGTCTCATGGCCAAAACCGTAAGTTAGCGGTTTATATTGAATATTTGATCGGTGTAGTGGTCGAAGGGTTGAAGTTCAAAAAACCGGATATGCCGCTGTTGTTTGAGACGCCTTCCTGGATCATGAACTGCTGGCCGGAGGACGTTACGCCGGTTATGAGATCGCGTCAGCTTCAGCGGGTTTATCGTAAAATGGAATCGATCATCCAAGATCACGCATTCCTGAGCGATTCCGAAAAGCAAGATTACCTTCAGGCTATTGCCCAAATCAAAACAGAGTCAAAGGAGTCTTTAAACCAAAACGTTGTCATCAAAGCGCTGCTGTATTACCTTGAGCAGCTTGACGAGCTCCGTGACGAATGCGGGCAGTTAAGGCTGATTTTTGAGCCGGAGGCAACCCCGTCACAAAATTGAATATTTACAACGTTGCGCCCGGATCTTGGATCCGGGCTTTTTGACCTTGTAGAATTTATAAAATTTTGGGCATGGTACAGGGCGATGCGCAGGTAGAGAGGGGAGGAGGAGGCGGGCGTGGGGGCTAAGGGACACCAGAGCCGTTATTTGAGGAAAAACGGAGCATTGTAAAATGTAACGGACACAGAAGCCCATATTTACCCCAAATCGGCCTGGATGAACAGGTTTAGAGCGAAATAGGGCCGCCTGTGTCCGTTAGCCTGGGAAATACCGGGGAAATGGGCGGATAAGGACGCTGGTGTCCGTTAGAGCAGCGTCCAAAGTTTAGGAAGAGCCACCAATCGTTCCAAAGTAGAAGTCAGAGCCACTAAAGGACGCCGTCAGGCGGTTTTCTTAATTTTGTGGAATATGTAAATTTTACATAGTGTAATGAGAAGTTTGCAATGGTAAATCACAGTGCAATAAACCCTTATAATATAAGGGTTTATGAGATTTTCGAAGAATAAATTGAAAAAAAATAAATAAAAATAGCTTGATAGAAACGCTTTCATTTGCTATGATAGCGCTATAAAAAGCCGGGAATGATGTAAAATTTACATATTATTATCATTTTGTATGGTAGATTTTCCGTCTTGCTCGCTTTTTGAATCCTATGAAAGAGGTGGTAAGGATAAGACGGATCGTCATAGACACGGATATCGGCGACGATATCGACGACGCGCTGGCGATTGTGTTGGCTCTGAATTCCCCGGAACTGGACTTGGCCGGATTAACAACGGTGTACAGAAACACCGGTTTGCGTACGAAGCTAGCCTTGCAATTACTTAAAGCTTACGGAAGATTGGACATTCCTGTGGCGACCGGCATCGGCAGTCCGCTGATTAACAAAACGGATACCGCCAGCATTCCGTGCCAGTGGGCGGAGGAATACCGGGACATCGATCTCAACTGCGAGCAGCATGCGGCGGATTTTCTGATCGATCAGGTGCGGCGCGACCCGGATTTGACGATTGTCGCCATCGGCCCGTTGACCAATATCGCCTGTGCGGTGATGAAGGCTCCCGAGGTGATGCGGGGCGCCAACATTGTGATGATGGGCGGGATGCACTCGGCTTTTTACCCGGAGTGGAACATCGTGTGTGATCCCGAAGCGGCGAGAATCGTCTTTGATGCGGGGCTGAAGCTGACGATGATCGGCCTCGACGTCACCCTGCAGTGTCGGTTAACCCAGGCCGATGTGGATCGGATCAAGCGCGCGGGGAGAATGGAAACCGATTTTTTGTCGCGCCTGATAACGATGTGGATGGATTCGTCGAAACATCTCCCTATCCTGCATGATCCATTGACGGTTGCTTATCTTAGTCATCCGGATTTGTTGGACCTTGCGCCAAAGAAGATTTCCGTAGAGTGCAAGGGGGAGTTTACAAGGGGAATGACGGTCGAACACAGAGACGTATTCTTCGATCGTCCAATGGAGACCAATGTGCTGGCTGCCGTAGAGGTAAAAAGCGAAGCTTTCATTCAACTGTTTTTGCAAAGATTGCTTAAATGAGGGGGGCTCTATATGAAAACAAAGAAAATATTAGGGATTTCGATGCTGGCTCTGATGCTTGTCGTGGCGGGATGCGGAGGCAAGTCGTCCGGCGGCAACGCAAGTGAAGGCGCAAACGCAAAACAAGGTTCGGGGGAGCAGGTGACGCTGGAAATCTTCAACCAGAAGTCCGAAGTCAAGGACTATCTGAACCAGATCATCGCCAATTTCGAGGCGGAGAACCCGAACATCAAAGTCAATCAGGTGCAGGTTCCGGATTCGCGAAAAGTGTTGTACAACCGGCTGGCCAGCAGCGATGCGCCCGATATCATGTCCATATTTCCAAATGAATCCGATTTCAAAACGCAAGCCGAGTCCGATTACTTTATGGATTTGACCGGCACCGATGTGCTTGCGAACATCAATCCGCAATTTTTGGACGGCGTCAAAGTAAACGGCAAAGACTACAGCGCGCCGCTGACGGTGAACGCTTACGGGATTTTTTACAATGCCGATAAATTTGCCGAACTCGGCTTGAAGGTGCCGGCAACCTGGGCGGAACTGGAGCAAACTGCGGCGGCGATTAAGGAGAAGGGCGTTATCCCGTTTGCCACCAGCTTTAAGGCGGCCTGGTCCGCGGGCCATCTCACCGAAGCACTGCTGACCAATGCCGTGGGCTATGAAGCGGCCAACGGATTTTTCCAGGACGCTTCGGTCAAGGCGGCAGATGATCCCGGCATTCAAAAGCTGATAGCGCAAATGGATTTTATTCGCGACAACAGCCAGCCTGACGCTGCAGGGGCGGATTATCCAGATGCTGTAAATCTGTTTGCCACGGGACAAGCGCTTATGCTTCCGCAAGGCATTTGGGCTGTTCCGGTGATCGAACAGGCCGGCATGGAAGATGCATACAAGATGTTCCCTATTCCGAATGAAAGCGGTAACGGGGCTGTCGTAGGCGGCATCGATTACGCGCTGGCGATCTCCGCTTCCACGGAACACCCGGAAGAAGCCAAAAAGTTCGTGAAGTTTATGGCCGATCAGCAGACGGCGCAATATTTGGCGGACAATGAGAAGTCTCCTTCCACCATCACGGGCGTCAAAGCGGACGCTCCGCAAACGGAGGATGTCACGAAGCTGATTACGGAAGAAGGGCGTTATTATCCATGGCTTCACTTTAATTGGAAGGCGGGCCTCGATTCCAGCTGGGGCACGGAAACCTCCGCGTATCTGATCATGAAAGACAAGGACGCCTTGCTGAAATGGATCAACCAGGAGTTTGGCAAGTAAGATAAAGTCGGACTGGAGAGGATGCATCATCCTCTCCGGTTTCCACATTTATTTTTAAAAAGAGGGGGATTGTGATGAAAACATTCAACAGATATGCCCATTACTTGTTTACGCTTCCGGCGCTTCTGTTGTACGCCGTTTTCTTCCTTTACCCGATGGTGAACGGATTTTTGTACAGTCTGAGCGATTGGGACGGGCTGAGCAAGACGAGTCATTTCATTGGGGTGGACAACTATGTACGGCTGGTTCAGGACGACCGGATCCGTAACAGCCTGGGTTTTACCTTTAAATATGCACTTGGCTTGATCGTCCTGACCGTGGTGCTTGCCGTAGTGATCGCTTTGCTGCTCAATCGCGTTCGCCGCTTCCAATCATTTTACCGGACGACGTATTTCTTTCCGGCCGTACTCAGCATGATTACCGTCGGTTTGATTTTCAACCAGCTGTTCTCCCAGGCCCTTCCGGCTTTTGGCAAAGCCGTCGGCTCGGATATGCTGTCGCGGAATTTGCTGTCCAATCCGGATTTGGCCTTCTTCGGCCTGTTGTTCGTCAGCCTGTGGCAAGGCTTGGCCATTCCGACGCTGCTGTTTCTGGCGGCTCTGCAGAGCGTGCCCAAGGATTTGCTCGAAGCGGCCAGCCTGGACGGCGCCACCCCTTGGCAGCGGTTCCGCTCCGTTGTCATTCCGTTTCTGATCCCGACCTTAAATATCGTCGTGATCCTCTCGGCCAAAAGCGGGCTCACCGCGTTTGATTACATTATGGCGATGACAGGAGGAGGACCGGGCAGAACGACGGAGAGCGTAGGATTGCTCGTCTACAATTTTGCCTTTCAGGAATTTAAATTCAGTTATGCGAGCTCGCTGGCGATCGTCTTGTTTGCTATCATTGCCATCGTATCGATCGTACAGATCCGCTCTATGAGCAGGCTGGAGGTGAATGCATGATGAACGGCAGCAGTGAAAAGCGATTGTCCACGGTCAGCTATGTTTTGTTGTCCGCCGGCCTGGTTGTCATTTTTCTGCCCCTCTATTTGACGGTGATCACGGCATTCAAAACAAGCAAGGAAAGCGCCAGAAACTTTTTTGCTTTCCCATCGGAGCTGTATTTGGGCAATTTCCAGGAAGTGCTGTTCAACAACGATTTCTTTCAATTTTTCTCCAACTCCGTTTTGATTACGGTGGTTTCGATCTTGTTGATCCTGCTGGTTGTGCCGCTTACGGCCTACGCCATCAGCCGCAATATGAACAAATGGTATTTCAAAACGTTGTACATCCTGTTTATTATGGGAATTATCATTCCTTTCCAGGTGATCATGCTGCCCGTGACCAGACTGATGACGGAGCTTGACCTGCTGAACCGTTTCGGGCTGATTTTGCTTTATGTGACTTATGCGCTAACGCAAGGCGTATTCTTATATGTAGGCTACATTCGCACGACGATTCCGAAAGAATTGGAAGAGGCGGCGGAGGTGGACGGCTGCTCCAAATTCAGAACGTACCGCTCGGTCATTTTTCCGCTGCTGGCTCCTTTGACCGCCACGGTGATTATCGTCAATTCCTTCTGGATCTGGAACGACTTCCTGCTGCCGCTGCTGATTTTGAACAAATCGGAAACGTTTTGGACGCTTCCGTTATTCCAATATAACTTCAAATCGCAATATTCGTTTAATTACAATCTGGCCTTTGCATCGTTCGTCATGACGGTGATCCCGATCATGCTGGTGTACGTCTTTTTCCAAAAGCAAATTATCGCCGGTTTAACGGGCGGGGCTGTTAAAAGCTAATAACGGGGTGATACGGATGACATTTCCTAAAGACTACATGGAAAAATTGTATGGAGGCTGGTTAGGCAAGGTGATCGGTGTGGTGCATGGCGCCAATATCGAGGGCTGGTCCTACGAACGGATCGCGCAAACCTTTGGGGAAATTACGGACTATCCTTATTTGTTCAAGCATTTTGCAGCGGATGATGATATCAATGGCCCGGTATTTTTTATGCGGGCGTTGGCCGACTTTGATCCGAACCGGCTAACGGAGCGGGAAATGGCCCATACGCTGCGGAACTACGCGGGGGAAGGGCACGGCTTCTTCTGGTGGGGAGGCTACGGCGTTTCGACCGAGCATACGGCTTACCTGAATTTGAAAAACGGCGTTTCTGCTCCGCTGTCCGGTTCCATTGAGCAGAACGGCAAAACGGCGGCCGAGCAGATCGGCGGGCAGATTTTCTCGGACTGCTGGGGGCTGGTATGCCCGGGCGATCCGTTCAAAGCGGCGGAGCTTGCGGGGATGATGTCGAGCGTGACGCACGGCGGGGACGGCATCCGCGGCGGACGTTTTATTGCCGCCTGCATCGCTTCCGCGTTTGTGAAGGGTAAGGTGGAGGATATCCTTGCGGACGGGTTGTCCGTCATTGAGGAAACCAGCGATTACGCGCGGATGGCGCGGGATGTCATGGCCTTTCACCTTGAGCATCCAGAGGACTGGCGTGAAGCGTTTGCTTATGTTCAGGAAAAATACGGGTACCAGCATTATGAAGGGGTCTGCCATATTATTCCTAACGCGGCCGTAATCGTGTTATCCTTATTGTACGGGCAGGGCGACTTCAGCCGGACGATCAATATCTGCAATATGTGCGGGTGGGATACGGACTGCAATGTAGGGAATGTGGGAACGATTCTTGGCGTTCTGAACGGTCCCGGCGGAATCGAGGCAAAGTGGAAAGACCCGATCAACGATTTCGTCTGCTGCTCCGGCATTTTGGGCAGCTTGAATTTGCAGACGATCCCGCAAATCACCGCCGATACGGCCAAGTTGGCCAGCAAGTTAAATGGGGAGCCGATCCCGGAATGGGAGGAGATTTTGCGGGACGACAGCGCCCATTATCTGCATTTCGAATTGCCCGGCTCCACGCATGCGCTGGAATGGAAATACCGCGGGAATGAGCGGATTCTGCTCACCAATACGGACTGCGAGGCTTACAAAGGACGGCGATCCTTGCAGCTTACGGCGCCTTCCGTGTTTACCGGAACGACTTTCGACGTGTTTTTCCTGACGTACGGCTCACCGGGCGATTTCGACGACAGCCGCTACGATCCGGACATCTCACCGACCGTATATCCCGGACAGACCGTGGAAGCGTGGCTCAAGCTCGACGAGACGGTAGGCACCGGACTCCATGTGCGCTTGTTTGCGGAGGATGTCTTCACCGGACACCGTCTGTACAGCGCCCCGCTCGTTTTGAATGGAGAATGGCAGCGGGTCGGCTACCAAATTCCGTATGCCGAGAACGCGGCGATTGGCAAGGTCGGTATGGAGTACACGGTGAGCGGGGATTCCAGCCTGCGGGAGAAGTCTTTTTCCCTGAAATGGTTCCTGGACGAGTTCAAAGTGCACGGCGCTGCGGATTATGCCGTCGATTTTGCCTCCCAGCGCATGGAGAAATGGAACGCCCTGCACCAGACGGTGTCGCAGATGACCTACCTGCGGGGGATATGGAGATTGGAGGAAGGCCGGCTGGCCGGCGGCCACGGATTCGAACCGGCCGAATGCTATACAGGTTCGCATTTGTGGGACGATTACCGGTTCCGGGTCAAGCTGAAACCGCTCAAAGGCGAGCAGCATTCCATCCTGTTCCGCGTGCAGGGAGCGATGCGGGGGTACGTTGTCGGACTGGCTCCAGGGCAAACGATTGCTTTGTACAAAAATTTCGAAGGCTACCGCACGCTGCAATCCCAAGCGTTCCCTTGGAAGCATGGATTGGAATATGAACTGGAAGTCAGCGTACAGGGCTCCCTGATCGAGGTTTCAGTCGACGGAAGCCCGGCGATTCAGTATCGCGATGAAGACACGCCTTATTTGCGCGGCGCCATCGGCTTCGGTAATGACGGCGGCAGCCGTACGGCCTATTCATCCTATCAAGTAAAGCCTTTACTGTAAATTTGCTGTAAATATATATAGAAACTATGTGGTGGTGTTGAAACTTGGCGACGATCAAAGATGTGGCGGAACTGGCGGGAGTATCAATTGCGACGGTATCCCGCATGATCAATCAAAATGGATATGTCAGCAAGCAGGCGGAACAGCGGATAATGGATGCCATGGAGCAGTTGGGGTACGAGCCGCTGATATTCCGCCGGTTGGCGGATCACAGCATGCCTACGATCGCTCTAATTTTGCCTGATATTACAAACCCGTTTTTTTCCGAACTGGCCCGGGCCGTGGAGGATATTTGCCAGCAGCGGGGTTATACCGTGTTCTTCTGCAATTCCGACAACCGTGACTTTAAGGAAAAAAGCTATCTGGAGGCGCTGCGCAAGCGGCGCATCGACGGGATCATCTATGCCTCCAACTATCTGACGCAGGAGGAACTGAACAAGCTTCGCCGGGACAATATTCCCGTGGTGGTGCTGGACCGTTCGTCCGATACGGGAAAATGCACGTTAATCCGCTGCAACAACTACGAGGGAGCCCAGCTTGCCGTAAAGCATCTGCTTGACATAGGCTGCAAAAAGATCGCACACATCTATGGTCCACAGGAAATCGTCACCGCCCAGGAACGGCTAAACGGTTACGAAGACTATGTTAAATCTTTTTCTTGGTACACCCCTTCATTAATGGCGCCCGGCCACTTTCAACTGGAAGGCGGGATGCAGGCGGTCGAAACGCTGCTGCTGCGGCATCCCGACATTGACGGCATTTTTGCCGGCAACGATTTTATGGCGATCGGCGCGCTTAAGGCGCTTCACCGGAAGGGCGTGAAGGTGCCGGAGGACATCGCCGTATGCGGGTTCGACGGCATTAAGCTGGCCGAAATCATCGAACCCGAACTGACGACCGTCGCCCAGCCCATTTACGAAATGGGAGAAAAGGCGGCGCGCACGCTGGTACAACAGATCGAAGCCCGGGATGCGAAATTCGACTCCGAGGTCATCGAGATCAACGTGTCATTAATCATCAGGGATTCAACGCGAAGGGATAGTGAGTAGCAATGGCAGGCATGCAAAATCCTAATATTGTCGTGATCGGCAGTATGAATATGGATATTGTCATAGAGACCCCGGTTCTTCCCGAAAAAGGAGAGACGATCATGGGGGCCGGGGTCAAGCTTTTGCCCGGAGGAAAAGGGGCGAACCAGGCCGTGGCGGCTTCCCGGCTTGGCATGGAAACTTCTTTTATCGGTGCGGTGGGAAAAGATCGCTTTGGCGAGCAGATGCTCCAGGAACTAAAACGGCATTCCATTGTTCAGGCGCTGAACGTGATGCCGGAGGAGAAGACGGGAATCGCCTCGATCTGGGTCCACGACCGGGACAATCGGATTGTGGTCGTACCCGGGGCGAACGGAAAAATCACCTGGTCCGATATTGCGCAGCGCAAGTCGCATATCGACCGGGCGGATGTTGTCCTGCTGCAACTGGAGATTCCGCTGGACACGGTGGTGGCGTGCATTAAATACGCGCATGGGATGGGCAAAAAAATCATCCTGAATCCGGCTCCGGCCCAGCCATTGCCGGAAGAAATTTACCCGATGCTGCACTCGTTAACGCCAAATCGCCAGGAGTTGTCCATTTTGGCGGGAATGCCGGAGATTTTGAAAGAAAACGATTTCTATGCGCTTTATGCCGCCATGCGGAGGATGATCGATAAAGGTCTTCCCTCCATTATGGTTACGCTTGGGGCGGATGGCGTGGTGCACATGAATGCGTCCGGCCATACGTTCCATATCCCCGGCAGGAAGATGGAGGTCTCGGACACGACGGGAGCCGGGGATTGCTTTAACGCGGCGCTTGCGGTGTCCATCGCCAAAGGCTTAGGCATCAAGGAGGCGGCTGAATATGCGGTCGCCGCATCGGCGCTGGCGGTCACCAAATTCGGAGCCCAAAACGGGATGCCCGAAGCTTCGGAGGTCGACCTGTTCCTCGCAAGCGCGTTCTGAATATTGGATGAAGATGTTATGGGGGAAACCGAAATGCGAAAAATATGGTGGAAAGAAGCGGTCGCTTATCAAATTTACCCGCGAAGCTTTATGGATTCGAATGGAGATGGCGTCGGGGACATTCCCGGCATCATCTCCAAGCTGGATTACTTGCAAGAGCTGGGGATTGACGTCATCTGGATTTGTCCGATCTATAAATCGCCCAATGACGATAACGGTTATGATATCAGCAATTATCAGGACATAATGGACGAATTCGGCACGATGGAAGATTTTGACCGGCTGTTGTCCGGCATCCATGAGCGCGGTATGAAAGTTATTATGGACCTGGTGCTGAACCATACCTCGGACGAGCATCCGTGGTTTATCGAATCCCGTTCTTCCCGGGACAACCCGAAGCGCGATTATTATATTTGGCGGGACGGCAAGGACGGGGCCGAGCCGAACAACTGGGAATCGATGTTTAACGGTTCGGCTTGGGAATACGATGAGACGACCGGACAATATTTCCTGCATCTGTATTCGCGGCGACAGCCGGATCTGAACATGGAAAATCCCCAAGTCCGCCAGGAGTTGGTCAACATGATCCGCTGGTGGCTGGACAAGGGCATCGATGGGTTTAGGGTCGACGCGATCACGCACATTAAGAAGCTGCCGGGGCTGCCGGATATGCCCAACCCGCACAAGCTGCGGTATGTGGATGCCATGGACGGGCACCGCAATGTGGAAGGAATCCATGATTTCCTGCAGTTGTTCAAGCGCGAAGCTTTTGCCGACTACGATATTATGACGGTGGGGGAAGCTAGCGGCGCGCCGATTTCCGAAGCCGACCGCTGGATCGGCGAAGAGAACGGGGCATTCAACATGATCTTCCAGTTTGAACACGTCAATCTCGATTTCGGTCCGGAAGGCCGCTGGGATTTCGGGCCTTGGGAGATGGCAAAGCTGAAGGCGATCATGAAGAAGTGGCAGACAGGGCTGGAGGGCATCGGATGGAACGCGCTCTACCTGGAAAATCACGATCAGCCGCGTTCCGTCTCCCGTTTTGGCGATCCCGAGAACTACCCGAAGGAATCCGCCAAGATGCTGGCTACCTTTTTTATGCTGATGCAAGGCACGCCGTTTATTTATCAAGGACAGGAAATCGGCATGACCAACGTCGTGTTTAAGGAACTGACCGATTACCGCGATGTGGAAATCTACAACTTCTACCGCGAACGCTTGATGGACGGTAAAGACGTCGAGGAAACGATGCGCAGGATCGCTTTCCGGGCCCGCGACAACGCCCGCACGCCGATGCAATGGGATGATTCACTGTTTGGCGGGTTTACAACCGGCGTGCCTTGGATCAACATTAACCCCAATTACCACGAAATCAACGTAAAACGGCAGCTTCAGGAAGCGGACTCGGTCCTGAATTATTACAAAGCGCTGATTCGCCTGCGTAAGGACAACGAGGCGCTGATCTACGGAAGATACGACTGTTGGCTGGAGGAGCACCCGGAAATCTTCGTCTATTCGCGCACGTTTGAAGGACAGACATTCCTGATCGTGCTGAACTTCTACGGCAATGCTCCGGAATATACCGTTCCACCGGAGTTTGCAGGTTTTAAACGGGATGCTGTGCTCTCCAATTACCCGGACCGTACGGACCGGAAGCAGAGCAGCTTCACGATGCGTCCTTATGAAGCGGTTGTGTTTCAACTGGAGCGATAGTTAAACTAGCTCCCATTTAGGAGGGATTGCGAGTGATGGAGAAGATGATGAATGCTGCCGTGCTGGATGCGCCGTTTAAGCTGGAGGTACGGGACATTCCCGTTCCCAAGCCGGGACCGGATGAAGCTTTGATCAAGGTGCACTGTATCGGGATTTGCGGCTCGGACGTGCATTATTACGAGCATGGGCGGATCGGCCGCTATGAAGTGAAGCAGCCGCTGGTCTTGGGTCACGAGTTGGCCGGCGTGGTGGTGGAGACGGGCGAGCGGGTGACCAATGTTCGCGCGGGCGACCGGGTCGCCGTCGAGCCGGGCGTCACTTGCGGAAAATGCGCGTATTGCAAAAGCGGGCGCTACAATCTTTGCCCTGAGGTCGCGTTTATGGCCACCCCGCCGGTGGACGGGGCCTGGGCCGAATACGCGACCGTCCGCAGCGATTTTTTGTTTCCGCTGCCGGCGGAGATGTCCTTCGAGGAAGGGGCGCTGCTCGAGCCTTTGTCGGTCGGGTTCCATGCCGTAAAGCGGGGTCGGATTCAGCCATACGACCGGGTGTTGGTCCTCGGGCTAGGCCCCATCGGGCTGCTGGCGCTGGAGGCGGCTAAAATGTTCGGCGCCTCTCAGGTTTTCGGCAGCGACGTGGTGGAGTTTCGCCGTAAGCTGGCTTTGGATATGGGAGCTCAGGAGGTGTTTGATCCGTCTGCCCCGGGGGGCTTGGAGGAGCGGCTGGCGCTCTTGACCGGGGGAGAGGGCTTCGATCTGATCATCGAGACCTCCGGAAATCCCGGCGCTATCGCCGACACGATCCGGTTCGCGAAGCGCGGGGGACGGATCGTTTTGGTTGGTTTGCCGGTCAAGGATGCCGTGCCGGTCGATATCGGGGCGTTGATCGACGCCGAGCTTGATGTGTGCGGCGTTTTCCGCTACGCCAATACGTACCCGGCCGCCATCGAGATTTTAGGCCGCTCCAACCAGGATATCCGCAAGATTATTACGCACAAATTCCCGCTGAGCGACATCAAAAACGCGGTTGAACTGGCAAGGACGAACAAAGAAACCAGCGTCAAGGTGATGATTTACCCCGGCGGCGGGGAGCTTGGGGAGAACTAATATCAGTTATATGGGCACACCACAGTAGAGAGAAGACCTCTTTGCTGTGGTGTTTTTTGTCTGTTGAAAGGGGGCTCGGCCCACTGGAAATCGCCGGTTTGCAGCCGGCTGCTGCAACGATGAAGACGATCCCGCCGTTGGCTGCAGAAATGACAAAGCTGCCCGCCGTCAGCCTCTGGAACGACGATGGTGGCCCGTCGCCGGCTGTGCCGTTAAAAATAGCGGAAATTTATGTTCTTATTATCCGGAGCAGGCAAGTTGATCCAACTTAGCGGTACTTTTTGTCCTTATTTTCCTATGAATGCACCAGAACGCATGCATTTCCTTGCGACCGGGGAAAATAGCGACATAAATTTCCTCTATTTCTCTCATATGGATGGATATCGCCGGAATAACGACATTTTTTGTCCTTATGTTTTCATTAACAGGTGGACGCGAAAATTCTAACGGTTGTGAGCGCCGCTAATTGGGCAAAAACGGGGATCTGCAAGATGTAACGGTTGCGGTCGAGCTTATTCCCCGTGTTTTCTTAGGGAAAAGGGCTGTTTCGCCTAAATAAGCTCGCTCACAACCGTTAGAAAAAGAATCTCGCTTTTTTCGCCCAAATAAGCCCACAACCGTTAGCGCGACAATGTACCGATTACCGGATCGTTTCTGCCTCGACAACGGGAACCCATATTTGTTTTCCTTCCGTAATGCTTTGCAGCAGTCCATTCGACGCTCCTTCACCCGGTCCTGTAGCCCGCCCGTCGCCCGCTCCTTCACCCGCTCCTTCACCCGGACCTGCAGCCTGCCCATTACCCGTTCCATCAACCTGTCCAGCAGCCTGCCCGCCAATCTGTCCGTCTCCCGTTCCTGCGACCCGTCCATCAACCTGATCTTCAACTTGGCTCCCAATCTGTACGTCAACCCGATCCTCTACCTGTCCTTCATTTGGTCCGCTTGTTTCCCCGCCGGTTTGTCCCTTCAGCGCCGTTTCGATTTGTCCTATTAATTGCTCATCCACAGTTTGTTCGGCGTACTGCTTGAAGCGTCCCGTTACGGTTACTTTCGCTTCGTCAGCGGAAAGTGAGAAATCCCCTCTTAGCAGGATTAGGCTATTGCTGCCCATGCAGAGCGCTTCTCCCGCTTCGGAGCGGATGATGGTGCAGGTGAAGCGGACCAGCGAGTTGGGATACTGGATGACGCTGTCGGCGGAAATGTCCAGGATATCCTGCATAATGCCCGCGAACTGATAAATATCGCCGGAACGGACGAATATCGCCGTTTGTCCTTCCCCTTCGCCAACCGGATTCACCACATGAAGCGTTCCGTCCGGCTGTATGGTCAAGCTGTCTCCCTCTATCGAGTAAAGGAGCGTAATGCTGCTCTCCCGTACTTCAAATGCGGAATAGCGGGCGTTTCTCGCCTCGGATGCCGCTTCAATGGCGATAACGGGATTACTATCCGTACTTAAATTTGGATCGAACGCAATAGTACGGATCTGCTCCTGTGCAGACAGGACTTGGTTGGACAGAATCTGGACACTTTCCTCCGCGTTCATCCGGCCAAAATAAAGCTTATTGTTCTGGTCGGTCGCCGCTACGTAAACCTTCGATCCGAAACGGTCGCGTCCGCTCACGATATGCACATAGCCGCTTCCGGCCGCCGGGGAAGGAAGCATCCGGACCGGTTCAGCCAAAGTCCAGGCCAACTCGACCGCCTTGATTTCCGCCTGCGTATCCTGATAGTGGCCGATGGCCGTGTAAAGATCGATCGCCTCCTGATAATCGCCGTTTGCCGCATTTTTCCCGGCACGTTGCATCAACTCGTCAATTCGGCTTTTAGTCAAGGACAGTACCTTGGATTCCGGATCGGCAGAGTTAGCGAATGTAGCGTATTGCCTAGCGTGCATGGCGAAAGCGGCGTAGTCATCGTTGGCCCAGTCACTTTGCAATAGTGTTTCCATCAAGTGATCTGCATTGGAAATGATCCATGGGGCTTCCAGGTTATTTGACTGATATTCCGCCAGCATGGAGGAAGCATCGCTCAGCATGGATTTGACGAGCCCTTTAGCAGCCATGCGTGTCAGCTTGGTTTCGTCATATTTTTGGAAAGCTGTCAGTAACTCATCAAGCCATTCCTGCTCCGTACCGAACAGGCCGCCGGGAATTCGCAGCAGATTCCGCTTAAAAGATTCATCATCATAGCTCGCACCGGCCAGATTTTGTTCCATTTGCTGCAGAAACAGCGTTTTAAATTTTTGAAAATAACCGGTGAAGTTCTGCGGAATGCCGTAATGCTCGGACACTTGGCGGTAATAGCCGCTGTTAGGCCCTTCCGGCGTCATATAACGACTCCGCACCTGTTGAAGTTTGGTGTATGCCTTCATAAGAAGTTCGAAATCACGCTCGTGATCCGCACGGGAAGCCTGATCGGCAATGTTCCCCAAATCGTTTTTCATGGCAGTAATGGGAGCAAGCTCCTTCAGCCGGGAGGAAATAAGCTCCTCCTTATAGCGTATGCTCCTGTTAACCTGGGCCTTTTGGTACCAGTCCTCGGCTTCTACAAGTTGCCTCTCCTGGAACAAGCGTTCCGCCGTTTGAATGGCGGCAAGCTTCTGAGAGATCCCGATGCCCTTGTGGATCAGCAAAGGAATCATCATTAAACACAACAGAATGAGCAGATGATGCAGGGTTATCCATCTTTTAACCGTCATAGGCGGCAGACCTCGGCTTTATTTGTTGAAAGTCGGCATCCCACTGGTATTTCTCCTGATGAATTCGGGCGGTCTCGGCCATAAGCTCTCCCCAATCCTGATCGGGCGAATCGGCAATCATCCGGAATAATCGGAGGAAACGGTCCTTGGGAAGCTTGCGAGCATAACGGGCGATGAAGTCCGAATAGGTTAGAACGTAGCGTTTTAACCTAACAGCGGCTCCAGCCACCCCGGCCAGGATGTCTTCTCCGCGTTCCATTGCCAGAATTTGCTGCTCATATTTGATAACATATTGAAAAGTTTTGTCTTTAATGAGTTCGCGTTTAATTTTGGCAAGCTCGCCAATATAGGAGGCCAGATCGGGGTCGAAATCTTGCAGCAGGAGAGGCGCAAGTTCCAGCTCCATATCTTTCCTCAAGACAAATGACTGCAACAGAATCAGCTGCAGCTTGCGGATGTGATCGTTGCGGACGATAACGGCAACTTCCCGCATCATTTCGTAGGATCGGCTCTCTTCTTCATGCGTGGCGGCCGTTTCGAGATTACGGACCAGACCCGCAGCGATTTTATCGCGATCGCGCCGGAACAGCTCGCTCAGCTCGATCGAAATGCGGCTGTGGAGAGTTTTACGGTGAACCCAATAGAGCAGCCCGGACAGTAAAATCCCCGCCGCGGCCGAAATAGCCATAAGCTGAAAGGTCTGGCTGAACAGAACAGCAAGCAGCGTGAGAAATAAGCCTAGCAGCAGATCATTGTGCTGGGTGCGCCGCGCTGCCTGACGCGCCTTCTCCGCAACCGGAATAAGGCCGGATTTCCCGCAAACGATGCACTTTTCCTCATTTAGCGCGGTATAGCTCTGGCAATATTTGCAGCATCTTAACTTTTCGTAGGCATATTTCGTCTTTAATGGAGGGTGCAGAATAACCGTTTTTTTCTTGTTCATAGCTCTCTCTCTTCATCGTTAATTAATTTGAGCAGTCTTCTGTCGAGCTCCTGCGGCGCAACGATTTGCTGTCTGCGAGAGTAGTAGATATGGGACTTAATGATGACAAACAAAAACAACAAGGCAAGGCATCCGTATGTAACCATATTTCGGTTCCTTTCGTAATTAATGTTGAGGATGACGATTGTCCGGCGGATTTTGGTGCATTATGGCGGTGCGATCTTGTTTTTTCGTAACCTTTTCTTAAGGATTATCCATTATCATTAGTATAGTATATATCTGGAACTGTCTCACTTCTACGCTTTTATATCTAAAATAAAGGGGCAATATTATGCAGCATTGTTATAGACAATCCACACGTATATTAACGGTTTTGATGGTCTTTTGGTTACTGGCGTCCTATGCCGGCATCGCCATGGCCGGCACCGCGGCGGCCGCGCAAGCAGCTCAGGCCCAGCAGGCTTCTTCTATCGATGCTGTGCTCGTTGTCGATATAAGCAACTCGATGAATACGAGCGACACGAATAAAGTCGGAAATGAAGCGATGAAGATGTTTATCGACATGCTGTCCACGAAAGGCGACAAGGTAGGGATTGTGGCCTTTACGGATAAGGTTCAGCGGGAAAAGGCGCTGCTGAAGATCGGGTCTCCGGAGGATAAGCAGGATTTAAAAGACTTTATCGATGGGCTGGACCGAGGACCCTACACCGATATTGCCGTGGGCGTTCGCGAGGCGGTGAAGGTGCTGCAAAACGGAGCCGAACCGGGGCACGAGCCGATGATCGTGCTGCTGGCCGACGGCAACAACGATTTCAACAAAAGCTCGGGACGGACGCAAAGCGAGTCCGACCGGGAGCTTGGCGAGGCCGTTGATCAAGCGAAGGCGGCGGGCATTCCGATTTATACGATCGGGCTTAACGCGGACGGCAAGCTGAACAAGGCGCCGCTTGCGGATTTGGCCAATCAGACAGGGGCCAAATCGTTCTCGACCAGTTCGGCGGATGACCTTCCGCAAATCCTTAGTGAAATCTTCGCCAGTCATTTGAAGCTCAAAATCGTACCCATCCAGAGCATGACAGGCACCGGAAGCTTCCAGGACGTTACGGTGAACGTGCCTAACGCCAACGTGCTCGAGGCCAATATTTCCATTATGTCGTCCAAGCCGGTCGAGGCGGAACTGGTCAACCCTTCCGGCGATAAGGTGGCGATACCTTCGGACGACGTGATTTTGTCCAAATCGAAGAGTTATTCCCTGATTAAGCTGCTGACTCCGACCGAGGGGGACTGGAAGCTCAGAGTGAAGGGAGCGGCCAAAGACAAAATCGACATCAACCTCGTCTTTAACTACGACCTCAAGCTGGAGATGGATAAGATCGCCGCAAAAAGCTACAAGCCGGGCGATAAGGTGAACATCGGAGCGTATCTGACGAGCAATGGACAGAAGCTGCAAAATGACGAACTGTACAAGAACATGAACGCCGCGCTCATCGTAAAGGATCTGGATAGCGGCAATACGGAAGAAATCAAACTGAACAATACCGGGGACAGATTCGAAGGAACGTTCAGTTTTGCCGAAGCCCACGATTATGAATTGAAGGTTCGCGCCGAGGAAAAAAGCTTCTACCGCGAAACCGATCCGGTGTCGCTGAGCGCCAAAGATAAAGCCGGAGGAGCGACCGCGCCTACTAATCCTAATCCGGCAGCAGGAAGCGATGAGAAGCCGTTCCCTTGGCTGATCATTGTCGGGTCGGCAGTGGCTCTGGCCGTGATCGCCGCAGCCGCCTACTTTATTGCCGGCGCGGTCAAGCAAGCAAATCGCGGCTTCGTCGGCCAGATCGTCATCGAAATTCGCGACGAGAATACGAGCGAGAAATCCTTCCCGCAATATAAGAAGCTTACCGCGTTCAAGGGCAAGTTTAATCTCCATCAGCTGCTGCAGCTGGCGCCCGAACTGAAGGAAACGGAGAAAATTGTGTTCACGCCGGCCAAGGGAGACCGCATCACTCTGCGCAACGCCTCGGACGCGCGCCTCGAGAAATCCGGCCGGGCCGTGGATGCCGCAGCCGGGCTTGAGCTGAAGAGCGGCGATCGCGTATCCTTGTCACTGCAGCAGATCGACAAAACGATTTTTATCGAGTATTTAATTTAGGAGGACAAATAAATGAAGCCAATCGTTAGAGAGCATATTCAGCAATTGGACGTTTCACTTGGCGGAGGGATCGTCAGCGATAAAATTCGAGTAGATACGATTGACAATCCGATCCTCATTATCGGTCTTGGCGGAACCGGGATCGATGCCCTGCTGCGCTTGAAATATCAAATTAACCGCAGATTCAGGCTGCCGGAAGATCCGTTGTCCAAGAAAAAACGCGATAAGCCGGACAATGTGGAATTCCTCGCGTTTGAGACCAATGAGCAGGATCGCAGCAAACGGTACAAAGGCATCGGCCTCGATCCGATCAATGAATTCGTGCTGCTGTCCAACCCGGAGATCGGCGGCCTGCTGCAAAACCGCAGTATTTTGGAGCCGTACATTACGGATTGGCTGTCGCCCGAGCTTAGCATCACCGACGGCATGAACGGCGCGGCGGGGGTCCGGCAGGCCGGACGGTTGCTGCTGTTCACGAAGATCAACCAGGTCGTGCAGGCGATCGACAAGAAAATTAAAACCTTATCCGTGGGCACCAACAAGAAGCTGATGGTGTTTCTGCTTACCGGCTTGTCCGGCGGCACGGGCAGCGGCTGCTTCCTCGATATCGCTTATATCGTACGGGGCATTATCGAGCGCGATCACGGCTCCGCCGGGATTGACCGGGTGAACACCCTGGGCTATTTGTTCACACCGGATATCAATTTGTCCAACAAAAGCCTTAGCGAGCACACGCGCGAGTACATTAAGAAAAACGGCTACGCCGCGCTGAAAGAGCTTGATTACTGGATGAATGTGGATCACCGCGGCGAAAGATTCAAGCAGCAGTACGGCAATATTTTGAACGTCAACTCTCCGCTGCCTCCGTTTAACCTATGCCACTTGATCTCGGCGACCAATACGGAGGGCAAGCTGCTGGAAAACGCCTATGACTACTGTATGAACGTAACCGCCGAGAACATTACGAACTTTATGGCCAGTGAGGAAAAGCAGTCCGGCGAGGAATTCGCCATCCATGACTATATCAGCAATATCCGCACGAATATCGCGCAAATGAACAAGGCCTATCCGGCCAATTATGAATACAACATTATCGGGGCCTCCTCGGCGGTGCTGCCGATCGAAGAGATGACGACCTATTTGGCCTATCGTCTGTTCGACAAGATGGAGAAAATGTTCCATCAGGCTCCGACCCAGGAGGAAGTGGAGAAGTTTGCCCGCAAGCTGGGCGTCGATCTGGACAGCATCGTCAAAACCTTCGAAGCCCGCGTGCCCGAACCGCTTCCGGGTTACGAGAACAGCGAGCGGCTGAGCTATGCCAATGTCGTGAAGTCCCAGGTCGTGAACCTGGATACGGAGCTGGAGCAATCCTTCCTGGCCCGGGCCAGAGAAGAGTACATCAAGGTGAAAAAGCAGCTTCCGGGCGAGCTGTTGGAGCAATTCAGCGACCAGATCCGCCGGCAGTTTCTGCATCCGGAGCAGGGGCCGTTTTATGTATCCAGGCTGATTCATACGGAAAAAGGCTTCTGCCTGCTGAAGATGCTGCTCTCCTACATTGAGACGCTGCGCGAGAATCTGCTCAGGATTCCCCGCGAGATTGAAGCGGCGCAAGATCATGCCGGGGAGAAGCTGGGCGACGCCAAAAGCGCGTTCGTATCCAAGGAGAAGAAGAAAAACGCCTATATTGAAGCCAAAATCAATGAATACTGGCTCCATGCCGATATCGAGCGCACCGAGCAAATGATCGAATTTTACGAGGACCTGTACGACCTGCTGAACCGGGAAAACAACCGCATTTATAGCGTATTCACGGAAATCTTGAACGCGCTCAGCTCGATTTTCTCCAAGAACGGGGACATTTTGACGAGCGGCGAAGAGCAGGTGGATCATAAGGGCAACAAAACCTACTATTGGAACATCGTCAGCGTGCCCGATATTTCCAAAGTGGTCAGCGGCATTATGGAGCAAAAGGATGTCGACGATCTCATTCGCGATTTTGCGGCGGAATTGCTGGACAACTCGAACCAGTGGGTCAAAGAGCAGGAAATCGATATCGTCAGCTCCATTTCCGATTTCCTTTCGGAGAAATTCGGCGATCTCATTACGAAATCGATGGAAGATTTCCTGATCATCAAGTACGGACAGGATGAGCCGATCGAGAAGTTTGTCGAGCGCCATATCGCCAGCAAGCTGGATGAAGAGGCCGTTCCGGTATTCCATTTGTCGAACAGCACAGGCAATTTGCATTTTCCTTCCTGGGGGTTTGTATCCGTTCCGGTGCAGGCGCCGAGCATCCTGAAGGGGATTCGCAATTACCAGAACAATGCGATCGGCAAGTCTCATTTCACGGTGAAGGAAAGTGAAGTGAAAAACCGCATTTTCTGGCTGAACACACGCAACGGGGTGCCGCTGTTTGTCTACACGCCGCTTAAGGTTTATGAGGAAAGCTATGAACGGACGATTCTCGACAAGGAAGGCATCGGGCGCCATCTGGTGCAGACCGAAAAGAACAACTGGACCTACCTGCCGTCGCCGATTCCCGAGAAGTCCTGGGGCGAAACTTACGTCAACCCGCGCGTGAAAACCTATAATTCCCGCGTGCGTGAAGAATTTGCCAAAGCGCTGGCGTTAAGGGTTATCGTGGAAAAAGACGCGGATCAAAATACGAGCAGCCGCTATTCGGCCGTCTTTACAAAGCCGTTCTCCCTGCAGGATAAGCTGGCGGCGTACGATATGCGCCTTGATGCCGCAAAGCCGAATTTGGGCGAAGTGAAACGGGCGGCCGCCGAACTGAAACGGCTGCTTGCGGAGGGACTTCCGCAGGAGAGCGTTAAGGATATCTTCGGAAGCATCCATGAAGAGATGGCCAAGGAGAATTTGATCCGTTCGCCGCAGCTGATTGCCGGTGTGCGCCAGGAGATCGCCAAGTATGACGAAATCGCCGCGATGGCGGCGAAGCTGGATGCGGTGCTGGAGCAGCATCAGGATGAGGAGAAGTGGCTTGAGCAGTTCATTGAGGCGCTGTATACCGGCACGGTGACGAAAAAAGGCGCGCTGTATGTATACGACCGCGATCCGGAGGAAGAGGCTTGGGAGCCTTTTGCCAACCTGATGAAAAGCCAGAATTATGTGGAGTACGATGTGTTTGCTCATTTCAGAGGCCTGGATGAAAAGAGCCGCAGCGCGCTGATGCGCAAAGCGTCGCGCCGTGCCGCGGAGCTGACGGCGTCCGAGAATATCGAGCCATTGCTGCAAACACTGGATGAGCTGGCCGCACGATTCCTTGAGGGGCGGGACTCGCTGGAATATGAAAGAGCGGCGCTGGCGAACGGCGACGATATGTATCAGTTCTACAAGCAGATTGCCGCGAAGCTGAACGACATCCGCAGAAGGCTGAAATAATGGTTAGACGGAAGCTAGAGCAGTTCGCCGCCGAGTATGACCGTTCCGAAGAACGGCTTACCGGCGGCGATGACCAGAGCAGCATTCATTATCCCGCCGTGTTTCTGTTTATCGGAGACAAAAGCCGTGAGGCCATCGAGCCGATCATGCGGATGAACGAGAAGAGATGGGAAAACAGCGAGGGATTGATTTATTTGTACGCAGGCTCCGCGCAGGAGCCTGCTAATGCTCGTCTGTTGGAGTATCATTTTCCGGTGAAGGTGAAAACGGAGGCGAACTCGCATACGCTGCGCCCTGACCTGTACCGGCAGTTCTATGCGGATGCGCAGGGCTTGCTGGAGCTAAACCGAATTTTACGGCAGGCCAGCGGAGCTTTGGCGGAGTACGGAAGGCTGTATCCGTCCTTTGATCGCGTTCGTCTCTCGATCATTACGCGGGTCGACGATCCGTTTAATGTGCTGGTTCCGGAAATATCGCTGCTCGCGGAAGCGATATTCCGCCAGTCGTTCAAGGCGGTGCAACTGGATTTGTATGCCTTGATCAATGAACGGGAAGGAGCCGAAGCTTTTGGATTCAGCAGTTCGCTTGGCGTCGCTTTTTTGCGTGAGCTGAACTTGATGCAGCAGCCGGATTTCGCATTGACCGCCCCGCTTCACGTTACTGAGGATGGGCTGGCGATTCCGGTTTCGCATCCGGCTTCGCCTTTGTTTGATCTTGTCTATATTTTATCGGACCGCGACGAACGGGGAATTGCCTCAAGCCAGGGGATGCTGGGCTGCTATGAGGCGATATCCCATATTAGTTTGCTTAAGAACAGACAGTATAAGGAGCAGATGTTCCAGGCGAACAATGCGGCTTACAACAATACTTCCTTCAAAAACAACATCATGACCGAATCCGGGCGGCAGGGTTTTGTCTCGGCCGGATTGTCCAAGGTGAAGCGTCCAAACCAGTCGATCGCGCTGGCCGTGCTGTATCATTTCTACAGGGGATTGCTCACGAGAATGAAGCAGGAGCCGGCGTTACCGGCGGCGGAGAGGCTGGCCTTTTTTGGAGTGGATGCAGCGGCCCTGGATCGCGCTTCTCTGCAGTTGACGCCCTCGGAGGAACGCTTGAACGAAATGCATGGTTTGATGACGAACGATATTAGCTATGCGGCAATCCGCAAACTGTCACTGAAGGAAGCCGAGGAAGCCTTGTTCGGCGGCGGCGGGGAAGCCTTCTTCCGCAGCAACTTCCAGGAGGAAGCAGCGCGCCGCTTGCAGGAATTCCGGGCCGGCGAATGGCTCGACGCGGCGATCAAGCAGTCGCTTTCCCAGCATCCCGATGTTGAGGTCTATTCCCTGGCGGCCTGGACCGCGGATGAGGCGGACGGCGGCTCTTCGGGAATTATGGATCAGCTGAGGAACGGTCGCAGGGAAACGGAGATGCTGCTGGCATCGGCCAAAGCCGAGCTGGAGCAATTCCGCCAGGGCCGGGTGGAGGAGCAGGGCTTTCCGCGCCTGCCGATGATGGACCGGCATAATTTACGGGGCTTGATCCGCTATTTGTTTGACCAGGTTTATTCCCGAAGAAGGGATATCCTGCTGCTGGAAACGAAGCTGATGCTGATCGCCAAGTTTGAAGAAGCGATTCGGCAACTGCATGACCGGTATCGCGCCGTGATCACGCAGCTTGAAACGATGGAACAACTGCTTCGCGACACGACGCTCGGCAGTATCCAGACCGCGGATGATTATATCGGCCAGAATATTATGGAGTATTATGAGCGAGTCACCGCCGACATTATGGAGCAGTGGGAGAGCAAACGCGGGAAGCAGGCGTTTTTTGCGGACAGTACGATGGGGGATTCCCGCCGTCTGCTGGACCATGGGATCGAGGGATTGGCGGATCGGCTCATCGAAGTTTGCCGCAAGGCGATTTTAGCGTCGCCAATGTTCTCGCGCACATTTGAGGAGGAACTGCTCCAGCGCGCCAATGTGACGGTAGAATACGGCAACAGGTCCGTGCTTACCAAGGAGGAGCTGTTCAAAAAGCTGTACCGCATCTTGGAGGATAATGCCGCGATCCAGCTTCGCCTGTACGATTACACCCAGGAGCACCGCTACGAGGAAAAATACGTGTTTGGCGATTTTACGAGCGAGTTTGTGCAGCATATTTTTCAGGCGGATGAATCGTCAAGGATTTATAAGCTTGGCTGTGTGCACGAGAAGCGCAGCAGCGGCGTAGAGAAGCTGAACCTGATGGGTGGCTTCCACCCCGAAGACCTGATGTATTACGTGAATGGTAAAGTATACTATGAGACTTATCTTAAGAACGGGTACGAGTTTCACGGAATCGACCAATCCAGGCTGCCAGAGCTCTGTTGACCTCGTAACACACGAAAAAAGTTGTAGAGAGGAAGTGCTTTAAATGCAGCGTAAAATAAACTGGCTCCTGGTGCTGTTCAGTCTCATCGGCGGAGCGGTTGGGGCTGTGATCGGTGAACTGCTGCTTGGCGAACTATTGGGCAGGCTGCCCGGATTTGTCGTGGTGGGGCTTTATTTTGGCATTTTGGCCCTGTCCGTCGGGTTATTCTGCCTGATTGCGGAAATGATCTCCCCCCGTCTGAGCGGGGCGTCATGGAGGCAGCGGTATGTCGGTACTTCATGGAAACTGCTCGTTCCGGTGACCTTGGTCATGCTTCTGCTCGCGGGAGCGCTCTTTGAGTTTTTATATGAGCTCAATGTAGGACGGGCGAGAACGGTGAAAGATATTGTCCTGATTATTGATAATTCCGGGAGCATGCAGGAGACCGATCCGGATGACCGCCGTTATGAAGCGGCAAAATCCCTGGTCGGACAAATGGATAGCGGCAAGCAGGTGGCGGTCATCAGTTTCGATGATCAGCCCGTGCTCATTCAGCCTTTTGTTCGTGTCCGTGATCAGAGTGTAAAAAACGAAGTAAACGCCGCGATCGATGCGCTTGAACCGACGAATGCGGGAACGGATATCGGCGAGGCGCTGCAGGCGTCGATGGAACAGATCAAAGGGCAGCCCGGGTCCAGAGGAGCGATGGCGATTTTGCTGTCGGACGGGGTCAGCTCCGTTAACCTGCCGCAAGTGCTCGCCGACTACCAGGATCGCGGCGTGGCCGTAAATACGATCGGTCTTGGCCTGAGCGCGCCGGGAGGTAATATAGAGGGGGCGGCACTGCTCCAAGACATCGCTGCGCAGACCGGCGGACAATATTATGATGTGGCGGATGCGTCCAATCTGACTTTTGTGTTCCAGAAAATATACGACAACAATCGGGATGAACGCACTTTAGTGACGGAACGTACCGGAACAATGGAAAATAGCCCGTATTACATGATCCTGAGAATCGTGTTTGTGCTCGGACTCGGTGCGCTGCTTGGCCTGGCGCTGGGGATGATGTTCGATAACCGGCATTTGGCGAAAAGCTTTACGATCGGCGGGGCCGTATCGGGACTGCTTGCGGGCATCCTGCTGGAGTGGGGCCTCGGCGGATGGCAACCGGGAGACACGATGATCCGGCTGTTGGCCTGTCTCGTGCTGGCCGCCGTGATGACGATGTTCACGCTTGCCGTACCGGTCCCGGCGGACGGTTTCCGGTCTGCTATGCGCCGCAGAGGGGCTGCTGTTCAAAACGGCGCGGCCGGATATCAGGAGCCTGCCCGAAATCGGCGCAATAGCGGATTTTAAAAGGCAAAGGGGGCAACGCGATGCGATTCGTCGAGGCGGAAGAAGGCTTGCCGCTCATCACACAGCTTAGTTACAAAATCGATGAGGATCGCTGCAAGCTGCAGTGGCACTGGCCTGAAGGAATACAGGCGGTTTATATCGACAAGTGGTCTGCCGACCGGGAGCCGCAGGGGGAGTATCGCAATCCCCCTTCTGCCGCCGGATTGAAGCTGTATACCCGTGAAGAATACAAAGCGGCGGGAGGATATGTGGACCGGATCGACACGATTGGACTCGTCGCCTATACCGTTTATGCCTGCATGATGGAAGACGGAGACAAACGTTTGATCGATCAGCCCGACGCGCGGAACACCGTGGAGTTTAGCACAGGGCGGGCCAAAATCCGCTATTCCATCTCTCATAAAAGCGGTCTGCTGCGCAAATATAAAACGGTGCAAATCTCGGTGCTCGCGGAAGTGGAGATTCCGAAAGAAGCGCTTTGTTATGTAAAAAAGCAGGGCAATTATCCGGTAAGTACAGCCGACGGGACCGTATATCCTTTTCTAAGGGATTTCCCGCCGGGCAGAAGCACCTTGCCTCCGATCGAGGTAGGGAAAAACGATTACGTAAGGCTGTTTTTTACCGACGGCCCTAAATACGGAAGACTGTATGAGCTGATTCCGGAGTAACTGTACTGCGAGCGAGGAGGAGGAAAGAACACGATGGGTCTGTTCGATTTGTTTAAAAAGAAACCCCAAGCCGAAGCGCGGCCGTTATTTTATGATATTGTATGCCCTTATTGCTTCAGTAAATTCACACCCGATGAAGTCGTCTTCAGGGCGACGCATTATCGTGAAGACGATGAGGATTACGCGCTTGGCGAGGACGAAGCGCTGAATAAATACAGGGAGCGATTTGGTCTCGATACCGTCTATGAGATTGAGGCGATTTTGCGCCCCCAGGACGTTCCGGAAGAGCATTTGATCTATTCGGATCATGTCCTGACCGGATTAAACGACCGCTATGGGGAAGTGACCCGGCGCAGATTATGTCCGCACTGTCATAACGAGCTGCCGGTAACCGCGGGCAAAGTGCCCAGCAATATTATTTCCATCATTGGAGCTTCCCAGGTGGGGAAATCCGTTTATATGACTTCGCTGATTCACACGCTGCAAAATACGACGGCGGATCATTTTGATGCGGCTTGTATGCCGCTTAACGCCGAAATCAGCCGTAAATTCCGGACCATCTATGAAGAGCCGCTGTTTGAGCGCGGTGAACTCTTGCCATCGACCCAGAAAGAGAAGATGCAGGAGCCGTTTATTTTTCAATTTGTGTTCAAGGATGAGTCGAAGCCTCCGCTAACACTGGTTTTCTTTGACGTGGCGGGAGAAGGTATGGTGGATCAGGACTATCTTGGCTTACAGGGACAGCATATCAAAAACTCTTCAGGCCTGCTGTTTATGGTCGATCCGCTGCAAATCCGCTCCATTCGCGAGAAAATCCGCATCAATGCCGGAGACAAACCGGGCGAATGGGTATCGCAATATGATGAACCGCGCGATGTGGTGCTGACAATGTTCGGAGATTTTATCGCTTATGAAGATAAGGGGAAAACGGACATCCCGACCGCGGTTGTGCTGACGAAAAGCGATATGCTGCACGCCTTGAAGGATGAAGAGGGAGAGTATATCAAGTCGAACAGCAATATTTTTAACCATGTGGTGCACCGTAAATATTTTAATGTGACCGAATTTGAAAATATCGATGGCGAAATTCGCCGTTTTATTGAGAAAGTGGATCGGCCTTTTAAAGGTACGATGGACGTATATTTCAAAAACACGGGATATTTCGCGGTATCCGCGCTTGGCAGCAATCCGATTGACCAGAAGCTGCAAAATGTCGTGCAGCCGATTCGCGTGGATGAGCCATTCATTTGGCTGCTGTATAAATTGAATTACATCGAGGGGAGAGAATGATCGTGAAGCAAGCTTCTCCCGCAATGATTCAGCAGCAGATCTATACCCGAGAGCGGAGCGGGTTATTTCGCGGAACGGAAGGTTTTGATACGGTTGCGGCATCGGATGGGCTGGACTCCGTGTTTATCAAGAAACAGCTCCATCCATTTTGCGTATACGACGCTCCTGCGGAACTGGCTTCCCGGGGCGAGAAGGAGGCCGGCAGCTATCCGCCGGCGATCCATTTGTTCCATACCGATGGCGGAGATACGGTGCTGGGACGGAGCATTTATCAGCCGGTGGATTTTACCGGCCTGCGCAGCGCGTTTCTTACCCATAATTACGTGATTCCGTCCGCGCGGCGGGAAGAGATCGTCACCGATTTCGGCCGTTATTTTGAAGCGGATTATGCCGAAAAATATTTTCAAGAAATCGGCCAGGTGGTGCCGGAGTTGGAGCATCTCCCACAGCGTAAGCGGAACCCGCTGCTTCAGCAGAACGGTCCATCCAGTATGCCGGCGGGCGATTTGCTAGATGAGCTGAAAATGGACAAGAAAAGCTTTAAACAGCTGTTGTTTGCCGTCATGACCGCGGTTGGGGAAGGCAGAAAAAAGGTATATGTTGCGCTGGATGTTCCGGCGGAGCAGATTACGCAATACGCTGCGGCGCTGCTTAAAGTGCTGTTCGCCAGTCTGCCGTTCGAACTGCGCCGGCGCTTCGGATTCCTCACTTACGCCAAGGAGCCGCAGAGCCGCAAACACATTCATCTGCAATTCGTGGAGCGCGGGAGTTTGCGGCCGGGTGACCGGGAAATCGAAAAGGAATATGTATTTGATCTCGCTTCCGGGCGGCTGCTGCAGGATGAGATGGATGACGGCAGACAGCCTTACCTCGATTTTGTTTGGAGCAAGATAGACGAGCTGGAAAGCTTGCAGGACTTTCATCGCTTTGCGGATAAGATGCTTGCGGCCAGGGAGCCGCAGAGCCGGGCTTTGTTGTCCGGTTACCATGAGCTGTGTGTGTTTTATCAGATTGAAACGGGACATTGGGATTTATATGAAAATCATAAATTAACCGTGCTGCGGGGTTTGCTTGGTTATTTGGAGCCGGCGGGCGCCCCGGATTCGAGCCTGCGGCTGAACGATATATTCCTTGCCGCCTTTGACCGGGAATTTGACTGGATAAAACAGCAGAATATAGCCGAGCTGGCGGTCGTGGAATGCTTCAGGGATTATTACCGGCTGGATAGCCGGAATTATGGCCCCAAGCTGGTCAATTATTTGATCCTTGCGATTAACAACGCGCTGACGGAAGGGCAGACGGAGCTTGCCTATGCCTTGTACGCTTTGGCTGAGAGCCAGCCCGAGCTGAGCAAAGCCTTTTTTGGCACGGTCCTGAAGCTTGACGAGCTATCCGACAGATTGTTTCAACCCTACATCCGCAACAAGTTTGCGGAAGCGCACGGGCCCAAGGAAGTTCTGAACATCGTGCATAGCTGGGCGATCGTCCATCCGGATTTGCTGCGGAACGCTTCTTTTCAGGAATATGCGATTGAAAGTCTTACGGATAAGCTTCGCAAGCAGCAGCGCTTGCTGTCTGCCGTACACATGGCCTTGGAAAATATCCGTAAATGGGAAAGAACGCCGTTGCCTGACAGCGGAATGGCCTTGGCGGATTCGGAATTGGCGGAGCGTCTCTCACTTGCCGCCAAAAACCTGCTGCTGAATGAACTGGAGCCGGACAAGCTGACCCAGGATCAGGTGGTGTCCGCCGTATTTTTAGGCGGAGCGGACGCTTTTGCCGGGCTGCAGCTTGAGGGCCGGCAGCGCGCTCATGCCGCCATACTGCAGGCGCTGTACGAATGGTTTACATTGCGCGAGCCGATGGAGGATATTTTTCATAAATTGTCCCCGGGCGACATGAAGCGGGTACAGGAGCTGGGACGCGAGTGGCTGCGATCCAGTATCGAATTGACGCAATTTGGAAAAATCGTGCTTGCTTTTTATCAAGATTCTAAATCCGGGCTTGCCGAATACGATCAAGTGCTGGAGTATCTTCAGCAGCATGCCAAGGATAGGGAAACGGTTTACGAGTTTATGCTTTGGTCGCAAGGCCATCCGTTTTTTACCGAGTCCGGGGGGCTTGTTCCAGCCTACACCGCGGCGCTGATAGCGTATTTTGACAAGCATGACAGAAGCGCATTTAAGAGTAAGGAATACCGTACCCTTTACTTCGAGAAAGCGGGAGCGCCGCTGGCGAAGGTATTTGCTGAGGCCCGTCTTGCGCTCTCCCCTCCGCTGAAGCGATTTTTTGCCCAAAACGGGAAAAAAGTCAGCGCAACCATGATTGTCCTGGCCTGCGGCCTCGTTGTGATTGCCGGTATTTTAATCGTGATGCAGCAGCAAGGGATGCTGGGGCCCAAAGCGTCTGTTGAGGCAACACAGCCACCGGCTCAGGTAGAGGAACCAGAGGCGCTTGTATATGCCGACAATGTGATGGGCGACGACGGTACGGAGACAACTTCACTCGTATTTCTGTTCCCTGGGGTGGAGCAGTGTACTGCCCTTGTTCCGTCAGCCTTGACAATCGAGTCTCCAGGTCAGGCCGCTCAACAATTTACGAATTTGAAATACGCAAGCAGTTGTACCGCTGTAAGTCCCGGTGCCGGAGATTCGGGTACCGTTGACCCGAGCGACGTGTCCGGCGGAGCCGCAGGAACAGATGGAGCGAAGAGCGACGATGCAGGGGATGCCGCAGGGGGAAATGAAGGAGACGCTGCGAAAGATACGAAGGACAATGCAAAGAAAAGTGCAAAGGAAAATACAAGCGGAAAAACAAAGGAAAATGTGAAGGGAATGGCAGGGGACCAGGACGCCGGACAATCCGGAGATAAGAAGGCCGATTCAACCGGTGGAACTAGCGGCACCAATGCAGCGGACAAGACCAACACAACTGGTACAACGGATGCAACCAATACGAACAATAAAGCCAATACAAGCGATAAAAGTAAAAAGAACGATAAAGGAAATGCAAGCAATACAAGCAATACAAGCAATACAAGCGATACAAGCAATAAAACCAATAAAACTGGTGCAGCCGACGCAAACAATAAAACTAATAACACCGAGACCGATCCGGCCGGCAAAACCAATAAAGCCGTGACTGACCCCTCCGGCGCTTCCGGCACCGATCAGCTTGACGATGTTTCCAATTCCAAGTTCGACGAGTCTACCGGGGCTGGGGACGAAGGCATGAAGGGGTCCGCGTATCCGTATCGTGTTGCGGTTTCCCTGGGCATGAAGCTGGATGTGCCGGCAGGCAGCCTGATCAAGTTGGGGGATCAGCAGTTTACGGCCATCACTCGCGAAGAGGCTGAGTCAAAGATGAATCCGGCAGAATCTCCGGAATAATAATTGTATTCGCCGGGCGTGCTGCAGAAGTGTGGCCATATAGCCAGGTTGAGGATTCAGATGGGTGGCGTGACCAAATCAACTGCAAAAATGCAGTTGATTTTCCGAAAAAAGCCCTTAAAGTGCGAGCGAAATGCAAAAATACATCTCATTTCCGGCTATTGGATAAAAAAGTAGCTTATAATCGGAAATGAACTGCACTTTTGCAGTTGAGTCACCCGTTTCGAGTCATTTCGACGAAAATCGCCTGCACTTTTGCATTTCGCCGCCTTTCGCAAGCCCCGATCCATTGTACTCCCCATTCTATCGTACCCCCCATGCCAGACGGGAGTAGGACAAAGACCTCGCCGCAGGCCAGGGCAATAGCGGTAAAAAAGGGCGTTATCTTCGGCAAAGTAGGGAGTTCAGATGAAATAGGGGAATTCTTTTCCGCTATTGTTGGTGAAAGGGGACCCAAGGGCCCCTTTTTCCATCTTGGCCCCCAAATAGGAACAATAAGTTCCGCTATTTGACGAGAGCGGGGCAAAGTGATCAAGATAACGACTTAAATTACCGCTATTTGGATGTAGACTAAAAAGTAGACACGACTGTAACAGCCACTTCCCAGCAAGGAAGGGGAAAAGGTAATTTTCACAAAAAGCGAGCAGCCTCCGCCCGGATTTCCGGCGAATGCCTGCTCGCTTTTGCAGTACGAGAATCAATTCGTCTTCGACTTATTATAGATGTCGAACGCGACGGCGAGAAGCAGGACGAGCCCTTTGATGCCCTGCTGCCAGTCGACCCCGAGGCCGATGAGCGACATGCCGTTGTTCATCACGCCCATCACAAGGCCGCCGATGATCGCGCCGACCACGGTGCCGATGCCGCCGGAAGCGGAGGCGCCGCCGATAAAGCAGGCCGCGATGGCGTCCAGCTCAAAGTTCGTGCCGGCCTTCGGCGTGGCCGAATTGAGCCGGGCAGCGAAGATCAGGCCGGAGAGTGCGGCCAGCGTACCCATGTTGACGAACACCCAGAACGTCACCTTTTTCGTCTTGACCCCCGACAGCGTGGCGGCCTTCTCATTGCCGCCGAGCGCGTAGATATGCCGGCCGGGGACCATCCGGTTCATTACGAAGGAGTAAATGACGATCAGGAAGAACAGAATGATCAAAATGTTCGGAATGCCGTTATAGGTGGCCAGCACCAGCGTGAAAAGATTGATCACCGCCACCAGCACGACGATTTGCAGCATAAACGTCCACATCGGCGGGACTTCAAACTGATATTTCAACTGGGTCCGGCGTTCCTTCCATTCCTGCCAGATGTACAAGATGGAGAGAAGGATGCCGAGCACGATCGTTAATACATGCAGCCCGCCGCCGCCAAACCAGTCGGGGATAAACCCGGAGCTGATGCGTTGGAACGATTTTGGAAACGGCGCGATCGACTGCCCGCCCAGCACGATCATCGTCAGGCCGCGAAATAGCAACATACCGGCCAGCGTCACGATAAACGCCGGGATTTTGACGTAGGCGACCCAGAAGCCCTGCCAGGCTCCGATCAGCGCCCCCATGATCAGCGCAAGGATCACCGCCAGAAACGTGGGCACCTGCCAGTTGACCATCATGATGGCCGCCAGCGCGCCGATAAAGGCCGCGACCGAGCCGACGGACAAATCAATGTGTCCGGTGATGATGACGAGCACCATGCCGATCGCCAGCACGAGAATGTAGCTGTTTTGCAAAATCAGGTTCGTGATATTCAGCGGCTTCAACAGAATCCCGTCGGTCAAAATTTGAAACAACACCGTAATAAACACCAGCGCGATGATCATCCCGTACTGGCGGATATTTTTGCGGAAAAGTTCGGTAACTGCTTGCATCTGCCTACCCCCTGCCTCGAGTCATCGATTTCATCAACACTTCCTGCGTCGCATCCTTGCGGGCGACCTCCCCGGTGATCCGTCCCTCGCTCATGCAATAGATGCGGTCGCACATGCCGAGAATTTCCGGCAGCTCCGAAGAAATGAACAATATCCCTTTGCCCTCGTCCGCGAGCTGATTGACGATGGAGTAAATTTCGTATTTGGCCCCAACATCGATGCCGCGCGTCGGCTCATCGAGGATGAGGATTTCCGGCTGCGCGTAGATCCATTTGCTGAGCACAACCTTTTGCTGGTTGCCGCCGCTTAAGTTGACCGTTTTTTGCAAAATACTCGGTGTCTTGATATTCAGCTTTTTCCGGTACTCCTCCGCGACAAGCACTTCCTCCTGTTCGTGAATGACGCCGCGGCGGGACAGCCGGCCAAGGCTGGTGAGCGAAATATTCCGCTTGATATCGTCGATCAGAATCAGTCCATATTGCTTGCGATCCTCGGTGACATAAGCGATCCCGTGCTCAATCGCCTGGCTGATGGAGTCGAACCGGACTTCTTTTCCGTGCAGGAACAGTTGGCCTTTAATATGCCTGCCGTAAGAACGCCCGAAAATGCTCATCGCCAGCTCTGTTCGGCCTGCGCCCATCAAGCCGGCGATCCCGACGATTTCGCCGCGGCGGATCGTCAGGTTGATATCGTCCAGCACTTTCCGCTCCTCCTGCTGGGGATGGTGGGCCTCCCAGCCCCGAACCTCGAAGATTACCTCGCCGATGCGTGGCTCCCGTTCAGGGTATCGGTGGGTTAAATCGCGTCCGACCATGCCTTTGATGATCATGTCCTCAGTCACGTGATCGGCCTTCATATCCAGCGTCTGGACCGTTTTGCCGTCCCGCAAAATCGTGATCGAATCGGCCACCTTGCTGATTTCGTTCAATTTGTGCGAGATGATGATCGAGGTAATGCCTTGTTTTTTCAGTTCGAGAATGAGCGCCAACAGGTTTTCACTATCGCTTTCGTTGAGCGCCGCCGTCGGTTCGTCCAGGATGAGCAGTTTGACCTGCTTGGCCAGCGCTTTGGCGATCTCCACCAGCTGCTGCTTGCCGACGCCGAGATCGAGCACTCGGGTGGCCGGCGATTCGTCCAGCCCGACAGTTTCGAGCAGCTTCCGCGTCTTGATCGTTGTTTCGTTCCAGTCGATGAGTCCGCGCTTTTTTTGTTCGTTGCCGAGAAAAATATTTTCCGCGATCGACAGATACGGGATCAGCGCCAGCTCCTGATGGATAATGACGATGCCGAGCTGTTCGCTTTGCTTGATATCCTTAAACTCGCAAACCTGGCCGTTAAACAAAATATCCCCTTCATAGGTGCCGTGCGGATAAACGCCGCTTAACACTTTCATCAGGGTCGATTTTCCGGCCCCGTTTTCCCCGCAAAGCGCGTGGATTTCACCTTCCGCCACCTGCAAATTGACGTCGCTGAGCGCCTTGACGCCGGGAAACGTTTTGGTGATGCCCCGCATTTCCAAAATAAGTTTTCGCAAGTGCCGCCACCTGCCTTTCTGCTGCATTGATGTAAAACAGCGGCGGCCGGGAAAGCCGTCCGCCGCGGGTGCCGGTTTGCCGCTGTACCGGCCTGCTGTGATGCCATTTTCGTAGTCCAGGTATTCCGCTCCGGCCGCAGGGCTACAAGCCAAGCTCCTCTTTGGTGTAGTAACCGGACTCGACCAGCGTTTTTTCCACATTGTCCTTATCCACGGAGACCGGCTCCAGCAAATAGGAAGGGACAACCTTCACACCGTTATCGTATGTTTCCGTATTGTTCACTTCGGCTTCCGTACCTTCGAGAATGCTTTGCGCCATGGCCACCGCCTTTTTGGCGAGTTCGCGCGTGTCTTTAAATACGGTTTGCGTTTGTTCGCCCGCCAGAATCGATTTGATCGAAGCGAGTTCGGCGTCCTGGCCGGTCACGATCGGCAGCGGCTTGTCGCCGGTGCCGTATCCCACGCCTTTGAGCGAAGAGAGGATGCCGATGCTGATGCCGTCGTACGGGGACAGCACGGCGTCGACGTTTTCCGTCGAATAGTGGGCGCTCAGCAAATTGTCCATCCGCGCCTGGGCGGTGGCCCCGTCCCAGCGCAACGTGGCGATTTGCTCCATTTTCGTCTGTCCGCTGCGCACGACCAGTTTGCCCGAGTCGATGTATGGCTGCAGCACCGACATGGCGCCGTCATAGAAGAAATAAGCGTTGTTGTCGTCCGGCGATCCGCCGAACAGCTCGATGTTGAACGGGCCTTTGCCATCCTTGAGGCCCAGCTTCTCCTCAATGTAGGCGGCCTGCTGCACGCCAACCTTGAAGTTGTCGAAGGTGGCGTAGTAATCGACGTATTCGCTGTTCATGATCAAGCGGTCGTAGGCGATGACCTGGATCCCTTGATCATGGGCTTTTTGCAGCACATCGGTCAGCGAGCCGCCGTCGATCGCCGCGATCACCAAAATTTTCACGCCTTTTGTGATCATGTTTTCGATTTGCGATACCTGATTTTCGATGACGTCTTCCCCGTATTGCAGATCCGCAGCGTAACCGAGCGCTTCGAATTCCTTCGCCATGTTCTGGCCGTCACCCACCCAACGCTCCGACGATTTCGTCGGCATGGCGAGGCCAACCGTGCCTTTGCTGGCGCCGGAGTTTCCGCCGCCGCTGTTGCCGGAGCCGCTTCCGGCCTCGTTGCCGCCGCCTGCTCCGTTACCGCCAGTTGCTCCATTGCCGCCGGCCCCGCCGTTTCCGCATGCCGCCAACGTCAGAACGACGACCAGCGCCAGCAGGATTGTCGTAAATTTCTTCATGACCCAACCTCCCAATTTGTAAATTCATTAATTTGAATGCGTTTGCAAAAGTGAGTATAACAAGGGACATGGGGGCGTGTATTTACAATGAATCTACTCTTTTTATAAAAATCCAACTAAGTTTTGGTGTGATAGGACATTGCAAGAAGACAGGAACAGAGGGAGTTGGCGTGCTGGGGGAAGGGCGCTGCCGAAGGTGATGTAATGTAACGGACACCAGAGGCTCTATTGCATGAAAAACAGGAGATCACAAAACGTAACGGACCGAGAAGACCTTATTTCCACAAAAACCGGGCAATTCGCCGCGGATGAACCCCAATAAAGGCTGTGGTGTCCGTTAGAGCGGGAAATGTCCGGGAAATCAGCAAATAAGGTCGCTTGAGTCCGTTAGCGAGCTTGCACAGGTTGGTGGCGGAGAATGAGTTATGTTTCCGAGCAAAAAGAAGAAGGAACCGCAGTTCACTCAGTTCCTTCTTCTTTGAGGTTGAACGCGCCTTTGCGGTACTGGAGCGGGGAAATGCCGGTGGCTCGCTTGAACGCCGTACTGAAGTAATGCTGCGTTTCATAGCCGGCCTGTTCGGCGATTTCCGCGATCGTCAGCTCCGTGGCGTTCAGCAGCTGAGCCGCCCGGCGGATGCGGATTTGCGTCAAATAGCTGTTGAACGAGGCGCCCAGCTCCTGCTTGATCACCCGGCTTAAATAGACGGGGGAGGTTTGCAGCGCTCCGGCCATCTGTTCCAGCGTCAACCGGCGATCGGAGAAGTGCTCCAGCATGTACTGTTTGGCCCGGCGCACCAAAGGTGAGACGGCGGTTTCTTTCATCACCGCGGCTTTGCCGCTGCGGTAAACGGCGGGCAGGTCCGTCACTCCGCCGCAGCTGCCGCCTTCGGCCAGATGAAGATGAACGTCGACGGCGATTTTCAGGTTGGTGCGCACCGCGGTTTCGATGCGGTGGAAATCCGCTTCCGCCGCCAGGCTCCACAGCAGGACGACGATGAGTCCGAACGGGTCGCGGAACATCGCCTTGGGGTAAGTGGAGAGCAATTCGGAAGCGATATTTTCGATCGCAAACAAGTACAGCTGGCGTTCGGATTCCTTCATGGCCGCCGGCGCCCCGGCCGGCTCGCGCAGTCGGATCACGCCAAGCCAATCGGGGCAGGCGGCCGGCAGCTTCAGAAACTGCAGCTGCTCCAAAATCTCGGCTTCCGTCAAACTGCCGTCCATCCATTCCTGGCAGAATCGTTCCCGCAGCAGCGGATAGCTGCGGGAGATTTGCCGGGAGGCCGCCTGCCAATGGAGCTGCCGGGCCGCTTCCTCCTCAAGCTCCGTCCGGACCTGAAGCAGTACCTTTTCGAGCTGCGCCGGGTTGGCCGGCTTGAGGATATAATCTTTGACCTGAAGGCGGATCGCTTTTTGCGCGTAGGCGAATTCGTCATGACCGGTAATAATGACGATTTTGCAGCCCGGCAGCTGTTCGCGGACGCGCTTCATCAGCTCGATGCCGTCCATGATCGGCATGTTGAGGTCCACAAGCAGAATGTGAACGCCGTGCCGGACGGCCAGCTCCAGCGCTTCTTCACCGTCCTCGGCTTCCGCCGCAACCGCAAGACGGAGCTGCTCCCAATTGACGCTGTCCCGGATGCCCTCCCGAATAATCATCTCATCGTCGGCAATCAGCACTTTCCAGCGGAAGGTGGGGGACAGGCTGTTTTCGTTCATGTTTTTTTCCATACGGTCACTCATGGTTTATCCTCTCCCAACGTACGTTGTTCTCCCGGATCAGCGGGTGCGTCACCGTCACGACCGTTCCCCGTCCTAATTCGCTTTGAATGGCGATTCCGTATTTGGCGCCGAACGTCAAAGCGATCCGTGCCTGCACGTTCAGCATGCCGTAGCCTTTGCCGTCCGCGGAATCGGGTGCCGATTCAGGCTTCGGCCCGGGAGACTCGGCCGCGGCAGCTGCCCCTGCCGACTGCAGCTGCCTTTGTAGCTGAGCCAGCCGTTCGGGGGGAATGCCTTTACCGTCGTCGCGGATGGTGACCACGAGCAAGCCGCCGTCTTCGGCCGCCTCGATCACGATATGTCCGGGCCCCCGGCGCTCCTTGATCCCGTGATAAATCGCATTCTCCACGATCGGCTGCAGCATCAGCTTCAAGACGTAAACGCCTTGAAGCTCCGGGGCGATATGCAGGGTATAGTCCAGCTTGTTTTGGTACCGGACGTGCTGGATTTGCAAATAGCTGCGGACATGCTCGAGTTCGTCGCTCAGCGGAATGATGTCGTTGCCTTTGCTCAGCCCGATCCGAAACAGCTTGGACAGCGATTCCGCCATCTCGGCGATATCGTCCGCGCCTTTACGGCGGGCCATCCAATGGATCGTATCGAGCGTGTTGTACAGGAAATGCGGCTTGATATGCGCCTGCAGGCTGCGCAGCTCGGCTTCGCGTTTTTGCCGCTCCTGCAGCTCGGTCAGCGAGAGCAGCCGGCCGATCTGCTGCAGCATCGCGTTGAACTTGCGGCCCAAATGGCCGATCTCGTCGGTGCGGTCGCTCCAGTGGCGGATCGTCAGGTCGCCGGACTGGGCTTTTTGCATAAAGGACGTGAGCTGGGCGATTGGCCTGGAGATCGAGTGGGCCAAATAGAAGGAAGCGGTCATCCCCAGCAAGCAGACGACAAACACAAAGCTGACGACATAAAAGCGGATTTCCTGCATTTCCGCGGCCGACTCCTTCATGGTAAAAACGCCGACCGTCGTCCAGCCGGTGAACGGGGAGACGCGGTAAATGAACTGCAGGTCGCGTCCGCCGGCCCGCGCCGAATACGTGCCCGAGCCCTCCGTGTTCATCCGGTCCAGCGGAATGCTGTCGGTGTAGGGCTCCGGCGGAGCGTATATCGGTTGTCCTTCCTGATCGAGCACCGTCAAATATCCAGTTTTGCCCAACCTGACGTCCTGCGCGGTCTCGGCGATCACGCGGAGCTTCAAATCGATCAGCACGACGCCTTTGACCTGCTGGGTGTCGGGATCGAGAATCGCTCTGACGGCCGACACGACCTCGCTATCCTTGTAGCTTACGTGCGTCGTCACATTGCGCTGATGCGGGTGGCCGATCACCTTGAAGATGCCTTTGCTCCGTACAGCCTCTTTGTACCAGTCTTCCGCGGTCAACTTTTCCGGAGTTCTGGCGTACATTTCGTTGCTGATGTAGTCGCCCTGGCTGTTTACAACCAAAATGCCGGCCACTTCGGAATATAATGTTGTAAAGCCCTGCAGAAATTTGCGAATCTCGAAGTGGTCCGCTTCGGAATGCCCCTCAAGAAACCGCAGTACCTCCGGGTTGAAAGAGATAAAGTAGCTCATGTTTTGCAAATTTTCCACGTAGGTTTCCAGCGATTTGTTCACCTTGCCGATCAGTTGCAGCGTATTGTCGGTAATTTGGCGCTCGATGATGCGGTCGACCGTCCAGTTGGTTAGCAAGCCAAGGCCGAGGGAAGGAAGGATGCTGATCAGCAAAAAATGCACGATCAATTTGTAGCGGATCGGCAAATTGTTCAGGGAGAAACGGCGCAGCTCCCAGCTTTTCCCGTAACGTTTATTTGGCATAGTAATCATCCACATTCTGCCGCGTTACGACGGTGATGCCGGTGTCCGCCTGTCTGGGTATCCGCGCGGTTCCGGCATTTGGCGAGCCGCCTTGCCCATGCTTCAGCGAAAACAAAAACTGCAGGGACCAATACCCCATGTTCCAGGTGCCTTGGGCCATGGTCGCGGCGATGTCCCCGCTTTTGACAAGGTCGAGCGTGCCTTTGTCGGTGTCGAAGCTGATGATCCGGGGCCCGCCGCCGCCCGCGCCTGCCCCGATCGCCCGCACCGCTTCGGCCACGCCGATGCCACCGTTCGCCTCCGTGGCGAAAATACCGGCGACGCTTGGGTACGCCCGCAAAATTTCCTCCGCAGCCTGCCGGGAAGCGAGCTGATCTCCTTTGCCGTTTTTGACATCGACAATTCGCATCCCGGGAAATTCCGCGGCAATCGTATCGGCGAACCCGTCCGTGCGCTCCTGATGGTTTTGCTGATTCGGCGTGGTGACGACGGCGACTTCCCCGCGGCCGCCCGTCAGCTCGGCCATTTTGCGGGCGGCCTCGACGCCTGCCGCGTGATTGTCGGTGCCGAGGAAGGAATACGCTTTGCTCCCCGGCGCGTTGGAGTCGAACAAGACGACCGGGATACCGGCGTCTACCGCTTTGTTGATCGTGGCCGTCAGCAGGGAGGGATGGATGGCGGAGATGGCGATACCGGCCGGTTTTTTGGCGATGACCTGCTCCAATACGGTGATTTGCTCATGGACGTCGCGCTGGGTGGAGCCGCGGTATTCCACCGACACGTTTAAGGCCTGGGCCGCGTCCTCAAAGCCTTTCAGCCCGCTTTTCCAGTAATCGATGCCCAATTGGAACGTCAGCATGACGTATTTTTCATCGATTTCCCCGCGCAGTCCGCCCGTTCCCCACTGCTCGTTCAGGCGGCTCTGCTGCGCCCGGAAATCCAGCACGTAGAGCGCAAAACAGGCGATCAGCAGCAAATAGACGATCCAAATCTTTTTCATATGAAACCCCTTTCAAAAGATAGCTTCAAAAAAAGAGATGAACTTCGACAACATCATACTATGTTTCGCCTGAAAATATCATTATGTTTTTGCGATGCTGATAAGATACCGGGTTAGTTCAGTCACAATATTGTTATTTTAAATCGTGGTAAGCTAAATTTAAGTCTCTGAGCGTGGGGGAAGAATAGATGGGAGTCAAGTCTTAAAAGGCGGGGATGGTTGAGTATGTTAAGGGTGATGGCCGAAAAGATCAAACACCTGTTTCCGGGTTATTTTTCAATGGCGATGGCCACCGGGACGTTGTCCATTGCGCTGCATTTGCTGGGGATTCCGTTTGTTCCCAGGCTGCTGCTGTATTTGAACACCTGCATCTATGTTACGTTGTGGGTACTGACGCTGATTCGTCTTATCAAATATTTTCCGCGGTTTAGCAAAGATCTGACCAGTCACAGCCAGGGGCCGGGCTTTTTTACCTGCACGGCGGCGACCTGCGTGTACGGCAGCCAATGGGTGGTTGTGGCGCATAACGGCAAAATTTCCACAGGGCTCTGGGTCTTCGGCATCTTGCTTTGGGTCATCATTATGTATACCTTTTTTACGGCCGTGACCGTGAGAAAAGAGAAGCCGACACTGGCCGAAGGCATTAACGGAGCCTGGCTGATCGCCGCTGTCGCCACCCAATCCGTTTCCGTTCTCGGCACGTTAATTTCCTCCTACATGGCGGAAGGTCGGGAGATCGTCCTGTTTTTTACACTGTGCATGTATTTGCTCGGCTGTATGCTGTATCTGAATATCATCACGTTAATATTTTACCGGTTTACTTTTGTCGACCTGAAATACTCCGCGTTGACCCCTCCATATTGGATCAACATGGGGGCGGTTGCGATCACGACGCTGGCCGGCTCCACCCTGATGCTGCATGCGGCTGATTGGCCGTTTCTGACCGAACTGGTTCCTTATTTAAGAGGGTTTACTTTGTTTTTCTGGATTACGGGAACATGGTGGATTCCGCTGCTGTTTATTTTGATGGTGTGGCGTCATGTTTGCCACCGTTACCCGCTGACTTACGATCCGCAATTTTGGGGGATGGTGTTCCCGCTCGCCATGTATACGACCAGCACTTACCAGTTGTCGCAGGCCTTAAAACTGCCCTTTTTGGTCATGATCCCACGGAGCATGGGGGTTATCGCGGTCATCGCCTGGTTAGCCGTGATGGCCGGCTTTGTTCATCACCAATTTCGCTCGTTTCAAACCCGGGGATGAGATGCAAGCGGAACCATGTTATTTTCTGATCGTTCCATCGGTTTTGCCGAGCTTTATAAGATGGGCGGGATCTGCAATAATGGAAGTACATAACAATACTCACTGGGTAGGGAGATCTTTTCCTGCCGGAAAAGCGTTTGAGTTCGGAGGGGGAAACGTCGTCTATGACCAAATTGTTTTTGGGGTGTACATCGTTGTTGGCGGGAGTTATCGTCATTTGCACGGGGTTTATCGTCTCGGCTTTGGAGGGCATTAAACCCGGAAGCGGAAATTTCAGCTACAGCCTTTTTGACCTGAATTCATGGTGGATCATTATACCTGTGGTTTTATTGGCCGCAGGAGGGGGACTTGTCTACTCCTATCAAAAAGATGTCAACTACGAGGAATCGCAATAAACGTATTACTTGTAAAATAGTAGACAGCCTGCGCTTAGGTCCGTTATTGCACTGAAGCGGATGAAACCGCAGGCTCTGATACGACCTTACCTTATTGCGATATCTTTTTGTACTCATTTGGCGTCACCCCGACTATGCGCTTGAACAGCTTGTTGAAGTAGGCTGGGTCGGGATAACCGACCTCGCAGCCGATTTCGTGGATTTTCAGCTCGTTTGATTTGCGCAACAGCAGCTTCGCCTTTTTGATTCTTACCTCGATCAGGTAATCGGTGATCGTCATGCCGGTCTCGTGTTTGAACAGCTTGCTCAGGTAGCTGGGCGTCAGATAGACCATCCGAGCGAGCTGGCTCAATTCGGCCGGCTGGTTGTAATGTTCAGCGATCCAGCGCTTGACGGTTTCGACCGATTTCCCCGCCAGCGCCAGGCGTCCGGTCCGGACCTGTTGCAAAGCGCCGGCCAATTCGGCCAGAAATTTTTGCCGGATTTCATCAAAGCTAAGGCAGGACAACAACTCGGCTTCCAGCTGTTTGGCTTTGGCGTGCGGCCATATTTTGCTCCATTCGTGCAGTTCGGCGGAGACGGTGCCCACTACAAGACGGCATAGTAAAATAATGGATTCGAACGGAGACCGGTCTTTCCGCACCTGCTCAAACAGCCGCTCCAAACAGGCAATCGCCCGGGGAACGTTTAAAATTTGCAGCTGTTCGATCCATTCATCTCGGCAGGCGGCAAACCGTTCGCCGATATCCGCACCGCCGCTGCCGGATTCGCCTCCTCCGCCGGCCGCGCGGTAATTCCACGCCGAACTTCCGTAAATGCCGGACTCGCAGGCGCTTTTCGCTTCCGCATAAGCCCTGCCCAGCATCGCCGGATCGCCATATACGAAGCTGGAACCGGCAAGCGTGCGGCGGGGGCCGCATATGGCTTTCAAGACCGCCGCCATTTGGCGGAGTTCTTCCTGTCCTGGCTGTTGCGAAAAATAACAGGCCAGAGCAAGAACCTGTTCGCCGGTGTCGACCAGATCCCAGCAGCGGGCGGGGAGACTCCCGGTTTGCTCAAGCCCGCCGCGCAGCGCTTCCGGATGACAGCCCTTGAACGCATATACGACAAAATAAGGCTCCGGCAGGGAAAGCTCCGGCAGCTTTACGTCAGGCCCAGGCCCAGAGCCTCCAGCGAAGCTTTTAAAGTGAGAGAGAAGCAATCCCGAGCGGAGTTGCTGCTCCTTGCCGCGGGCCGCCGTTTTCTCCTCATCAAGCGCGTAAAGCAGGGCGAACAGCTGCTTTTTGTCGATCGGCTTGAGCAGATAATCCACCGCGGAATACCGGAGGGCCTGCCGGGCATATTCGAAATCTTTAAACCCGCTCATGATGATGCAGCGGATTTCCGGCTTGATGGTCTTTACCTGTTTGATCAACTCCAGTCCGTCCACCACGGGCATGCGGATATCGGTAACGATGACGTCAAGGTCGGCTTTTCCGAGATAATCGAGGACGTCCTGCCCATTGGAGAACAAACTGTCGACGACGAAGCGGCCGCTCTCCTTGCCGATCATCTTACCCAGCCCTTCCCGAATCGAAGCTTCGTCGTCCACGATCGCGATTCGCAGCATAGGATTTCCTCCTTTGAATCATTCCGTTTACGTCCGGAACAAACCTAGTAGCTCGCTCCTTAATAACGCTAGCTTTCCATTCCTGCTGGTTAGACCGCACGCGGCTAACGGACAGGAGCGTCCTTATTTGCCCGAAAAGCCGGCGTTTCGAATTCTAACGGACAGGAGTGCTCTTATTTACACAAAAAAGGCCGAAAAGGCGTGCTGAAATGCCAAATAAGGTCTGTGGTGTCCGTTACATTCTGAAAGCTTTAGATTTTGCCGAAATAACGTCGCTGGTGTCCGTTAGGGCCGGCATTACGGTCAGCAAGTACGGCGTTACGATCAGCACCCCGGCAATACGGCATTACGTCTCGGCATTACGACTTGGTCGAAGCCGTGGTCAGGCCTCCAAGCCAGCCGTGGCCATACTTTAACTTGCTCATCCAACTCCCCCCGCGCCGTTACAGAGCAGGCCGGCGATTCTGACCGTAACCGTCGTGCCTTCGCCCGGCCGGCTGCTGACCGTTAAACGGGAGTCAGCGCCGTAATGGAGCCGGATCCGCTCCCGGACATTGCGCAGCCCGATCCCGAATTTATCCGTTTTTCCGTCCGTCAAGCTATGATTCAGGGAGTCCAGCCGTTCTTCCGTCATCCCGATACCGTCATCCTGCACCGTGAAAATGGCGTCGCCGAGCTCGTTCCATGCCCGGATCGTAATGGTACCCGAGCCCTCTCTTTTTTCCAAACCATGAAACACCGCGTTTTCCACAATCGGCTGAAACACCAACTTGACGATCGGCAGCGGATAAAAATGCTCCGGGATCTCCACACGGAAGTTGAATTTGTCCGGAAAACGGAGCTGCAGCAGGAGCAAATAGTTGCGCACATGGTCGATTTCCTGGCCCACCGTCACGTGCTCGTCGGCATTCCGGGTAATGCTGTAGCGAAGCAATAGGCCCAGCAGATAAGTCAGCTCAGCGACCCGGTCATCGTCGTTCAACTCGGCCAGCATGCGGATCGATTCCAGCGTGTTGTAGATAAAATGCGGGTTGATCTGGTTTTGCAGCGCCAGCATGTCGGCTTTTTGCTTGCTTTTTTCCGTTTCAGCCACCTCGTGGATCAGGTCTTTCACGCGGGCGATCATCCGGTTGAACTGGCTGCCCAGAAGGCCGATTTCGTCATTGTATTTGACGTTGACCCGAACGTCGAGCTTGCCGCGCTGCACCTGCTTCATCAGCTGCACCGTCCGTTTTAGCGGCTTCGTGAGCGCGTAGGAGATAACGATGGCCACGAGCAGGGCGAAAAAAATAACGGACAGAGTCGTGATCATCAGTTTATCGCGGTTTTGCTTCATCGGCGCCAACAGTTCGGTTAGAGGGATGTAGACCAGCGTTTTCCAGCCGGTTTGCGCCGACGAGGTGTACACACAAATGTAAGGCCGGCCGCCGATGGTAAGTTGGAAGCTGCCCCGCGTGCCCGCGGCCTGCGCCAGCAAGGGGCTGCCGCTTAAATCTTCGCCCAGCTTGGCGGGATCGGCGTTATACACGACTTTTCCGTATTCATCCACGATCAGGGCGTCGCCGTGGGTTACGGCATTCAGCGGTTCGATGATCCCCTCGAACAGCCTCGCGTCAACATCGATCGCAATCAGGCCGATATCGTGCAAGGAACTGACCGAACGGATAGGGCGGACGACGGTAAACACCTGGCGGTTCTCCGTTTCGTTCACGCGGATTGCATGCGTGCCGGCAAGGGCGGGGGTCGAACCGGATTTACGCGCCAATGCCTTCCATTCGTTCAGCCGCGTTTCTGGGTACAGCATGTTGATGCCCGACTTCCGGTAGTAAAAAATCATATCGTAGCGGTCCACCAGATAGGCGGACAAAATCTCATCCTTGGTATTGTTCAAATACATCAGAAAAATATCGATCGCAGTGCTTTTGTCCCAATCCGTCCCCTGCTGGTCCAAATATTTTTGCACCTCTTTGTTGTACAAGGGCAGGCTCGTGTAACGCTTCAAATCGGCGATGTAGCGGTCCACTTTGTCCATCGCGTTGTCCGTCATCAGATGGGCGGCCTCGGTCGTGCTGCTTTGCACCAGTCTGAAGCTGGAACGGTACGAAGTATAGCTGAAATAGGTGATCGGCAGCGAAATAAGGAAAACGAACACGATCACCAGCTTTTTTTGCATGGATAAATTGGCAAAAAACAACCAGGCTTTTCGGAACATGGCTCGTAGGATCATACCTCATTTTACCGCACCGCTGGTAACGCCTTCAAAGATATATTTTTGCAGGAAAAAATACAGCACCACGGTGGGCAGCAGAATCAGCAAAATCGCCGCGCAAATCAGGTTCCAGTCGGCCACGTTGACGCCCTGAAAGCGCATCAGCACCGTCGTCACCACGCCCAGGCTTTGCTTCGGCATGTAAAGGTACGGCGTGTACATATCGTTGTAAATACTGATCGTCTTCAAAATAATCAACGTAGCCGTTGCCGGGGTCAGCAGCGGGAAAATGATCGAACGGTATATCCGGAACAGGGAGGCGCCTTCGGCCATGGCGCTTTCGTCGAGATCGACGGGAATGTTGCGGATAAACTGCAAATACAAAATGATTTGGATTACGTCCGCGCCGACGTATAAGATGATGGGTGCCCCCAGCGTGTTGTACAACCCCAGCGATTTGATGATGCCGAAGGTGGCGACCTGGGTCGTAATGCCGGGGATAACGGTGGCGAACAGATACAGGCCGAAGACCGCTTTTTTCAGCTTAAAAGAAAATCGCCCCAGCACGTAAGCCACCATCGTTCCGAACAGGATATTGAAGACCAGGGACACGCAAATAATGATCAGCGTATTGCCGAACCCGCTCAGCAGGCCCCCCCGTTCAAACACGATTTTGAAATTTTCAAAGTTGAAAAAGCTTTGCGGCAGCGCCATCGTGCTGGCGGTATTAAATTCATCACTCGATTTGAACGAGTTGACGATAACAACGTACGGAGGGAACAGCACGATAAAAACTCCGATCAGCAAGGTCAGGTATTTCAGCGCATCCATTAAAGTCAATTTACGCCCGCTCATTTGCTGCTTCCTCCTCTGCTAAGAACAAACTGCTGCAGGCCTACGACGATGATCACGAACATCAGCAAAATGATGCTCATCGCCGAGGCCAGCCCGTAATGGTTGTAAGCGAAGGCGGTCTCCATCACACGCTGCACGTACGTTTGGCTGGCGCCGGCCGGCCCCCCTTTGGTCAGAACGAACGGAAGGTCGAACACCTCCAGCGCGCCGGTGACGGTCAGGAACAGATTCAGCTGGATAACCGGCTTCATGTTCGGCAGCGTAATCCGCCAAAAAGTTTGCATAGCCCCGGCACCGTCGATTTTAGCCGCTTCGTACATGTCGCGGGGGATCGCCTGTAAAGCGGCGATGTAAATCACCATGTTGTACCCCATGAACCGCCACAGCCCGGTTGAAGCGAGCGAATAGTTGACCAGGCCGGCCGTGCCGAGCCAACTCGTTTCGCCGAGTTTGGCCAGCCCGATGCTTTGCAGGAACAGGTTCAGCGAACCCTGGGTCGTATCGAAAACGTAACCGAACATAAAAGCGACGGCCACGGCGTTCATGATGTAAGGGAGGAACAGCAGGAGCCGGAAAAAGTTCCGGCCGCGCAGCCTGCTGTTCAAAATCACGGCGAAGTAAATCGCGATGATATTTTGGATGATGCCCATGACAAAATAGGCGAAGTTATGGGCGAATACGCCAAAAATGTCCGGATTGGTGAACACTTCCCGGTAATTGGCCAGCCCGACCCACGGCTTCTCCGGACTGTACCCGTCCCAATCGGTAAAGCTGAACATGACCAGCTTCAACGCGGGATAGTAGGTAAACAGCAGGAGCAAAGCGAGCGGAACCAGCAAAAACGAGATGATGATAATATTTTTCTGCGTTTTGTAAGACAGCGTTCCAAACATGCCGTTTCCCTTCTTTCTCAGTAGCCCAGCTCCTGCTTCGCTTTGGCCCAGGCTTTGTTCCATTTGTCGAGCACGGCCTGCGGGTCCTTGGCCAACACAAATTCCTGCACGATCGCCGGCAGATCGATTTGCGCTTTGTTGCGGATTTCGATCACCTTCGGATCATCGGGCTGGCCTTCCTGCAGTTGCACGCCGGTCGCCTGGAATTCGGCCAATTGGGTCAACTTGGACTCGCGGCCTTCCAGCGGGGAGATAAAGCCGGCAAAATCCTCGTAACCGGAGTCCTCAAGCATCCATTTCAAGAAAGCTTTGGTCGCCTCCAGGTTTTTGCTGTCTTTGTTGACGGCGTAGAAGAAGTCCGGGCTAAGCGCGGCTCTGCTCTCGCCCGAGCCGTCGAACGGCAGCGGGAAAAACCCGATGTTGCCGGACTCCGCGCCGACGCCGATCACCTGATTGATCACCCAGTTGCCAAGGAAGTACATCGCCATTTTGCCGTTCGCCAGGTCTTTTTTGGATTGCTCCCAGTTGGTGGAGTTGATGTCTTTTTCCAGGTAGCCTTTATCGGCCAGCTCTTTGATGAGGGACATCGCTTTGCCGTACCCGTTATCCATGGTGAACGGAGTGTCCGTGCTTATCATTTCGTTAGGAAAGTTGCTGTTGTTCTCAATAACTCTCGGCATATCGAATACCCAGTTGTTCAGCGGCCATTTGTCCTTGAAGTTGGAGGCCAGCGGAATGACGCCGTTTTGTTTTAGCTTTTCGCAGGCAGCCAGAAATTCGTCCCAGGTTTTGGGGATTTCGGTTATGCCGGCATCGGCGAACGCTTTTTTGTTGTAAACGATCCCGGACGTGGAGTTGCCCGTCGAGATGCCGTACAGCTTGCCGTCAAAAGATCTGAAATCCTTGAACGTAATTCCCGCGCTCAGCCCTAAATCGTCCAGCGGCGCAAAATATTTCGGCAAATCGGAGTTCGGAATGTCCGGCACGAACATCAAGTCCGGCAGCTCGCCGCTGGCCATACGAACCTTGGCCTGCTGGTTGTAGTCCGTTTGACTGGCTTCGAATTCGATTTCGATGTCCGGATACTTTTCGTGGAATCGCTTGACGTATTCGTCGTATTCCTTGCCGATCATATCGGTGCGGTTGGTGAGGAAAGTTACCTTGCCTTTAAGCTGTCCGCCCGGGCCGCCCGCTTGGTTGTTTTCCGCAGCGGTTCCGTTATCCGGTGGAGCTCCGTTGTTTCCGGCGCCGTTAGCACCGTCCCCTCCGCCGCCGCAGCCGGCCAGTACGCTGGCGAATGTAAAGATCAGCATGAAAGTCATCAGGAGTTGCTTTTTCAATGTGATCGCCCCTTTTTAGGAAGATATGTTAGCGCTTACAGTTAAATTGTATCGCTTTGTTATAATAATGAAAATGTATTGTGTTATTATTTATTGTCTTTGTTTTGCTTGTTTTTTAGCGGGTGAATGTAAGACAACATATTAATATATGATAACATCGGAATAAATATGGCCATTATCATACTAACAAAAAACATAACAAAAAATAACGATTATAAACTATAATAGGGTTCATAACCTACAACTTGAGGAGGGCTTATGAACAACCAACAATATGTGCTCAGCGATTGGAAATTCAAGGCGAGCGATGAAACGAAGTGGCTGCCGGCGCGGGTTCCGGGAACGGTGCATACGGATCTGTTGCGCTGCGGCGCCATTCCCGATCCGTTTTATGGCACGAATGAGCATGATCTGCAGTGGATCGACAAGAAGGATTGGGAATATCAAACTTCGTTTGAACTGAATGAAGCGTGGGCGAAGCTGCCGCGAATCGAAATCGTCTTTGCAGGTTTGGACACGTATGCGGACGTTTTTGTGAACGGTCTGCATGTTTTTTCGGCTGACAATATGTTCCGCTGCTGGCGGGCGGACATCAAACCGCTGCTTCGCGAAGGGCTGAACACGATCGCGGTGCGGTTTCGCTCGCCGATCGCCGAAGATTTGCCCAAGCTGGAACGGCTGGGCTACGATCTGCCGGCCGCGAACGACCAATCTGAGCTCGGTGGACTGGGCGAACGCAGAGTCAGCGTGTTTGCCCGCAAAGCCCCTTACCATTACGGCTGGGATTGGGGCCCGCGGTTGGTGACGAGCGGCATTTGGCGGGAAGCCCGGATTGAAGCGTGGGGTGGTTTGGTCATCCGCGATTTGTTCATCCGCCAGGACCGCGTTGCCCCGGAAGCTGCCGAATTAACGGCGATCGTGGAGATAGAAGCGGCTGCCGCATGGGAAGGGCGGGTTCGCGTCTCCGCTGGGGAAGCGGTATGGGAGCGGCAGGTTGCTCTGAAGCAGGGAGTACAGGAGGTGGAGCTGCCGCTGACCCTGGCGCAGCCGAAGCTGTGGTGGTGCCGGGGCTTGGGGGAACCGGCGATGTATACGTTTAAGGCGGAGCTTGTTGGTGCGAGCGGGACGGCGGAAGCCGAAGCGGCGGTGCGTACCGGCTTGCGCGAAATCAAGCTGGTCCGCGAGCAAGACGAGGCGGGAGCTTCCTTCCGCTTTGAGCTGAACGGCGTCCCCGTGTTCGCCAAAGGCGCAAACCATATTCCGAACGACAGCTTCATTACGGAGGTGACGGCGGAGCGCTACCGGCACGAGATCGCTTCGGCCGCCGAAAGCGGCATGAACATGCTGCGCGTTTGGGGCGGCGGAATTTACGAGCAGGACGTCTTTTACGAGCTGTGCGACGAATACGGGCTGTTGGTGTGGCAGGATTTCATGTTCGCCTGCAGCATGTACCCGGGGGACGCCGCGTTCCTGGAGAATGTCGCCCGGGAGGCGGAGCACAATATCAAGCGCCTGCGCAATCATCCGTGCATCGCCTTGTGGTGCGGCAACAATGAGATCGATTCGGCCTGGTCGCATTATGTGGAAAATGCCGGCTGGGGCTGGAAGGAAAACTATACGGCCGACGTCCGCGCGCGGATTTGGGCCGATTATGAGGCCGTATTCCACGATATTTTGCCGCGGGCAGTGGAACGGCTGGCTGGCGGCGTGGCTTACTGGCCGTCCTCGCCGCTGCGCGATCTGACGGGCGACGCGGACCAGCACGCCTATAAGGTGTCCGGCGAAGGGGACATTCATTACTGGGGCGTGTGGCACGCGGTCGAGCCGTTCGCCAATTACAACACCCGGATCGGCCGGTTTATGAGCGAATACGGTTTTCAATCGTTCCCCGAACTGGATTCGGTATTAAAATACGCGCCGGAGATCGCGCTGGAGCTGGAATCGGACATTATGCTGGCGCATCAAAAAAACGGCCGGGGCAATCAGCTGATTAAGGAATATATGGACATCTATTTGCCGGCGCCGCGGGATTTCAAGGCGTTCCTGTACATGAGCCAGGTGCTGCAGGCAGAGGCGATCCGCACGGCGATCGAGGCGCACCGCCGGAACAAGCCTTATTGCATGGGCACGCTGTATTGGCAGATGAACGACTGCTGGCCGGTCGCCTCCTGGGCGGGCATGGATTATTTCGGCCGCTGGAAGGCGCTGCAGTATGCGGTTCGCCGCAGCTTCGGGGACGTGATGCTGTCGGTGTACGAACCGGAGGACGGCAAAATTGCCGTTAGCATCGTTTCCGACAAACGGGAGAACGTATCGGGTACGCTGCGCCTGACGCTTTACGATGTGCGAGGCGGGGTGCTCAAGGAAACGGTGCAGGTGGTCGACATCGCGGCGGACTCAGCTAGGGAGGCGGTCTCATTCGCTAGAGAAGTTTGGTTGGAAAACCATGATCCGCGGCAGGTCGTCTTGCTCGCCAGCCTGGAACTGAACGGTGAAGTAGCGGACAGCAAGCCGTTTTACTTTGTTTCCGGCAAAGACCTAGTTTTGCCGCAGGCGCAAATCGAGGTGCGGGAAGTGCCGGGCAGCGGCGGCAAGTATACGCTTGTAAGCGGTGTGCTGGCGCGGCAGGTTTGGATTCAGGCCGAACGGGAAGGGATTTTCTCTGACAATTACTTTGATTTGATGCCGGGCGTGCCGCTGACGGTGGAGTTCCGCTTGCGCGGCTCCGCCGTAGATGACGAGGCGTTTATCCCGGGAGATCCCGGGGAAATCCGAGTCCGGTCCATGGCCGATTTTGTGTAGATTGAATTTATTCGCAATTTATGGAAGTTCGATTCTCGATTTTACCGTGCTATAATAAACAGATAAAAAACCGTGTTTTTTGTAAAAACGGAATAAAATCGAGGTAAAAAGATGGGAAAGATATTTACATCCAGTCGCTACAAAATCGTTGGAACGTTTGTGCTGATCGGCGTGAAATTGCTGTTGCTGCGGTACTTTTTTTACGGCGGCTTCCATCTGGCGGGTTTGCCCGGCGAACTGCTGTCGGTGCTGGCGCTCCTCTGCCTGGTGGAACTGGTGACGCCGGCCAAGGGCAAATGGTGGACATTCTTTGGCTTTAATTTTGTCCTGTCGTTCATTCTGTTTGCCGCCACGGTGTATTTCGCCTACTTCGGGACTGTGCCGACCTATAAGGTGCTTAGCGGACTGGGCCAGGTACCCGAGGTGAAAGCAAGCATCGGCACTTTGCTCCGGCCGGAGCAGTTCCTGTACTTCGCCGATCTGGCGGTGCTGGTCTTGGTCAAAATCATCGGGTTTGTCCGCCGCGGCGGTACGTCCCGTGCAGGGTTGCCGCAGGGAACTTTAAGTTTCGGCAGCCGGGCTTCGCGGATAGGGTTGAACTTCCGGACCGATCGTCCGCGAGCAGGGCTGGTTTGGAAGGTGGGCGTTGCGTTTATCCTGATCGCCAGCCTGCTGCTGTCCGGGTTGTACATCCGTGCGGGCAAAGGGATCGATAACGAGCTGGTGCGGGCCGAAAGCGTCGGCTTCCTCAATTTCCAGGTGGATGCGGCCATCCGCGACCAGGAAGAGGAACGGATGATCGCGGCAGGAAATCTGCAGGAGACGATCGCCAAAATCCGGCAGCTGCAGAGCACTTACTCTTACCGGGCGGATACGGAGAAAGCGACCCCCGACTTTTTCGGCGCGGCCCAAGGGATGAACCTGATCGTCGTGCAGATGGAGTCGTTCCAGAACTTCCCGATCAACTTGACCTTGAACGGGCAGGAGATCACGCCGGTGCTGAACAAGCTGGCTAAGGAAGGGTTCTATTTCCCGCACGTATTCCAGCAAATCGGGCCGGGCAATACATCGGACGCCGAGTTTATGTCCAACACGTCGATTTACCCGACGGCCGCGGCCGCAATGTCGACGAGCTTTGGCGACCGCCAGCTGCCGAGTCTGCCGCGTTTGCTGCAGGGGCACGGGTACGTGGCGAATACGTTCCATATCAACAAGGTGACGTTTTGGGACCGCAACAAGTTGTATCCGGCGCTCCATTTTGACAAGTATTATGACAAGCCGTACTATACGAACGACCATTTTAACGACTTCGGGGCTTCCGACGAGGAGATGTACCGGGTTGGCGTGGAGAAGCTGACGGAAATCAAGGCGCAGTCCAAGCCGTTTTACGCCCAGTTTGTGACGACGTCCAGCCATTCTCCGTTTGTCGTGCCGAAGGACCGCCAGCATATCCAGCTTCCCGCTGGTATGGAGGGGACGATGCTGGGCAACTACATTCAGGCCGTCAACTACACCGATTATGCGATCGGGACGTTGATCGATCGTTTGAAGCAGGCCGGTATGTGGGAGAATACGATGCTGGTGTTTTACGGGGATCATTTCGGATTGCAGCCGAATGACGTCAGCGCCGAGGAAATCCGCGAAAAGCTCGGAATCGCTTATGACGAAAGGATTAGCCGCTTCAACATCCCGCTGATCGTCCATGTTCCCGGAGCGAAGAGCGGGCAGGTTGTGGAGCGTACCGGGGGCCAGGTCGATATCCTGCCGACGATCGCTAATCTGCTTGGCGTTTCGCTGCCCGACGAAGGCTTTACCACCCTGGGCCAGGATCTGCTCAACATCGACCGGAACGTGATCGGCATGCGCTATTATTTGCCGACCGGATCGTTTTTCAACGATGAGGTGATGTTTGTACCGGGCCAAGGCTTCGACGACGGTACAGCCGTGTCGCTGAAGACGCTGCAGCCAGTGACCGATATCTTGCCTTACCGCGGCGACTACGATTATGTCACGGAGCTGATGAAGCTCTCGGATGAATACGTGAAGCTGCTTCCCAAGCGGGGGCAGTAAGGTGCCAACAGCCCTGAGGCATATGCCTCAGGGCTGTCCTGTAAAAGCTGACCGTAAATCTAACGGTTGTAGTTGCGGCTATTTTCGGAAAAAAGACCTTTTCTAAATTCTAACGGTTGTGAACGCCGTTATTTGCCTTAATCTAAGCAAAAATAGCCGGATTTCAGTGAAATAAGCGCCATGGCAACCGTTAGAATGTGAAATCAACGTCTTTGGAACAAATAATGTTTGTGGCATCCGTTAGAAAATTTGTATGGCTAGAAAATGTATCTTTGTCAGATCGGATTTGATGCAACGCTAGTGCATAACCGCTTAATTTTGACGAAATGACGAAATAAGGTTACTTCGGTCCGTTAGCCCGCCCCAGGTACTGCGAATCGTTTTGTCCAACAACTGTCGAGCCCCTGGGCAACACCTGGGCAACACCTGGGCAACACCTGGGCAACACCTGTGTAACACTCGTCTAGCCCCGATTCCAGTTTTGACCCTCAAAATAAGCACAAAAAAGGGCGCTATTTCCTGCGGTTTTGAGGTTTTGAACAGAATAGAGGAAAATTATGCCGTTATTTTTAAATCGGGCAAGCCACTTGCCGGTTTTTTGCTCCGATATCGAAGAATAAGAGAAAAAAAGTCCCTTATTGCCGTCAGAATACCCCCAATCGCCGAAATAGCAGCAAAAAGTTCTTCTATTTTCCCCGGGTGGGTTTAGACAGGGAGGGGCTTTAGACGATGGATTAAACGGTGCGCCGCCCCGCCAAAGTCACGGTTAAGTCAATATCCTGTACTTGCTGTGCACGCTGCCCGAGATGAGCTCGGGGAGTTCCCGGAGCTGCTGTTCGTACGCTTCCTGCGTCAGGCTCCCCTGCTCCAGCCGCTGCCGCAGCTGCTCCTGCATTTCCTTGACTTGCAGGTCGATGACGCTGTCCGCGTCCTGGCCATGGGCTTCAGCGATATCGGCCAGCGACCGGCCTTCAAGCAGGGCATCGTAGACCTCCTTGTCCGAAGAGACGCCAAGCACATCGTTCAACTCACTCTGGGGGCTCAGCGTTGCGATGCTAAGACTCGACGCCTTGGAGGCTTGAGCCGCAAAGGCGATGCTGGACAGGTAACCGGACAAGCTTGGGGTGATGGTAATGACAACGGCCATGGTGCCGACGATGACGACTTTTTTCAGTTTCATATGAGAGATCCTCTCCGATCGGGTAGTTGGATTGCTGTTTGAATTTGTCATAACTATTATTATTACGAATAAGCCCTTCAAGAAGTTTCAGCTACTTTTCCGGATTCAGGGTGGTGTTGGTGCAAGGGTAGTCGGTATAATGGGTTTCATGAGCTGTTCGGACAGAGGGCAAACGGCAGGGGGAAAGCGGATTTATTTTGAAATTAGGAGAGGATGGTGCGGTTATGACGGAACAAATGACGGTCCGGTCGATCAATGTGGGAAGACCGGTGCAGGTGGAGCATCGCGGCAAGGAAATCGCGACAGGGATATACAAAACCCCGGTTTCCGGTCCGCTGTATCTGTCGGCGGTGAATTTTGCGGGGGACGGTCAGGCCGATCTCGTTCATCATGGCGGTACGGATAAAGCCGTTTGCGTTTATCCTTTCGAAAGATACGCGTATTGGGAGCGGGAGCTAGGGAAAACGCTGGCTTTCGGCGCTTTTGGCGAAAATTTAACGACGGAAGGGATGCTGGAGGACGATATTTGCATCGGAGATATGTTCCGGCTGGGCGAGGCGGTCGTGCAGGTCAGCCAGCCGAGACAACCATGCTTCAAATTGAGCGTCAAACATGGAATGCCCGAGCTCCCCTTGAAAGTCCAGCAGACCGGTTATACCGGCTACTACTTTCGGGTGGTACAGGAGGGACAGGTCGTTCCCGGCGATTCGCTGATATTGATCGAAAGGCATCCTGCGGGCGTGACGCTGTCTTTTGCCAATCGGATCATGTTTTTGGACAAAGAAAATGCCGATGGTCTGAAGCGCATTTTGGAGGTGGACGCACTATCGGCCAGCTGGCGCGAGACGTTGACCGCCCGGCTTCAGCGGGCAGAAGCCTAGTGAACGGACGGAGCGGAAAAATACATATGCCGATTTAGCCGCCGAGGAAGATCCGCTTTCCCTTGTTTGAAAAGGGAGGGCGGATTTTTTGCTTCATCTTATGCCGGTAAAACCGGACCATACCGCCAAAATTTTTTTGGGCAAAAACCCAAAAACGGAAACTTTTTTCCGTTCCGGTTCGTCTTAAAAGTGAGGAATGATTTTCCATATGATGATTAGGAGTTTGGAGGATGAGTTCGTGAAAAAAATCTGGACTGGAATTTTTGCTGCGATAATAGCGGTTCCGCTGCTGCAACCGCCGCCTGCTCAGGCGGCCAAACCGATCTCCGTCTATATTGACGGCAGCCGGCTGGCGACAAAGCAGGCGCCGATTGCCATTAAAGGCCGGGTAATGCTGCCAATGCGTGCTATTTTCGAAGCGCTGGGCGCATCGATCAATTGGAACCAGAAATCGCAAACGGTAACGGCGCAAAAGAACGGAAAGACGATCAAGCTCAAAATCAAAGCGAAAACGGCGACCATCGGCAACAAAACCGTGAAACTTGATGTTCCGGCGCAAAACTTAAAGGGCACAACGATGGTTCCCGTACGTTTCGTCACCGAGGCGCTGGGTGAAAAAGTGGGTTATACCAACAAAACGAAAATCGTCAAAATCACCACGTCGGGCTCCGGCGGAAGTGGCGGCAACGGTGGTAACGGTGGTAACGTCGGAGGCGGCAACGCTACCGTGCCGAGCCCGGTAGCCAACGTTTCTGCGCGTGACATCGGGGACAACGGGGACGGCCGCGACTTGGAAGTCCGTTTCTCCAAAGCCTACAACGAATCGAATATAGACCATTACCGTGTTCTGATCGTTAAATCGGCCAATTCGTCTCAATTCGGTCTGGCTGCGGCGCGCAACGTGACTTCAGGAAACTATACGACCCAATATCCTAACGGTTCGGATCAAGTGCTCACGCTTACGTCCAACTCGCGGGATGTGGACGGTGATTATATCCGGGAAGACCAATCTTATGTCGCTATCGTATTGTCTGTAGGGAAAACGAGCGGCCAAATAGCCATGTCGAGCACTTCACAGGTCGTTACGCTGCAGCGTGATTCGTCGGCAGCGGCGCCTACGAATGTCAGAGTCTCCGATATCGGCGATTACGGTGACGGCCGCGATCTGCGCGTCGAGTTTACCCGGGCGCAAAATGAAAGCGACATTGCGAACTACCGTGTGTTCGTCGTGAAGACTGCGGACGCGAACAAATTTGACCTGAACACGGCAAACAACGTGTCAAATTCTTATTCAACGGTCGTATACAAGTCCGGGAGCAGCCAAACGCTTAGCGTGGATCTTACTTCGTCTTCCCGCGACACGTCCGGGGATTATATCAAAAACGGAGCAGCGTACACCGTATTTGTGATGTCGGTCAGCAACAATACGAGCGTTAAGGCCAACAGGCTGTCGGCGGCATCGTCTTCAATCAGGCTGGATAGCGGCTCCTTGAATTACCCCGTAGTCACCGAAGTGGAGGACGTGAACGATTATGGGGACGGCCGGGATTTGCAGGTGAGCTTTTCAAAAGTGAACGATGAAGCCAAAATCGGCTCTTACCGGATTTTTGTCGTGAAAAGCAAAAACTACAGCGACTTTACCCTGTCGAAGGCGAATAACGTATCGAGCTCCAATTATACCCAGGTCAGCAAAACAGGGTACAACATTAACGATTACCGCTTGTCCTCCGGAGCCAGGGACGTCGACGGAGATTATATCCGCAATGATGTAAATTACCGAGTGTTCGTCATGGCGGTAGGAAACGGGTCAAATGCCAACGTCCTGTCCTCGGCATCAAGCTCGATAACGCTGGATAACGGCTACAGCGGAGGCAAAAACGGCAGCGGCAAAAACGGTAAGGTTGATATCGTTTCGAATCTGACGGTCAGTGACGTGGACAATTATGGGGATGGCCGCGATCTGCGGGTAGAGTTCTCCCGGGCTTCGGATGAGTCATACATCGACCAATACCGGATTATAGTCGTCAAATCGTCGAATGCGAGCAGCTTTACTTTGTCCAAGGCGAATGATGTTTCCAGCAATAACTATACGCGCGTCTACAAGGACGGAAAAACGTTGTCGCAGGTGCTGAGCTCAAGCGCCCGTGACGTCAACGGAGATCTGATTAAACAGGATGTAAGTTACAAGGTGTTTGTCCTGTCGGTAGGCAAAAGCGGTTACTCCAACGCGTTGTCCTATGCATCCAGCGAAATTACGCTGAAGAATGGCAACAGAGTGGGGGCCGTTTCGAATCTGAAGGTCAGCGATGTGGCGGATAACGGCAACGGCAGTGACCTGCGCGTCGAGTTTACCCGGGCTTCGGATGAATCGTACATCGACCAATACCGGATTATGGTTGTCAAGTCGTCGAAGGCGGGCAGCTTTACTTTGTCCAATGCGAATAACGTTTCCAGCAATAACTATACGCGCGTCTACAAAAATGGAAACACGTTAACAGAAGTGCTGGGCGCAAGCGCCCGTGACGTTGACGGGGATCTGATTAAAGAAGGCGTAAGCTACAAGGTGTTTGTCCTGTCGGTAGGCAAAGGCAGCTCGGGAACGAACGCGCTGTCGAATGCATCCAGCGACATTACGCTGACGAAGCAAGTTACCATTGGGGCCGTTTCGAACCTGACGGTAAGCGACGTGGGCAATAATGGCAACGGCAGTGACCTGCGCGTCGAGTTTACCCGGGCGTCGGATGAGTCGTACGTCGATCATTACCGGATTATGGTCGTCAAATCATCGAAGGCGGGCAGCTTTACTTTGTCCAATGCGAATAACGTTTCCAGCAATAACTATACGCTTGTCAACAAAGGCGGAAATACGTTAACCAAAGTGTTGGATTCGAATGCTCGTGACGTTGACGGGGATCTGATTAAAGAAGACGTAAGCTATAAGGTATTTGTCCTGACGGCAGGCAGCGGCAATTACTCAGGCACAAACGCGCTGTCCGCAGCATCCGGCGAGATCACGTTACCCAAGAAAGCCAATATTGAGGCTGTTTCGGACCTGAAGGTCAGCGATATGGGAGATAACGGGAACGGCAGTGACCTGAAGGTATCGTTTACCCGGGCCTCGGATGAGTCGTACGTCGATCATTACCGGATTATGGTCGTCAAATCATCGAAGGCGGGCAGCTTTACTTTGTCCAAGGCGAATGACGTTTCCAACAATAACTATACGCGTGTCATCAAAAGCGGAAATACACTGACGGAAGAACTGAGCGCAAGCGCCCGTGACGTTGACGGGGATCTGATTAAAGAAGGCGTAAGCTATAATGTGTTCGTCCTGACGGTAGGCAGCGGCAATTACTCGGGCCCGAACGCCTTGTCTTCGCCATCCAGCGCGATTACTTTGAAGACTGAAGTTAAAGTCATAGAGGCCGTGACCGGATTGCATTTCGACATCATCGGGAATAAGGGTACAGTTAACGATATCTCCGTTGGATTCAATAAGCTGAACGACGAAAGCAAAGTGGAGGAGTACCGAATTATGGTCGTGCCGGCAGCCAAAGCCGCGAACTTTAAAGTAGCGGATGCCAACGACGTAACGCTTACGGACAATTACACCCAGGTAAAACCGAACGGGTCCAATGTCCAGCTCACATTGCAGAAAGACAAAGACGCATTCGGTGATCCAATCAAAGCAGGGACGAATTATCAGTTGTTCGTGCTCACGGTAACGAAAGCGGGCTCCGGATACGAAAATGCTTTGTCCACCGCGTCAAATCAATTTACGTTACCAGCGAGTCCGGAGGAGGTAACGGTTCCGAAAGTAAGCCAGGCGTCGGTACAATCCGATGCTTCCGGGATATCGGTGAGCTTCACTGCGCCGCAAGACGCTGAAAATATCGCTTCTTACGTTATTTTCGCCGTTCCATCCGGCGGTTCCATCGATCTTGCGTCGGCTAAGGCGTCTGTGGATAAAGGCACTAAGGTACTCAAAGATGCGTCGTTTACCAACATTAAGCTTACTCAGGATTTCGTAGATCAAGCGATTAACAGTCAGTCGGCCTACAGCATCTATATTTTGTCGGTACCCGATATGACAAATGCGAAGCAATATAATTTATCCGCATCTTTTGCCTATCCGAAGGTCCAGGCAGCCCAGCCTGCGAGAACGGCGAAGCCGACCCCGCAAGCGAAGTGATGAAGTGATGCCGTACCAGGCAGGATAATAAACAAGACCGAAGAGCGGCCCAATATTTTGGGCCGCTCTTCGTGCGTTGGATTAAACTTATGGAATTTGCGGCAAACGTTTGACATTCTTTTCAAATTTTATGTACCCTAGTAAGAAAAACATCTATCGCTATACCTTCAAAGAAGACAGACCGCGTTCGGCGATAGTTTGCGATATGTATTTTAAGGACACGCAGGGGAAAGAAACGGGAGCCGCATGATGGGGAATTTGTACGAATATGTTCGGGCGGAAGGAACGCTCGACGACAGCAAAATATGGAGAAGAGAGCCGCTTTACCGGGGGATGAACGGCAGGTTTGTGGAGCGCTTTTATCCGGCGAAGGGGCAAAGCTGCATTTTTAAGCCGTTAACGAACGGCGAGTCGATCGATCGTGAAATTTGGGTGTATAGACATGTGCTGCCCTTTTTCCCGCCGATTTATCCGCAGATGCTGGCGACCTCCGGGGAGGGCAAGGGAGCGGCCGGCTGGGCGATTTTTGAGGATCTCGGCGCCCTGGGACACGCGTATCGATTGGAGAATGCTTTGAAGGTTGCAGAGCGGATGGCGTGGTGGCATAGCCTTCCGGCGGCCGAATGGAGCGGTTTGTCCATGCAGGGGCCCAAGCCCGTCATCGAGACCATCGCCGCCGAGCTTTTGGACCGGCAAAACGAGGCCGCCGCGGTTTTAAGCGAGCTTGGGCTTGGCCAGCCGGCGGGAATATTCGCCGAGGCCCGCGCGGCCAGCGCGGGAGAGCGGTTTAGCGGGCCGAGGGTGTTGTCGCACGGCGATCTCCACCAAGGGAATTACGCCGTCACGGACGAGGGGCGGCTGTATATTTTGGATTGGGAACACGCCCACCTGAGCTCTCTGTTTTGGGATCTCTTTCACCTGATCGATATGTCGCACCCGATGTTTGCCAAACGTATGACCGCTTCCGACCGGGAGCGGATTCTTGGCGAGTATCTGGGACAAGCCCGGGTGTACGGGGCCGAGTGGGAGCGGAGGGCGTTCGTCCGCGAATACGGGAGTTTTGCCGCGCTTTTCGCCCTTTGGATGCTGCTGCTGATTCAAAGCGATCTTAAGCGGGCGGAATGCGTTTGGCCCCGGGAACGGCTGCTGGCGCAGCGGGGAGAAACGGCGGCCAATTTGGCCGGCTGCATGGTTCTTATGGGCAGTTAGCGCAAGCTTGGATAGATGGAAGTTTGCAAGCATCACAACACAAGGTAATTGACACAGAAAATAAGGCGGGATTATATGAAAAAAGTCGGTTTGGTCATGCGGAAAATCCAGTTTACAGAAGCGCAGGGGCCTCGCGTGTTTGCGGAACGGCTGCGCAGCATCGCGGCGGAGCTTGGCGTCGAGATCGTGTTTATTTCTCCGGAGCGCCATGTCAGCGGACATGACTGGATTCCGGGTTACGAGCATGAAAAAGGGGATTTGGTCAACTACGACATCGTGCTGGACCAAATTTACGCAGAGGGGATCGAGCACGTGATCTATACGGTCTCCGGGTTTACGTTTCTCAAAATGTTCATCAAAAACAGCGTGCTGTTCCCGCACAGCTTTCCCGATCCGGCGCTGACCGGCTATGAAATGATGAAGCCGTTTTACGGGATCGTGGACAAGGCGGTCGTGCAGACGGAGTTTTTGCGGCGGCAGCTTCGTGACGTGTTCGGGGTGACGGACGTTGACGTGATCCCGATCGGCTTTGACGAGACGCTGGCGCGGAAGCATTTTGATCCGGCGGCCATCGTGGACAACCGGGTGCTTTGGATCGGGCGGGATGAGGAAAACCGGCGCCCCGACCTGGTGCTGGAGTACGCGCGGCAAAATCCGGACAAGGATGTTGTCATGGTTTTCGGCGGTGAGCGTTACCGGGAGAGCATGAAAAAATACGACATTCCGGGCAACGTAACCCTACGGTTCGCCCTGGCGCAGGATGAGATTTTCGCCTTGATGAATTCAGCCAAGGTGTATTGGAGCTGCTCGAAATTCGATACCTTTGCCATGCCGCTGACGGAAGCGCTGGCGATGGGGAAAATCGTCGTCAAACCCGAGCATCCCTGTTACGACCATATCAGCTCCCGCCACGCCTTTGCGGGCAACGAGCGAAACTGGTTCGAGCTGGTCAATATGGCGGCGGCCGCGCCGCAGAGATTTTCCGCCGACAACCGCGAGTACGCCTTTGCGAAATTTTCGGCCACGGTGATGAAGCAGGGCTACCGGGACTTTTTTGCGGGGTGGTTGAAATGAGCGGACGGATGGCACATAGCGCCCTGGGTCACCGGCTTGAGGAGTTGGCTGCGAGCGGCTGGCCGCCGCGAGAGCTGCGGCGTCTAGGCTCCTGGCAGCTTCGAGCCAATGGCGGCGTAACGAGGCGGGCCAACAGCGTGCTTGCCGCAGGCCCGTTCCCGGAAGGGGATTGGCTGGAGGAGGCGGAGCGTTTCTATCGGGACCGGGGGCTACCGCCTTGCTTTCATGTAAGCGATTCTTCGCCTCCGGAGCTGGATAGTCTACTCGCGGCTTCGGACTATGAAGAGGCGATGCATTGCCTGATGCTGGCGGCTTCCTGCCGGGAAATCATAAACCGCGCCGCAGACTTGGGGCTTGTTTGCCCCGCTATGGCCGCGGCGGAAGGGACAGAGGAATTCCGTTTCCCTGGAAACGGGGTCATCCTTGCGCCGGAGGTGAGCGAGCCGTGGTTGGACGATTTTTTACGGATGGAAGGGTTCCCCGAATCACGGCGTGAAGGCTACAGGTCGATCTTTGCCGCTATGCCTTCCCCTAAAGTGTTTGTTACGATCGTGGATCAAGGGGAGCCGATAGGGGTGGCCACGGCGGTAGTCGAGGCCGGCTGGGCCGGAATCAGCAACGTTGTCGTCGATTCGCGCCACCGCCGCAAGAGTGCGGCCGCCCGGATGCTGCTCGCCCTCGCAGTCTGGTCGGCCGAAGCGGGGGCGGAAGGGATGTATCTGCAAGTACTTGAGAAGAACGCCCCGGCGCTGGAGCTCTACGGGAAACTGGGTTTTTCCGCCGTGTCGGGATATCATTATCGGATTGGCAAATAGCGGGGAGGGAGACTGGGGACTGGCTCGTAAGTACTGGACTGGGTTGGATCAGCCCAAGATCGGCCTAAGACACCTGCCCATTGGAAATATCCAATAGAACTGGAAAATATTTGGTGGATTCAGCGACTAGATTGGATAATTTCCAATAGATGAGGCTCGGAAGGGAGTAAAATGGGCGATTTGAGCGAAATCTATTGGATTTTCTCCAATTAGAGCTCGAAAAAGCGTGCAACTTCTGTCAATCTATTGGATTCTTTCCAATATGAGTGGTGGGATGAAGGATTGACCGGGTTTCGGGAGACCTGGCGTATGCATACGGCGCGGCAAGCGCCACAATTCTAATGATCGGCGAATATGTCGGGTAGCTGCAAGCAGGAATGTTCGGGTGGGCGGACGAATACATTTTCAGGAAGAGCAGGCTTGGTCTTTGGATATCCTTGGATCAGAAACCCGCGATTCCTACTCATAATGTAAGCGCTTCAACCAAATCCATTAACGAAACGGAGGCTTTGCGATGACATTGGCCGAGCAGTTGGGATATGAACCGGGAGCGAAGCTGCTCATCGTTAACGCGGATGACTTTGGCATGTGCCATGCCGAAAACGTGGCTATCATGCAATTGCTCGAGGAAGGGGCTGTATCCTCGGCTACCGTGATGATTCCTTGCGGCTGGGCCAAGGAGGCGGCCGCCTGGAGCGCGGTGCATCCCGACTACGATGTCGGCGTGCATTTGACGTTTACGAGCGAATGGAGCGGCTATAAATGGGGACCGGTCACAAGAAACGGCGATGTCAGCACGCTGGTGACGGAGGAGGGGTATTTTCCCGCCGATACCGCTACGTTTGAACGGCAGGCCGCGCGCCATCATGTTCGCCTGGAAATGGTCAACCAGGTTGAAACGGCGCTGGCGCTGGGGCTTGCGCCAACCCATCTCGACAATCATATGGGCAGTTTGTATGGGCTTGCGACCGGGCATCATTTCCTTGACGCCGTGTTTGAGGTTTGCGCCCGCTATGGACTGCCGTTCCGCATGCCGCGTGCGCTGCCCGATATCGGCAAGATGCCGGCGGAAGCCGCCGCGATGGCCCGGCAAGCCACCGAACTCGCCGACCGGATGGGCGTTGTGATTCTGGACCATTTGATCGGCCTTCCCTTCGGCAAGCAGCCGGGGGAAACGTACGAAAGCTATAAACGGGACATGGTCCGCGTGCTGCGGTCCCTGCGGCCCGGCGTCTCCGAGATCATTATTCATCCCGCTTTGGCGTCGGAGGAATTGAAGGCTATTCACGGGGAATGGGAGAAGCGGCAGTGGGATTTTGACTTGTTTCGCGATCCTGAGGTACGGGAAACTATCAGTTCGGAAGGCATCGTCATGATCCGGTGGCGGGATTTGCGGAAGCTGCAGCAACATCGGTAATGCGCATGAACGCTGCGGAAGGTGGCCTATAGCTCGAGCAATCTGGCCGTGAATCCCGCCGACATATAAAAAACGGCAAGGCCGAGAGGAACTTCATTTCGCCCGCCTTGCCGTTATCACTTTAATTTAAGCCGAATCCATATGATCCAGCGGCTTTATTTTTCGCTCCTTCAACAATTTTTCCATATCGGAAACGTTTAGAGGGCGGCTGTAATAAAACCCCTGAATTTGGTCGCAGCCATGCTTTTGCAAAAAATCGAACTGTTCCTTCGTTTCCACCCCTTCGGCCAAAACCGTCATGCCCAGCGACTTCCCCAATTGAATGATCGAGAGCAGCAGCAGGCTGTCCCGCTCGGAGCAAGGGGTCTCCTGGATGAACGCCCGGTCGATTTTCAGCACCTGCAGCGGCAGGGATTTCAAATAGTTGATGGATGAATAACCTGTGCCGAAATCGTCGACGGAGAGGGAAATTCCCCGTTCCTGCAGGGCGACCAGCGTTTCTTTAATGATCACCGGATTGTTCAGCAGCGACTCCGTGACCTCCAGCTCCAGATACTGCGGCTCCAGCCCCGTTTCCTTCAGCACATTTTCGACGGTGCGCAAAAACTGGGGATGCCTGAATTGGACAGCGGATACATTTACGGAGATCGGCAGCTTCGGAAAGCCGTTGTCCTGCCATTGTTTGTTGGCCCGGCAGGCCTCGCGCAGCACCCATTCTCCCAATTCGACGATAAACCCGGTATCCTCGGCGATCGGAATAAACGTATTCGGCGGAATATTTCCCTGGATCGGGTCTTTCCAACGAAGCAACGCTTCGTAACCGGTAAGGTTCACGGTGGCGGAGTCCACCTTGGGCTGAAAATGCAGCTCAAATTGCCCTTCCGCGAGCGCCCGGGCCATTTTTTGCTCTAAAGAAACCCGTTCCAGCAGCTTGTCCATTAAGTAGTAGTCAAAATAGTGCGGTCCGTTAAGCGCTTCCTCCTTAGCTTCCTTTAGAGCAAGCTCGGCATGCTTCAACAATTGGGTGACATCGGGACCGTCGTCCGGGAAAAGGCTGATGCCCATGCCGAAACCGATTTGAATTTCTTCCCCGGCCAAAACGTAAGGCTCATGCAGCGCATCGCTCAGACCGAGCGCTAAAGTATGTATAAACAAAGGATCGGATATGTCGGAAACGAGCACGATAAATTCGTCGGCAAAGCTGCGGCACATTAGCGTTTCTTCGGCGAAGGAGCTCCGCAGCCGATCGGCGACCTGCCTGAGCAGTTCGTTTCCCGTGCTTTCTCCGTAGCTTTCATTGATATACCGAAACCGGTTCAGGTTGACGTGAAACACGGCTGCGGTTTTTTTCTCGGATTCCGCCTTGAGGAGCTCAGCGTGCATCAATTCCCGGAAGCGGCTCATGTTCAACAAACGGGTGATTGGATCTAAATTCGAGAGTTGGCGGATCTGCTCCGTAGAGGCCTTACGTTCTTCCATTTCCCGGGTGACGTCGAGTTGAAGCCCGATAAAATAGAGGGGTTCCCCATCCGGATCTAAAATGGGGCTAATGGTAAATTGATTCCAAAAGGTGCTGCCGTCTTTCTTGTAATTTTTGATCGTGACGGTCGACGGCCGGCCGCTTAGGATAGCTTGACGTATAACCTCCAACTGTTCTTTGTTCGTTTCTGCACCCTGAAGAAACCGGGGATTCCGCAGCAAAACTTCCTCGCGGGAATAGCCGGTGATTTCCTCAAATCCCCGATTTACATATACGAGGGGGTTGTCCTGCAAACGAGGGTCGGTAATCGCAAGCCCCACACCCATCAAATCGATGGCGTGCAGCAGCGTCGAGGCGTCGATGATTGACTCAAAGTTGGATTGATAGGCTAGCTGGTCGTCCACTTTTAAAAGCCTCCTCGAAATGAACCGCAAATGGTGTTAACAAGAACTCTGACGATGTCCGGCATACGGGAGAACATCCGTAACAAAACTTTATATACTCATCATACATGCGTCATAAGGAGGAAAGCAATGGAATTCTTCAGTTACGGAAGTTCAGTCCATAAGCAGCTTTAGCAGCTGCGTCCTGTTGCTGGCCCCGACTTTTTGGAAAATCGAGCGCATATGTTTTTTGATCGTTACCTCGCTTAAAAATAACCTGGAGGCGATATCCCGATTGGTCATTCCTTCAGCGGCAAGCGCCGCCACCTCCTTTTCGCGGTGGGTTAAATCGCTGCGGGCGTAAATGACCTCCTCGGGCTTCGCTTTGGGCAGGTACTCCGGGAAAAGCCCCGAGGAAAGGGAGTTGTCTGCGGCAGGCGAATCCTCTTGCCCGGCCCCCGGTTCCCCGCCATTCTCCCGGCTGCCATATAAGGCTGCCAGCGCCAACGGATGTCCGTCGGTCTGTTTCCAGACGCGAAAAATCAGTTCCTGGTCGGTGATACCGCGCCCGCGCAAATACGTGACGACGCTGCAGTAGTCCAAGTTCGCCAAGGGCATCCGGTAAATGCTGCGTTTCCAGACCATGGAGTTCAGCCAATGCTCGGATAGCGGATTTCTTCCGGAAATGACGGTGAGGCAGCCGGCTTTAATCTGCGGAAAAAAGAAATCGCGAAACCAGTCGTCCAGATCATCCAGCAGTTCGTACGAGTCGAGAAAGAGAAGGGCCGGGCCCGATTCCGCCCTCCGCTGGATGGCTTCGATGGCGGCTCTGACGACAAAACCGGGATCGGAAGTGGAAGGAAGCGTACCCAGAAGCCCGAGCTGTTTAAGTATTTGCCGGCAGAAATCCTCGGGCTTGGCCTTAAAACGGGCGGCATCCAGGGCAACGGTAGCAGCGCCTTGACGAATGGCCTGTTTTTGAAATTCCTCCGACAAGGCGCTTTTTCCGACTCCAGCGGCCCCATAGATGTTTATGATCCGTTCCATCTTCAAATAGTGGCTCAAATAAACGGAAAAGGTCTCCAACTCCCATTCTCTTCCGAGCAAACGGGAGCCCAGCGCTGCGTCCGCTCTCTCATGCATTTGCATACTCATGGCTATTCACCCTCAAATTTCGTAGATATTTCCTATTTTATCTTTAAGGATATCGTTGAATTATGTAAAGGAATAGTGACTTTTTGTATAGTCGTGTCGAAAAATCGGATCTTGAAAGTATACTTTGGGGTAATTTCTCGACGGTTATAACCATGATAAATTTTAATTTGTCGAATCGGAAATTTCTGTGGTCTGGACTACATTTAGAGGTGTTGCCATGAAACAGGTTCATATCACGATGCTTGTGCCGGGGGATGTTTTGGCCGAGCCGATTTTGAATCAGCGCGGAATCGTCATGTTGGGGGCGGGAACGGCGCTGACCGAAGCCCATATCAACCGCTTGAAAAAACTGGGAATCAAAGACGCGTTCATCGAAAATAAAGCAGCGCAGGATAACCGGCCCAAAACCGAGCTCCAATTTGCGCCTGCCGCTGAAGGTTTGCATGCTCCTGAGCCTGTTCAAGGAATCAGTGAAAAGTGGGAAACGCGCCAGGAAATGAGGCAGGCCTTGAACCGGCTGGCCGACTCGGAGCTGGGGTTCGGCCGGCCGTCGACCCCGGAACTGGAGGAGCAGTTTCGCCGGATGTTCCGCAACACTTTATATGAGATTATGAGCCATGACGGGGTGGTTGACGGTTTGATCCGGCTGCAGAAAGCCGACCCGTATTTGCTGGAGCATTCCTTTCACGTTACAGCGTATGCGGCTATTCTCGGTCTGGCCAACGGGTATGCCGGCGCCGAGATGCTTGAGTTGTGCGTCGGATCTCTGCTGTTCGATATCGGGATGACGGAGCTGCCGGCACATACCTTCAGCAGCACCGGTGGCTTGACCGGCGCCGAGCGGTCGGCGGTCAGGCTGCATCCGGAGGCAGGCCACCGCATCATCAGCAGGATGGAAGGGGTCTCCCCGCGTTCGGCTTTATGCGCGCTGCAGCATCACGAGCGGTATAACGGCACGGGGTATCCTTCGCGGCTGAAACACGGGGAGATCGATGAATACGCGGAAATCGTGGCCATCGCTGATACGTACCATGCGTTGATCTCCCGCAGAAATTACCGGCTGGCCTATACGCCCGGAGAAGCAATCGAATACTTGCTGGCCGCGGGAGACCGGTATTTCAGCCTCGATCTGATTCAAACCTACTTAAGACATATCAGCATTTATCCGCTCTCCAGTGTAGTCAGGCTGAGCAGTGGCCAGTTGGGGGTTGTAACCTCCCTGGAAACGAGCCTGGTGCACCGGCCCGTCGTCAAAATTGTCCGCGAAGCCGACGGGAGCCTCGTAACCGCCCCCTACGAAGTGGATTTAATGCGTAAAACTGATTTGGTGATTTCTAGCCTGGTGGAAGGGAGCACGGATGAGAGCATCAAGTTGTAAGCAGAGGATCATCAAAGCAAGAAGTCCCTTTGATCAAGGGGCTTCTTGCTTTGATGGGCCAATTTCTCCTTATACCTACCTTTGTGGATTAGCTCCAGCAGTTGTCCGTTTTTACTAAGAAGAAGGGCGGCCCGATGGGATCAACTGCAAAAATGCATTTTATTTTCGCTTTTACTTCTGAACCACCTGTTTCGAGGAATTTCGACGAAAACTGCCTGCACTTTTGCATTTCGTGGGCTTCCCCTCAGCGCGGTGTTGCGCCGCATGACGGCGGTCGACCACTCCTTATATCGCAACGTTGCAGGTCTCTGCCTGCATCATTTCCAGCTTCCTGATGATTTCCTTTTGCCATTGCTTGTCGCCGAGTTGAATGGCAAGATTCAGCAAATCGAGGTAATCGTCGGTGCACAGCGCCGTTTTTCTCCGAACGGATAATCTCATCGCGGCCTTCATCTCCTCATTCCATTATCTAATAATGATAATCATTATCATAAGTCCTGATATCATTATGCATATTTGCCGGCCGGTTGTAAATACACTATCCGCTGGGAACAATTCCCCGGAGTGTGAGGTTCCAAAGATTTTGTTTTGACCGGCACCGGACAAAATATTAAGATATATAAAAATTGAAGGAAATCGACTGGAGGAGCTATGGAGACCGAATCGTTATTAAAAGTGGAAGAACTGGCACTAAAAAAGTACAAAATTTTCCGCCAAAGCCAAATCCGTTATATCGCCAGGGCGATGCTGGCCAGCATGTTTATCGGTTTTGGCGTCATCGTTGCTTTCAAAAGCGGCAACTATTTCTACCTCGAACACTCTCCGCTTACATACCCGATGGCAGCGATTACGTTCGGCGCGGCCATTATTCTGATCGCTTACGGCGGAGGGGATCTTTTTACCGGGAATACGTTTTATTATACCTTTGCCGCGTTAAGGAAGAAGCTGAAATGGTCGGATGTCGGCCGGCTATGGGTGCTAAGCTATATCGGAAATATCATGGGAGCCGCCGCTTTTGCTTTGCTGATTTATTTGACGGGGTTGTTTACCGATGCCTCGGTCAACAGCTTTCTGCTGAGCGTCGTAGAGCATAAAATGGTCACGCCCACCCTTGAGCTATTTTTTCGCGCCATTCTATGCAATTGGCTAGTTTGCCTGGCCTTCTTCATACCGATGTCGCTGCAGGGCGATGGCGCCAAGATGTTCGCCATGATGCTGTTTGTTTTCTGTTTTTTCATTTCCGGCTACGAGCACAGCATCGCGAATATGTGCACGTTCGCCATCGCGCTCGTGCTGAATCATCCGGGGACGATTTCTTTTGCCGGCGTGGTTCACAACTTAATCCCGGTGACGATAGGCAATTTGATCGGAGGGGTGATGTTGATGGGCTTTATGTATTACTTTGCGAACAAGCCTTATTTGGATGCCCAGGAGGCAGGCGATCTTCCGCAAGACAAACGTTGATTTCGTTGCCTAGAAAATATTTCGTTCGAAGCGCAAAATGAGGTTGCAGGTGGTAGTGGAAGGCGTGGAAACCGTGGAACAGCCACGGCATTTGAGGCGGGCGAAGGGCAACGTGATTCAAGGTTATTAAGCTCCGGAGGATGATTGATCCTCCGGATTGTATTAAGTCAGCGCCTAGGCTTCCGCCGGTTCGCTATGCGGGTCGGCCAGAAAAGCGGTGATCGGCATGGATGCGGCGCCTAAAGCGGTTGAGCGGATGCCGAGATTGGCGAAGGCGACATGCGATTTTTTGCGATGATAGGAAAGGCTGCGGTTTTCCAGCGTTTCGAGCATCGCTTCCTGCAGCAGATCGCCGGCCAGCGAGAGCCGGTTGCCGATGACGATCAGTTCGGGATTCAGGATGTTGACGAGGTTGGCCAATCCGATGCCAAGCTGGGCGCCGGTTTCGTTCAGGAGTCGGACCGCCTCAGGGTCGCCTTCGCGGGCTAGCCGGACGATCTGCTCCAGGTCGGGCACCGCGTGGCCCCACAGCTTACTGGCCCGGTCGAGCAGCGCTTTTTCCGAGGCCAAGGTCTCCCAGCAGCCGCGGTTGCCGCAGCGGCAGAGCGGCCCGTCCTCGGCAACGGTCATATGGCCGACCTCGCCGGAAAAATTCGAGGTGCCGCGGTAAAGCTCCCCGCCCACGATAATCCCCGAGCCGATGCCGATCCCGATGCTTAGGTAGATCAGGTTGAGGGCGTCCCGGCCGGCTCCGTACAGTTTTTCCCCGATCGCGCCGGCGTTCGCTTCGTTATCGATATGAATGTTGGCGCCGAATTCGGCGGCGAGGGGGCCGAGCAAATCGACCTGGTTCCAGCCCAAATTGGGAGCGGACACGACGCGGCTTTTCTCGTCGACGAGCCCGGGTACCCCGATGCCGATCCCGACGATACCGTAGGCGGAGTCGGGCAGTTTTTTGGCGAGCTGGCGGATCGTTTTGCGGATTTGCTCCAGCACGCTGTCCGGGGAAGAATCGGTAAGCGCGGCTGTCTTCTCCTGCAGGACGTTGCCCTCCAAATCAACGAGCACGGCCAGCAGATCGTTTACGCGAATATCGATGCCGATCGCGTATCCGGCGCTGCGGTTGAACAGCAGCAGGGTGGGCTTGCGGCCGCCGCTCGATTCGCCCGGGCCGATTTCGGCGACGAGCCGGCTGTCGATCAGCTCGGACACCAGGGACGACACCGTCGCCTTGTTGAGCCCGATCGCGGCGGAAATATCCGCCCGGGACAAGGGCTGGCGCTGACGGATCGTGTCGAGGACGATCGTTTTGTTCATTTTTTTGATCAGCTGCTGGTCGCCTGTTATCTTCATTTTTTCCTCCAAAGTTGCATTGCGTATATTATATTGCCTGTATCTTATTTACGTGCTTTATACGCATCATACACAACAGTCCCCCGGAAAATCAACAAAAAACAACAACTTAGTTTATTGGCTAGACAAACTAAGTTGAACATGATACGATCTAGTTGTGCAGGGCATGCTGCCTGGAAACGGCGAGCATGCTGCTTATAAACCAATGGATGTAAAGGCTTACTTAAAAACCAAACCGGTTGGGAGGACTTTATTGTGAGTTATTTTAAAAACATCAACAAAATCCAGTATGAAGGCGCAGAATCCACGAATCCGCTGGCATTCAAACATTATAACGAAAACGAAGTCGTGCTTGGCAAATCGATGAAGGACCATCTGCGTTTTGCGGTGGCTTATTGGCACACGCTGACGATGAACGGCAGCGACCCGTTTGGTCAAGGCAATATGATTCGCCCGTGGGAAACCGTGAGCGGTCTGGACCTGGCCAAGGTGCGCGTGGAAGTCAACTTCGAATTCCTCGAAAAACTCGGCGCTCCTTACTTCTGCTTCCATGACGTGGACATCGCGCCAGAAGGCGAAACGCTCAAGGAATCGAACGAAAACCTTGACGTCATCGTGGCAAAAATCAAGGAAGGCATGAAAGCGAGCGGTGTGAAGCTGCTGTGGAACACGGCCAACATGTTCTCCAACCCGCGTTTCGTTCACGGCGCGGCCACGACTTCCAATGCCGACGTGTTTGCTTACGCCGCGGCGCAAGTGAAAAAAGGTCTGGAAACGGCGCTTGAGCTGGGCGCGGAAAACTACGTGTTCTGGGGCGGACGCGAAGGTTACGAGTCTCTGCTGAATACGGATATGGGCTTGGAGCTCGATAACCTGGCAAGATTTTTCAACATGGCCATCGATTACGCAAAAGAAATCGGCTTTAAAGGCCAGTTCCTGATCGAGCCGAAGCCGAAAGAGCCGACCAAACACCAATACGATTTTGACGCGGCCACGACGATTGCATTCCTGCAAAAATACGGCCTGCAGGATCAGTTCAAACTGAACCTGGAAGCGAACCATGCGACGCTGGCCGGCCATACGTTCGAGCACGAGCTGCGCGTAGCCCGCATCAACAACATGCTCGGTTCGGTCGACGCCAACCAAGGCGACCCGTTGCTCGGCTGGGATACGGACGAATTCCCGACCGATCTCTACGCCGTTACACTGGCGATGTACGAAATTTTGCAAAACGGCGGATTGGGCTCCGGCGGCGTGAACTTCGACGCCAAAGTAAGACGCGGATCTTTTGAACCGGAAGACTTGTTCTATGCGCATATCGCCGGCATGGACAGCTTCGCCAAAGGCTTGAAGGTTGCCGGCAAGCTGATCGAGGACAAATTCTTCGACAAGCTGATCGATGAACGTTACGCCAGCTTCAAAACCGGCATCGGCGCCGATATCGTATCCGGCAAAGCCAACTTCAAAACGCTGGAAGCTTACGCGCTGCAAAACAGCAAAATCGTCAACAAATCCAATCATCTTGAACTGATCAAAGCCCGCCTGAACGAATATATTTTCAGCACGAAGTAATCAGGTTGGCCGGACGTCTTGTCCGTCTTATATGTATGAAAAGGGACGCTTGCCGTCCCTTTTTGTGGTCGTACGCCCCTGCCTGCCGGGGAAATATGAAAGGAGAATCGAACGGATGAAATATGTGATCGGCATCGATCTTGGCACGAGTTCGGTCAAAACGCTGCTCGTCGGCCAAGACGGCGAAATCAAAGGGGAAGCCTCCGCGGCTTATCCGCTTATTCAGGAGCGTCCCGGGTACAGCGAGCAAAATCCCGAAGAGTGGGTGAACGGCACAGTTGACTGTTTAAAGCGGCTGCTGCAGGAGAGCGGCGTTTCCGCGGCCGATATCGAGGGCGTGTCGTTCTCGGGCCAAATGCACGGACTGGTGCTGCTGGACGAGCAAAATAACGTGCTGCGCAACGCGATTTTGTGGAACGATACGCGCACGACCAAGCAATGCCGGGAAATCGAGGCGAAGCTGGGCGATCGTCTGCTCGAAATTACGCGCAATGCGGCTCTTGAAGGATTTACTCTTCCGAAGGTTTTGTGGGTGCAGGAGCATGAGCCGGCATTGTTCGCCAAAGCAGCTCGTTTCGTGCTGCCGAAGGATTATTTGCGGTATCGGATGACCGGCAAAGTGCAGATGGAAATCTCCGACGCTGCCGGAACGCTGCTGCTGAACGTGCCGGAAGGCAAATGGAGCGATGAAATCGCCGCCGCGTTTGGCCTTCCGGAAGGCTTTTGCCCGCCGCTTGTCGGCAGCACCGAGGAGACGGGGACGCTGCTGCCGGAGTTTGCGGCGCAGACCGGTCTGTCCCCGGCGACGAAGGTGTTCGGCGGCGGCGCGGACAACGCCTGCGGCGCGGTTGGCGCGGGGATCGTCCGTAAGGGCGACGCGTTGTGCAGCGTGGGGACCTCCGGCGTTGTCCTGACTTACGAAGAGGACAAAAACAAAGACTTCGGCGGCAAGGTGCATTTCTTTAACCATGCCCATCCGGGGGCGTTTTACGCGATGGGTGTGACGCTGGGCGCGGGGTACTCCCTGAGCTGGTTCAAGGAGTCGCTGGCGCCGGAGCTGAGCTTTGACGAGCTGCTGAAGCCAGTGGGGGACATCGCTCCGGGCTCAGAGGGGCTGCTGTTCACTCCTTACCTGGCCGGGGAACGTACGCCTCATGCGGACAGCGTCATTCGCGCCAGCTTCATCGGCTTGTCCGGCACACACCGCCGCGAGCATTTGGCCCGCGCGGTCATGGAGGGCATCACGTTCTCGCTGCAGGAGTCGTTTGACCTGTTCCGCCAAGCCGGTATCGCGGTTGAGCGCGTTATCTCCATCGGCGGCGGTGCGAAAAATCCGGTCTGGCTGCAAATGCAGGCCGATATTTTCGGCAAGCCGGTCGTCGCGCTGAAGAACGAGCAGGGCCCGGCGATGGGCGCGGCGATGATGGCCGCCGTCGGCAGCGGCTGGTTCGCCAGCTTGAAGGAATGCGCCGACGCGTTTATCGGCTACGCGGCCACGTACGAGCCGATCGTCGCCAATGTGGAGAAGTACGCCCGCCTCTTTAAGCTGTACCAACAAGTTTACGCGGCCACCCGGTCGCTGAATGAAGGGCTGCAGGAGTTCCGGGGGTAAGCGCATCCGGGGGTAAGCGCATATGTGATTTTAATCTCCGATCTGCCTGCAGCGGCGCCTGTTCCTTTGGGAACGGGCGTTTTTTCAATCTTCTAGAATTTGTAAAATTTCGGACATGGTAGAGGGTGCTGTGCAGGTAGAGAGGGGAGGAGAAGAGGAATCTGTGGGCTAAAGGACACCAGAGCCGTTATTTGAGGAAAAACGGAGGATTGCAAAATGTAAACGGACACAGATGCTCTTATTTACCTCAAATCGGCCTGAATGAACGGGTTTAGAGCGAAATAGGGTCGCCTGTGTCCGTTAGGCTGGGAAATACCCGGGAAATGGACGGATAAGGTCGCTGGTGTCCGTTAGAGAAACGTCCAATGTTTAGGAAGAGCCTCCAATCGCTCCAAAGTAGAAGTCAGAGCCATTAAAGGACGCCGTCAGCACTGGCGTTGCATAAACTCAAACTCTTGCACAAGACAACTTATTGCCTTGATACATTTCAGTTTTTCCGCAAAGGCTTAGGTGTTCGAATTAAAATTGAGCTTGCAGGAAATCTAACGGTTGTAGCAGCGACTATTTTACGAAAAAAGCCCTTTTCAAAATTTTAACGGTTGTGAGAAGCGTTATTTGCCTGAATCTAAGCAAAATGAGCCGGGTTTCAGCGAAATAAGCGCTATGGCAACCTAGAGCCGCCAAGGCCAGGCTCTCCCAGGTCAGGCTCCCCAAGGCCAGGCCCCCCAGGATATGCAAATCACATGCTCCGTTTGGCGTGATATAATTGACCTATGCGGGAGGAGGGGCGTTATGATGATCCGCAGCATTTACCGCAATTATTTCAAAAACAACTTGTTCATGAAAATCATCCTGGTTTTTTCGGTCATTACGATCGTTACGATCATTACGTTCTCCTACCTGATGTTCAAGTTCATGTCGGAGTCCGCGGTGCAGAGACAGCTGGACATTCAGAAACGGGCGATTGAAAGCGTAAGCAATTATATCGGCGGCAAATACGACTCAGTGCAGGCCATGGTGCGGGACATCTACCGGGACAGCGAGCTCGCCTCCAATACGTCCTATTTCCTGGAGCACCCGTATCAGGATTACGTGAGGTACCGGCTGGATCGTTTTTATACAGAGAATAGTTCCTTGACGGATACGGTGCTGTATTTCCGCAATCAGGTGGAGGATAATCCGGATATCTACAGCCTGATGCTGTACAGCGCGGATCAGCAGCATTTGTATGCCTTTGGCAACGACAAGCAGTTTAAAATCATCTCCACCAACGCCGCCCGCTCGTACATCCCGGATGTTATGTACCAGCAGGACAGTTCGAACGTGGCGGCGGCCAACATTTGGGTGCGCAAAGCGGCGAGTTTGCCGGATACGCCGATGTATTCCGTCCGTGTGCCGGTCAACAACAACCAGTCGCTGCGGAATATCGGACAGCTTGTGGTTTATTTTGATACGGACAAGATTTGGAACAGCATGGCTTATTACAAACAAGACTTGAAAGGCTCTATTCTGGTCATCTCCGCCAACGGGGACGTGCTGTTCGATTCCTCCGGCACATACTACGGCCGGAAATACCCCTACAACGAGCAGTTGAACTCGATTTACGACAGCGGTGTGTTGGGCGGGGGGACGATCGTCACCAAGCTGACGCAAAGCCAGGGCGGATTTACGGTGCTGAGCGCCGTGCCGAAACAGGAACTCGCCAACACGTACGTTGGGCTAAGGAATACGATTCTTACCGTCAGCATCATCTGCATCTTTTTTGCGATTATGATTCCGTCGCTGTTCATCAGCAATTTCGCCAAACGGATGTACGGGATCATCCGGTTTACGCGCAAGGTGCGCGGCGGGGATTTGACAGCGCGGATCGCCGATCCGCGGGAGGACGAGCTGGGGCAGATTTCCCGGAGCTTTAACGAGATGCTTGATGAGCTGAATCAATACATCGAAAGGGTGTACAAGGCCGAAATCAAGCAGCAGCAGACCGAGCTGGTGGCGCTTCAGGCCAGGATCAACCCGCATTTCCTATACAACACGCTGGAGGTGATCCGCATGCGGGCCATCTCCCAAGGGGCGAGGGACGTCGGCGAGATGATCTACAGTTTGTCCGTACTGTTCAAAAGCCTGGTGCAGCAGAAAAAAATCTACACCCTGAAAGACGAACTGGAGGCCTGCCGGCTGTACTTGGAGTTGTTCAGAATCCGCTATAAAGACAGATTCAATTATAAGATCGTAGCCGATCCGGCCCTTTTCGGCAAATCGGTGATGAAGCTTTGGCTGCAGCCGATCATTGAAAATTACATCGTCCACGGCATCAGAACCGATCGGGACGATAACCACTTGACGGTCAGAGTTCAGGAGGAGGGGGATATGCTGACGGCCGTTGTTCAAGATAACGGGAAAGGCATTGATCAAGGCAGGCTGGCCGAAATTCGCGAAGCGCTGGAGAGCAAAGAAGAGCCGGAGGAAATGTTCGGCCTGCGCAGCGTTCATAGCCGGCTAAGGTTTTTGTACGGGCCTGCATACGGGATCGAAATCGAAAGCCCGCCTGGAGAAGGGACAACGATTGTAGTACGTTATCCAAATCGGGAAGGAACGGATGCTGAAGATGTATAAAGTGTTTATTGTCGATGACGAGCCTTTTATCATTGAAGGGCTGTACGATATTTTGGATTGGCCGTCGTTCGGACTGGAAATTGTCGGGCACGCGGAAAACGGGCAGCAGGCGCTGGACGTGCTGCAAACCACGCCGGCCGACGTGCTGATCACTGACATTTCGATGCCGGTGATGAACGGCTTGAGCTTGATTTCCGAGGCGCGAAAGCGGTATAAGGATCTCAAGGCCATCATTCTGAGCGGCTTCAATGAGTTTGATTATCTGAAAGAAGGCATGCGGCTGGGCATCGAAAACTATTTGCTGAAGCCGATCAATGTGGAGGAACTGGAATCCACGCTGCGCAATACGGTGAAAAAATTGGACAGCCAGCGGTCCGAGGAATTGTACGACGCTTACGACGTGCAGATTCTCAAAGACAATACGTTATACCGCTGGCTGACCGGGCAGATTGCGGCCAGGGAATTTGCCGAGCGGGCCGAACTGCTGAGCCTTTCCTTAAACGGGCCTTTCATGGCCGTGGCTGTGCTGCGAACGGGCGGCACCCAAAATGAAACCTTTGATGAAACAGTTAAGTTTATGAAAGCGAACAATGAAATTACGCCTTTCCGCGACGTTGACGGCGACATCGTGCTGATTGGCATGCTGCAGACCGAAGCCGAAGGGAAGCAGGATTTTCTCGCCAAGCTGCAGGAGCTTAAGGAAGCGCTTGCCGCCCGGAATACACCGGTGCAAATCGGTGTCGGAAGCGCCTGCAAGCTGCGGCAGGAGGGTGCGCTGCCGTGTGAAGAAGGCGCTGCAAGCTATCAGGAAGCTAAACGGGCGCTGGAGTATTTTATGATCTATCCGGACCGCCTGATCATGGAGTATAAGTCGCTGGAGCTTGATAAGGGGGGCGAAGGCGGCGCAATATCCCTCCCTTGGGACGAGTATGCCAAGCTTATTTTGGCCCGGGACGGGGAAGGATTAAAGCAGCGGATCCAAGCCGACTTTGCGGAGCTGCAGCAAACGCCGGGCATCCGTCCGGAGGACCTGCACAACGTTGCACTTGAACTGGTTGTGAGATTTAAAATGGAGCTAAAAGAAATCAAGCACACCGACGAGACGGACATCTTCCGAAAAGGGCTGGACCGGGTGCAGGGCAGCGCCGCGTTCTCCGAGCTGGTGCGGCATCTTCAGGGCGTGGCGGAGGAAACGGTCGGTTCGCTGCTGCAGGATGCCAAAAATCCGGTGGTGAGCCAGGTGCTGGAGTACATCCACGGCCATTATGCCGACGAGCTTTCCTTGAAAACGCTGGGAGCGCAGTATCATATCCACCCTGTTTATTTAGGCCAGCTGTTTCATAAGGAGACGGGGGGTTCTTTTGCGGAATATATCAATAAATACCGGATCGAAAAAGCAAAGCAGCAGCTGAAGAACACCAACTTGAAGGTGCATGAGATCGCCCGCAATGTGGGATATTGGGAGATCGGCTATTTTTACAAGCAGTTTCGGAAATATGTCGGCATCTCGCCCACCGATTTCAAAGCCCTTCATTAGCATACGATACAACAACGGGAGCACCCGGGGTAAAGGAAAGGAACTAACTCCTTATGTAAGGGATTCCATTCTTTATTCCGGGGTATTTTTTTTGCCGCGAATCTTTTCTTTAATTTGTACCCTGATTTATTAAATTTAGCTTCTTTTTGAAACGGCTTTCATCCGGTAAGGTTGTATTAGATAAACTACAGAAATTCATTCAAAAGGGAGGATCCAGCATGAGTAGAAGCAAAAGAAGCTTTTCTTTCGCACTCGCGATGCTAACGGCTCTGGTGTTTGTGTTAAGCGCTTGCGGAGGAGGCAAAAACAGCGCTGAGGGCAACTCGCCGGCAGCCGGAGGGGACTCGGGCAAAACCGTAAACCTCATTTGGTACACGATCGGCACTCCGCAAAAAGACGTGGACAAAGTCATGGAAGAAGTCAGCAAGTACACGAAGGAAAAAATCAATGCCACGGTTACGATGAAAATGGTCGACTGGGGCGACTACTCGCAAAAGATGCAGGTAAATGTTGCTTCCGGGGAACCGATGGACATTTTGTTCACCGCTTCCGGATCCGGTAGTTTTGATTATGTGCAAAACGCCAGAAAAGGCGCGTTTATGGAACTTGACGATTTGCTTGAGCAATACGGAAAAGACCTGAAAAGCACAATCAATCCGGCGTTCCTGGAAGGCTCCAAGGTCGACGGTCACAACTACGGTATTCCGGCCAATAAAGAGCTTCCACAGCTGGAGGCATGGTTCTTTAACAAGAGCCTTCTTGACAAATACAATTTGGATATCGAAGGTGTCCGGTCTTTGGATAGTCTGGAACCGCTCTTGAAAACGATCAAGGAAAAAGAGCCTGGCGTAACGCCGTTTGCGATGGATAAAAAGTATATTCCTTACGTTCCGTATGATTACATTATCCAAGACCTGCCGATGGCGGTAAAACTGGACACCACTGACTATAAAATCGTCAACATTTTGGAAACTCCGGAAATGCAGGAAGCCCTGAAAACGATGCACAAATATTATAAAGCGGGTTATGTCGCTCCTGAAGCAGCAACGACCGGATCCATCGAGGATCTGAAAAAGTCCGGCAACTGGCTGTTATTCCGGCAACAAACTCAGCCGCTGGCCGACAATATGTTGTCCGCAAGTTTTGGATACCCGGTTGTATCCACGCCGGCGAGCGACGCCATCGTTACGAATACATCGGTTCAAGGCTCGATCATGGCCATTTCCGCCAACTCCGAATATCCGGAGAAAGCGATGGAATTCCTGAACCTGCTGAATACCGATCCGGTGCTGCGCAACATGATCGACTCCGGGATCGAAGGCGTGCATTACAAGAAAGTCGACGACAAGCACATGGAAAACCTGGCGGAATCGAAAAACTACGACATGCCGTCCTACTCCTTGGGCAACAACATGCTGCTCTATTTGAACCCGAACGATCCCGACGACAAATGGGAGCAGTTCAAGCAGTTTAACGCTTCCGGCGTCAACTCGCCGATTCTGAGCTTTAACTTCGACAGCACGAAAGTAGCCACCGAAATGGCCGCGGTTCAAAATGTGAGAGAGCAATTTTGGTCCTCGCTGATGACCGGGACCGTCGATCCGGAAGAATATCTTCCGAAAGCGATTCAAAAATTTAAAGAGGCGGGTCTTGACAAGGTCATGGCCGAAGCCCAAGCACAGCTTGATGCCTGGAGAGCTGAGAACAACAAATAACATTTAGGGAAACTGAACATTTGAGGATCGGGCGGGTGAACGTTGCGCCCGATCCTTTTTCATTATGAAGACAGGAGGGGAACACAAAGATGGCCGCATTTTTCAAAAATGTGCTCAAAAACAAAGTCATGTTATTTATGGTGTTGCCGGGGGCCATTTGGTTTTTCTTTTTCTCATATCTCCCCCTGGTCGGCACCGTGGCTGCCTTCAAGCAGTACCGCTTTAGCCGCGAAGGGTTCTGGGCCAGCCTTGCTAAAAGCGAATGGGTCGGGTGGGACAACTTCAAGTTCCTGTTTATGACGGACGATGCTTTTACCATTACGCGCAACACGCTGCTGTATAACCTTGCTTTTATTTTTATCGGATTGGTGCTTTCCGTGGCGATGGCGATCATCCTCTCCGAACTGGCCGGTAAAGTGATGGCCAAAGTGTATCAAACCGGGATGTTTCTGCCGTATTTTCTGTCCTGGGTTATCGTCGGCTACTTTGCGTTCAGCTTCCTGAGCATGGACCGGGGGATGCTCAATCAAATCCTCGGCTGGTTTGGCGCGGAACCGATCAATTGGTATTCGGAAGCAAAGTATTGGCCGTATATATTGGTGTTCGTCAATCTGTGGAAAATGGTCGGCTACAACAGCGTCGTGTACCTGGCTTCCATCATGGGCATCGACAAATCGCTGTATGAGGCGGCCATGATCGACGGCGCGAGCAAATGGCAGCAGGTCCGCAACATCACGATTCCGCTGCTCTCCCCGATCATCATTATTATGACGCTGCTGGCGGTGGGCAAGATCTTCTACGCGGACTTCGGTTTGTTCTATCAGGTGCCGAGGGATTCCGGTACGCTCTACGCCGTGACCAACGTCATCGACACTTACGTATACCGCGGTTTGAAAACGACCGGGGAAATCGGCATGAGTACGGCGGCGGGACTTTATCAATCGGTCGTCGGTTTTGTGCTCGTCATCGTGTCAAACTTCATTGTGCGCAAAATCGACAAAGACAGTGCCCTATTCTAATTCAAGATGAAAGGAGTGTCAGACTATGGCGGAGGTTGTCAGAAAACATAAGGATTTTCATAATGTCTCACGCGGATGGAACACCGTTTTGCACCTGATCGCAGGCATATTCTCTTTTATGTGCGTGTTCCCCTTTTTGTTCGTCGTCATCATTTCTTTAACCGATGAAAAAACGCTGGCCACGGATGGGTACCGGTTGTTTCCGGCCAAATGGAGCCTGGGGGCTTACCGTTTCGTGTTCGAAAGCGGGGACTCGCTGCTTCGCTCCTACGGGGTGACGATTTTGGTTACCGTGGCGGGCACGATCCTCAGCTTGGTGCTGATCGCGCTGTACGCTTATGCGATATCGCGGAAAAGCTTCCGCTACCGGCGGTTTTTCTCCGTGTTCGCGATCGTGACCATGCTGTTTAACGGCGGGATGATTCCGACTTATATGGTCGTGTCCCAGCTCATGGGTCTGAAGGATACGCTGTGGGCGTTGATTTTGCCGCTGGCGATGAACGCCTTCTACATCATGATTCTTCGTACGTTTTACAGCACCAGCGTGCCTGAAGCGGTTATCGAATCGGCGCGGATCGACGGAGCGGGCGATTTCTATATTTTCCTGCGTATCGTATTGCCGCTGTCGCTGCCGGGCCTGGCCACGATCGGCCTGTTCAGCACCTTGGGCTACTGGAATGACTGGTTTAACGCCCTGCTGTACATCGACAATCCGAATCTCGTGCCGCTGCAATCCATGCTGATGCGGATCGAATCGAGCATCCAGTTCATCCAGCAAAACTCGCAAAACAGCTCGCTGAGCCTGCAGGCGCTGTCGTCGATTCCGCAGGACACGGCGCGCATGGCGATGGTCGTGCTGGCGACGCTGCCGATTATTTTCGCCTATCCGTTTTTCCAACGTTATTTCGTGCAGGGGCTTACAGTAGGGGCCGTTAAAGAATAGGAGAGGCACGCAAATGGACTGATATTGCCGATATAGCGACATTTTTTGTTCTTAACACGCATTTAAAATTAAGCGAGGTGGAGCGGTTGCTTTACAAAGACAGCACGAAGCCGATCCCGGAACGGGTCGAACATCTGCTTGGGCTGATGACCGTGGAAGAGAAGGTCGGGCAATTGGTTCAGCCGTTCGGCTGGCAGACCTACGAGCATGTGAACGGCGAGATCCGGCTCACGGAGACGTTTAAGGAGCAGGTGAAAAACGGCGGCATCGGCTCGCTGTACGGCGTGCTGCGGGCCGACCCGTGGACGGGCGTCACGCTTGAAACCGGCCTGTCGCCGCGCGAAGGCGCGGAGGCCGTGAACGCGATCCAGCGTTACGCGATCGAGAACTCGCGGCTGGGCATCCCGATCCTGATCGGGGAGGAATGCTCGCACGGCCATATGGCGATCGGCGCGACCGTGTTCCCGGTGCCGCTGTCGCTCGGCAGCACCTGGAACGTGGACTTGTACCGCGAGATGTGCCGGGCGGTGGCCCGTGAGACGCGCAGCCAAGGTGGCGCGGTCACGTATTCGCCGGTCCTGGACGTTGTGCGCGATCCGCGCTGGGGCCGGACCGAGGAATGTTTTGGCGAAGACGCTTATTTGATCGGCGAGATGGCCGTGGCCTCGGTCGAAGGGCTGCAGGGCGAAAGCCTGGACGGCGTGGACAGTGTGGCCGCGACGCTCAAGCATTTCGTCGGTTACGGCAGCTCCGAGGGCGGCCGCAACGCGGGGCCGGTGCATATGGGGCGGCGCGAGCTGCTGGAGGTGGATATGCTGCCGTTCCGCAAGGCAGTCGAAGCGGGGGCGGCGTCTGTCATGCCGGCCTACAACGAAATTGACGGCGTGCCTTGCACGACCAATAAGGAACTGTTGGACGGCGTGCTGCGCGGTGAGTGGGGTTTTGACGGCATGGTCATCACCGACTGCGGCGCGATCGACATGCTGGCTTCCGGTCACGATGTGGCCGCGGACGGGCGCGACGCCGCTGTCCAGGCAATTTGCGCGGGCATCGATATGGAAATGTCCGGCGAAATGTTCGGCAAACATCTGTTGGAAGCGGCGCGTTCCGGCGAACTGGAGGAAGCGGTGCTCGATGGGGCGGTCCGCCGCGTGCTGACGCTGAAGTTCCGGCTGGGCCTGTTCGAGAACCCTTACGGCGACCCGGACCGGGCGGAGCGGGTGATCGGCAGCGCGGAGCATGTGGAGCTGGCGCGGAAGCTGGCGGGCGAAGGCATCGTGCTGTTGAAGAACAGCGGCGTGCTGCCGCTGTCCCCGGACGCCGGGAAAATCGCCGTGATCGGCCCCAACGCCGATGTGGGCTACAACCAGCTTGGCGACTACACCTCGCCGCAGCCGCGATCCAAGGTGACCACCGTGCTCGGCGGCATCCGCAGCAAGCTGGCGGCTGCGCCGGAGCGGGTGGTGTACGCCCCGGGCTGCCGGATTAAAGGCGACTCCCGGGAAGGCTTCGAAACCGCCTTGTCCTGCGCGGAGCAGGCGGACACCATAGTCATGGTCGTCGGTGGCTCCAGCGCGCGTGATTTTGGCGAAGGCAGCATCGACTTGAAGACCGGGGCTTCAAAGGTCACCGGGAACTCCTGGAGCGACATGGATTGCGGGGAAGGTATCGACCGCATGTCGCTGGCATTGTCCGGGGTGCAGCGCGAGCTGATTCAAGAAATCCACAAATTGGGTAAACCGCTGGTAGTGGTTTACATTAACGGGCGGCCGATCGCCGAGCCGTGGGTCGACGAGCATGCCGACGCCATTTTGGAGGCGTGGTATCCGGGGCAGGAGGGCGGACACGCCGTGGCTGACATTTTGTTCGGCGATGTGAATCCGTCCGGACGCCTGACGATCTCGATTCCGAAGCATGTCGGGCAGCTTCCGGTGTATTACAACGGCAAACGTTCCCGGGGCAAAAGATACCTCGAGGATGATTCGCAGCCGCGGTACCCGTTCGGGTACGGGCTAAGCTACACGGAATTCAGCTATGCCGGATTGACCGTTCAGCCGGAGGCGATTTTGCCGGGTGAAACGGTCAAAGTGACGGTGGATGTCACGAATACCGGTGAGCGCGCCGGAGCGGAAGTCGTGCAGATGTACATCACCGATGTGGCCAGCACTGTGACCAGACCGGCGAAGGAGCTGAAAGGATTCCGCAAGGTGTGGCTTGCCCCGGGGGAAACCCGGAGGGTCGAGTTTACGCTCGGCGCGGAGGAACTGCAATATATCGGCCCCGATTACAAACCGGTCGTCGAACCAGGGGAATTTCATGTTCATGTAGGTAAAAACGTAAACGATACGCTGAGCGCCAAGTTTTTTGTGCGGGAGGGTTAATGAAAAATGGAACGGATCAGACGTTTTATTCGGGAACTGTCGGACACAGCGTGGCTGGAGCAAATCGAGCTGCGCAATTGGAAGATCACGAAGTCGGCATATTTGGTTCCCGGAAAGTACACCGAGAAGACCGGCTACCCGGAGGGTCAAGGGCTGGAGCGGTTTCCGAGCACACAGGGAACGACGTATTTTTTTAGGAGCGAGTTAACGATCCCGGACCGCTGGCAGGGCGGCCATGCCGGCCTTGTATTTGCCTCCGGGGGCGAAGGGCTGCTGAGAATCGACGGAAAGTCATATCAAGGCCTCGACCGGAACCACACTTTTGTGACTTTGCCCCGGGAGCAGGGGAATCGTCCGCTTCAGCTTGAAATCGAACTGTTTGATCCGATTCCGGAGCCAATCGATCCGCTGAACCGGCAGGCGGTCATTCAGCCGCCGATTTCTTCGATCCAGAGCAAGCTGGTGCTGGTCAACCGTCCGGTGCAAAGCCTGATGTATACGGCGACCGTGATCCGCGATTCCGCCGTGCTGCTGCCGGAGCAAGATATGCGGCGCACGCGGCTGATCGAGGCGCTGCACGCTGCGATGGACGAGTTCGTGGCGCTTGATCCTGATGCGGTTCAAGATGGCGGCGGGATCGCCGAAATCGAGCGGCGGCTGGCGGAGCGGGTTAAGGCGATCGGCGGCAACGCCGAAGGCCTGATCCATATGATCGGCCAGTCGCACATCGATATCGCCTGGCTGTGGCCGGCGCGTGAAACGGTGCGGAAAGCGAGCCGCACGTTCGCGACGGTTGACGCTCTGATGCGCGAATACCCGCAGTACCGGTACGCGCAAAGCCAGCCGCAGCTGTTCGCTTATTTGAAGGACAACGACCCCGAGCTGTACGAGCGGGTTAAGGCGAGAATTAAGGAAGGGCGATGGGAACTGGTCGGCGGCATGTGGGTCGAGCCTGACCTCAATCTGCCGAGCGGCGAGTCGCTAATGCGGCAAATGCTGTACGGTCAGCGCTTCTACCTGGAGGAGTTCGGCCAAACCTCGGACATCGAATGGCTGCCGGACACGTTTGGCTACTGCGCTTCCTTGCCGCAGATTTTGCGGCATGGCGGCATCCGCTATTTTATGACGACGAAGCTAGGCTGGAACGACACCAATGTGTTCCCGTACGATCTGTTCCATTGGGTCGGCATCGACGGCACGCCGATGTTGTCTTATTTGAACCACGGTGTCAACGAAAATACACTGCCGAAAGACGTGCACGATCACTGGCAGTCTTACCGGGAGAAAGCCGCGCATCCCGAGCAGATGCTGCTGTACGGGCACGGCGACGGCGGCGGCGGCGTAACCCGCGAAATGCTGGAGTATATCGATCGCTCCGAACTGATGACCGGCCAGCCGGCTAGCGAATACAGCACGGCGGCGGCGTTTTTTGCCGGGATTGAAGCGGCGGAGCCGCAGCTGCCGTCGTGGCACGGAGACTTGTACCTGGAGCTGCACCGCGGAACGTACACGACCCATGGCCGCAACAAGCGGAACAACCGGAAAGCGGAAATTTTGTACCGCGAGGCGGAAGTGTGGAATACGCTGGCGGCTTCGTCGGCTTCGTCGGCTTCGTTGCTGACGGCGGAACGTCAGCGCGAGGTGCAAAACACGCTGCATGACGGCTGGAAGCTGATTTTGCTGAATCAGTTTCATGACATCATCCCGGGTTCGGCGATTACGGAAGCGTACGAAACGTCGGAAAAAGAATATACGGAAATTTTCGCAAAAGGGAACTCCGGTCTGCGGCAAGGCCTGACGGCGCTGGCCGGGCAGATCGCCACGGCGGGCGAAGGCAAGCCCTACATCGTGTTTAACAGCCTCGGCTGGTCCCGCGACGCGGTGATCGAGGTTCCCGGGAACGGCTTTGGCCGCTCCGTTGCCGCCTATGACGAAAACGGCGCGCGGCTTGCGCTCGACTTGCTGCCGGGAACGGGCGGAAATGCCGAGGCGGCTTGGGTGCGCGTGCCGGAGGTTCCGGCGTTCGGATACAAGACGATTTGGCTGAGAAGTGAAGCGGATTCGTTGACAGCTGCGCCAGTTGGAGGAGCGGCAGACGGAGGGGCGGATAAGGCGGATATCCTCGCTGCCGTCGGCCAGGTCCTGCAGGAGAAGAGCCTGGCCGCCAAGGAACGGATGTTCACTGATCGTTGGGAAACGGACCACTACCGCTTAACGTTTAATGAGCGCGGCGAAATCGTAAGTCTTTGGGACAAAGCGGCGAACCGTGAAATCGTGAAACCGGGCGAAGCGGCGAACTGCTTCCACTTCTTCCATGACCGCCCGACGCTGTGGGACGCCTGGGACATCGACAGCCGCTACGAACAGCAGCCGGCCGGGCAAGCGAAATTGCTGGAAAGCCGGCTCGTGGCCCGCGGCAAGGTCAAAGATGTGCTGCAATTCCGCTGGCGCATCGGGCAGTCGGAAATCACGCAGGACCTAATCCTGTATCATCATGACCGGCGGATCGATTTCCGGACGAAGGTGAACTGGAACGAAGCTCACAAGCTGCTGAAGGTTGGGTTCCCGATCGATGTCGTTACGGACAAAGCGGCCTACGAAATTCCGTTCGGCGCCCTTGAGCGCGTCACGCACCGCAATACGAGCTGGGAGCAAGCGCAATACGAAGTGTGCGGCCACCGTTTTGTGGACGTCTCGGAACGGGGCTATGGCGTAAGCCTGTTGAACGACTGCAAATACGGCTATGACGTTCAGGGCAGCACCATCCGCCTATCCCTGCTGCGCGCGCCGAAATGGCCGGACGTTACGGCGGATCTGGGCGAGCACGAATTCACGTATTCACTGTACCCGCATCTTGGGGATTGGCAGGCGGCCCATACGGTGCGCGCCGCGGCTGAACTGAACCATATTCCGGCGGTCTTTGCCCAAGAGGCGCACCAGGGAACGCTGCCGCCCGCGCAATCGCTGATCGGCTTTACCGGCGAGCATGTCGTGCTCGATACGGTGAAACCGGCCGAGGACGGAAGCGGCGTTATCCTGCGGTTCTATGAATCCGCCGGCGGCCGCGAGCGCGTGGAGCTGAGCTGGAAGCAGCCGTACAGCAGGGTATACGTATCGAATGCGCTCGAACAGGAGCTTGAGCCGCTGGCAGCCGAAGCGGACTCGATCCGGCTCGATTTTGCCCCGTACGAGATCAAAACGATTAAAATCAACGGATGAATAAATCAGACCGATAAAGGAGCGAGACTGCTCATGGAACAATTTAGACTCCCGAAAATCCCGATGCCGAAGCTGGAGCTGCCGCAGGCCGTTCAGAATGTGCTGGCCGAAGCTGAGGTGAAGCTTGCGCATCGTCCGAAGCTTTTGCAGCTGTTCAAAAATTGTTTCCCGAACACCCTGGAAACGACGACCAAGCTGATGGATGACGGCACGACCTTTGTCATCACCGGAGACATCCCGGCCTCCTGGCTGCGCGATTCGGTGGAACAGGTCATCCACTACGTGCCGCTGGCCAAACACGATCCCGAGCTGCAGCGCATCATCGGCGGATTGATCAAGCGTCATATCCAATACGTCCAGATTGACCCGTATGCCAACGCTTTTAATGAAACGGCGAACGATTGGCACTGGAACACGGCGGACGGAACGGAGATGTCGCCTTGGGTGTGGGAGCGGAAATTCGAAATCGACTCCCTCTGTTTCGTTGTCCGGCTGGCTTATGCGTACTGGAAAGAAACCGAACTGACCGACATTTTCGATGCCGGCTTCAAAGCGGCGATGCGGAAAATTTACGAGCTATTCAAAACCGAGCAGCGCCATTTTGAGCAGTCGCCGTACCGGTTCACCCGCAACAACGGCATTCCGACCGATTCCTTGCGGAACGGCGGTCTGGGCATGCCGGTCAATTACACCGGGATGATCTGGTCGGGCTTCCGCTCGAGCGATGACGCCTGCGATTTCCATTACAACATTCCGGGCAACATGTTCGCCGTCGTTACGCTGCGCCAGATGCAGGAATTCGCCGAATGGGTGTTCCGCGACTTGGATTTCCTGGCTGAGCTCAAGGAGCTGGAATTTGAGGTCGATCATGGGATCAAGCTGTACGGCATCTACCGGCACCCGGAATTCGGCCCGATTTACGCTTATGAAACCGACGGCTTCGGCAATTACTGCCTGATGGACGACGCCGGCACACCGGGCCTGATGTCCATTCCGTATCTCGGTTATGCCTGCGCGGACGATCCGGTTTATCAAAATACGCGGCGTTTTGCCCTGAGCAAGGAAAACCCGTTCTACTTCGAAGGCAAAGCGGCAAAAGGCATCGGCAGCCCGCATACGCCGAAGGATTACATCTGGCATATGGCCTTGTCGATGCAGGGCCTGACGGCGCAATCGAAGGAAGAAAAACTGGAGATGATCGCGATGCTGGAAGCGACCGACGCCGGCACGGGCTACATGCATGAAGGCTTCCACGCCGATGATCCGAACACGTTCACGCGCAAATGGTTCGCCTGGTCGAACAGCCTGTTCTCGCAGCTCGTGTACCGGGCGATGCAGGAAGGCATTTTGTAGGGGCGTGTCCGATGGGCATGCCAGTGGGGCATGTCAGTAGGCGTGTCAGTAGGGCACATTTGTAGGGCGTGTCGGGGGAACGTGTTGGAAAGTCGTATCGGTCAGGCCACATACGGCTAACGGACTCCAGCGCCCTTATTGGCCCGAAAACCCGGCGTTTCAACTTCTAACGGACTCATGTGCACTTATTTGCGCCAAAATGACCGAAAACACGCACCGAAATGCTAAATAAGGTCAACTGTGTCCGTTACATTCTAAAAGCTCTGGATTTTACCGAAATAACGGCGCTGGTGTCCGTTAGAATGAGACGCATGGGTGTAAATTAGCCGGCGGATAGGACTCGATTGGACTCGATAAGACTGGACCTGGCATCATATCCGATAAATAAACCTTTTATACAAGAAGGAGACATGACGATGAGCAAAATTATTGGCGAAGCCCTGAAAAACATCCCTTGGCAAGACAAACCGGCAGGCCTGAACGCCCCGGTCTGGCGTTACTCGCAAAACCCGATTATCGAACGCCACGCGATCCCGAACTCCAACAGCGTGTTCAACTCGGCGGTTGTGCCTTTTGAAGGCGGATTTGCCGGCGTGTTCCGCTGCGATTCCCGTTCGGTCAGCATGGACATTTTTGCCGGATTCAGCGACGACGGGATCAACTGGAAAATCAACCACGACCCGATTCAGTTCGAAGGGGACGAGGAAGTGACCAAGCGGGAATACCGCTACGATCCACGCGTTTGCAAAATCGGCGACCGCTATTACATCACCTGGTGCAACGGCTACCACGGCCCAACGATCGGCATCGCCTATACGACTGACTTTAAAACGTTCCATCAGCTGGAAAACGCCTTTTTGCCATATAACCGCAACGGCGTGCTGTTTCCGCGCAAGATCGGCGAACGCTACGCGATGCTCAGCCGTCCGAGCGATACCGGTCACACGCCGTTCGGCGATATTTTTTACAGCGAAAGCCCGGACCTGACGTTCTGGGGCAAACACCGTTATGTGATGGGTACAATTAACGGCGACGCCTCCGCATGGCAATCCAAAAAAATCGGCCCCGGGCCGGTTCCGATCGAAACCGACAAAGGCTGGCTGCTCATTTACCATGGCGTTATCAATACGTGCAATGGATTCGTTTACCGCATGGGCTGCGCCCTGCTGGACACCGACAAGCCCTGGATCGTTAAAGCGCGCTCGCGCAACTACATCCTCGGCCCGGAAACGCTGTACGAATGCGTGGGCGACGTGCCGAACGTCACGTTCCCGTGCGCGGCTTTGACCGACGCCGAAACCGGCCGGATCGCCATCTACTATGGCTGCGCCGACACGGTAACCGGCCTGGCGTTCACGACCGTGGACGAGTTGCTGAAATACATGGAAGAGTATCCTTTGGAAACGGAAGCTTGAACGTACCGAACTGGCGAATAATTGCAAATATTAGTCTGTTGAACAAATAAGGGAAAATAATGTCGCAATTACGGAAACATCACCCACTAGAGTGCAATAGAGGAATTTTATGTCGCTATTTTTTCGAATCGCAGGGAAATGGCCGTCTATTTTAAGCCGTTCGTTGGAAAATAAGAACAAAAAATTCCGCTAATGGTGATAAATCAAGCTCAAATTCGAAAATAAGACCATAATGTTCCGCTATTTTAATGAGGGGGTCACGGAATGAAGAAGAAAAGAACGGCGCATATCATTTCCCATACGCACTGGGACCGGGAATGGTATCTGCCTTACGAGAAGCACCACGTTCGCCTCGTTCAGCTGGTGGACGCGCTGCTGGACAAATTGGACGGCGATACGGCGTTCAAAAGCTTTTACCTCGACGGGCAAACGATTATTCTGGAGGATTACCTGCAGGTCCGCCCCGAAAACAAGGAGCGGCTGGAGAAGTATATCCGCAGAGGGCGTATCCTGATCGGGCCATGGTACATTTTGCAGGACGCTTTTTTGACGAGCGGGGAAGCGAATATCCGCAACATGCAGATCGGCCATCAAGACGCAAAACAATACGGCGCGCCGGCGAAAATCGGTTATTTCCCCGACACGTTTGGGCTCGTCGGCCAAACGCCGCAGCTGATGCGGCAATCCGGCATCGACAACGCCTTTTTCGGCCGCGGTGTGAAGCCGACCGGCTTCAATAACACCGTCTCCGACAGCGGGTATGAATCCTCCTTCTCGGAGTTGATCTGGGAAGGGCCGGACGGCTCGAAGGTGCTGGGCATTTTGTTCGCCAACTGGTACTCCAACGGCAACGAGGTGCCGGTACACGAAGCGGAGGCGAAGGCGTTCTGGGACCGCAAGCTGGCGGACGCGGAAAAATACGCGGCCACAGGCGAGCTGCTGTTCATGAACGGCTGCGACCACCAGCCGCTGCAGCTCGACCTGCCGGAAGCGATCCGCACGGCAGAGCAGATGTACCCGGACACGAAGTTTGTGCATTCGAACCTGCCGGACTACCTGAAGGCGCTGGAGGGGGCGCTGAGCGGCCGCGAACTGTCCACCGTCAAAGGCGAGCTGCGCAGCCAGCGCACCGATGGCTGGGGCACGCTGGTCAATACCGCTTCCGCGCGCGTGTATTTGAAGCAGATGAACCAGGAAGGCCAGGCCCTGCTGGAAAAAGTCGCTGAACCACTTGCTTCGGTGGCGAATATGCTCGGGCAAGCCTATCCGCACCATCTGTTCACCTATGCCTGGAAAACGCTGATGCAAAACCATCCGCACGACAGCATCTGCGGCTGCAGCGTGGACGAGGTGCACCGCGAGATGGTCACCCGCTTCGCCAAGAGCCGCCACGTCGCCGAGGCGATTATCGACGACAGCAAGCGAGTCATCGCCGAGGCGGTGAACACCTCGGTCTTCGCCGGGTACGGCGAAGATCCGCTGCCGCTGGTCGTTATGAACACGACCGGCTGGAACCGCACCGGCACGGTGACCGTGGAGCTGGACGCCGCCCGCCTGTACTTGCGCGAGGGGCTCGGCCTTGAAGAAACCGCCCGCCGTATGAAGGCGGTGAACCTATCCGGCCGTGAGCTGGTGGACGAGGCGGGGAACGCTGTGCCTTGCACGGTGGATGACCTCGGCCTGCTGTTTGGCTACGATCTGCCGGACGACAAGTTCCGGCAGCCGTACATGTGCCGCCGGGTGAAGCTGACGTTCCAGGCCAAGCAGGTGCCGGCGCTGGGGCATCGCGCCTATGCCTGGGTGCGCCGCCAAACGGCCGCCGCGGCAGCACCGGCCTCGCTGTTCACCGGCGGCTTGGCCATGGAAAACGCCGGGCTGAAAGTGGAGATCGCCGGCGACGGATCGTTTGCGCTGACCGATAAAGCGACCGGCAAAATCTACCGCGATCTCGGCATCTATGAGGATACCGGCGATATCGGCAACGAATATATGTACAAGCAGCCGGAAGGCGAAAAAGCACTGACCACCAAAGGACTTGCGGCGCAAATTCGCGTGCTGGAAGATACGCCGTACCGCGCTGCGGTGGAAGTATGCCATGAATGGGAAATCCCGGCATCCGCCGATGAGAAGCTGGACGAGGAGATGCGCGAGCTGGTGTATTATCCGCAGCGCAAGGCGCAGCGCAGCAGCAAGCTGACGACGCTGAAGCTGCGCACGGTCATTTCGCTTGAAGCCGGCGGCAGAGGCGTGCAGCTCGAAACGACGATCGACAATACGGCGAAAGACCACCGCATTCGGGCGCTGTTCCCGACCGATCTGGAGGCTTCCGTCCACCGCGCCGATTCGATGTTCGAAATCGCGGAGCGCAGCAACGTTCCGGCGCCGGAGTGGGAGAACCCGAGCAACACGCAGCATCAGCAAGCGTTTGTGGACGTGAGCGGGGAAGAGGGCGGATTGACGGTCGCTAACCTCGGCCTGAACGAATACGAAATACTGCGTGACGGCCGTAACACAATCGCTGTTACTTTGCTGCGCTGCGTGGGCGAACTTGGCGACTGGGGCTTGTTCCCGACGCCGGAAGCCCAGTGCCTTGGCACGCATACGGCTCGGATGGAGCTGATTCCGCACAGTGGAGAAGTCATCACTTCCGGGACGTTTGCGGAGGCATACCAGTTCCAGGTGCCTTGGACCGTGTGCCAAACCGGGGTGCATGAAGGAACCTTTGCCCCGAATTTTGCCCCGTTCCGTTGGGAAAGCAAGGAGTTGGCTTTTTCTTCGCTGAAAATGAACGCGGAAACCGGCGATCTGCTGCTCCGTTGGTACAATATGAGCCGGCTGCCGGGAGAGCTGACGTTCTGCGCGGAATTTGACCACGAGCATTTTTATAAAACGACGATTCTGGAGGAGGAGGGAACCCCGCTGGGTAAAGACGCCGTCGGCTGTCTGTCCCTAATGACCGGACCTTGCGAAATCGTCACGATCGGGATTCGGCGTTAACGCAGCCGGACGAAGACTTTTTAACGGATAAATGATTTGGGCTACTGCCCCGTTGGTCAAGCGGGGACGCAGCCCTTTTTTTCTCCTAGCTTATACCCTGACCGAAATGGCCGGCGATATATTTATGTCTGCGGATACTGTGGAGGCCGTACCGTCGGATGTGTATATTTTGGGCTCAACTGCGGGTTGGCTCTTGGTCTCAACAGCAGCCGGTTTTTGTTGCACGCTGGCCGGATCGTTGCCATGGAGTGCTAACTGCCCTTCTTTGCTAATCTCTACCGTATCGGCAGGTTGGTTTGCATACTCTTGCTGCGCCTTTATTTTCGCTTCCATATCCTTTTGCAGTTTTGCTTCCTGTTCGGCTTTTTCTTGCTTTTTTGCTTGTTCCTGTGCCTTTTCCAATTCCTCCGCCGCATTATCGCTTTCACTTCTGGCAGAGTTGAGAGCGTTGCCGGCAACGCCTAAAGCTCTTCCCATTTTTTCCGTATCGGGATTAATTTTCGCCGCTTCCTTATTGTAAACCGCCATAGGTGTATTGGACGCATGCACATAATTGGAAGCTCCTATCAATCCGCTGATCACTCCCGGCGTAAGTATATTCATCGATTTCACCTCCATTCCGCCTAATGATTGTGGTACTGACACCATATTTATCGTCAAAGGGGAATGGAAAAATAATACAATCGTATTAAAAACATTGACCATTTTATTAACATTCCCACGACCAGTCCGAGCGGGTGGGTAGTTGAAATTTTACATAAATAAGGAAATCAATTTACATGTTGTTAATGCACAACCATTAAACTAGAAAATGTAAAATCATGCGAATTTTATGAGATGGAGGATGGTTCATGCTTGGACAAGGTTTGAAAAGGGTGGCAAGCTTGCTGATTGCCTCGGCAGTCATTTTCACGGCATCGGCGGGTGGAAGCGGTACCGTGGCCGCGGAGGAGACGGAGGCGGCTATCAAAAATGTAATTATTCTCATTCCGGACGGAATGGCGAACGACGCTACGGCGTTGTCCAGATGGTATAAAGGCGGCAGCCTGACGTTGGATCAAATGGCAAGCGGTCTCGTTCGCACCCATTCGGCCGACGCGGCGATCGCGGATTCGGCTCCGGCGGGGACCGCTTTTGCCACCGGGCATAAGTCGCATACGGGCTATGTTGGAGTGCTGCCGGACAAAGCGACAATGCCGGGGCAAGCCAAAATCCAGGCAGGTGACGAAAAGAAGCCGGTCGCTTCGGTGCTTGAGGCGGCCAAGCTGTCGGGGAAAGCCACGGGGATTATCGCTACTTCCGAAATTATGCACGCCACTCCGGCGGACTTTTCCGCCCATTATCCGGATCGCAAAAATTATGACGCGCTTAGCATGCAGCAAGTATACAACGGGATGGACGTCGTTTTGGGCGGGGGCGCCAAATATTTGGACGCTAAAGGCCGCAATGACGGGGCCAACTTGGTCGCATCCATCAAAGCGCTCGGTTACGATTATGTGACGACTTCGGCGGCACTGAAGTCGTCGAAATCGAACAAGATATGGGGAGCGTTTGCACCGGCCGGAATGGCCTACGACATGGACCGTGATCCGTCCAAGGAGCCGAGCCTGGCGGAAATGACTGCCAAAGCGATTGAATTGTTGTCCAAAGACGAGGACGGTTTCTTCCTCATGGTTGAAGGCAGCAAAGTCGACTGGGCCGCCCACGCCAACGATCCGATCGGGGTCATTAGCGATGTGCTGGCTTTTGACGAGGCGGTCAAGGTTGCGCTCGATTTCGCCAAAAGAGACGGGCAGACCGCACTTGTGGCCGTAACCGACCACGGCAACGGCGGATTGACGATCGGCAACGCGTCGACGACCGGAAGTTATGACAAGGAGCCGTTGTCCACGTTTATCGGCCCGCTCAAAAAAGCCAAGCTGACCGGCGAAGGGCTGGAAGCCAGGCTGAACGCGAAGCGGACCAACATCAAAGAAGTGATGGCCCAGTATTTCGGCATTACCGACCTGACGGCGGACGAGATTAAAGCCATTAAAGAGGCCGAAGCGGGCAGCCTGAATTATACGGTGGGTCCGATGATCAGCAAACGGTCGGGGATTGGCTGGACGACCGGCGGACATACGGGCGGCGATGTGGTATTGTACACCTATGCGCCAAACGGCGACCGTCCGACGGGTGTGATCGACAACACCGATGTGGCCAAGTACATGGCACGCGTGATGGGGCTTGATTTGGACGCAGCGACGGACAAATTGTTTGTAAAAGCCAAGCCAGCCTTCACGGCCAAGGGTGCGACCTACAAGCTCGATGACAAAAACGGCAAGATCGTCGTCACCAAAGGCAGCGATAAGCTGGAATTGCCGCTGTACCAAAGTATCGCCATCCTAAACGGCAAGAAAACGCAACTGGAAGGCGTGGTCGTGTACAACGGAACTGAAGCTTTTGTGCCGCAGCAGGCGCTTGACCTGATTCCGTAATAACCTCGGCGATACCCGATTTATTTTTCACCTGTAAATTGTATTACGTAAAAGGGGGGCGGCACCGTCAAGTCGTAATACCGACGGATGGCCGTCCCTTTTATATGCGTTGGAGCGGCAAAACGGGCAGTTTGAGGGAATTCTATTGGATTTTACGAGGTATACTTTAGTATACCCCGCCCCTATAAACGCATGTTTCTAATGAAGTTCACGGCCGCCTGCCTACACTTCCTCCCAAATCCGCCGCACATTGTCAAAAGCGATTTTTGTCCCTTTGCGGCAGTCCTCCATGCCCTCGTATTCGATGGACAGGAAGCCGTCAAAGCCGGAGCGCTTGACGTTGCGGAGAATCTCCCACAGGTCGAGGTCGCCCTGGCCGGCGATCGCGCCGCGCAAATATTGGCCGCCCGCGCTGCGGAACCAGCCTTCTCCGGGATTGTGGTCCGCCGGACGGATGTAGAAGTCCTTGACGTGAACTATCGACGCGTAGCCGATGTTTTTGTTTACCGCAATTACGGGATGTTCGTCCACGCACACAAAGTTCCCGACGTCCAGCGTCGTCTTGTAATTCGGCCGGCCGACCGCGTGGATTACCGCCTGCACCCGGTCGCTGGCTTGGACGTAATAGCCGTGGTTTTCCAGGCTGGTCGTAATGCCGTACTGCGCGGCATAATCGGCGATCCGCCGGCAGGCCTCGGCGATGCGCGGAAGATCCTCCTGAAAGCGCACGATCGAGGTATCCTGCCGGGAAGCGACATCATGGCGCATCAGCTTGACGCCGAGGGCATGGGCAATGTCTACTTCCCGCATGACCCGGCGGATCTCCGCCTCGTAAGCTTCCTCCGAGTCCGTTATGAAGTTGGCGCCGATGGCGTAGTTGGAAACGGCGATGCCGGCCTTTGCGGCCCGCTCGCGAATTTGCCCGATCAGCTCGGAATTTTGGCTTAAATCGAAGCCCAGCGGCACGATTTCGGCATGCTCGCCGCCGATGCCGGCGATCCAATCGATCGCCTCCAGAATGGTCATACCGTCCGCCTGCATGGCCTGATAAAGACTATAAGAGCTTATTCCGAGTTTCATATATTACCTCGCTCCCGGAATGACCGGATGAATTCGACCGCTTTGCTGATATCTTCCTCCGGCTTGTCGCCGACTTCCCGCTCAATCGTCAGATAGCCGGTGTAGCCGATTTCCTGCAGGGCGGCAAAATAAGCCGGAAAATCCACCCGGCCTTCGCCCAGCGGAACTTCCTCAAACCCGGCGCCGCCCGAGGAAGCCATGTCGGCGATCTTTTCGTGATCCATCGCCTCGTAGCCGAGATAGCCGTATACGTCCCGGGGGTCGACCGGGCGCAGGTGTACGCCGTCCTTCACATGCGTATGCACGATATAGTCCCGCAGCGTCGTGACGCCCTGCACCGGATCATCGCCCGTCACCATCACCATATTGGCCGGGTCAAAATTGACGGAAACGCCGTTCGTGCTCAGCGTGTCCAGGAAGCTTTTCAAATGAGCGGCCGGCTCCGGGCCTGTCTCGATGGCGAAATAGGCGTTCAAGCTTTTGGCGTAGACGCCAAGCTCCTCGCAGGCCTGCTGCATGGCGGCGTAGATCGGGCTGTTCCGGTCCTCCGGCACGATGCCGATATGGGTCGTCACGATGTTCGTGCCGAGCTCGACGGCCAAATCGAGAATGCGCTTCGACTTTTCGATTTTGGCCGGATTGGCGGCGGCGTCCTGAAATCCGTGGCCGCCCAGATCGCCGCAAAGCGCCGATATTTCCAGGCCCAGCCCTTCGATATAGCTCCGCAGCTCTTTACGTTTGGCCGCGCTCAGCGCGGCTGGGTCCATTTCGCCGGATACGGCGTAGATTTGCACGCCTTCGGCTCCGAGTTCTTTCGCTTTTTTCAGGCCTTCCGTAACGCTCAGGCCCAAGCTGTCGACGATGATACCGATCTTATTGTTCAGCTTCATATGCTAACGGCCTCCTAAAACTGGATTTCTCGGCCTTCCTCGGCCGATTGGTAAATCGCGTTTAATATTTTGATGATCTCCACACCGTCTTCCACCGGGCTGATCGGCGGCACGCCGTCCAGACAGCTGTCCACGAAGTGGTTGATCTCGTTCTGGAAGCTTCCTTGGAAATCGAAAGCGGGCGTACTGATTTGCGGGTCGATATTGATGATCGTATTATGGCGTTCCGTAACGATCGATAGTTCCGGTTCAATTTCGGCGCCGCCTTTTTCCCCGTAAATATTGACCAGAGCGGAGTTCTGCTTGGCATGAAGCGAAAAGCTGACGTCCACCATCAGGGAGGCCCCATTTTCGAAACGGATCAGCGCATTGGCCATATCCTCCACCGTATTCAGGGAAGCATCGTAGTCCGCCGCTTGGTAAAATGCGTAGTTCTCGATGTTGGACCGGTTGCCCAGCTTGTAATAGGTGTTGCCGCTAACCGATTTCACCTTGGGCCGGCCCATCAGATACCAGCACAGGTCGATGACGTGCACGCCGATATCGATTAGCGGGCCGCCGCCGGAGCGGGATTTGTCGGCAAACCAGCCGCCGGGATTGCCGAGGCGCCGGACCAGGCTCGCTTTGGCAAAATAGATCTCGCCGAGGTCCCCGGCAGCGATGAACTTTTTGAGCACGGCGATGTTCGAAGCATAACGCCGCACGTAGCCGACCAGCAGCAGCTTGCCGGTCCGCTTTACCGCTTCCTGTACCTGGAGCGCTTCGTCTACGGTAATGCAGAGCGGCTTCTCGCAAAGGACGTCTTTGCCCGCTTCGAGGGCGGCGATGCTGATTTCGGCGTGGCTGTTGTTCCAGGTGCAGATGCTGACCGCCTGTATATCAGGGTTCGCGAGCAGGTCGTGATAGTCGGTGTACACATGAGGAATGTTGTACTTCCGCGCCATGGCCCGGGCTCTGCTTTCGTTGAGGTCGCAGATGGCCCACAGCGTGGCTTTCGGGTTGGCCTGATAGGCCAGCAGATGGGATTCCGAGATCGATCCGGCGCCGATCAGTCCGATTTTGAGTTCGCTCATATTCCGTGCTTAGCTCCCTTTCGTCATCGGCATGAATTTGCTACAATAAAGCAAAATTCGCCGCGAATTTGTTTTATTTGTTCAGGCACCCTTAATTTAGCACAGGAATTCTAAAGGGAGAATGTGCAGGATGACAAAATATCTGGATTATATGATCAGTCCGCATCCAATCCGCGTATTCAATCCGGTCGTCGACTCCAGCAGGCGGAAAATCCGTTCGCTAACGGTGGTCAACGCCGGCCACTTGCCCGGCAGAACGATGCAGCGCATCCAAGCGAAGTTTAACTATTGGGCTTTTGTGGTGATTACCGGCGGCGGAGGTTATTACCAGGTTAACGGCGGGGAGAAGCAGGAGGTTTCCGCAGGCTCCTGGTTTTGCTTGTTCCCCGGCGCCGAGTTTAATTACGGTCCTCATGCGGGCGGGGATTGGGACGAGTATTATTTTACCGTCGAAGGGGAACGGGTTGGAGAATGGTTGGGCAGCTGGCTGCAGCATCCGGGGGAGGTCCAAAAGGCGGCGATCGATGATTCGGCCGTAAACCGGATGGAGATGATGTTCATGCTTCTGGAGAGCGGCGTGCCGAGCAATCTGGACCGCGCCTCGCTGCTGCTCGAAGCGTTCCTGTACGAGCTGGCAGCCCAGGCCGACCAGGCTGAAACGGGCAATCGGGGGCGGTTCGTACTCAAGGTAATCGAAGACATCTCCGGGTCGCTGTACGCCCGCCGGGAGCCGGGGGAGCTGGCGGCCAGGCATCATATTTCCGTATCGACGCTGCGCAGAATCATTCACGAGTACACAGGGTATCCGCTAGGCGAATTTATCCACCGGCTGAAGGTGGCCGAAGCGAAAAACATTTTGCTCAATACGGAAATGAGCATCAAGGAAATCGGGGAGGCGCTCGGCTATCACGATATGTTTTATTTTTCGCGGGTGTTCAAGAGAATTACCGGGCATTCCCCCAGCGGCTACCGGAGCCGGGGCGGGCAATGATATCGGCGGCTTTGCATGATGGCCCACGCGGCTGCCTAAAACCCCCCTTCACATAAATAGCGGAACTTTATGTACTTATTATCCGGATATGAGCATGTTCGTCTCCATTAGCGGAATTTTTTGTTCTTATTTTCCTATGAATGGTGCAAAAAGCGGCCACCACTCTGCGATTTGAGAAAATAGCGACATAAATTTCCTTTATTTTACTCAAAGTCGGGGGTATCGTCGGAATAACGCCATTTTTTGTACTTATAACTCAACTTTCGCAGCAAAAAATCGGCGGACAAGCCTTGATTTAGCTGGGCAAAGCAGCAATCCATTGCCGGAGTTTACGCTGAATCAGAGGCGGACAGTGTCTTCTCGGCTTTTCGGGCTACTTCGTTGATCAAGAGCATAGGAGATCCCTTGTAAAATGTGACGGTTGCATGATCTCTAAATCGGGCAAGCAACTCGACCGCTTTGCTGCGATTCCGCTCAAACATGGAAGCATGGAAGCGTCAACGATGAAGAGGCCATCACGATCCGCCGAGGTTAGCGCATCTACCTTTTGCACTGTAGCCGCCCTCGAGCAGTGTCACAAATCGACGCCAGGTGAGGGGAGCTGCCCAGTGGGTTCGTATTTTGGTGTTTTGGTGTTTTGGTGTCCCTGCAGCAGCCTTTGTACAATTATCCCTTTCGTTCAGAGGGCAGGGGGTGGGGGCTAGGCAAAGGTTCCAACAAAAGAGAGAAGAAAAAATAAAAAGATGAGGAAAAAAATGAGGCGGTTCAGGTGAGATTTTCGGCTTGATAAGAGAACGTACGTTTGGTATAATGAAATAAATGGAACTTATGTTCGTAAATTCTTGATCTGGGGGCGAGCAAACATGGAGATCAATGCGGGAACGGAACTTCAGCCATTCACCAGCCGTTATAACAGCGAGCAGGCCTGCATGGAGGCGCTGATCGCGATGAAGTGGCCAAACGGCTTCGTC
>NZ_JBKIAX020000010.1:0-292034 GCF_046567315.2 Paenibacillus lacisediminis | reverse complement strand
CGGACATTCTCCTTTTTGAATCTAAGACCGAAACAAACCTGTAAATATATTTCATTAATTACCAAAATAGTAATTGGACCATAATTTCAACTTTTCATGTCAGGTTGTTTGCATGGCTAGTGCCTTTTTTACCGCTATTTCCGCGGCCTCCATAAAACGCAAGCAGTGCGCTCCCTTTTGCCTGCTGAAATGCGGCTTGATCTTACAACGTCACCGCGGTTTCCAGCGCTACTTCCATCATCTGTTTGAACGTCGTCTGCCGTTCCTCGGAGGTTGTCTCCTCGCCGGTCAGCAGGTGATCGCTCACCGTCAGTATCGTCAGCGCGTTTACGCCGTATTTGGCGGCCAGCGTATACAGCGCGGTCGTTTCCATTTCCACCCCAAGCACGCCGTACTTCATCAGCAGCTTCGTGACGGTCGTATCGTCGCGGTAGAACATGTCCGAACTGAAGATATTGCCGACATGCAGCTTCAGCCCTTTTTGGATGCCAAGCTCGTAAGCGGTTTTGAGCAGCGGGAAGCTGGCGATCGGCGAAAAATCAAAGCCCCCGAACACATGGCGGTTCATGCTGGAATCCGTGCAGGAAGCCTGGGCCAAAATAACGTCTCGCACATGCACATGCTCCTGCATCCCGCCGCAAGTGCCGACGCGGATCAAATTTTTGACGCCGTATTCCTTAATCAATTCATTGGCGTAAATCGAAAAGGAGGGAATCCCCATTCCGGTTCCTTGGACGGATATTTTTTTGCCTTGATAGGTCCCGGTAAATCCGAGCATCCCGCGCACTTCGTTGTAACACGTTACGCCTTCCAAATACGTTTCGGCAATAAATTTCGCCCGCAGCGGATCGCCCGGCAAAAGAATCGTTTCCGCAATGTCGCCCGGTTTGGCAGCAATATGTACACTCATCGTTTAAAATCTCCTTGCCATCAATTTTTAGTCGAACATGCTTCTATTATATAGGATGTCGCTTCGCCCGTATAGAATACGCGAGCTTTTGCAGCGGATATAAAAAAGCATCCCCTCCAAGTCTAGGCGCGTCATATGCACTGCCTGCTTGAAGGGGATTTCCATCTAACTCAACCGGTTATTGCGCGATTTGATCGCGGATGCTCTGCAGTATTTTTTTCTCCAGCCGGGAAACCTGCACCTGGGATATGCCCAGCCGCGTAGCGACTTCGGACTGGGTTTGGTCCCGGTAATACCGCAAATACACGATCAGCCGTTCCCGGTCGGTCAAACCGTCGATTGCCTCATGCAGGGCGAGCTTGTCGAACCAGCGTTCCTGGGATTCGTCAGCGATCTGATCCATCAGTGTGATCGGATCCCCGTCGTTTTCGAATACCGTCTCATGGATGGAAGCCGGCGGCTTATTGGCCTCTTGGGCAAACACGACGTCTTCCGGCGTCACCCCAAGCTCCTCGGCCACTTCCTTAACGGTGGGGAGGCGGCCCATCAGCTTCGACAATTCATCCTTTTTCTTACGCACTTTGTTGGCCATTTCCTTCAGCGACCGGCTGACCTTCAGCGTCCCGTCGTCGCGCAAAAACCGCTGAATTTCCCCGATGATCATCGGGACGGCGTAGGTTGAAAACTTCACATCATAGCTGAGGTCAAACTTGTCCACCGACTTCAGCAGTCCAATGCAGCCGATTTGAAACAGATCTTCGGGTTCGTACCCCCGATTCATAAACCGCTGCACAACCGACCAAACGAGCCGGATATTGCAGCTTACCAGCCGGTCCCTGGCAGCGTTGTCCCCTGCCTGGCTCAGGGCGATTAACCGCTTTACTTCCGCGTCGTCCAAAAACTCTCTCGAGGCTTGCTTCACTTCGGCATCCATAGATCCAACCCCTAATTGTATAAAGCTTTCTTGGATACAATCCTTTTCTTCATCCGGATGTGGGTGCCCCCGCCCACTTCGCTCACGACGTCGAATTCGTCCATGAAATTTTCCATAATCGTAAATCCCATGCCGGAGCGCTCCAGCTCGGGTTTGGACGTATACAGCGGCTGCTTGGCCAGCTCCACGTCCTCGATTCCGCGGCCCTGGTCCTCGATGATCAGCGTGACGGTATCGCCTTCAATCTCGGCGGAAATCGTTACGACCCCTTGCGGATTTCCGTCGTAGCCATGGATGATCGAGTTCGTCACCGCTTCGGACACGACGGTCTTCAAATCGGTGATCTCGTCCATCGTCGGGTCGAGCTGCGATACGAAAGCGGCCACCGTCACCCGGGCAAACGATTCGTTTTCGGATCTGGCGGCAAACTTGAGCGACATAAAATTGCTGCCTTGATTCGTGCTCACAGGGCCACCTCCAATTCCGAAAGCGCCAATCCCTCGTTTTCAAAGATCGGCATGATTTTAAACAAGCCCGACATCTCCAATAACCGGTAAACCGGCGGATTCACGTCGCACACGACCATTTTGCCGCCCTTTTGCTTGATCAGCTTATATCTTCCGAGAATGACGCCAATCCCCGAGCTGTCCATAAACAGCAGCTCTTTAAGGCTTAAAACGAGATTGCGGCAGTTCCCCCGGCCGATCTCCTCATCCATCCGCATCCGGACGTCGTCCGACGTATGATGGTCCAATTCCCCGCTTAAGCGCACAATCAGCGTGTCGCGGCGTGTTTCCATTTCCACATGCAAATTCACGTTTTGTTCACTCTCCTCCCTGACATGAACACAACAATTCTACGATCCGCCGGCCGATTCCTGCCGGGTGACAAAACTAGAAGAAAAGCCCTATTAATCTACAAAAAACAAGTGTGCGGCCGTCCGTTTGAACAACGTCCACCAGCCCGCCTTACCGATATCGGCCGGAGCGGTCAATTCAAATTCGGTAAGCACCTTTCCGTCCTGATAAACGACGAGCTTGCCGATCGATTGCCCCGCTTTAACCGGTGCCGCGAGTTTTTCCGGAACGATCAGCTTGTGCGTGATACTTTCCGCCGGCGCGCCTTTTTTCACCAGCACATTAAACGCCTTGGCGGCGGTCAGGTCGAGCTGCGCGCTCATTCCTTTCTGCACCTTTACCTTGCCGATCGTCTCTCCGGCTTGATATATCGGATGCAGGGTATATTGGGAAAAAGCATAATCGAACATCGCCGATACTTCGCTGTTCCGCGTTTTCGTATTCGGTTCACCGAGGACGACGGCGATCAGGCGCAGTCCGTCGCGTTTGGCGGTAGCTGCCAAGCAAAACTTCGCTTCCGATGTGTACCCGGTTTTCAGACCGTCGGCGCCGCTGTAGAACCGCACGAGCTTATTCGTGTTCACGAGCCAAAACGGCTTTTCCGTGCCCTGGCGCAAGTAATCCTGATAAGCCCCGGTATACTTCGTGATCCCCTCATACTTCAACAGTTCCCGGCTCATGATGGCAATGTCGTGCGCCGAGCTGTAGTGATTTTCCACCGGCAGACCGTTGCAGTTGGCAAAATGCGTGTCCTTCATGCCGAGCTGCTTGGCCCGCTCATTCATCATCTTCACGAACGCTTTCTCCGAGCCGCCGATTTTTTCCGCAAGCGCTACGGATGCGTCGTTCCCCGAAGCCATCGCCACACCTTTCAGCAGTTCATCCACCGTCATTACTTCGCCCGGCTCCAGGAAGATTTGCGAGCCTCCCATCGATGAAGCATATTCGCTGGCCGTCACCTTGTCGCTCAGCTTCAGCGTCCCTTTGTCGACCGCCTCCATCGTCAGCAGCATCGTCATGATTTTCGTAATGCTGGCCGGAGGCAGCTGCTCATGGCTCTGCCTTTCATAAATTACCGTGCCGGTATCCGCATCGATAAGCACGGCGGAGCGGGAATTTTCCGCCAGGGCGATCGCATCGTCTTCTTCATGCGGGCCGCCGTGGTTGGCAGATGCGTAATTCGGCCAGACCGAAACGGCCAAAATGAACGTGGCTAACCAAATTAACAGCCGTCTGTTCAAGATTAGTCCCCCTTTAAAAACTCTGGATTCTGCTAACCTAGTATCGGCTGCAAAGTGGGATTTTATTCCTGAACGCAAAAAAACGGCACTCCCCGCAAATCGCGAACCCCGCGATTTCCGGAAAATGCCGTCTGACGACTTTTTGAACTACCTCTCAGAACCTTTTGACGCCGTCCGGTGTGACAAGTGCAAACACCAGCGGCCTCCTCGGAACCTTCGTCCCCGAGATGCCGTAAGCCCCCAGCACCCGGCGTTCCGCCTCGGCCCGTCCGCTCTCGCGGGCGCGGTTTACGTGCAGCACGGCCAGCGTGTCGCCGATTTCGACCGGGTCGCCGATTTTTTTGCGCAATTCGACGCCGGCGCCCAAATCGATGACGGAATCTTTCGTTTCCCGTCCGGCACCGAGCATCATCGCCGCCAGCCCGATCTCCTCGGCCTGGATCGAATCGACGTAGCCGCTGCTTTCGGAGCGCACCTCAATTTGCAGCTCGGCGCTTGGCAGCAGGTCAAGGCGATCGATCTGGGACGTTTCGCCGCCTTGGGCGGAGACCATGCCTTTCAGCTTGTCCAGCGCCTCTCCGCTTTGCAGTTTGGCCTTCAGCAGCGCATAAGCTTCTTCCTCGTCAGCTGCCTTGCCGCCCAGGATCAGCATATGGGAGGCCAAAATCAGGCAGACCTCCTCCAGATCCGCCGGCCCTTCGCCGCGTAGCGTGGCGACGGCCTCCTTGATCTCCAGCGCATTGCCGATCGCAAAGCCCAACGGCTGGTCCATATCGCTGATCACCGCCACCGTGCGGCGTCCGACCTGCGTGCCGATATCGACCATCGCTTTGGCCAGGCGGATCGAATCCTCCAGCGTCTTCATAAACGCGCCGCTGCCCGTTTTCACGTCCAGCACGATCGCATCGGCGCCGGCGGCGATTTTTTTACTCATGACGCTGCTGGCGATCAGCGGAATCGAGTCCACCGTCGCCGTGACGTCGCGCAGCGCATACAGCTTCTTGTCCGCCGGCGTCATATTGCCGCTTTGGCCGACGACGGCGAGGCCGATCTCGTTCACTTGCCGAAAAAACCGGTCCTTGCCCAGCTCAACGGAGAATCCGGAGATCGCTTCCAGCTTGTCGATCGTTCCGCCGGTATGCCCTAAGCCCCGGCCGGACATTTTGGCAACCGGCACACCGGCCGCCGCCACCAAGGGACCAAGCACGATCGTCGTTTTGTCGCCGACGCCGCCCGTGGAATGCTTGTCCACCTTGACGCCGCGAATCGAGCTTAAATCGATCGTTTCGCCGGAGGAAGCCATCGCCATCGTCAAATCCGCCGTCTCCCGCGCGCTCATGCCTTGATAATAAACGGCCATCGCCCAGGCGGACATTTGATAATCGGGAATCTGTCCTTCGCTGTACCCTCGGACCAAAAATCCGATCTCCTCGGCCGTCAGCTCCTGCCCGTCTCTTTTTTTGCGGATCAGATCTACAGCTCTCATCGATCTCTACCTCCGTTCTTCTAATGGGATTACATTTTAGGAATAATGGCCAAAACAAGGCTTAAAAATTTCTCGCGCACGAGCTCGGTCGTTTCCATAACTTCCTCATGAGACAGCGGCTGATCCAAAATTCCCGAAGCCATGTTGCTGATGCAGGAAATGCCCAGCACCTCAAGCCCGGCGTGTCTGGCCACGATCACTTCGGAAACGGTTGACATTCCTACTGCGTCGGCTCCCAGCGTACGGAGCATGCGGATTTCCGCCGGGGTTTCGTAAGACGGACCCAGCAGTCCGGCATAAACCCCCTCCTGAAGCGGTACGCCTTTGTCGGCGGCAGCCTGGCGGGCTGCTTCCCGCAAACGCCGGCTGTACGCTTGGGACATATCCGGGAAACGCGGTCCCAGTTCCTCATCGTTTGGTCCGATAAGCGGATTTTTGCCGGTCAGATTGATGTGGTCGGAAATCAGCATTAAATCGCCCGGCGAATAGGAGGTGTTCACGCCTCCGGCCGCATTGGTCACCAGCAGCGTCGATACCCCGAGTTCCTTCATGACGCGCACGGGGAAAGCTGTCAGCTCCGGGCCGTATCCCTCATACATGTGGAACCGGCCTTTCATCAACACGACCGGCGTTCCCTGAACGGTGCCGATCAGCAGTTCGCCGGCATGCCCCTCCACCGTGGATTGCGGAAAATAAGGAATATCCTTATAAGCGATCGTGACCGGCTGCTCGATGTGATCGGCGAGCACGCCCAGGCCCGAACCCAAAATAAGGCCCACCTTCGGCGAATGCGCCGAGCGGGAGCGGATGTACTCCGCCGCATCCCGGATCATGCCTATCGTTAAAGTTGTCGTCATAAAAGCGGTCCTCCCGTTTCTTATTTCAATTGGCTTAAAAAGCTGATGCCGTGCTTAGGGGCGTGAACGCCAAAATTGTCCGCGATCGTGGCCGCCAGATCGGCATACGTCCCCCTCACGCCAAGGCTGCCCGGGCTCTTTAAGGACGGCCCGTAAATGAGCAGAGGCACATATTCGCGCGTATGATCCGTCCCGGCATGAACCGGATCGTTCCCATGGTCCGCGGTAATGACCAGCAAATCGTTTTCGCCGACCTTCGCGAGCAGATCCGGAACAGCCGCATCGAATTCCTCCAGAGCGCGGGCATACCCTTGCGGATCGCGGCGATGGCCGTACAGGGAATCGAAATCGACCAGATTCGTAAACAGCAAGCCGGAAAAATCTTCATCCAGGTGCTGCAGGGTTTCCTCGATCCCGTGCCGGTTGCTCTTCGTCGGGAACGACGCCGTAATGCCTTCGCCGGAGAAAATGTCGCCGATCTTCCCGACAGCCACCACTTCTTTGCCGGCGTTTTTGAGCGCGTTCAACACGGTCGGCTCCGGCGGCTTCACCGCGTAGTCGTGGCGGTTCGGCGTGCGCTGGAAGTTGCCCGGCGAGCCGACGAACGGACGGGCGATGACCCGGCCGGCCGAATGCTCCGGCTCAAGCGTCAGCTTGCGCGCGATTTCGCACGCGCGATAAAGCTCGGGCAGCGGGATGATCTCCTCGTGGGCGGCGATTTGAAACACGCTGTCCGCCGACGTATACACGATCCACGCCCCCGTTTTCATGTGCTCTTCCCCGAGCTCCACCAAAATTTCCGTCCCCGAAGCCGGTTTGTTGCCGATCACCTTGCGGCCGGTCTCCTGCTCGAAACGGGCGATTAAATCCTGGGGAAATCCGTTCGGATACGTTTGAAACGGCGTTTCGGTTTTAAGTCCCATCAGCTCCCAGTGGCCGGTCATCGTGTCCTTGCCTGCGGAAATCTCCGCCATTTTCCCGTAATAAGCGGCAGGGTCTGCGGCTGGAGCCAAATGCGGCAGCTCCGCGATATTGCCGAGGCCTAATTTTTGCAGACGCGGCAGCTTGGTGCCTTCGACCGTTTGCAAAATATGACCAAGCGTGTGCGCGCCCTCGTCGCCGAACTTCGCCGCGTCAGGCAGCTCGCCGATCCCAACGCTGTCCAGCACGATCACCGATATTTTTCTGAACCGATTTCCGTCTTGCATATTGGATCTCTCCTTTTTGAACTACCTCATTAATGTTTGTTGCTTAGTTATTCCTTAGCTGGCCAAAACCATACCGCCGGTTAATACGACGGGGCCGCCGTCCCTTTTCCCTGCTCCGGCTTCTGCCCGGCTCGCGGGTGGGCGGCGTCATACACCGATTTAAGGTTCGGTCTCGCCTGATTTAAGTACATCTGGATCGTGGCCATATCGGCATGGCCCAGCATTTCCTGCACCGATCTTACATCCGCTCCGCGTTCCAGCAGATGAACGGCGAAGGAATGTCGCAGCGTATGGGGCGTAATGTCCGCGTTAATTCCGGCCTCTTGGCCGTATTTCTTAATCACCTTCCAGAAGCCCTGGCGGCTGATCCGCCCGCCGCGCCGATTCGGAAACAACGCCTGCTCCGCCTCGGTTTGCGCCAGCGCCAAATGAGGCCGGCCTTCCCGCAAATAACGTTCCAGCCATTCCGCCGTCACGCTGCCGAACGGAATGATGCGCTCCTTCCCGCTGTCGCCGCGGCAGCGGCAAAACCGCATCGCTGTATCCACATGCTGAACGTCCAGCGAGATTAGCTCCGACACGCGGATTCCCGTGGCGTACAGCAGCTCCAGCATCGCTTTATCGCGCAGGCCCAGCGGAGCGGCCGGGTCCGGGGTCTCCAGCAGCTTCTCCGTTTCCTCCACCGACAACGTTTGCGGCGGTTTTTTGTCGAGTTTGGGCAACTCGACCAGCACAAACGGGTCCTGATCGATGACCCGCTCCCGCAACAGATACTGAAACAAAGCGCGCAGCGTCACGGACACGCGCATCAACGTGGCGGGAGCCTTGCCTTCCTCTTTCATCGCCGAGAAATAAAGCTGGATCCCGGCCCGCGTCACTTCCCGGAAATGCTCCACCCGCCGCTGCCGCAAATAATCTATGTACTGCTTTACATCCCGCGCGTAGGCCTCCAGCGTCGAACCGCTTAATTCCTTCCGCTCGGCCAAAAATGCAATAAAAGAGGCCGCATATTGTTCCACGCTCCGCGCCCCCCTTTCTCTGGTCAGATGGTATATTCCACGTTCACGGTGCGATTCCCTGCCGATAGTCCCAAGAAGTTAGACAAAAAAGTCCATTATTCTCCGTACCAATAAAACAGCTTAAGCCGGTCAGCCAAAGACGATGTCTCCCCGCTGCCGGGAATACCGGCATGAAACACCTTCACGGCAGATCCATCCGGGATCCGGTATTTATCCTCCTGAAACATATATGCCTCCAACAGCCCAAACGTTCTATACAAAGTATACGTGAGTACCGCAAACAGGAGCAAATATTTGACGGACCGCAGCCAGCGGCGAAGCGAAATCACCATCGGACATCCCTCTTTCCTAAACTTCGGCCCCCTTGCCGGCAAGGGTATAAGCGCCTTCTCTAATCAGTATATAAAGAGGATGGGACGAGTATGCGGCAGCTCCGGAAAAATCAAATAGACAACTAAAAAGCCCCCTACGGCACGCAGCCGTATGGAGCTCACCTTGAACATTATTTCGTATCGCCAGTCCCCGATGGGTCGTTGTTCTTATCTTTACACCGGTGGCAGATCCCCTGAAAATCGAGGCGGTGATCCAGCACCGTAAAATTAAACTCTTTCTCCAGCCGTTCCTCTAACGGGCCAAGCCAGTCCTCGCGGATTTCGTCCATCGCCCCGCACTGTACGCAAATCAGGTGATGGTGGTGATGTTTTGTCGTGTCCGTACGCAAGTCGTACCGGGCCACCCCGTCGCCGAAATTGATCTTTTCGACAACATGAAGCTCGCTGAGCAGTTCCAATGTGCGATAAACGGTCGCCAGACCGATTTCCGGCGCTTTATCCTTAACGAGCATAAACACATCTTCCGCGCTTAAATGATCGTCTTCGTTTTCGAGCAACACGCGTACCGTGGCTTCCCGCTGGGGCGTCAATTTGTAACCGTGGGATTGCAGCTGTTGTTTGATTTTTTCGATCTTTGCTTCCATGTTCTCCCTCCCCCAGCCATTCCCGCACATCCAAGTAAACTCATAAACCACTTCTCTCATTATAGGGGGAGTTATTCAACAAAGTCAAACATTTTGCGAGAGTCGAAAAAGTACAAAATTCGCTCACATGGAGGAGGCATCACTTAACCCTTAAACACTCTTTTGAATTAGTTTTACGACATTCGGATCGGGAACCGTATAATTGCTGGGGAAATTATCCAGAGCTTGTTTCCAATTTTCGAGATCTTTATTGTCCAATAAGTTCTTGTCAGCATAAGGATACACTGATTTGATCGAAGCGGCCTTCACTTGCCGGACAGTATTTTTCATGGAATTCTCCTCGCTTTTTTGTAATATTGCTTGCTTATATAATGCGATAACCCTGTTGATCATCTTATCGATCGTCCATCTCTCCTGAGCCCGTAACCGGGCTGCGTTCCCCAATTTCAAGCACATTTCTTCGTTTTCCATCAGTGTCTTGATATGGGAATAAATCGATTCGGCCGAAGCCTTCTGAGCGATTAATCCGGTTTTTCCATGTTCCACCATTTCGGGCATACCCCCCGCGTCAGTTACGATGATCGGTTTTCCCGATAGCTGTGCCTCAATAATAACGAACGGCTGATTATCCTGAATGCTGGGTAACAAGACAATATCGGATTGCTGAAGCCAGGATGGAACATCATCTGTTTTCCCTACAAATTGGACGTGTTTATCAAGCCCAAGTTGTTTACTTAATACTTCGAGCTGTTCTCTTTGATTCCCCTCTCCTATGATGTAGCACACCCAGTCCGTTCGCTCCTTTTTTAACATGGAAAGCGCCTCAAGGACATACCGGTGGCCTTTGAGGGGAACAAGTCTGGCGATACAGCTTAATACCTTATGCCCTGGGGGCTTCAGTTCAAGGGTGTGATTCCGTTTTGTTAAGTAGTTTTCGGTTTTGATGCCATATGGGACTTGAATAAGTCTGGCTGCCGGAATGTCCATATCTCCGGCAAATATATTATACAACCATTTGCTGGGAAAAATGGCTAGGTCACAGTTGGAAACCCCGGTATATTCCAAATATTGATTGTATCTCCACGTCAAAGATCCTTCACCGCTTTCGGGATGATCCAGATTGTATTCATTCGGAAACCACCCGTGGACAGTAGAGAGCAAAGGAACACTGTAGGGCTTGATCCGGGTTAATGCCGTAGCGGAAATCAAATCCTGAACATGAATAAGATCATATGCATCCAATTTCAATAAGGAGCAGGCAAATTCAAAACTGTATCTTTCCGCTTCCGTTTCCAGAACCCAAGGCTCCATCCGTGACCCTAGTTGGTTGTAGTAAGTTCGAATATATGTGTAGATCGGTTGCCAGATCGGGTGCTTTGGAAATCGGAATTCGGGTTTATCCAAGATATAATAGCTATCAAAAGACGGATGTTGAGCAAAAATATCAACTTCATGCCCCAGACTCTCCAAACCCGATTTTAAATTTTGAACATAAGTGCTTATTCCACCTACATGAGGAAGGGCCCAAAAAGAACATAGCAATATCTTCATCCCATTCACCTAGCCCCTGCGTTTAATAATTGTTGCAAGCGATAGATGTCAAGTACCTTTTTAGTAGTTGTGGTTGTAGAGAATTTTGTTGATACCGTTAGTTTAGCCTGTTCAATAATGTTTGTTTTCAGTTTATTATCGGCAAGCAATAATTTTATGTTCGCCAGCAACGCTTCAGAATCTCCAGTTGGAAAAAACAAACCTGTTTTCTTATGATGAACAACTTCGCTGATCCCGCCGGTTTTCGGAACAATAACAGGGACGCCGGCCAGCTGCGCTTCCAGAATTGAATAGCCAAATGTCTCCTGGATACTGGATAAAAGGAACATATCCGCTTGTTTTAATAAGGCCGGGACATCGTCTCGACTGCCAAGAAATTTTACCTGATTGCTGATTTTCAGAGTCTCGCACTGCTCCTTCAATTCTTGTTGTAATGGACCTTCTCCAATTAACCAAAGATTCCAGTCATCTCTAGTCGCGTTTAATTTACCTAGGGCATCAAGCAAACAAGATATCCCTTTCTCATAAGCAAGCCGCGCGACACTGGCGAAAACAATTTTATTGTTCGGTCGTTTAATGTTCGTTTGTCTCATCATGAGCTCTCTAAAATAAGGAACATCGATCCCATTGGGTATCACGACCAACTTGTCGGACGGAACATGAAAGTTATCCATCAAATACTCTTTTAGCCAGCGCGAAGGTACGATCGTCTTATCACTGCTTGATGCGCCAAGATGCTCCAACATGAGGCCGTATTGATGAAACAAGGGATTACTTCTAAAGAGATGACTGAGAGCATGCCGCCACTCAAAGGATAGCGAAGCGTGAATGGTTGCGATAAGCGGGCATGTACTTGGTTTGATCCGTGAAAAACTATACGTTGAGATAATGTCCTGGGTGTGGATGATGTCGTATTGCTTCAAATTGAAGGAACATGCGGCAGCTTCATACTTATATCTTTCTATTTCCTGATTCATAATCCACAATGGGGTCTGTGGACTGGAGGCTGACAAAGCTCTCAAAACATGCGGTTCTATGACTTTTTGGAAGTTTTCGCGGTGAACGGCCGATTCGCCGTTCATTATTTTATAGCGGTCCGGTCCTGAGCTTCGGCTAAAAATGTCTACGGTATGCCCCAATTGCTCCAAGCCCCTTTTTAACTGGCACATATAGGTCCAGAGCCCGCCGGTCTTGGGAAGTTCAAAGAAGGAGGCCAGCAATATTTTCAACGAATATCATCCTCGCTTTTCGTGTGACAGAGCACGTTTTATTGGAATATAGTATGCAATACACGCTGAACCCGGATTGGACACATTACGAAAAAAATGAAAAAGGATGCTTCCGAAAAAGTGAAAATTCACTTCGGCAACATCCTGAATGCAGACGATTTGCAGTAAATGTGATTTTTTCGTGATGGATCACAATCCATTTGGCCCGATCATCGGCGTAACCCAGGCCATCATCGCCGGAGTGACCCACGTTTCGAACGAAGATACCGCAAGCAGCACGGCGGCCATTGCCAGCGTCAGGCCGGTGTAGGACAGAAACGGGCGCGAAGCGTTGCCGCTGCCGCCTAGCAGCACCCGCGAACGGATGATGTTCAGCGAAAAACTTACGGCGGCCACGCTCGCAATCAGCAAGGCAGGAATCACGACCAAATTATGCGGCGCAATCGAGACGAGGGCGAACAGCAGCCCTTTCCAGGTGTATTGCCCAACCAGACAGCCTACCGTAAAGCCGATCAGCACGCCTTTCAGAAAGTCGAGAATCAAGATCCCCGGAAGACCGATCACGGACAGTCCGAGAAGCCAAATCAAACCCAGCCATTTCAAATGTAAAACGGCGACTTCCCAGTAAGACATCGGCTGAAACTCCGTTCCGCCTTCGTTGATCGATAGAAAAAAGTCGCCGAAATATCGCGATAAATCCTGCTGCTGCTCCAGCGTCAGCGCATTGACCATCAGCGCTCCGAACACGACGCCCATCACAAACAGCACCGCAACAAACACGTACAACGGGGTTTGATCCTTGAGCGAATGGCGTAATGGTTGAAGCATGTAAGAAAGCCCCCTCGCTTGTTCAAATACTTGTGTATCTTAAAATTATGAACAAGCTTCCTTCCTTATGCCTAACCAACGCCTTCCAGCGATCAGGATTTCTTCACTTTGCCGTAAATCCCCCCGCCGCCAGCGGCCAGCTCCAGCCTGCCGCTCCGCGCCTCAGCAATCCGGGCGGCCAACTCGGCCCCGGCGACCTCGGCGAGCTTCGCTTCCGGAACATGGTGCAGGATGTTCATCTCGGTGCCGAATGCGGCAAGCAGCAGCTCGAGCTTCGCCGGTCCAAGGCCCGGGATGAACTCCAGCGGCACCTGGTAGTGGTATAGCGGACGGTGTTTTGGCACGGCCGGGGCCTGACGGTCCGCGATCGAGCGAATCCGGTCGTAGACGCCCCGCACCAGCTTCGGACTGCCGCAATATGGGCAACGTTCCACCGCCGCTTCCGCTTCATCGATGATATAACTGCAGCTGCTGCAGTAAGTCCGGTGGTATTTGCCCAGCCGGGGATTCAGCCCGTAATTGCCGGCGACGCGCCGGCCGTCCTCGCGTTTCAGCGCTTTGGCGAATTCGCGGTAATTGGCCGCGCCAAGCAGCAGCTCGTTGTATTCCCGGCCGATTTTGCCGAGCGAATGGGCATCCGAATTGGTCAGGATCGTAAACGGGTCCAGTTCGCTGATCAACCCCGCCATTTCGCTGTCAGCGCTTAGGCCTAGCTCGACGGCGCTGATCAGCGATGTGTCAATCACGTCAGCCATGCGCGGCGCGCAGCTGCCGTAAATGCTGCGGTGCGGCGTGAAAATATGAGCCGGGATGACCATCCCCCCGCGCGCATACACCTCTTCCTGCAGCGTACGCGCCGGCGCGTATACGCGCTGCGAGCTTAAGGTGACGTTTTTCATCCTTTTTTCCAGCCAGCCGGTAAACCCGCGAATCGCGGCAAACGTCGGGAAAAACGCCAGCAGATGCGCCGGCCCCATCCCCGGCTCGCGAATCTCCAGCTCGCTGCCGAGCAGCAGCGTCGTCTCTTGATAAGCGATGCCTCCCTCGGCCAACTCGTGCATCTCCCCCCGCTCCAGACATTGGGCGATGTCCTCCTGCACGCCGGGGGAATGGCAGTCGATGATGCCGACCAGGCCGATCCCTTTGCGTAAGGCGGCCTCCTTTGCAATGTTCGCAAACGTCAAATCGCGGCTGCCGCTGATTTTGACGGGCTCCTCCCGCCCGGTCCGGCCGATATGAATGTGCAAATCGGCAAAAACGGAGTGCAGTTTTCCAGTTTCACGCCGCATTTCTAGCGAACCGCCGTTTCCCAAGTGAGCCGCAGCTGCCAGATATATACGGCCATAATCGTCTTGGCATCGGCGATCCGGCCATCGGCGATATGCTGCAGCACTTCCTCCAGCGTCGCCTCATGAACCTCGATAAATTCATCTTCATCCGGCTCCATCTCTCCGGCGCTTAATTCCTCGGCCCAATACAGATGGATGACTTCATCCGCGAAGCCAGGCGACGTGTAAAAAGAATGCAGATGCGTCAGCTTGCCGCAGGTGTAGCCCGTCTCCTCCTGAAGCTCCCTGGCAGCCGCCTCCAGCGGATCTTCCCCCTTCTCCAGCTTGCCCGCCGGAATTTCCAGCTCGCAGCGCCCCATCGCCTGACGGTATTGATCCACGAGCAGCAGCCGCCCTTCGTGGACCGCAAGCACCGCAACGGCCCCGGGGTGCTTCACGACCTCCCGTGTTGCCATTGTTCCGTCGGGAAGCTTGACCGTGTCGACCTGTAAAGAGATCATTTTCCCGGAAAATACCGGTTCGCTCGAAACCGTCGTTTCTTTTAATGAATCAGTTGCCATGTTTTACGTCCTCCTTTTATATAACGCGCGAATCTTTGCACATAACTTGTCCAGCCAAGGCATATGCTGTTATTATATCAAACCTGCTTGGGAAAGGAGCCTTTGCCAATGAAAAGCTGCTTTTCGCCAACCGCCGTTCGGGCCCAGGGCAAAGCCTGGCAAATCCGCATTTTGCTGAACCAGTGGCTGAAAGAAGCGGGACCTTCGGCAAAATTAACGGAGCTGATCGATACCCGATTGTGAATTATTCAGTTAGATCGTTTCAGGTTAATAGAAAGCGGGGGGTGAAATATGCGTAGTCCTATCGGACAACCTCAAAACATGGCCAAGTTGGTTCAAGTGATTCAAAACTCCGTGGTAAAAGGACGAATCCGGTTTGCCGTTAAATTAGCCGGACACAGCGATATCCATTTGCTTAGTGCACTGGTGCAGTCCTTGTACAAAGAAGGTTATACGGCGTTGGCCAAAGAGCGGATTGTCCTGATCGATCCCGAAACGCTAAGCAAGCCTGCTCCCCCTTTTTTGCAGCTTAGCTATATTTGGGCGGAAATGTGCTACGACGAAGGGCGTTATGCCGATGCCGCAGCAATCTTTGAGGCGATCGCCGAGCAGAGCGGGGATCTGGCCGCCGCCCGCTTCGGCGCGGCTTCCTGTTATTTGCAACAAGCGATTCAAAACCTGCAGCGCCGAATGGAAATCTACCATCCGCCCGAAGCGGAGAAAATCAAAATCCGCAAGTATTTGCAAGACTTCAACCAAGCCCTACATATTATTCAAACCTCGGGTTGGCATACCAAACCTGCGGAGCAAACAGGACATAAGCCGGCCCGAACGGCGACGCTGCAGCATTAACATAACGACAGCCCAGACGCCTTTTTGGCCCCTGGGCTGCCGTATTCCCGGACCGTTTACACAGTGCAGGATTGCCGGACGATTTCAAGCGCGAATTCCGCCGCTTTGACGATGTCGTCCTTTTTGATTTTTTCCTCGGTCGTATGGATGTTCTCATACCCGATCGCCAGGTTCACGGTCGGGATGCCGAACCCGTTCAGCACATTGGCATCGCTGCCGCCGCCGGAGACGAAGGTTTCGCCGGACAAATCCAGCGCTGCCGCGGCCTTCCGGGCGATCTGCAGCCCTTTCTCCTCAGCGGAAATATTGAACCCGCGGTACATGATTTCGCTGTGAAAATTGCCTTTGGCTCCGTAATCCCGGCAAACTGCTTCCACAGCCTCTTTCATTTCCTGCAGCTGCCGTTCCACCTTCGTTTGGGAAAGGCTGCGCGCCTCTCCGTACAATTTGACGTGTTCGGGAACGACATTGGTCGGGCCACCGCCTTCAAATTTTCCGATATTGGCTGTCGTTTCGTCATCGATGCGGCCAAGATTCATGCGGGCAATCGCCTTGCCGGCGACCTGAATCGCGCTGATTCCGTCTTCCGGATTAACCCCGGCATGCGCCGATTTGCCGAAAATTTCGATCTCGACCCGTGCCAGAGTCGGAGCACCGACGCAAATCGTCCCTACTTCGCCGTTCGTATCGAGGGCGAAGCCGAATTTGGCGTCCAAATGCTTGACGTCGAGCGCTCTTGCGCCTCTCAGGTTCGATTCCTCGCCGGCGGAGATGACGAACTGGATTTTTCCGTGGGGGATTTCCCGCTCGCGCAGCACCTGAATCACTTCCAGCAGCACGGCCAGGCCCGCCTTGTCATCCGCGCCCAAAATCGTCGTCCCGTCGCTGCGGATCCATCCATCATCGCCTACGACCGGTTTAACGCCCTTCCCCGGCTCTACCGTATCCATGTGGCAGGAGAACAGAAATGGCTCGGCGTGAACGCCTTCGCTGGCCGGCAGGGTTGCGATCAAATTGCCGGCGCCGTGGCCGGTCTCATTTTGGGATTCGTCCTCCACCACGTCCAAGCCGAGTTCGGCCAGTTTGTTTTTCAAATAATCCGCGATAAGGCGTTCATGCTTCGTTTCGCTGTCGATCTGCACCAGTTCCAAAAACTGTCCGATGACTCTGGTTGTGTTGATCATTGGACTTTCCTCGCTTTCTTCGTTACGATAGAATAAGTGAAAATATACGTTTATGTTGGAGGAGTTTTCGCTATGCAAAAAAAATGGATGAGAATCGTCGTATATTTGATGCTGTTTGCGATGCTGGCTTCCACGCTGCTCGCTTTTCTGGAGCCGCTATTTATTCGCTGACCGCAGGCATAAACGCCCCGGACCGCCCAAACACCTCGGAAAACAACGGAACGATGTCGCGCGCCGTCTCTTCAACGGTAAATTTCCGGCCCGTGACGTCTTCCAGCGAAGTCACCCCGTATTCCTGAATGCCGCAAGGAATGATGCCGCGGAAGCCATCCTCCTGGATGCCCGACTTCACGTTCAAAGCGAAGCCGTGGCTCGTAATGAACCCTCTTTTATGGCGGCATTTATTAAACTTCACACCGATGGCGCAAATTTTGACATCCCCGACCCAAACGCCGGTGTATTCCGGTTTTCTGCTGCCTTCCACCCCAAAACGGGCCAAATAATTGATAATCACCTGCTCCAGCTGGCGCAGATAACCGTGCAAATCGAGGCCCTGGCCGGCTTCCAGCCAGAGCAGCGGATAACCGACCAGTTGCCCAGGGCCATGGTATGTAATATCTCCGCCGCGGTCGATTTCAAACACGGAAATCCCCCGCTTCTTAAGCTCTTCCGGACCAAGCAGCAAATGCTCGGGATGGCGCTGGGAACCGATCGTATAAGTCGGCGGATGCTGAAGCAGCAGCAGGTGCTCCTGCTGCTGTTCTCCATCTATCGCTTTAACCAAGCGCTTCTGCAGTTCCCACGCTTCCCCGTACTCCATCATCGGATAATACATCACTTGCAAGGGAATGTTGTTCATCTGCTTTTCGCCTCTTTTTTAGTTTGGAATCAATATACCTGAGTATCCAAAGAGTAGCTTTCCATATTGTCCTTTACCCGCTGCATAAAGCGGCCGCAAATGACGCCATCCAGAATGCGGTGGTCAAGGGACAGGCAAAGATTGGCCATGGAACGCACGGCGATCATGTCGTTGATCACGACCGGCCGCTTTACGATCGACTCGAACGTTAAAATAGCGGCTTGCGGATAATTGATGATCGGCTGCGTCAAAATAGAACCGAAGGACCCCGTGTTGTTCACGGTAAACGTTCCGCCCTGCATATCGTCAAGCTTCAGCTTGCCGGAGCGGACTTTCGACGCCAGCTCTTCGATTTCACGGGCAAGGCCGGCGATGTTTTTCTGGTCGGCTTTTTTGATCACAGGCGTCATCACGGAATCTTCGGTGCCAACGGCAAGCGAGAGATTGATGTCCCGTTTAACGATGATTTTGTCCACCGCCCAGACCGAGTTCATGATCGGATAGTCCTTGATCGCGCCGACGACGGCTTTAAGCAAAAAGGCCAAATACGTTAGGTTGACGCCTTCCTTTTTCTTAAACTCATCTTTCAGCTTATTGCGGAGCTGCACGAGGTTCGTCACGTCCACCTCGATCATCATCCAGCCGTGCGGAATTTCCGACACGCTTTGGCGCATCCGCGTCGCGATCGTGTTGCGGATCGGGGTTACGTCGATGAAATATTCGGACCGGTCGCCATCTTCCACCTCGATCGTTGGAATGCGCGGCGTTTCCGTCAAATGCAGGCCGGAATTGCGCACCGGCTCGGAAACGGCGTCGTTCAGCCCGGCCGGGATCGTACTGGCCGGAGCGGCGTACGCTGTCGTCTGCACCGGTGCCGCAGGTGCTGCGGCCGGCTGAACCGGCTGCTGCTGCGATGCCTGCGCCGGCTGGCTGGCCGCTGCTCCCGCAGGTGCTGGAGCTGCCGAAATGGCCCCGCCGCGCTCGATATAGGCCAGCACGTCCTTGCGGGTCACGCGCCCGCCCAGCCCGGTGCCGGCGATTTGGCGCAGATCCAGGCCGTGTTCGGCAGCCAGCGTCTGCACCGCCGGCGAGTAACGGCTGCGCTGCGAGCCGTCGCCGGCTATAGGAAGCGGCGCAGGGGTCTGCGCGGAAGCGGCCCCGGCCGATACCTGGGAGGTTTCGCTTGCCGGGGAGGCGGCGGACTCCGCAGCCATCTCAATCCGGCAGATGACCGCTCCCACCTGGATTTCCTGGCCTTCCTCGGCCAGGATTTCGCCCATAATCCCGTCCACCGTTGACGGAATTTCAGCGTTGACTTTATCCGTGATCACTTCACAAATCGGTTCGTACTGCTCGACCGGATCCCCCGGCTTTTTCAGCCATTTTCCAATGGTCGCCGAAACGAGCGATTCCGCAAGCTGTGGCAACGCGACGTCGGTTAACGTTTTTTGGTTTGACATCGAATCCTCACTCCCGTTAATAAAGCGCCAATTGAAGCATCGCTTCTTTGACTTTATCCTTGCTTAGCATAAAAAACTTTTCCATCGGCGGGCTGATTGGCATCGCCGGCACGTCCGGCCCGCACAACCTTGCAATCGGCGCATCCAGCTCAAACAGGCACTCCTCGGAAACGATTGCTGCCACCTCGGCGCCGACGCCGCCGGTTTTGTTGTCCTCGTGCACGATCAGCACCTTGCCGGTCTTGCGGGCCGCCGCAATGATCGCCTCGCGGTCCAGCGGCTGCAGCGTGCGCAAATCCAAAATATGCGCGCTGATCCCCTGCTCCGCCTCCAGCTCCGCGGCGGCCTGCATCGCGAAATGCAGCGGCAGACTGTAGCCGATCACGGTAATGTCCGTGCCTTCGCGCAGCACCTTTGCCTTTCCGATCGGCACGATGTAATCGTCCTCGGGAACATCCTCTTTAATCAGCTTGTAGCACTTCTTGTTTTCAAAGAATAGAACGGGGTCGGGGTCGCGAACGGCCGCTTTCAGCAAGCCCTTCGCATCGTAAGCCGAATAAGGGGCGACGATTTTCAAGCCCGGCGTACCGAAAAAGATCGATTCCGGGCACTGGGAATGGTACAGTCCGCCAAAAATGCCGCCGCCGATCGGTGCGCGCACCACTACCGGACAATTCCAGTCGTTGTTGGAGCGGTAGCGGATTTTTGCCGCTTCGCTGATGATCTGGTTGGTGGCCGGCAGCATAAAATCCGAATATTGCATTTCGGCAATCGGCTTCATACCGTACATGGCCGCGCCGATCGCCACTCCGGCAATCGCCGATTCCGCCAGCGGCGTATCCATGACGCGCATTTCTCCGAACTGTTCCTGCAGCCCTTTAGTCGTCGTAAACACACCGCCCTTGACGCCGACGTCTTCCCCTAACACAAACACGCTTTCGTCGCGCTCCATTTCCTCTTTCATCGCCAGACGAATCGCGTCGATATATTCCATCACCGGCATAACTTACACCTCTCCTTCGCTGGCGTACACGTGCAGCAGCGTATCCTCCGGGTTCGGGTACGGCGCGCCTTCCGCCGCCTCCAACGCGTCCTTCAACTGCTGCTGGATCTCCTTAAGCATCGCTTCGTCCCGTTCCTCGCTCCACAAGCCGTGTTCGATCAGATAGGATTTCATTTTCGGGATGCCGTCCTTTTTCCAGTTCTCATCAACTTCATCTTTCGTCCGGTATGCCAGATCGTTATCTGAAGTGGAGTGCGGGGACAGGCGGTACATCATCGCTTCGATCAAGGTCGGACCCTCCCCGCGCACGGCCCGTTCCCTGGCCTCCTTCACGACGCGGTAAACCTCAAGCGCATCGTTGCCGTCAACCCGGATTCCCGGAAAGCCGTAGCCCTGAGCCCGGTCGACCACCCGGCCGCCAAGCTGCTTCTTGATCGGCACGGATATGGCGTATTGGTTGTTTTCGCACAGGAAGATGACCGGCAGCTTCTGAACGCCGGCAAAGTTCAGGCCTTCATGGAAGTCGCCCTGGTTGCTGGAGCCTTCCCCAAACGTCACATACGAGACAATATCCTTTTTTTGCATTTTGGCGGCCAAAGCAAAGCCAACGGCATGCGGAACCTGCGTTGTTACCGGGCTTGAACCCGTCACGATGCGCAGCCGCTTGCTGCCGAAGTGGCCCGGCATTTGCCGGCCGCCACTGTTCGGGTCGCCCGCTTTGGCGAACGCCGACAGCATCAGCTCCTGCAGCGTCATGCCTACCGCCATCACAAAACCGTAGTCGCGGTAATAGGGCAAAAAGTAATCGCGCTCCCGGTCTAGCGCAAACGCCGCAGCGATCTGCGCCGTCTCCTGCCCGATGCCGGAGACATGAAAATTGATTTTTCCCGCCCGCTGCAGCAGCAGACAGCGCTCATCGAATTTGCGCGCGAGCACCATGTATTTGTACATCTCGACAACTTCTTCGTCCGACATTCCGAGTTGCTCATGTTTCGGTTTGGTTTGCACTGAACTTTTGGCGTTCATGGGAGTTACCTCCTTCGTTTAACTTACATTGGGTTGAAAGGCCAGGTTAGCACCTTGTTACATCTAATCTTAAAACCTGGTACTAAGACTTGGAATAACCTTATTATAAACGCTTTTCCGCCAAAAAGAAAACTTTATCCGCGAAATGTTTATAAAGAAAGCGAGTTTCCTTCGACAGCCAGGGCCGCTTCCCCGATAATTTCCGAGAGCGTCGGATGGGCAAACACCGCTTGTCCGATCTCCCACGGCGTGGCGTCAAGCAGCTGCGCAAGCGCGGCCTGGCTGATCAGCTCCGTGACATGCGGGCCGATCATATGGACGCCCAAAATATCATTCGTGCGGGCATCGGCGACCATTTTGACGAACCCTCCGCTTTCCCCGTGCACCAGCGCTTTCCCGATCGCCGAAAACGGAACTCTGCCCTCCTTTACTTCAAATCCTTTGGCTTTGGCCTCTTTAGCGGTAAGCCCCACCGATGCGACCTCAGGCCGGGTATAAACGCAGCGCGCCACCTGGGAAGCGTGATAAGCATACGAGCTCTCTCCGGCCAAATGGTGCACGGCCGTCAACCCTTCATGGCTGGCGGCGTGGGCCAACTGCAAACCGCCGATGCAGTCGCCGATCGCGTAAATATGCGGCTCCGTCGTCTGCATATATTCATTTACCCGGATGAACCCCCGTTCCAAACCGATATCGGTATTTTCCAGGCCGATGTTCTCCACGTTCGCTTGCCGGCCGATCGAAAGCAATAGCTTGTCCGCCTGCAGCCGCAGCGGCTTCTCTCCCTGCAGTGCCGTTATATGTACCTGCTCCTCCTGAATCTCGCAGGATTCGGGGTCCACCTTCACCCCAGTCAGCACTTTTACGCCGCGTTTCTCCAACTGCTTGCGCAGTTCGCGGGCCACATCCTCGTCCTCCGCCGGGAGCAGCTGGTCCGCCGCTTCCACGATCGTGACTTCCACCCCGAAATCGCTCAGCAAGGAAGCCCATTCCACGCCGATCACCCCGCCGCCGACGATGATCATCGAATCCGGAAGCTCCTCCAGTACGAGCGCCTCATCGCTGCTCAGCACATGTTTCCCGTCGGGAACCAAGCCGGGCAGTGTCCGCGGCCGCGAACCGGTAGCGATGATCAGATTAGCCGGGACGACCGTCTCCATTTCGCCATCCGCAAGCTCCACGGCAACCGCTCCGCTTTTCGGGGAAAAGATCGAAGGGCCGGTGACCCTGCCCTTGCCTTGAATCACCTTGATGTTGTGCTTACGCATCAAATATTGAACGCCTTTATGCAGTTGCCCGACGATTTGCTGTTTTCGCTCCTGCACTTTGGGGAACACCAAAGTCAGCCCGCTCGTCTCAATGCCAAAAGCGGTGCTTTCCTTCATTTGCGCATACAGCTCCGCGCTGCGCAGCAGCGCCTTGCTCGGAATGCAGCCGCGGTGCAAGCAGGTTCCGCCCAGCTTGTCCTGTTCGATGATTACGACTTCTTTGCCGAGTTGGGCGGCGCGAATCGCGGCGATATAACCGCCCGTGCCTCCTCCTAAAACCGCCACATCACATTGGATTGCCATGATCAAATCTCCACCATTCTTTTTAAAATCGCTATATATAAGTCCCATGCGTCTACGCCACAAATCCAATTCCTATTTTACCTTGTTTTGCCCTTAATACAAATCCGGCCTAAACCGGTCTAAAATGGACAGAACATGCCGAACAAGGTATGATGAAGAGGAACGCCATTTCTGCTCGGAAAGGACGACCCTGCTCCATGAAGCTGATGATTTCCCGGTTCATCGCCATTCTTATGCTGGTTATACCAGGCATCGCCGCCATGACCGGGTTCCTTAAAATAAAGGATGCCCTATTTGATTATATGTCCAAACACGGCGACGATTCGCTATCCAAAGTCACGTTCGATTGGCTTCAATTCGGGCTTGGATTGCTGCTGTTTGCCGCGGGTGTTGGCTTTTTGGGCGGCTGGATTTTTTTCCGTGACCGCAAACGCAATTACGTTGGACCGAGATTCCGCAAAAAAGAACCCGCGCAAGCCGAGCAAAATCAACATGAATAAAAGCTGTCCCCGGCGAAACTGCTCTTTCGAAACGGGACAGCTTTTTGGTTTATTCGTATAACGCTTCCTTCAGTTTGCTCGACATCCGCGCCCCGTTTCGGGAAGCGCGCAGCAGTGCCTTGCGCAGCCGGACATTCTCCGCCGCCAGCTTTTCCGCTTGGGCAATCAATTCGCGTATGAGCTGTCTGTCCGCTTCGCTTAGTTCTGGACGCTCCGCCAATCCCCGGTAGGATTCCAAATTCAACTCCAGATCGTTATCCATCATAACCCGCCCTTTCCTAATCGCATTTTGCGTGCTGGATCGCCTGGGTAAGCAGCGAGATGACATGCTCGTCATCACAGCTATAGTACAGCGTGTTTGCTTCCCGGCGGTATTTCACCAGACGCAAATTCCTCAGTGTGCTAAGCTGATGGGATACCGCCGATTGGGACAGGTTCAGCACCTCCGACATATGCGTCACCGAGCATTCCTCTTCGGAGAGCAAATACAAAATTTTAATTCGGGTAGGATCCGACAGAGCTTTAAAAATCGTCGAAACTTTTTCGATTGTATCCGGACTCAAAAACGAATGCACATCTTTTTCCATCAAATCTGCCTCCAGCAATCATTGTACATGAGCATATGTTCATTGGCAGAATATATCTGCGCGCCCATCTTGTCAACCCGCTGCAATTATGGACCCCAATATTAAAGCTGATTGGCATCACCTTTTCCGTGTATAATTTCAGTTGGACAGAGGACAAGAAAAACGCCTAACGGCGTCCTTTAATGGCCCTGACTTCTACTTTGCACGCTGCTCTAACGGACACCAGCGACCTTATCCGCCCATTTCCCGGGTATTTCCCAGGCTAACGGACACATGCGGCCCTATTTCGCTCTAAACCCGTTCACCCAGGCCGATTTGAGATAAATAAGTACATCTGTGTCCGTTACATTCTGCTAACCTTCGTTTTTTCACAAATAACGGCTCTGGTGTCCCTTAGCCCCCCAGGCTCCTCTTCTCCTCCCCTCTCCACCTGCGCATCGCCCTCTACCATACCCGAAATTCTATAATGTAAAAAAAACACCGCTCCTTTACCGGTTTCCGAAGAAACCAATAAATAAGCGGTATTTTGGCTTACTACTATCGGTATAAAAACGGCATTTTCGAATATTCGTCGCCAAAATTGAACTGGCTGGATGCCGTTTCCAAAATCCGAAATCCATTGCCGTACCTCTACTCCTTACCCTTTCACGACACTTTGTGCTCAATTCTCAGCTTGTCTGCGACCATGGCGATAAACTCGCTGTTGGTTGGTTTGGATTTGGAAATGTTAATCGTGTAGCCGAACAGATGGCTGATGGAATCGATGTTGCCCCGCGTCCAGGCGACTTCAATCGCATGCCGGATAGCGCGTTCCACACGGGAAGGCGTGGTTTTGAATTTCTCCGCGATCGCGGGATACAGCGTTTTCGTGATAGCGCCCAAAATTTCGATGTTGTTGTAGACCATCGTGATGGCTTCGCGCAAATACTGATAACCTTTAATATGCGCTGGAACTCCGATTTCATGAATGATCGAAGTAATATTCGCGTCCAGGTTTTTGCCTTTGCCAAGCGGAACCACATTCGATTTCACAAAAGCTGCCGCAGGGACTCCGCTTGATGTCATATGCTGTATGCCAACGAGCTGACGAATTCGATTGGCGAGTACCTCCATGTCAAACGGCTTCAAAATGTAGTAAGAAGCGCCGAGCTGGACGGCACGCTGCGTGATGTTCTCTTGCCCGAAGGCGGTCAGCATGATGATTTTAGGCTGCGGATTCAGATTCAAATCACGGATACGTTCCAACACACCCAGACCATCCAGGTGCGGCATGATGATATCCAGGATCAGAACGTCCGGTACTTTCGCCGCGTTTTCGATCATCTCCAGCACTTCTTCTCCGTTATAGGCGATTCCTGAGACGATCATATCGTCCTGCTCCGAAATATATTCCGCAAGCAAATTCGTAAATTCTCGGTTATCATCCGCCAACAACACTTCGATTTTTTGCACTTTCCAACTTCCTCCTTCAGGTAAATGGATAGGTTTTATTGTTGTTCTCTTCTTCCCAGAATAAGGATTCGACACGCAAAAGTAAATTCCTTCTGTCGAAAATTATTTTTCTTTATTTTTTTGCGGTGTTAAGATATAATTAATTATTTATTTACACAAAGCGATGTTGTTCGTATGTTTTCGACAAACCTATACACCGTTCTGCTTGCCGTATGTCGAAGAACAGAAAAAAATCTTAAGGCTTTAGCTCGCCTTAAGATTTTGGAAAGTGTTCTGTTGACGTTGCAATATTCCCGCATCCTGCAGCATCCATTCAATAAAACAGCCGTAGCCGGATTTCGGATCGTTCACAAACACATGGGTCACGGCGCCGATCAGCTTTCCGTTTTGCATAATCGGGCTCCCGCTCATGCCTTGTACGATCCCGCCGGTTTTTGCCACCAGCCGCGGATCCGTGATCCTCAGGACCAGTCCTTTCGTTTCCGGCATGCTTTGTTTGGAAACATGCACAATCTCGACTTTAAAACGTTCGACCCGCTGTCCTTCCACAACCGTTAAAATTTCCGCAGGGCCTTCTTTGACCTCCTCCGCAAACGCTACGGGCACCGGTTTCTGGTAAACGCTGTGCTCCGGATTTTGCGACATCTTTCCGAAAATTCCAAAATGCGTATTTCGTTCGATATTGCCGAGCATTTTGCCTTCCTTCAAAAAATGGGCACGTTTCTCGCCGGGCTCCCCGTTTTCGCTTTTGGAAATCGAGGTAACACTGGACTGCAGAATTTGACCGCTGCCCACGACAATCGGCGTTTGGGTATTCATATCGGTAATAATATGGCCTAACGCCCCGTAAACACCTTGTTCAGGAGCATAAAACGTCAAAGTGCCTACCCCTGCCGCCGAATCGCGTATATACAGCCCCAGCCGCCATGCGCGATCCTGCTTATCAAAAGCCGGAGTTAAAGAAGTCGTGTATTCCTTGCTGTCCCGTTTGTAGGTCACCTGCATCGGTCGTTTGCTTTTACCCGCCTCTTCGGCGATTTCGGCCACATCTCGAACATCCTTCAACTTAATGCCGTTGATGTGGGTGATCAAATCCCCGGCTTGAATTCCCGCCACTTCACCGGGTGACAGCTTGTCCGTCTCTGTGATCACCTGATGGTGGCCAACCACCAAAATTCCGGCGGATTTCACCTTTACCCCAATCGTTTGGCCGCCGGGAATTACTTTCAAATCAGGAATTACGTTGACCTTTACGGTCTTAAGAGGAATTTGACCGAATAATTTCATGCGGAGCTTGGCCTCTCCGCTCTGAAGCGACGACAGCTTGAGCGGATGTCCCAAAGACACTTTCATGGAGGGGTTAGGCTGTCCGTTTAGTTGGATGACATCTGGCCGATCCACACTTACTTCGGCCTGAACGGGCAATGCTAACGAAATTTGTGTGCCTTGACCTTGGAACAAGCGCAGCTCGTCCGGCAGAACAGGCGCCTCCCCCTTCGCTGCCGACGTACCGATGAAACAAAAGAAGAAAGCAAGTAAAAGACCGAGCATTCTTTTCCTGAGGTTCGGGTTCAATGGCTGTCACGCTCCCTTAGCTTCTTTCGCTTGACGAAAAGGTGGTCGCCAATTGCGTACCTTTAAGATACCCCGGGTCAGGTCTTTTATTACTGTCAATCATTGTGCCGTACTTAATAAACCATCCTTCTGCGCCTGTGCCAGTTTCAGCATTTCATGGGCATGGTGCCGTGTTTTTTTCGTGATTTCCACGCCGCCCAGCATGCGGGCAAGCTCGTTTACGCGTCCTGCTTTGTCCAATGGGTTCACGCTGGTCATCGTGCGGCCATCGTTCACGACTTTTTCGATCATATACTGACGGTCTGCCATACAAGCCACCTGAGGAAGATGCGTAATGGCAAAAACCTGGCATGCGCCGGACAATCGCGACAGCTTGTTGGCAATCGATTGGGCGGCGCGCCCGCTGACCCCTGTGTCCACTTCGTCAAAAATCAAAACAGGCACTTGATCATGGCGGGCAAAAATGCTCTTCAGCGCCAGCATCATCCGCGACAATTCCCCGCCGGAAGCGATTTTGCTCAGCGGTCTGAGCGGTTCCCCCGGGTTGGGGGAAATAAGGAATTCCGCGCTGTCGATTCCTTGCTTGCCGGGCCTTACCTTTTGGCCTTGCCAATCCAGGCCCTGCGGGTCTTCATTCCAGGTTAGTTTAACCTGCAAGCTGGTCCGCTCCATTTGCAAATCCTTCAATTCGTTTTCGATCTGCCCCGCAAGCTCCGCGGCGATTTGCTGCCGGACGGCGCTTAATTCCGCAGCCTCCGCCAACAGCATGGACGTCATTTCCGAACGTTTGGCCTGAAGTTGCTCCAGCAGTTCATCCTTATTTTCCAGCGTGTCGGCTTCCTTGCGGATTTTTTCGAAATAATCCAATATCCCCTGAACATCGTCTCCATATTTGCGCCGCAGGGTGGAAATCAAATCAAGCCGGTCTTCCACTTCCTCCAGCCGTTCGGGGTTAAATTCGATGCGCTCCCGGTACCCCCGCAAACCGTATGCGGCGTCCTCCAATTGGTAATAAGCGGACTGCAGCTGTTCAACCAGCGGAGCAATCCCTTTGCTGTCATAACCTGCGACCTCGTTTAGACGGGCGATCGCCTTGGCAATGGCATCGAGGCCTTGCGGCCCGTACAGCAGCTCATAAGCCCGGGACACCGAGTCCATCATCTTCTCGCTATGGGATAGCTTGACCTTTTCCTCGTTCAACCATTCATCTTCCCCCGGCTTCAGAGCGGCCGCAGCGATTTCGTTGATCTGGAACCGGTACAGATCCAGCATTTGCAGCGCCTGCTGGCTCGTATTGCGAAGATCGCTGTATTCTTTATCGATACGGACAAATTCGGCATAAGTCTGCTGATATTTCGTTTTGATCGGCTCGATTACATCGGCGCCGTAGGCGTCCAGCAACTCCAAGTGGCGTTCCGGGCGAAGCAGTGTCTGGTGTTCGTGCTGCCCATGCAAATTGATTAATTCGTCGCCGACTTCGCGCAGCATCGACAGATTGACGAGCTGTCCGTTGATTCTTGCCGAGCTTTTTCCTTGCATGCTGATTTCCCGGCGGATAATCAGCAGTTCTTCCGAATCGCCGCCGATGCCCAGCCGGTTTAACGTAGTCCAAACCGGGTGATGTTCCGGCAAATCAAAGGAAGCTTCCATTTCGGCTTTATCGCAGCCGTAACGAATCAAGTCGGCCGAGCCGCGGCCTCCGGCGATCAGTCCAAGCGCATCGATAATGATCGATTTGCCGGCGCCCGTTTCGCCCGTCAGCACATGAAAACCGGAACCAAACGAAATATCCACCGCTTCAACAACAGCCAAATTGCGAATCGATAAATGAACTAACACGTGAAGGCCACTCCCCTCTTTAATCAGAGATCTTCAGATCCTCAGGAACTCACCCGGAAATATAAGTCATGATCTGCTCAATCACGTATGAGCTGTACTCCTCGCTGCGGCAGATCAGCAAAATCGTATCATCCCCGCAAATCGTCCCAAGCAGGTCGGGCCACTCCATGTTGTCAATCAGAACAGCCACCGAGTTTGCCGTCCCCGGAAGGCATTTCACCACGACCAGATTGCCCGTATGATCAATATGTACAAAGCTGTCGATCAAGGCCCGCTGCAATTTCTGTACGGGATTGTAGCGCTGCGCGGTCGGCATCGAGTATTTGTATCTGCCGTCATCGGTCGGCACCTTGATCAGCATCAACTCCTTAATATCGCGGGATACCGTTGCCTGCGTCACCTGGTAACCAGCCTCGCGCAAAGCTTCCACCAGTTCGTCCTGGGTTTCGATTTCATTTCCTGCGATGATCTCGCGGATTTTAATATGTCGTTGTCCTTTCATAATTGCCCTCCATAAGCCTTACAAGGCTGCTTCATCTTCATCTTCGTCTTCATCCGTCGTCAAGGAGATTTCCCGGATTACACCCTGCTCAGCGTCCACATAAAGAACGCCGGCGCATTCCGGATATAAGAGCAGGTAAGGCAAAAGCTCTTTCCGTACGCCGCTGCCCGTCCACTCGATGGCGATCCGGTCCCTCGCCGTCCTTACCAGATAGAATTCCCCGTCTTTGATCACGATATAGTCAATGAACAAGCGGCTGTGCAAAATATCCCCATTCACCCGAAAGGCGAGCGGCACCTTCAGCTTGTCGCTGACGACCGTATATCCGGCCTGCTCCAGCAGATCGACCGCCGGATGGTCCAAGATTTCCTCGTTCAAAGCAAAACCGATGCTGGTTCTTAAGGATAACGGCTTGCGGACCCAGGAACGAAATCCGCGATAAAGCAGATACACCGCAAACGCAGCGATAAGCACCATCAAAAGACCGTCCGAGAATGCCCCCACTCGAAATCACCTCAAACAATCTATTTCGACGCTTACGCCTAAGCTCCTGTCAGTAACAATCAACAATTTATCGTCATACGGTAAACGGACTAGCTTTATTTTCTTTTATTATAGGGAACAAACGTTCGTTTGGCAATAGCTAGCAAAATGATCCGGAAATAATATGGTTTATCTGCGGACGGGGGCCATGGATCGCTTTGTTCTATAGTAGTCTTGTGCTCAGTATCGCCCCTATAAAATAGCGGAACTTTTGGGTCTTATTTTCTGATTTGAGCCTATTTATCACCAATAGGGGAACTTTTGGGTCTTATTTTTCGATGAACAGGTCGAAAAGCGGCCTTTCGCCACTAAATCGTGAAAATAGCGCCATAAAATTCCTCTATTTCACGCTACATGGGAGGTATCGCTGAAATAGCGCCCTTTTTTTCCTTTATGTTGTACCCGAGTTCTTCAATAGACTAGTTTTGCCGTTTTCTAGCTCTATCTCAAGCCTTCACTTGCCATCATGGTAACGTTATTTCCAGAATCGTCTACTAAGCTTACGCAAAACAAAAAAGACCCATCATTTCGATGGGCCTCCGTGAAAGGTTTCGGCCGCTTCCCTGACGACGCGTTCAGCCATTTCGCGGATCCGTTGCCGCCCGGCTTCTCCGTTGCCGCCCTGAACGGCCGCCCCGGCGTTTGCCTCAAGGCGAAGATGCGCCAGAAATTCGATATTTCCTTCTCCGCCGGTGATTGGAGAAAAGGTCAATCCGTGCACGGAATACCCCAGATCCCCGGCAAAGGAAAGCACCGTTTCCAGCACCTCCAGATGTACTTTGGGATCCCGCACAACCCCGGATTTCCCGACTTTTTCGCGCCCCGCTTCAAACTGCGGCTTGATCAGCGCCGCGATATCCGCAGGCCTTTCCAGCAAAGCCAGGAGCGGGGGCAAAATGATTTTCAGCGAAATGAACGAGACATCAATGCTGGCAAAATCCGGCTTCGGTCCGTCCAAATCCTCCGGCGTCATGTAGCGAAAATTCGTCCGCTCCTTTACATTTACCCGCTCATCGTTGCGGAGCGACCAGTCCAACTGGTTATAACCGACATCGATGGCATATACGTAACCGGCTCCATGCTGCAGGGCACAATCGGTAAAACCGCCGGTGGAAGACCCGATGTCCAGCATTGTCCGGCCCGTCAGATCGATTCCGAACCGTTTCAGCGCCTTCTCCAGCTTAAGCCCGCCGCGGCTGACATAAGGATGGATCGCGCCCTTCACCGTAAGCGCGGTATCGCGCGGTATTTTCGTGCCGGCTTTCTCGATCCGCTCCTGCCCGCCGAACACGAGCCCGGCCATGATCGCCGCCTTCGCTTTTTCCCTGCTGTCGAAAAATCCCTGCTCCACGAGCAGGACGTCTATGCGTTCCTTGGAAACCGACATAAAATCTCCCGTCTTATCTCACATTTACTTAAACCGGCTTAACCTTCTTGGCGAAGGTAAACGGCTGATCGGAACGGAATTTCTTCAGCTCCAGTACAACCCCTTCCGCCGTCAAGCCGACTTCCTCCAACTGCTCTTTAATGCTGCCATGTTCGATGAAGCGGTCGGGAACTCCCATCAGGCGGATGTCCAGCCCGGTAATGCCGTGCTCCGCATAAAACTCCAGAACGGCGCTGCCCAAGCTGCCCGCTTGCGACGCTTCCTCCAGCACGATCAGTTCGCCGCTGCCATGAGCCAGCTTCAGCAGCATGCTTTCATCGAGCGGCTTTAAAAACCGGGCGTTGACGACGGAGGCGGTCACGCCTTCCCGCTTCATCATGTCGGCGGCCTCCTCGGCCACCTGCACCATCGGACCAGCCGCGATGATTACCGGGCCATCCCCTTCGCGGACCATTTCCCAACTGCCGATCGGAATCGGCACGAGCTCCTCGTCCAGCGGCACGCCAGGAACGTTAATCCGCGGATAACGGTAGCCGATCGGACCGTCGTTGTATTCCAGCGCCGTTTTCATCATATGGCGCATTTCGTTTTCATCCTTCGGCATCATCAGCACCATGTTCGGAATATGCCGCAAAAAGGCGATATCGAAAACCCCTTGGTGCGTTTCCCCGTCCGCCCCGACAAATCCCGCCCGGTCGATGGCGAACATTACGTTGGCATTATGCCGGCAAATATCGTGCACGATCTGGTCATAAGCGCGCTGCATAAAGGTGGAGTACACGGCAAAAACCGGCTTCATGCCCTCCATCGCCAAAGCCGCGCACATCGTCGCCGCATGCTGCTCGGCAATGCCTACGTCGATCATCCGGTCCGGGAAGCGTTCGGCGAATTTCACCAGCCCTGAGCCACCCGGCATCGCCGGCGTGACCGCGACAATGCGCTTATCCTGTTCGGCCAGCTCGATCAGCGTTTGCCCGAACACTTCCGTATACGTCGGATTGCCGACCGCCTTAAGCAGCTGGCCCGACTCGATTTTATACGGCGTACTGACGCCGTGCCATTTGTGCGAGTCCATTTCCGCCGGCGTATAGCCTTTGCCTTTGGTTGTCAACACGTGAACCAATACAGGGCCGCTCACATTGTTTGCTTGCTTGAACGATTCGATCAAGCCCGGCAAATCATGGCCATCCACCGGGCCGAGATATTTGAAGCCAAGCTCCTCGAACAAAACGCCGGAAACCATCATATATTTCAAGCTGTCCTTTAGCCGTTCCGCGGTTTTCGCCAGCTTGCCGCCGATCGCCGGGATCTTCTTGAGCAGCTGCTCCACTTCGCCTTTGGCCCGCAGGTAATTGCGGTCGGAACGGAGTTTGGTCAAATAGTTATGCATCGCTCCCACATTGGGCGCAATCGACATTTCATTGTCGTTCAGAATCACCATGAGATCTTTTTTCTCGTGACCGATGTGATTCAGCGCTTCAAACGCCATTCCCCCGGTCAGCGCTCCGTCCCCGATCACGGCGATGACCCGGTGCGATTCGCCTTTCAAGTCGCGCGCCAAAGCCATGCCCATGGCCGCCGAGAGCGAAGTGCTGCTATGGCCCGCTTCCCATACGTCATGCTCGCTTTCGCTCCGTTTAACAAACCCGCATAAGCCCTTGTACTTGCGCAGCGTATCAAACCGGTCCATGCGTCCCGTCAAAATTTTATGTACATAGGCCTGATGGCCGACGTCATAAATCAATTTGTCCTCGGGACTGTTGTAACAGTAGTGCAGGGCGATCGTCAATTCCACCACGCCCAGATTGGGAGCCAGATGCCCGCCTGTCGCCGACAGCTTTTCGATCAAAAACCGGCGGATTTCCGCCGCAAGCGAAGTCAATTGGTCCAAGGACAGGTTTTTCAGATCGGCAGGCTCATGAATTTGTGAAAGCAGCACAGCCATTCCCCGCTTTCCTAAAATGGTTTTCTCTCTTGTTGTTAATAACGTTCATTATACCATATGTCACGATGTTGTCGAAATCGATCAAGCCCCGTCTGGTGATGAAAAATAAACCTAGTGATCCCTTTGCACCAGGACATCGGCAATATCCAGCAAACGCTCCGGATGAGGCACGATTCCGCCTCCAATCGCGGCTTTTGCCGCGGCCGTGAGTTTTTCCACCTCGGCGCGTGAGGCTTCCAGGCCCAGAAAATAAGGGAAGGTCACTTTCTGCTGCTTGACATCGCTTTGCGTTTTTTTGCCAAGTTTTCGCTCGTCGCCGACAAGATCGAGAATGTCATCCTGAATCTGAAAAGCAAGCCCGATGCAGCGCCCATACTGCTCAAGCGCTTTCAGCTGTTCATCCGCCGCTCCGGCGATTCTTCCGCCGGCTTTGACGGAAAAAACGAGCAAGTCAGCGGTCTTATGCTCGTGGATATACCGCAGCTGTTCCAGCCCGGTTAAACCCTGCTCCCCTTCCATATCGGCCGCTTGCCCGCCGACCATGCCGGACGGACCGGCATAACGCGCCAGCTCCTCCACGATGGCGAGCACCCGTTCCGCCGGCACCCCGTATCGCCGTCCAACCTGCGTGATGCTGTAAAAAGCATGGGTCAGTAAACCGTCCCCGGCCAAAATCGCCATCGCTTCCCCGAACACTTTATGGTTGGTCAGCTTCCCGCGCCGATAGTCGTCGTTGTCCAGAGCCGGCAGATCGTCGTGGATTAAAGAATACGTATGCACCATTTCTACGGCGCAAGCGACGGGCAGTGCGGCATCCCGGCTTCCTCCCAGCGCCTCCGCCGCAGCCACGACGAGCAACGGCCGCAGCCGCTTGCCCCCCGCCATCAGCGAATACTCCATCGAACCGCGCAGCGTCTCCGGCACGCTCCATTCCGCGGGGATCGCGGTTTGCAGGCGGGAGGCCACAAGTTCCGAAACCTCCGCCATATATTGTTCAATCGCCGAGTTTTGCAAAGCTATTCACCACTCTCCTTAAAAATCATCGCTGTCGCCCGCCGGTGGTTGAAAAGGCTTTTTGCTCACTTCTCCATCCTCTTCCACGATCATTTCGATTTTGCGTTCCACCTGGGCCAGCTTTTGACCGCACAGCTGGGACAGCCGCATCCCCTGCTGGAACAGATCGATCGCCTTTTCCAGCGGCACGTCGCCGCGCTCCAGCTCCGAAACGATATTTTCCAGCTCGTTCATCGCTTCTTCAAAGTTTTTTTCCGGTTGCTCCGCCATCCCTAAGTCAAGCGCTTCCCGTTCCTTCATCTTGTCCAGCTCCTTCCCGCGTCATGCTCCTTACTTGGCAATCAAGTTCCCCGTCCGTTATTTTCACCTTCACTATATCGCCGGGCTCAACGTCAGCCAACGTTTTGATCAGCTTTTCTCCCCGCTCGTCATAGACGAGGCTGTAGCCCCGGCCCATGACTTTCAGCGGACTCAGCGCGTCAAGCTGGCGGATGCCCGCCTGAAGCAGCCGGGTTTTCTCCTTGAGCGCGCCGAGCATCGCCTGCCGCAGCAGCCGGTCGGCCTCTTGCCGCCGCCGCTTGGCGAACCGCAGCGCCTCCTGCGGGTGGTACCGCAGCAGCCGCTGATGCAGGCGGTCGTGGGACGCGCCGCTTAGCGTGAGGCGCGTCTCCATGCGGCTCGCCAGCCGCATGGACAGCCGGTCCAGCCGCTCCGCGTGCTGGAGCAGGCTGCGCCGCGGCTGCTGAAGCGCCGGCGAGCGCTGCAGCCGGCGCAGCCGATCGCGCGCCTGCTGCAGGCGGTGCTGCAAGCCCTGCTGCAGCACCTGCTCACGCTGGCGCAGCAGCGCGCGCAGCTCGGCCGTGTGCGGCACGGCGAGCTCGGCGGCGGCGGTGGGCGTGGCGGCGCGCAGGTCGGCGGTGAAATCGGCGATGGTGAAGTCCGTCTCGTGGCCCACGGCCGAGATGACGGGCACCGCCGATTCGTAGATCGCCCGCGCGACCTGCTCCTCGTTAAACGCCCACAGCTCCTCAAGCGAGCCGCCGCCGCGGCCGACGATCAGCACGTCGGCTTCGCCCATAGCGTTCAGCACTCGGATCGCTTTAACGATGGACGGCGCCGCGCCTTTGCCCTGGACCAACACCGGGTACAGGATCACGGCCGCCTGCGGATAACGGCGCTGCAGCGTCGTCAGGATATCCCGCACCGCCGCGCCGGTTGGCGAAGTCACGACGCCGATCGTGCGCGGAAAGCGCGGCAGCGGCCGTTTCCGCTCCGGCGCAAACAGCCCTTCCGCCTCCAGCTTCTGCTTTAACTGCTCAAAGGCGAGGTAGAGGCTGCCGATCCCGTCCGGCTGCATATGAGTCGCATAAAATTGATATTGCCCGTCCCGTTCATACACCGTCACGTTGCCCCGGGCGATTACCTTCGCTCCTTCCTTCGGCCTGAACGGCAGGCGCTGATTGTACGAGGCGAACATAATGCATTTGATCCGGCTGCTTTCATCCTTCAGCGTAAAATACATATGGCCGCTGGAATGGTGCGTAAAGTTGGAAATCTCCCCGCGAATCCACACCTCCGAAAGCAAACGGTCCGAATCCAGCTTCATTTTGATGTAGCGGTTCAATTCCTTGATCGTTAATATCCGCTGCTCCATGACAGGCCAGCCCTTTACGCCAATCCTTGCAAACGTTTGGCGGCGATCAGCGTGTTTTGCATCAGCATCGTAATCGTCATCGGACCGACGCCGCCGGGCACCGGCGTAATCGGACCGGAGACTTCCTTGACGCTGTCGAAATCGACGTCTCCGGCCAGCTTCCCGTTATCGAGCCGGTTCATGCCGACGTCGATCACGACCGCGCCCGGCTTGACGTAGGAAGCATCCACAAAATTGGCCCGGCCGATCGCCACAACCAAAATGTCCGCCTGCTTGGTCAATTCCTTCATATTCGCCGTACGCGAATGGCACATCGTAACGGTCGCGTTCTCCCGCTGCAGCAGCAGGGATACCGGCTTGCCGACGATATTGCTGCGGCCGATCACCACCGCATGCTTGCCGGCGATTTCTACGCCCGTGCGCTTAATTAGTTCGATCACACCCGCAGGCGTGCAAGGAAGCAGGCTGTCATCCCCGATCACCAGGTTGCCGACATTGACGGGATGAAATCCGTCCACGTCCTTGTCCACGGAAATCGCGTCGATGACGGCCTTCTCATCGATATGCTTCGGCAGCGGAAGCTGCACCAAAATTCCGTGAATGTTGTTTTGGCGATTCAGCTTGTCCACCAACGCAAGCAATTCCTCCTGCGCGGTTGATGCCGGCAAACGGTGAACTTCGGAATAATAGCCCAGATCCTGGCACGCTTTTTCCTTGTTGCGGACGTATACCTGAGACGCCGGATCTTCACCGACGAGAACGACGGCAAGTCCGGGAGTAAACCCTTGCTTCTTAAGCTCTTCCACTTCTTCGCGAAGGCTCGCGCGGATATCCTGCGAAACCTGTTTTCCGTTAATAATCGGTGCTGACATTGTTTTCCTCTCCTCTGCCGGTATAATGGTTTAAATTTTGCTTTTGAGCTGTTCCACGTCCTGAATCATTTTGCCGAGTACGCCGTTCACAAATTTGCCCGATTCTTCGGTGCCGAAATGCTTGGCGAGCTCAATCGCCTCGTTGACGGCCACTTTGCCCGGGACATCGTCGCGAAAAATCATTTCGTACGCCGCCAGCCGCAGCACCTGACGGTCGACCTTCGACAGCCGGCTGATCTGCCAGCCCTTCAAATAATCGGACAGCAGTCCGTCAATCGCGTCTTTTCGGCTCCAGGTCCCATTTACAAGTTCAAGCACAAACGCCTTGTCCCCCTCGGCATCGGACAATTTGACTTCGCCCTCGTTTTCGCCCGCCGCTTCGGAAAGCAGCATCGAAACCGCTTCTTCCGCTTCCACTTCGTTCATTTCCATATGATACAAACTTTGAATTGCAATTTCTCTCGCCAATCGCCGTTTCATCTGCTTCCTCCTTTAATCACGATCCTACTTTTCAGCATGGACCAAAAACGTGCCGATCATCACTTTATTTGCCAAAACCTTCTCTAACGCACAAAAAAACCCGTAATAGGCTTTCTCCACAAAATGGCAACATCGTCTTTTTCCGGAGAAAGCTTATCACAGGAATCATTTAAAAGGACGCCAGCGCGAAGACAACCATTCCCAGATCTCGCCCCAGGGCAACAGCGGGCCTTGATCCAAATCTTTTTGTTTGCCGATCGTATACCCGATAAACAGGAGCAGCGCGCAAAACAGCATATTCCAAAATCCGAAAAACAGATAAATCGGGCATAAGAATACCGCCGCAGCCACGCCCAGCAAACGTCCCCTGTGACTCTCCCACAATTGCTTCCAGAACACCCCGCTACTCACCCCTATTCAACCCGGCTTTTGACGGCAGGCGAATGAACCAGGTTGGCGATGTAAACCGAAACGTAGGATACGGGGATCCCCGTAATTTCCTCCACGTGATCGTGAACCTGTTTTTGCACTTCCTCCGTTAGGGCAGGAATCGACGTTTCCCCATCCACTAGGGCTCTCACCACGATTTCCAGGCCCGCTTCCGTAATCCGGATGCGGGTCTTGACCTCTTTGATGCCGCGCACGCGGGCAGCAGCCTTGTACGACAAGTTCTCGATCGTATCCACGGAAATTTGAATGTCCCCGTATTCCGTGCGCTGATCGATGGACGGCAGGGAGCCGCGTTCTCTTTTTACCGAAATGTAAAAAAAGCGGACGCTCAGCAAAAACAATACGACGGCAACCACCCAGGCCGCTATGTACAGGTTTCTTTCCCGGATCATGATCAAATCCAGCGGCACGGCGTCCGTCAACAGGAGAATGGCAATGACGGATAATATTCCGATACTCAAGCTGTATATAAACAGCAGAAGTCTGTCTAAAATTTTGGCCACGACGGGTACAGCCTCCTTAAAAGAAACCCCTGACCCTGATTGGTCGGGGGTTCGCACCTAAAGTACATTATTTCACGCGATGGGCCGGCTCCGCATCTTCGGCTTTTTCGGCCGCCTTAAAGATGACGTCGTGGATATGGACGTTCACTTCCACTACGTTCAGGCCGGTCATCGTTTCGATGGAACGCTTGACATTGCGTTGAATTTCCGAGGCGACTTCAGGCAAACGGTTGCCGTACTCGATGATGACGGATACGTCTACGGCCGCTTCGCGTTGTCCGACTTCGACTTTAACACCCTTGGAAAGATTCTTTCTCCCCAGCAGTTCGGCAATGCCGCCGGCAAAACCGCCGCTCATGCCAGCCACGCCTTTCACCTCGACGGTGGCCAAACCGGCAATCACTTCGATCACTTCCGGAGCGATCTGGATTTCCCCGATATCCGTGCGTTCGAATTCCGTAGGCAATGTACTCATTTTCTACTCATCCACCTCTCAATAAGTATGACGCTGCTCAATCCCTTGATACTGCGCACTTATTATACATACTATATCATTTTGGGTTCATTATGACAAACTTCCGGCGGTGTCTTAAATCTCGTTTTCTTCCAGAAATTTGATATCGAAATCGCCTTTGACGAAGGTCGGATGATTCAGCAGCTTCTGGTGAAAGGGGATTGTGGTATGAATGCCTTCAATGGCAAATTCGGACAATGCCCGCTTCATCTTCGCAATGGCTTCCTCTCTTGTTGCCCCCCACACGATCAGCTTGGCGATCATCGAATCATAATGCGGGGAGATCATATATCCCGGATAAGCCGCGCTGTCCACGCGAACGCCGGGTCCGCCCGGGGCCAGGTAAAAGCCGATTTTGCCCGGCGAAGGCATGAAATTGCGCGACGGGTCCTCAGCGTTGATCCGGCACTCGATCGACCAGCCGTTCAACTGCACATCGTCCTGAGTGAAGGAAAGCGGGTTCCCTTCGGCCACCGAAATCATCTCGCGAATGAGATCGATGCCGGTGACCATCTCCGTGACCGGATGCTCGACCTGAATCCGCGTATTCATTTCCATGAAATAAAACTGGCCGTCAGGGCCCAGCAAAAACTCCAATGTCCCCGCTCCGGAATAATTAACGGCCAGAGCCGCCCGCACGGCAGCTTCGCCCATTTCGCGGCGTTTTTCCGCAGACAGTACAGGGCACGGAGCTTCCTCTACCAGCTTTTGCCGGCGGCGCTGCACGGAGCAATCGCGTTCGCCGAGGTAAACGGCGTTCCCGTGCTTGTCGGCCATGATTTGAATCTCCACGTGCTTCATACCCGTCAAGAATTTTTCCAGATAAACCCCCGCGTTGCCGAAAGCCTTTTGGGCTTCCTGCTGGGCCGTAGTGATTTGCTTGACCAGCGATTCTTCGTCCTCGGCGATGCGGATGCCTTTGCCGCCGCCGCCGGCGGTCGCTTTGATGATCACCGGATAGCCGATATCCCGGGCGACCATGACCGCTTCATCCAGATCCTCGATCAGGCCGTTGGAACCGGGGATGACCGGAACGTTCGCGTCCTTCATCGTTTGCTTGGCTTCCGCTTTATCCCCCATACGGGTGATCGCTTCCGGAGACGGGCCAATAAACGTGATGTTGCAGGAGCCGCAAATTTCGGCGAAATCGGCATTTTCGGCTAAAAAGCCATAGCCCGGATGCACGGCGTCGCACTCGGTTAACGTCGCCACGCTCATCAGATTGGTCAGGTTCAGGTAGCTGTCCTTGGACAGCGTCGGCCCGATGCAGTATGCTTCGTCGGCAAGCCGCACGTGCAGTGAGTCTTTATCGGCTTCAGAATAAACCGCGACCGTGGATATTCCCAGCTCGCGGCATGCCCGAATGATTCTCACCGCGATTTCTCCGCGGTTCGCGATCAATATTTTATGAAATTTCATCTGTCCTCCATCCTCCTTGCCCTCTCACTAAAAATCAGGGGCGGCTGGCCCCCGACTTACTCCGGCTTCACCAAAAAGAGAGGTTGACCGTACTCTACCAATTGGCCGTTTTCCACAAGAATATCGATTATTTCGCCCTTGATCTCGGCCTCCAGCTCGTTCATCAGCTTCATCGCTTCGATAATGCATACCGTCGTCTTCTCGCCAACCTTGTCCCCAATGTTGACGTAAGGCTGGGCCTCCGGGGAAGATGAGCGATAGAAGGTTCCCACCATCGGTGAAGCGATGGTATGCAGGTTAGCCGCATGTTCGGCCGGTTTCGCAGGCTGCGCCGCCGGTTCGTTCGCGGCCGGAGCGACTGCCATGACTTGCGGAACATTTTGCGGAGCGGCAACTGCCAGCTGCGGCTGCACTTGAACGATTTCGCTTTTACCTGGCTTGCGAATGCAGAGGCGTGCGCCTTCGTTTTCAATTTCCACTTCCTGAATGGACGTTCTGTCTACCAATTCAATCAATTCTTTGATTTCGTTCAAATTAAACATGTCTTCACTCTCTCCTTCGCTTTGTCGGGAAAGCCTTAGCCTATTGCCTGGACCATCAGTTCATAACTTTATGTATTATATCATAATCGATCAAAATGGAAAGAGTCCAAGCTTCCTCGGACTCTTCCTAACCCATGCGTATTTTCCATTTCAACATACGGGCGTGCTTTATTGCGTGACGTATTGCACGCTCACTTTATCCTGGGACACATCAAGCTCCTTCATTACCAGGTCCATAATGCTTACGGCCTCTTTGGCCTCCATTTTTTCGCTGACGACCACGACTTTGTATTTGTTGTCCTCCTCGGCAACAACAGCGTTGGCATATTGCTGGCGCAGTCTTTCTTCGATGTCGTAAATTTTTTCTTCCTTCTCTTCCAAAGCGCTTAGCTCCTGCTGAGCCATGGCGGACTCTTCCAACGATTTGTTATCGTCGTTGATCGCCTTCATCAATTCCTCCTGCTTTTGGAGGTTCTCCTGTGTCCGTTCAAACTGGTAGGCCGTCAGCGAATCGGAGGAAGCAATGCCTTGCGCCTCCATTTGGTTCAACACGTCTTCGTCGGTTTTAGTTTGTTCCGAACCCCCCGCATTTGCAGACGGTTCTGCCGCTTTTTCCCCTTGAACCGCCGCTTTTTCGTCTTTGGCCGCTTCTTTACCGCTATTTTGAGAGGATGTATCCACCGCGCCGCCGGCAGCTCCACTTTCTTCTGTTGCGGTTCCTTCCTCCGCGGCTTTGACTTCATCCGTCTTCGCGGCGGCTTCGTCGTCGGTAACGGCATCGCTGCCGGCTTGGCCATCGCTTGTGATCTCGGAAAGAATCACTTCATCTTGCGCGGACAAACCGGATTTCTCCAGCGCGCCGTTTTGAGCCGTTCCGCCTTCCATGCTGACCTGCTGGCCGTCGGTTTTAGCCGCAGGCGCCGGCCCTTCTTCCGTAAACAGATAATAAGCCGATAAAACAACCATCAAACTGAGCATCGATACAAGCCAAATCGTTTGTCTTTTGGATTTCATAAAAAGATTCCTCCTAAAAGTTTTGTTGGCATAAGCTTCATGAGTAAACTTCGGCAAAACTTATATTGACAGCATCGGTTTAGTTTTGTGAGCATGACTCCCTCTTCTTAAGAAAGCGGCTCAAGAACTACTGGGACTGCTTGCGCGGAACAACGGAAATCCGGTATGCCGGAACATTTAATCCCTTCTCGACAGCGTCCACGATCAGGCCTTTCACCGTTTTGTTTTCGGCTCCCCTCGCCACGACGAGAACCCCCCTGATTTTGGGCTTGATTTTTTTCGTGACAATCGGCTGCTCGCTGCCGGAATTCTCGTAAGTTACGATTTGACCGTCCCGGGTATATTGCGTCACATGCCGCTTCCCCCCGTCCGCGTCGTTTTCCTCGGTCAATTCCTGGGTATCCTTTATGTTGCGCTGCACGACGACTTCCTCCGTCGAGTCGATCGTAACGAGGACATCCACCGCGCCGACGCCGACGATTTTTTCCAAAATCTCCTTCGTTTTATTCTCCAGCGACAACTCGATGCTGCTGAAATCGCTGCCTGTGCCGCCCTCTTCCATACTCGCGGGCGCCAGATCCTGCATCACCGGCGGCTCTCTGCCTTCCCCTCCGCTATCCACCTCCTTGACGTTTACAAAAGAGTTGAACAGCATAATCGCAATCCCTGCCAATCCGAGAATCAGCAGCAGGCGGAACGTATTTGCGCGCTTCTTCCCGTCTGCGCCCTTGCCGATCCATTGCTCGAGTTTTTTCAGCCATCCCGGCATGTCCCTTCACCTCCCGACTAGCTTTTTTCCGCCTGCGGCCGGATGATCGTTACGGCATTTTCGGCAACCCCCCAGTTTTTGCTCAGCAGTTCCTCAATTTGTGTCACGAGCATTTCCGGCACCGCTTCATTCACGGGATTCCCGTCCTCGCCGGAACGCTTCCTTTCCACCGTGTCGCCACCGGAGCCGGCCATCGCCTCAGTGGTTGGGTCGTTCGCACCGCTGCTTGACCTTTGTTCGGAACTCTCATTTGTGTTTGCGCCAACGCGGACCGTTATTTTTTCGATAGGTGCAACCGTTATCTCCGGCCCCCGCCCGGAAGCATTGCTGTCCGCGTCGGACGATTCCGTCTTGGCCTCGGTCATGACCACCTCAACCTCGGAGATGACCGGCTCCGCTGCCGGCGGGTTACCGCCATCCTTGTCCGCATCCGGCTTCACGGGTTTTGTAACCAGCTTGACCGATACACGCATGACCGGCTGCCCAGTTTCGCGTTCGATCTGCTCCTTCATTTGCCGCGCCGTTTCTTCGCCCGCCCACTGCAACGCCTCGGCTTCCTGCTTTTGGCGCAGCTCCTCGCCCTGCCGCAGAATCGCTTCCGTGCTTTTCCCCGCCGCTTCGTACTCCAACCCTGCCATACTTTCGGAAAAAGCCGTTTCCAGCTCTTTCCTGGTGTCGGAGCTAAAGAAGCGCATGACCGGGGAAATCAGCGTCAGCAGGATCAGCAGACTGACGACAAGCTTGACGTAACGCTCCATCGCACGATTGGGAAGAAGCAGATCGACAAAGACGGCGATGAGTACGATAAAAATGATTTCTTTCAGCCATTCCGCAAGCCAGTTCATCGCTCGGATCACCTTCCCGTTTTCGGCGGGGCGCGCCCCGCCCTTACCTCATCATGACCGTAATGTTGCCGGCGGTGAGCATGATCGTAATCGCCAGAAAAAACATCAATCCAACGGCGGCGAGCGCGGCAAAAACGTACAGCATGCTCTTGCCGATCGTTTCCAGGCAGGTGACGATCGGCGATTCGCCGAGCGGCTGCATCACTGCTGCCGAAAGGTTGAAGATCAGCGCCAGCGTGATGATTTTGATCGCCGGGAAGGCGCAGAGGAACAACAGAATGATGACGCCGACGAGCCCGATCGAATTTTTCACCAGCAGCGAAGCGGAGATCACCGTGTCCGTCGCGTCGGCGAACACCTTGCCGACGACCGGCACGAAATTGCCGGTTAAATATTTGGCGGCCCGCAGTGTCACCCCGTCCGTCACCGAGCCGGCAATGCCTTTCACAGAGATGACTCCCAGGAAAACGGTCAGCAGCACCCCGAGCAACGCCATGCTGATGGTGCGCAGCAGATCGGCCAACTGGGTCAGCTTGTATTTGTCCGACAAGGAGCTGACGATATGCAGGACCGCCGAGAAAAAGAGCAGCGGAAAAACGATCGTATGCACCGCCGTGCCAACCGCATGCACCATAAACACGACGAGCGGGTGGGTGACCGTCACGGTCACCGCGCCCCCCATAGAGGCCAGCAGCGTGAACAGCAGCGGCACCATCGCCATCATGAAATCGATCATGCCGCCGATGGCCTTGGTGGCATACGTTATGGCCACATGGAAGCTGTTGATTGCCAACACGAGGATGACCAAATAGCAGATGGAGTAGGCAACTTTGCTGACCTGTTTGCGTTCGAAAGCCGTTTGCAGCGTCTCCAGGATCATGCTGAAGATGGACAGCAGCACGATCGTTACCAGGATGCGGCCGTTATACAACACTTCGTGCCACATATATTTCATCAGACCGGTTAGCCCCGTCCTGAGGCTGAAGCTTTGATCCTGCTGCAAAAGCATATCCATAAAGGACGGAAGCTTCTGATCCGGAAAAAAACCGCCATAATCTTTCATCAGCTGCTGCCAGTAAGTCTCCACCTGGTCGGTCGGCAGTTCCTCGGCTTGCCGTTGAATCCAACCGCCGTCCGCGCCTTCGGCCAGCGAGACTTGAGGCATCAGCCACACCAGCAGTGCCCCGAGGACGATCAGAACCAGCGTTTTGCCGCGCCAAAGCTCGTTTGTCGTTCCTATCATCCGTCTCCCCACCCTCTTTAAGAGGTTGTTCGGTGCTGACAACCTGGCTTTTTGAACTCTCACTTTATGCCGGCAGCAGCTTGATTACCGTTTCTATAATGATGCTGATGATCGGGATGGCGAGCACCATGATCAGCACTTTGCCCGCCATTTCAATTTTCGAAGCGATGGCTTCCTGCCCCGCGTCGCGGACGATTTGCGCCCCAAACTCGGCGATGTAGGCGATGCCGATGATTTTCAGGATCGTTTTCAAATAGATCATCTGCACGCCGGATTTTTCGGCCAAATCCTCAAGCACACCGATGATGCTTCCGATTTTGCCGATCAAATACAGAAAAATGAGGATGCCCGTGCTGGCGGCGATCAAAAAGGCAAACATCGGCTTCTGTTCTTTGATGACCAGAATTAGCACCGTCGCGATCAGTCCGAGCCCTACAACCTGGATAATTTCCACCGGGGTCTCACCTACTGGAACAAAAAGATCGATTTGATTTCTTGAAACAGGCTGTCCAGCAGCCGGATGACCATAAACAGCACCACGACGAACCCGATCAGCGTTACCCAATGCGCCATGTCTTCTTTTCCCATCTGCTTCAACACCGTGTGGATCATGGCGATAATAATGCCGATGCCCGCGATCTGAAAAATGGCGTTCACTTCTATGTTCATTGATTTGGCACCTCACGATCAATTTCACAGGCGAATCAGCCCTGGAGGGAATTAAATTCAGTAGAATAGAATGACGATGAACGCTCCGCACAAAAGCCCCAAGCTGCGGTACATTTTCTCATAACGGGCTTGCTCTTCCCGCGCTGCGGATTCCTCGCTCTCCAGCTGCCGGACGGCCGTCGCCAGATGTCTTAGCTGATCCTTCCGGTCGCTTGTCCCAAGCGTATAGCTGAGCTGGCGGATCACCTCCTGCTCAGGGGCCTTCATGGCAGTAAATTTCCAAACGTTGATGGCGGCCTGCTCCAGGCTCTCCTGGGCGCTCAAACGGTTGGATGCGCTCATGTTGTCCGCCGCGGTGACGAAGATGGCTCTGACCGGTTCCTGGCTTTGTTCCCCGATCCGCCGAAGTGCGTCGGGAAGCGGCGTAAAACCGTACATAATTTCGGTTTCCAGCCGCTTTAGCGCCAGAATCAGCCTGCGGATCTGGTTCGGCCGGCTGGCGAACTGCCTCGCCTGCACCCATCCGGCCAAGGTAGCCGCCAATATGACGAGCGCAGCCCCAAACATTTTAAGCATGTTCTTCCCTGCCCTTCCATCCGGCCCCGTGCAGCTGGATTCCCCGCCGTTTGCCGTCCCAAAGCCTGAAAGCCAGTCCTTTTTCCGTGCGCGCAAGCACCGCGTACATTTGGAAAAAGCCGGTTTCCGACAGCTTGGACAACGCCGGCCGGGAGGACAGGTCGTCCACGCTCGACCCGTGCGCCGTGGCGATGACACGTACGCCGGCATGCAGCGCCTCGGCCAAAGCCTCGGCATCCTCCGGTCGTCCGATCTCATCCACGATCAGCACGTCCGGCGACATGGAACGGATCATCATCATGATTCCTTCCGCTTTGGGGCAGCCGTCCATCACGTCCGTGCGGGGACCGACGTCAAATCCGGGAACGCCTTTTTTGCTGCCGGCGATCTCCGAACGTTCATCGACGACGGCCACTTTCAGCCCCGGCCAGGACGCCTCCGGGTGGCCCCAGGTGCCGCTGCTGATTTGCCGCGCCAAATCGCGGATCAGCGTTGTTTTACCCTGCTGCGGGGGAGATAGAATCAACGTGTGATATACGCTTCTGTGCTTAAAGTCGAGCAGCCTTGGCAAAATCGGGTCGGCGATGCCTTTGACCTCCCTGGCGACCCGTACATTAAAGCCGCTGATATCGCGCAGATGCTCCACCTTTCCTCCGCTCAGCAAGGTCCTGCCGGCCAGTCCGATCCGATGGCCCCCCGCAATCGTGATGAAGCCTTTGCGCAGCTCTTCCTCCATCGTATAAAGCGAGTGGTTGGTGATCAGATCGAGCAGCCGGTTGCCGTCCTGTTTTCCCGGCTTGTAAGCCGACTCCGGATTTTGCGTCAGGCTTCCGTCCGGCGTCAGAAAATAGTAGCGGCCGCCGGAATTAATCTCAAGCGGGCGCCCCTCGCGGATGCGAATCTCCTCCAGAACGGGAAAAATGGAAGGCGGCAGTTTGAGCAGCAAGGCCCGGATGTTGTCGGGAAATACGGTTAACCAACTTGGGTTCATGGCGTACCCCCAAAACTTTTACTTTTAAGAGGTTGTTCAAAAAGTCATGTTTTGAAGATTTAAGAATGAATAGTCACCGAAGCATGTCTGCCTTAAATCGCAAGAAAAACTTCAACTCAGGGCGGTCTGTCTTCTTTGATTGTTCGTCGATAGAGTTTTTCTTATCACGAAGCAGGTCAAGAAGTGGATCGGGCGTCGAATCTGGAATTCAGCCGGGCCTTCCGTTGCTCACGTACCCAAAACGTACGCTCCGCTCCTCAGTCCCTAGCTTCATCCAATCTTCTTGGTGCTGAAAACCTGACTTTTTGAACTAACTTTAATGAATTTTTGCTATACCTCATATGTATGCCTGTACTTTGTCATTATTCCGGGCAATCTATCATTTCTTCAAAATCCCGATTAAGAGACAGGCGACGCCGCAGCCGATCCAGATCATTTTTCCCCAGGACAGCTTGTCGGCCATTCCGGCCAGTCCGATGGACGTCGTGACGATCAGGATCGTCGGCCCGACCAGTGCCAGCGCCGAATTGACGGCTAGTGCCTTATCCACCTTTCCCAGCTTCAACATGAGCAGGGCCGCCAAAACCTCGATGGTCCCGGAAAACATTCGCAGCGTCGCCATGCTGACTACAAATTTATCGAGCATATCCACCTTCGCCTCCTTGTCCAAATCGTGCTCTCTTAACGATATGCCCGTACATTTCTATTTATTAATAGAAAAGAAGGACCTCGCCGCCGGCGAGGTCCTTTGTCGTACAAACCCATCCTTCTTTTGTTCTACTACGAGTACCCTTCCCTTCAGCGGATGCTGCTCTAACGGACACCAGCGACCTTATCCGCCCATTTCCCGGGTATTTCCCAGGCTAACGGACCCACATGACGTTATTCCGCTCTAAACGGGTTCATCCGGGCCGATTCGAGGTAAGTAGAGGCATCTGTGTCCGTTACATTTTGCAAACCTCCATTTTTCCGCAGATAAGGTCTCTGGAGTCCTTTAGCCTTCAGAGACCTCTCCTCTTCCCCTTATTGCCTGCGCCTTCAGCCTTTACCCAGCTTGTCTATACTCTAAAAAAAAGCACCCCCAAGCCGCTGGCTTGAAGATGCCCCTTGCAAAAACGTATATTCGCTTCGGTCTACCTGCGCTCCTTAGGCCCGCCGACAAACGCCTGCGTTTCCGTATCCAGGCCGTAAGCGGTGTGCAGCGCGGTCACAACCTCATTTAACTTGTCGCCGTCGATGACACACGATACTTTGATTTCCGAGGTACTGACCATCTTGATGTTGACCCCCTGTTTGGAAATCACGTCGAACATTTCCGCGGCAACGCCGGGATGGCTGACCATGCCTGCGCCAACGATCGAAACCTTGACCAAACCGTCCTCCGAAGTCACTTCCTCATACGGAAGATCGCTGCGGATGCCTTCAAGCACTTTCAGCGCTTTTTCGCAGTCGGACAAAGCAACGGTAAAAGAGAAATCAGCCTTTCCGTCCTGTACGCCGCTCTGAACGATAATGTCGACGTCGATTTTCGCCTCCGCCAGCGAACCAAACACTTTCGCGAGTACGCCGGGAACGTGGGAAACCCCCATAATGCTGATCCGGGCTACATTTTTATCGTAAGCGATCCCGCTGACAACTACTCCTTGCTCCATCTTGGCTTCCTCCTTAACTACTGTGCCTTCATTCTGGTTAAAACTGGAACGGACGACGAGCCGCACCTGGTGATGTTTGGCGTATTCCACCGCGCGGGGATGCAGCACCGCCGCTCCCAGATTAGCGAGCTCCAGCATCTCGTCATACGAAATTTCATTCAGTTTGCGGGCATTTTTCACGATCCGCGGATCGGTCGAATAGACGCCGTCCACGTCGGTATAAATTTCGCAAGTATCGGCCGAGGTCGCGGCCGCCAAAGCCACCGCCGTCGTATCGGAACCACCGCGGCCGAACGTCGTGATTTCCCCGTCCCCGGTCATGCCCTGGAATCCGGCGACGATAACGATATATCCATCCCCCAGCGACTTCAGCACACGCTCCGGCTGGATGTCGGTGATTCGCGCTTTACCGTGAACCGCTTCCGTACGAAAACCCGCTTGCCAGCCCGTATACGAAACCGCTTTGGCTCCAAGCGCATCTATCGCGATCGCCAGCAAAGCAATGGAAATTTGTTCACCGGTCGTCATCAGCATATCCATTTCCCGAAGCGGCGGTTCCTTGCTGAGCAGCTTCGCCTGATCGATCAGCTCATCGGTGGTGTCTCCCATCGCCGATACGACCACCATGACCCGGTGCCCTTCCTTTTGCTTGTCGACAACGCGCTTTGCCACACGCTGCATCCGCTCCGCATCGCCGACGGAGCTGCCTCCAAATTTCATCACGTATAAAGCCAACTCAGACCCTCCCTAATGTGCCCGTTTTCTCAGAGCATTCAACCATTTGAACCAGTAACGCTTTAAACCAGTATAATACGAAGGACCCGAAGGTCGTCAATGCTTTGGCGGACATTATAAAAAATTCCCCCACCTTGAAAGGTGGAGGATGCAGCATTCTTCCGGGGAACGTCAGGCTAACGCCTGGGCGTCCCCGTCCGAAACTTCATCGCAAAACCGCTTAGGCCCGCGAAATATATTTCCCTTCACGCGTATCGATCAACAGCACGTCGTCTTCATTAATGAAGAGCGGCACCTGAACGTTAAGCCCTGTTTCAACTTTGGCGTTTTTGGTTGCCCCGGTTGCGGTGTTGCCTTTGATCCCCGGCTCGGTTTCAATGACTTTCAGCTCCACGCTGTTCGGCAGGTTGATCCCGATAATTTCGCCTTGGTAGCTGACGATTTTAACGTTCATATTCTCCTTCAGGAAGTTCAGTTCCCATTCCAGCTGATCCGACGACAGCGTAAACTGGTCGTACGTCTCGTTGTCCATGAAGGTGTGCTCCTGGCCGCTGGCGTACAAATATTGAACGTCGCGGTTTTCGATCATGGCCCGGCCGATCGTTTCGCCGGCGCGGAAAGTTTTTTCCACCGTGTTGCCGTTGCGCAGGTTTTTCAGCTTGGAGCGGACGAAAGCCGCGCCCTTGCCCGGTTTAACGTGCTGGAATTCAAGCACCGTATAAATGTCGCCGTCCACCTCGACGGTCAAGCCTGTTTTAAAATCGTTTACTGAAATCACAAAAGTACCTCCTCAAGTGGGTTAACAAATTTATTATATTTATTTTTAAGAATACCCTAAATTAACAGTAACGTTTGTTAGCTGCTGTGATCCCACATTCGGGGAGTACCCGCATCAACCAAGCGCGATATAGTCCTTCGTCGATTCGGTCAAACGCCGCACACCGGTATCGGTAATCACGACATCGTCCTCAATGCGCACGCCGCCCAGACCCGGTAAATAAATCCCCGGCTCCACCGTGACGACCATCCCCGGCTTGAGCACTGTATCGCTCGCTTTGGACACGCGCGGATTTTCATGAACTTCCATGCCAAGCCCGTGCCCGGTGCTGTGCCCGAAATACTCGCCGTAGCCGTAGCTGGCGATAATGTCCCGGGCCAGTGCATCCGCTTCCCGTCCGGTCATGCCCGGACGTAGCTGCTCCAGCGTGTGCAGCTGTGCTTCCAGCACGATATCGTAAATTTCGCGCAGCTTGTCGGCCGGTTTGCCTAAAGCGACGGTACGGGTGATATCGGAGCAATACCCCTTCATGAACGCGCCGAAATCCATTGTCACCAGTTCGCCCGTTTGCATGATACGCTCGCTGGCCCGGCCGTGCGGCAGCGCCGAACGTTCCCCGGAGGCGATGATCGTATCAAATGAAGTGCCTTCGGCCCCGTGCTTGCGCATGAACGTTTCCAGTTCCAGCGCCGCGTCCCATTCGCTGACGCCGGGCTTCAGAACGTCCAGCATATGTAGGAACGTGCGATCGGCCAGTTCGGCCGCTTCTTTCATCAGCGCCAATTCCTCACTGTCCTTGAATAACCGAAGCCCCTCGATCAATCCGCTCACTGGAACGAGCGCGATCGGTTTCAATTCGCGTTCATAGGTGCGGTAAACCGAAAAAACGACATGCTCTTCCTCAAAGCCGAGGCGTTCCAGGTTCTCCTGGTCCAGCAAGGACTTGATCGTCCCCGTAACGGACGCGCCGTGGTCGACGATTTCAAACCCGGGCGCCTGTTCGGCGGCTTGGGTCAAGTAACGGAAATCCGTCAGCAGCCAGGCTTTGTCCAGGGTAACCAGCACGTAGCCGGAACTTCCCGTAAATCCCGTCAAATAGCGGCGGTTCACCTCTCCGGTAATCAGCACTGCTTCGATATTTTGCAGCTTCATCGCTTCGCGAAGCCGAACAACTCGAGTGCTCGCCATAAATAACTCTCCCTTATTTTCGCTTAGGACTCTCCCAACGCTATCCGCCCGCTCAGGCGTGCTTCGCCGCCAAATGGCGTTTGAGCGCGAGCAGCCCCATTTCATAACCGTACGATCCAAAACCGGCAATTTGTCCCACCGCAATCGGGGCGATGACCGAAGTGTGCCGGAAAACCTCGCGCGCGTGGATATTCGACAAATGCACCTCCACGACGGGGATGCGCACCGATGTCAAGGCATCCCGCAGAGCGTAGCTGTAATGCGTAAGCGCGCCGGGGTTGAGCAATATTCCGTCGGCGTTCCCGAAGGCTTCATGAATCCGGTCGATCAGTGCGCCCTCATGATTCGACTGAAAGAATGCGAGCTCAAGTTCATGGTCCCCCGCTAGCTTCCGCAGACGAGCCTCGATGTCGCCAAGCGTCTCGGATCCGTAGACGCCCGGTTCGCGAACGCCCAGCAAGTTCAGGTTCGGTCCGTTCATAACCAGGATGCGGTACACAAGCTCTCCCCTTTCCCGAAAAATAACCAAAAGTAATTTTAACATAGAAGAGAGCTGCTTGAGAAGCTTTTTGTCTTACTGCAGCACGCCCCCCGGAGACTTTTTCGGTTCGCGCTCCCGTTCGTCCGTATATTCTTCCGCGGTCGTGTAACCGATGAACAATCCCCATAATAAATAGAGGCAAAATTCGCTGATGAGCGTATCTCTCGAATGCTCAAGCAGCGGACGCGTCATTCCGAACATCGGGCCGAGGATACCGAAGATCAGCCCCCACCAAACGATGCCGTACAGAATTCCCGGGCCCGGCCCTTTCAGCTTGCGGAACAGAACCGTGTAGATGAGCGTAGCCAAAATGGAAAAAACGATGAAGGAAAGCCATCCGACATAATAACCTGCTTGACTGTATAAAAATGATCTTTTAAAAAAGGGCTCCACCAGATACCCGGGCACAATCGTCGTGAAGCGAAAGAAATAAAACAGCCCTTTGACCGCTCCCCAGATCAGGCCGGCAAAAAAACCGATCTCGAGGGAATAGAACCAAATGTTCGTCCGCTCCCTCCTATGCTGCCGCCAGGTCTGCCCATAAAATTGCAGGCTCTCCTCATGCCCGCCCTCCTGCGAATGCTCCCGTCCGTTCCCTTTGGGTTCCTGTTTTTCCCGCTGCGGTTGATCCATGCGTTTCCATCCTTCCCATTTTAGAAATATTTTGTTGGTTAGTATGCTCAATTCCAAAAAGCCTAAACAACTAGAATTTGCCCGTAAAGTTCGATACAATGGAATCATTACGAGTGATGTCCACCGTCCATTCGCACAAACACTTATATCAACTCATATCTATTTGTAGGAAGGTGAAATGCTTGCCTGAGCAATCCACACCCAAGATATACGGCGGCCAAGCCGTTATAGAAGGCGTCATGTTCGGCGGTAAACACGTCAATGTGACAGCCGTGCGCCGCAAAACGGGAGAAATTACTTTTTTCGAGGTTCCCAAACAAGATAATGACTGGGTCAAAAAGCTGCGCAAAATTCCGCTGATCCGCGGTATTGTCAGCATCGTTGATTCCAGCGCGAAAGGCTCCAAGCATCTGAATTATTCCGCCGAAGCTATGGCGGATGACGAGGTGGAGCCGGAGGAACGCGCCAAGCAGAAGGAAAAAGAGGAGTCCGGCTTCTCGCTGACGATGCTGGTCGGCGTCGCCGTCGCTGGGGTTTTATCTTTTATCGTCGGCAAAATCATTTTCACGCTGGTTCCCGCCCTGCTTGAACAGTACTTGTTCCAGCACGCTTTTGCGAACCAAACGCTGCACTCGCTTGTGGAAGGCATTATCAAAATCGCGCTGTTGCTGACCTATCTCTGGCTTATCTCGCAAACCCCGGTCGTCAAGCGGCTGTTCCAGTATCACGGCGCAGAGCATAAAGTCATCTCCGCCTATGAGGCGGGGGAAGAATTAACACCCAAGAACGTGCAAAAATACAGCCGCCTGCATTACCGCTGCGGCAGCAGCTTTATTATTTTAACGGTCATCGTCGGCGTCATCATTTATTCGCTGCCGATTTTCAGCTGGGATACGGTATGGGAACGGATGTACATCCGGATTCTGCTGCTCCCGCTGGTCATTGGCATCTCTTTTGAATTGCTGCGGTTCACCAACGCCGTGCGGGATATTCCGGTGCTGCGTTTCCTTGGATACCCGGGTCTTTGGCTTCAGCTTCTCACAACCAAGGAACCAACCGACGATCAGGTGGAAGTGTCGATCGCTTCTTTTAACCGCATGCGCGAGCTGGATGCCGAGCTGGAGAAAGTTCATGTCGTGGAATCGCCGGTAAGTTCCGCATTGGATCCTCTGAAAGGGTGATGAAAGCATGAAAAAACAAGGCATCATGTTTTGGATCATCATGCTCCTGGTCGTAATCGGCATCGTTAACGGAATATTCGTTAGCCATGCCATCAGTTTGGCGAACATCATCGTTCCGGTCGCCATCGTCGGCATCGTATTTCTGCTATACAAGTTCCCGCCGCGGAAATACCGGAAGAAGCAGCAGCCCAAAATCAAGCCTTCCGCGCGGACAATGGCCAAGATTGCCGCCGAACAACGGCGAGGGCCCTCTAGCGAAAAACGCAAGTCTTATCCTTTTCAAGTCATTGACGGTCAGAAAGGCAAAAATGACGACGATTTGCCAAAATACCACTAAAATAGGTTGTTTGAAAAAAGCAGGACGTAAAGCCATGCAAGATGGCTTTCGCCCTGCTTTTCTAGATTTCGCCCACTAGCGTTGCATTAAATCTGACAAGATAAATTTCTAGCCACACCAATATTCTAACGGTTGCCACAAGCGTTATTTGTTCCAAAAACATTGATTTCAAATTGTAACGGTTGCCATAGCGCTTATTTCACTGAATTCCGGCTTAGTATGCTTAGATTCAGGCAAATAACGGCGATCACAACCGTTAGAGTTTTGAAAAAGGCTTTTTTCGCAAAATAGCCGCTGCTACAACCGTTAGATTTCCGGTGGGCGTATTATCGGCTTGAAAACATGATCATCTCCCCAGGAAATCTGGAATGTATCAGGGCTGCAAGTTGTCTAGATTGATAGTTAATGCAACGCTAGTGGATTTCGCCCGTCTTTTTCCCGGGACATCTGTACCTGTTATTTAAAAGCGCCCGGATTCGCCTGCTGATATTTGTTAAATTGCTCTTCATAATATTGGGCGTTCCATTTGCCGAAAAACCGCTCGCCGGCGCGCAAGCCCGATTCGTAAAGCAGCAGGCTCTCCTCCTCGTTGACATCAAATTGCGTCGTGGCAAATCCCAACGTCGGAATTTTGACCGTCCGATAGCGGTTGGACTGTTCGATATATCTTTCGTCATGCGCCGCCAGCATCGTTTCCACGATCGCCTGCAGCATGGAAAACGGCCCGCGGATGTCATGCGGTTGATTGGTGTTTTTGCCGACCATTTGAAACCCGACCGTAGGAATCCGCTCTCCGCTGCGCGGCGGTTCCTGGTCAAACAGCCAAAGCGGAAAATTGCTGAGCAGCCCTCCATCGACAACATGAAGAAATTGTTCGGAAAACGGCTTGCCTTTGACCAGCTTTGGCGGCAGGCGCAGCAGCACGGGATCGAAAAAATACGGAATGCTGCAGCTCATGCGCACGGCCCTGGCAACCTCGAACGATTCCAGCCGAATGCCGATTTTAGAGAGGTCGTCCGGCAGCACCAGGATTTTGCCGTTCGTAATATCCGATGCGATGATCGTTAACTTGCCTTGGTCCAGGTCGGCAAACGTCCTTACGCCTTTAGCCAGCAAAACCTGCCGGATCCAATCCTCAAACGCCTCGCCCGAGTAGAGTCCTTTTTTGAGCAGCACCCGCATCGCCGGCCCGATGAACGCCATATTGAAAATGTGCGCCCGTTTGAGGAAGCGGGAAAACGACGTGGACATGATGATTTCCTTCATCTCTTCCGCGGTATACCCGGCGGCGATCAGCGAGGCCACGACCGACCCGGATGAGGTTCCGGCAACGCGATGGAACTTCCCCCCGTATTTCTCGGCCGCCCTCACCGCTCCCGCCAGCGAAATGCCTTTGACGCCCCCGCCTTCAAACACGCCGTTCATCAGCATCGCTCCCAAAGCCCCCATCCCATACACAAGTCTACTGCTTATGTATGATGGCGGAGGTTGTACGTATGCGGAGATTTATTGTAGCGGGAGCGCTAAGCGGGAAAGGATCTCCTCTACCGTTAACTTTTCAACCGCTGCTTCCCCGCGTTTTACAAATTCAATCACGCCTTGTTTGGCTGTTTTCCCGATAATAATGCGGTAAGGGATGCCGATCAGGTCGGCATCATTGAACTTGATCCCCGGGCGTTCGTCGCGATCGTCCAGCAGCACCTCGATTCCCTTCCGGGCGAGTTGTTCATACAGTTGTTCGGCCAGTTCGATTTGCTGCCGATCCTTCACGGAAACAGGAATGATATGCACCCGATAAGGCGCCAGAGCCGCCGGCCAAACGATTCCGCGCTCGTCATAGTGCTGCTCGACCACGGCGGAGAGCAAACGCGAGATGCCGATTCCGTAACATCCCATTATGATATCCTGCTGCTTCCCCTTCCGATCCAAATAGGACGCTCCCAGCATTTGGCTATACTTTGTCCCCAATTTAAATATATGCCCCACTTCAATCCCGCGGGATAACTTCAGCTTTCCGTCCTTACATTTCGGGCAAGTTTCTCCTTCAACCACAAAACGAAAATCGCCGATATGACTCGTTATGATATCCCGGGCCGGGCTGACATGCCGCAGGTGGAAATCGCGTTCATTCGCTCCCGCGATCCCCTCCGGCAGCGTGCTGACGTCCCGGTCGAGAAGAATGGGGATTTTTAATCCGAGAGGACCCGCAAAACCGGGCGGTGCGCCGGTGGCTTGCTCAACCGTAACCGGGTCGGCAAGTTCAATGCTTTCGGCGCCCATATAGGCTTGCACCTTTAGTTCGTTAACTTCATGATCCCCGCGCACGACAACCGCTACCAGTTGTTTGCCGTCCAGCACATAAATCAGCGTTTTGATCAGTTGCTCGGGCAGAACTTGCAAAAACGTCGTCAATTCCTCGATGGTATGCACTCCGGGCGTATGCATTTTTTCCAAAGCGGCGTCCCCGGGCAGCGGCAGCATACTCACGTTGTGCAATGAGGCAGCTTTTTCGATATTGGCGGCGTAATCGCAATGATCGCAGGCCGCCACAACATCCTCGCCGATGCCGGCAAAAACGATGAATTCATGGGACCCGCCTTCGCCCCCAATCGTGCCGGAATCCGCTTCAACGGCTCGATAGTCGAGCTCGCAGCGCTCCATAATATTCCGGTACGCCCGGTACATCAATGAATAGGAAACATCAAGGCCGCTCCAGTCCGCATCAAAGGAATAGGCATCCTTCATCAGAAATTCCCGGCCGCGCAGCAAACCGAAGCGGGGGCGCCGTTCATCCCGGAATTTCGTCTGGATTTGATATACCGAAACCGGCAGCTTCCGGTAAGTATGAACCTCCCCTTTAAGCAAGCTGGTAATCGCCTCCTCGTGCGTCGGTCCAAGCACAAATTCCCGGCCGTGGCGGTCGTTCAGCCGCATGAGTTCAGCTCCGTAACGGGAATAACGGCCAGACTCATGCCAGAGCTCGGCCGGCTGCAACGCCGGCAGCAGCAATTCCTGCGCGCCGGCCCGCTCCATCTCCGCTCTGACGATTTGTTCGAGTTTGTGAAGAACGCGCCTGCCTAAAGGCAAATAGGTATAAACCCCGGCAGCCAATTGACGAATATAACCGGCCCGAAGCAGCCAAGCGTGGCTGGCCGAATCGGCTTCGGCCGGAACTTCCCTTAACGTAGGCAACAATAACCTGCTTTGACGCATGGCAGATGACCTCCTTATCGTTTCATGAATTAGCCGCATAAACGCAAAAAGACACATTCGTCAGGGACGAATGTGTCGTGGTACCACCCTAATTTCACCGTTATGCGTAAAAAGCAACGATGCTCTAATCCGAATAACGGCGGAATCCGGTACGGGTTACGGTGATGTTCTCCCGTACAGCTCCTAAGGCGGGAAGCATTCCCTCGCGGCAGAGGCCTTTCAGCTGCTGGCCTCCTCTCTGGGGGCACGAAATGGAAGCTTATGTCCTTAATCACGGCTATTTCATATGAGTTAGTATGAGTTCGAATTTATATGATCCAAACTCCGTTGTCAAGTAAATCCTGCAGAAATCTTACATGCCGTAATAATCCTTAAGCAGCGGAATCAGCCCAAGCGGATTTTTGCGCAAGTCTTTGGCACTGAAAAAGATGCTGCCGCTGATTTCCGGGACTTGACGGTTATACTCCAGCTGGTTGATGATTTCCGACGCACTGGACCAGCCAACTTCCGGGGTGCCGATCTTGTACGGAGCATGGCCGATGTACAGTTTTACGCCCGTACCTCGAACTTCGCTGGCCCACCAATCGGCCAGCACGTCGTATTGGACTTCCTTGCGCGTCAGGCTCCAGTAGAGTTGTGGAGCGACGTAATCGATCCATCCATGCTTGATCCAGGCGCGTACATCGGCATAGGTACTGTCATAAGCCGTGATGCCCGCCTTCGTGTCGGAACCCGTAATATCGTTCGCTTTGTTGCGCCATACCCCAAACGGGCTGATGCCAAACGAGACTTTCGGCTTTTCCTGCTTGATGCTGGCCCCAAGATCTTCTACAAATTGATTGATGTTATCCCGGCGCCAGTCACCCTTGTTGGAAATTTGCTTGGCATTATATTGTTTGTACGTGCTGTCATCGTTAAACTTGCTCGATGCCGTTTCCCCCGTCGGATAAAAATAATCGTCCAGGTGAACGCCATCGATTTCGTAGTTTTGGACGACTTCCATAATCGCCTCAATCACATGCTCCCTGGCTTCCGGAATGCCCGGGTTAATATAGAGCTTGCCGTCGAATTTCACGATCCAATCCGGGTGCTCGTTGGCGACGTGGTTTACCGGCAGCTTGCTGGCATCCCCGCCCGTGCTGGCCCGGAACGGATTAAACCAGGCATGGAACTCCATGCCCCGGCGATGCGTTTCCTCGATCAAAAACTTCAACGGATCATACCCCGGATTTTTGCCGGCCGTTCCCGTCAAGTAAGAGGACCACGGAACAAGCTTGGAAGGGTAAATGGCATCCGCCGAAGGGCGAACTTGGACGAACACCGCGTTTATCCCCATCGCTTGCACATCATCAAGCAGCTTGATGTATTCCGTCTTTTGCGCTTCCGTTTTTCCGTATGAGCTTGTGCTCGGCCAATCCAGATTGGCAACGGTGGACACCCAGACGCCGCGCAGCCCGTCTGCGGCCGTTCCTGCCCCCGGTGTCTGCGGTGTTTGCGGCAGATCACTCTGTGAGTCGTACTCATCGGCATCCTTGTCCGTGCCGGCGGCAGGCGTTTCCACTTCCTGCCCCGTAGAGAGCGAGATCGTCTTCGCTTGCTGATTCCAATCAACACCCAGCCCAAGTTGCTCGCTGACAAAGCGCAGCGGGACCATTGTGCGCCCTTGCGAACTTTCCACCGAAACGTCGAGTCCTACAGGAGCGCCGTTAACCTGAGCGGTTTGTTCACCGACGACAAGAGCCAGGGTGCTGCCGTCCTTTTGGATCGTGACCGTTTTCGCGGCCTGCGACCATGCCACCCCTGCACCCAAGCCTTCGCTAATGACCCTTAGCGGAACCATGGTGACGTTTTGCTGCGGTTTAATATAAGGCGGGGCATCGGTGGATAACTTCGTCCCGTCCAATAGAATCGTAATGGTGTCAGCTGCGTTTGCCTTCATTTGCCCGCCCATCGGCCACATCAGTAAGAGAACGAGAAGAGGAATAAACCATGTGCGAAATTTCATCAGTAACCTCCAAAAATTTTATGTATGGACAAATCCGTCTACTTCATATTAACGCTTTGAAGAGCCCAAGAGTTGCGGTTCTGCAAAAAAAGAGCATCTGCCTTGGTCATAAGACAGATGCTTCTTCTAGGATTCGTTTAACAATTCCTGATGCACGTTTTCCAGATCGTGAATCCGCGAGCTGTCGCGTTTGAAATATTCCACCAGCGTTGCGATGCGGGTAATGGAATCCCAGCTCAGATGATGTTCGATCCCTTCCACGTCTTTATAAATATTTTCATGATCGACCCCGATCATGCCGAGAAACTCCTCCAGCAGATGGTGCCGGTCGACGAGCCGTTTTCCGATTTTTTTGCCTTTGCTGGTCAATACCAGTCCTCTATATTTCTCGTAAATCAAATATTCATCCTTGTCCAATTTCTGAATCATTTTCGTAACAGACGAAGGATGAACCTCCAAACCTTCCGCGATATCGGATACTCGCGCGTATCCCTTCTCGTCGATCAGCTTGTAGATTCGCTCTAAATAATCCTCCATACTGGGCGTTGGCATCTGATGATTCCCTCTTTTCCATGAGTTGAAGCGGACTTCATTGTACGCAAAAACACTACTCTGTTTATGATACATGTTATGATTGTCCGTTGGCAAGTGCACTTTTGCACACTTTCTTCGCTTCCGCCCACGTCAAAACTTCAGCCACTCCGGAGTAATTTGCTGCAGCCAAATGGTGATTTGAGCCATGCGGTTCGTAAACAGCAACACACCCATAAGCAGCATGAGAGCGCCGCCGATTTTCATCATCACCGCGGAATAGCGGACGATCCATTTGGTAGAACCGATAAAAAACGCCAGAATAAAAAAAGGAACGGCAAAGCCCAGCGTATAGGCCGTAATCAGGCCAAGCCATGTTCCCGGTTCGCTGACGGCAAGCGCGATAATCGCCGCCAAAATCGGCCCGACGCAGGGAGACCAGCCGGCGGAAAAGCCGACGCCGAAAATGAACGACCCGATATAGCTGGCCCGCTTGAATTTGAGGTCGAGCTTGCGCTCCTTCATCAGAAACTGCGGCTGGAAAAGGCCGAGCAAAAACAACCCCATCAATATGATCAAAATGGCGGAAAGCTGGCGGATCAGATCCCGGTATTGGTTGAACAACTCGCCGAACAACCCCGCGCCAAAACCAAGCGTGTAAAAAACAACGGAAAAGCCAAAAATGAACGCGAGCGTATGGGTCATCGTCCGGAATCGGACCTCCCGCTTGCTCTGTTCCGTCTTCAACTGCTGAACCGACATCCCGGTGATATAGGATAAATAGGAAGGATATAAAGGCAGACAGCACGGGGAAATAAATGAAGCCACCCCCGCGCCAAAAGCGAGTCCCAGATTGATATCGGCCATCGTAACCTCCATAACAGTCTATTTCGCATTTCATAACCGCGGCTTAAGCAGACAAGCCTTTTTTCCCAAGCAAGGTTAATATAAGCATAAAAATCAGCAGAAGCACGATCGTCGCGCCGGGAGCCAGGTTCCAAATTCCCGCCGTTATCAAACCGGCAACCACAGCGATTTCGGCTACAATAACCGAGAAAATAACGGATGTTCTGAAGCTGCGGGCAATCAGCAAGCTGCAGGCCGCCGGAATCGTCAACAGCGCGGACACCAGCAAGGCGCCGACGATCTTGATTGCCGTGCTGATTACAAGCGCCGTCATTACAGTGATGAGCAAATTCAACAGCTTTACGGGCAACCCGCTGACAGACGCAGCGTCCTCTTCAAAAGTGAGCAAAAAGAATTCTTTAAAAAACAAGGACACCACCGCGACAACAACGACGGTCACGCCCCCTACGACATACAGATCAGTGGTATCAAGCGTATAAATGCTTCCGAACAAATAACTGACCACATCCGTATTGTAACCCATCCCCAGTGTAAAGAACAGAGAAGCCAAGGCAACCCCGCCCGACATAATAATGGCGATCGAAAGCTCGGCATAACCCTTGTACGCCTTGCGCAGCTTTTCAATCGCAAAGGAAGCGGCAACGGCAAAGGCCAACCCGATCCCCACAGGATAGACGCCGACGAGAAAGCCCAAAGCGACCCCGGCAATCGTCACATGCGCTAGCGTATCCCCAATCATGGACAGGCGGCGCAGTACCAGAAATATTCCGATCAACGGCGCCGTCAGCCCGATGAGCACCCCTCCGGCCAGCGCTCTTTGAAAAAAATCAGCGGTTAAGATTTCCAAGATTCACAACTCCTCAAAGTTTTGCGAAGCAAAATTCACTTCGTAAGGACTAATTCAGCGAATGCTGCAGGTCCGGGATGGCGCAATCCTGCTCATGCGAGTGGCGCACATAAAATTTAATCGCGCCGCACCGCTCGCGCGGTTCGCTCCCCAGACGCCCTTCGATCATTTCGATATCGTGGGAAACCATGAGGAACGTCATATGATGGTGAGCATGCATATGAAAAATCAATTCAAAAAAATCGGCCTGCGTCTGCGCGTCGATCCCGACGGTCGGCTCGTCCAAAACGAGCAAATCCGGCTTGTTCACCAGCGCCCGGGCCAAAAAAACGCGCTGCTGCTGCCCACCCGACAGCTGGCCGATCCGTTTGCCCGCGAGATCGCCGATCCGCATCACCTCTAACGCATCGTCGCATTTGCGCTGCTCCTCACGCCTGATGGGGCGAAAAATCTTTTTGTTGCTGTACAATCCCGATAACACCACTTCGCGAACGGTCGCCGGAAATAGCGGGTTAAACGCATTTTTCTGCGGCACGTATCCGATTCGTTCCCAATCGCGAAAACGCCGGATCGGCTCGCCAAACAGGCGGATTTCCCCCTCCGTTGGCGGCAGCAAACCGACCATCATGCGCAGCAGGGTCGTTTTGCCTGCTCCGTTAGAGCCGATTACTCCGACGAAATCTCTCTCCCGGACGGCGAAGCTGAAGTCGGAAATCACTTTTTGTTCTTTATAGGCAAAAGAAACATGGTCCAGCTCGATGATACTGTCATGGCAAACGGCCTGCAAGGCCGCGGTTGTGTCGGATTTCATAACGTCTTCCTTCCGGAGCAATGGCTCCCTTCTAATATCGCAAGAAAAACTTCCGCCAAATGCGGATTATCTTCATGGAATGTTCGTCGATCATTGTTTCTTCTTATTTTCTTATTGTAGAGCGAGAAGCAAATTTTGCAAATTTTTCTTCATCAAGGTGAAATAGTTGTCCCCGGCCTGTTCCTGCGCTTTGGTCAAGCCTTCGACCGGGTTCAGCACCATCGTCTGCACGCCGGCTTCGGATGCCAGCGTTTTGGCCAATTTGTCCGAGACTAGTTCCTCAAAGAATACATACTTGATTCCCCGATCCTTCACCAGCTTCGACAAAGCGACCAAATCCTGCGCCCGCGGCTCGGCTTCCGGCGAAAGTCCCATAATCGCATGCTGCGTCAAACCGTAATCGCGGCATAAATAGCCAAACGCCTGATGCGAGACGACGATTTCGTGACGGGACACGGCGGCCAATTGTTCCGTAAATTCGGTATCCAGCGCCTGCAGCTTGGCGGCCAATGTTTCATAACGCGCTTCGTAATCCGCCCGGTGTTCCGGGTCAACCGCGACATAGCTGTCTTTGATATTTTTCGCCATAACCATCGCGGATTTGGGGCTTACCCAGGTATGCGGATCGACGGATGTGTCGACATCATGCCCTTCATGCGATTCCTGAGTTCCTTCCGCATGCGCATCGCCGGCTTCCTCTGCTTCCGCCCCATGTCCATGGCCGTCGTCGCCTTCCGCCCGAATCAGCTCAATGCCTTCGCTGACCTCCACCGTTTTGACCCCGGCGTTATTCCCCAGACCCTTCAGGAAATTGGGTACCCATCCCTCAAGCCCAGCACCGTTGTACAGAAACAACTGGGCTTTCGAAGTATTCAAAATGTCCTGACTGCGCGGCGTCCAATCATGCGGCTCCACGCCCGTCGGCAGCAGGTTGATGACGTTCGCATTCTCCCCGCCGATTTCCTGGGCAAATTCATATATTGGATAAAAACTCGTCACAACGTTAACTTTGCCCTCCACGATCTTTCCTCCGGAATCCTTCCCGCACGCGGAAAGCAGCAGCGCCCCCGCAAGCAGCAGAACAGCCGGTATGATCCAGCTTCTTTTATGTAAACGCATGGATTAATTCTCCTTTTCTTAATCGTAATGATTACCAAAAGGATTATAGGACCATTCACAAACGATTGTCAACTATTAATTCCCTCCGGGCTACTTTCTAGTCTTCCTCGAAAAAGTCGGCAAAAAACAAAAAACCGCCAAGGAGTACGTTAACTCCCGGCGGTTTTACAGGCAAATGACCGCAGCCCCGTATAACTTACTTGACGACCGCGCCGTTTGGCATCGAGTCCGGCACCGTCGCCAGCGTCAGTTGATCGCCTTGCGAAGCCGCAAGGATCATCCCCTGCGACAGCTCGCCGCGCAGCTTCACCGGCTTCAGGTTGGTGACGCAAATGACCTTGCGTCCGACCAGTTCCTCCGGTTTGTAAAACTTGGCGATGCCGGATACAACCTGACGCTGCTCAAACCCGAGATCAAGCTGCAGCTTCAGCAGCTTGTCGGCCTTCGGAACCGGCTCGCAGGCGAGCACCTGCGCCACGCGCAGCTCCACCTTGGCGAAATCGTCGATGCCGATTTCGTCCTTCAGCTCCGGCTTCTCCGCCGCCGGAATCGCCGCAGCCCCGCTCGCCGTTGCCGGTGCAGTTGCCTCCGCCTCGGCCGGTGCCCCCCCGCTCATCGAGTTCACGATGAACTCGACTTCCTGCTCCGCATCAAGCCGCGGGAAGATCGGCTCGCCTTTGACCAGCTTCGTACCGGCCGGAATCAGACCAAACGTGTGCAGGCTCTCCCAGGTCGTCAGCTCCCCGGGAGCGATCCCGAGCTGGGCCCAGATTTTTGCCGGCGCCTGCGTCAGGAATGGCTGTAACAGAATCGAAGCGATACGCAGCGATTCGGCCAAATGGACCATGACGGAAGCGAGCTCCGCCCGCTTGGCTTCATCCTTCGCCAGCACCCACGGCTGCGTCTCATCAATGTATTTGTTTGTGCGGCTGATAAACGCCCCAATATAGGTCAAAGCGACCGAGAATTCCATATTCTCCATCACTTCCTCCACCTTGCGGACCGTTTCTTCTGCCGACTTAACCAGGTCGGCGTCATACGTCGTCACATTAGGCTGGTATGCCGGCACTTCACCGCCGAAATATTTATCGACCATCGCAACCGTCCGGTTCAACAAGTTGCCCAGGTCATTGGCGAGATCGGAATTCACCCGCTGAACAAAGCTTTCCGGCGTAAACGAACCGTCCGAACCAAACGGCACCTCGCGCAATAAATAGTAGCGGGTCGCATCCAAACCGTAGCGCTCGATCAGCACGCTCGGGTCCATGACATTGCCTTTTGATTTGGACATTTTGCCGCCCTTCATCAGCAGCCAGCCGTGCCCGAACACTTTTTTCGGCAGCGGCAGTCCGAGAGCCATCAGCATAATTGGCCAGTAAATCGTGTGAAAACGCACAATCTCCTTACCTACCAGATGCACGTCCGCCGGCCAATACCGTTCGAACAGCTCCGGATTGTCCGTGCCGTACCCCAGCGCGGTAATATAGTTGGACAAAGCGTCGATCCACACGTATACAACGTGCTTCGGATCGCCCTTCACCTTCACGCCCCAGTCGAACGTCGTCCGCGATACGGCCAAATCCTCCAGCCCGGGTTTGATAAAATTGTTGATCATTTCGTTTTTGCGCGATTCCGGCTGAATGAAGTCCGGATTTTCCTCGTAATACTTAAGCAAACGGTCCACGTAATGGCTCATCCGGAAAAAGTAACTCTCTTCCTTAACCAATTCGACCGGATGTCCGCTTTCGGGACTTTTACCGCCGATGATTTCGCCTTTTTCGTTCCTTACGACATCGACAAGCTGCGATTCCGTATAGTACGTTTCGTCGGGAATGCTGTACCAGCCTTCGTATTCGCCTTTGTAAATATCGCCTTGCTTAACTAGCCGGTCGAAAATCTCCTCAACGACCTGCTTATGCCGCGGCTCCGTCGTGCGGATAAAATCGTCATAAGAAATGTCCAGCTTCTCCCACAGCTGCTTGATTCCGGCGACGATGCCGTCCACAAACTGCTGCGGGGTCTGGCCTTTCTCCTGCGCTTTGCGCTCGATCTTTTGCCCATGTTCGTCGGTTCCCGTCAAGTAGCGCACGTCATACCCGCGCAGCCGCTTGTAGCGCGCCATGGCATCGCCGGCCACCGTCGTATAAGCGTGCCCGATGTGCAGCTTGTCGCTCGGGTAATAAATCGGCGTCGTGATGTAAAAGGTTGGTTTGTTGTTAGACATCCACTTTCATCTCCTTATTCTTTAAGAGGTAGTTGAACGCGCATTTTAATGCAACAAAAAAACTCCCGCCCCCTATGGGACGAGAGATTGCTCACGTGCTACCACCCAAATTCCCCGCGCCTTCGCAGGCGGCGGGCTCTGCAGGTCGATAAACGACCTCTCCGTTATCGCCGGATTTACGCCGCTCCCTTACCCATCCGCACGTAAAAACGCGGGGGCCGGCTCGAAAGCGATTCCTCCCGGACCATCTTCCAAAGCGGATTCAGACCGGTTTGCAGCTGCCCCGGCTCTCTGTGGCTGAATCCCTGCTTTGTACTCATCCGTTCACTGGAAGTATATAACTTTCTTATATATTAAGAAAAGTTCCAGGCCATGTCAAGCAGGGGGCCGCCCCAACTCAAGACTTAGCTTCAGGCCTGACCGTCCCTTACCGGCGGTGTTCCGCGTCCACCTCGCCGTTTCTCCACTTTTGGCGGAACCGGATCAATGCCTCCCGGATGAAAAGGATGGCATTTGGCGATGCGTTTGGCCGCCAGCCAGGATCCCTTCAGCGGCCCGTGAACCTCGATTGCCTCCAGGGCGTATGCCGAGCAGGTCGGATAAAACCGGCAGGTCGGCGGCTTCAGAGGAGAAATGAATTTGCGGTAAACGTAAATCGGAGCCTGAAACGTCTTGCGCACCACGCCCATTTCAGGACACCCCGTGCTGCTCCGGAACCTGCTCTTCTTTCCCGTCCGGACGGCAGTTTTTACAGTATCCGAATACTTCGAATTTATGTTTCACCACCTGAAACTGTTCGGGCGCATCGGTCAGCGGCATCGGGCAAAAATGAATCGGGTACGTCTTTTCGCACTGCAGGCAGATCATATGATGATGATGTTCTCCTTCACTGCAAGAAGCCCTGAACTTCAAGCCGTCTTCGAATACAACTTGCTCCAAAACGCCCAGTTCTTCCATCACCCGCAAATTCCGGTACACGGTATCGAAGCTGAGCCCGCTATACTCCTTGCCCATATATTCATAAACGTCCTTTGGGGTCAAATAACCGTCCGTCCCGGCAAACAGCTTTGCCAGACTTCTGCGTTGATCCGTAATCCGCAGCCCCCGGCTGGACATCACCTTGATGATTTCCTCCGTCGACAGCATGTGACATTCCTCCCGTCTTGAACCGTTTCTACATGCGTCTTCTTTAATAATGCCGCAAAACGTAAGCCCCGTCAATGAGACTGGGCTCAGGGCGCAAAATCCGTCATGGATCATCGAGGAACGACATTTTATGATTCATATAGAAGTCCTTAAGGGGGGCGTCTCTCCAAACCACTTTGCACCTTTATTCCTTTGGTTCAGGAAGCCAAGTCACCTGGTCAAACGGGATAATCGTGCAAAGCCTCCGGATAGCGAGTCTCGCTCCAGGCCACGCTCTGTTGCCGGCTTGACTGTCAAGCACTGATGATTAGGTTGAACCATAAATCTTTCATTTCAAAATAAACAGGCACGGCGATCGTCGCCGTGCCTGTTTATTGTTTATTTTTTCGTTGCGGGCATTTGCTGGAACAGAATATTGAAAGGCAGGTTGCTGCCCGGGGCCGCCGTAAACAGCAGCTCTACCGTCTGTTCTTGGTCCCCGGTGCGGAACAATACGCCGTTTTCACTCGGCGCGCTTAGGCTGGAACCGTTGGCCAGCTGTACGACGCTTCCGTTCACCATGATGACGCCCATGTATCTTCCGCCCCGCGGGTTAAACGTCACAAGCGTATTTGGGGCAACACGGTGCAGTTTAATTTTATACAACATTCCAAAATTGCCGGCATTCGTTTTATAGGCTTGCGTAATTCCGTCCGCCCCGACCTGGAACGGGTCGCTTACGTTATCGCCGATCGCCAGGCGGGATGGCGTCGTCCCGATCAAATCCGCAACCTCGATGATCCGGGTTGATTCCATGTACGTTCCCCGGTTGTGAACATCCTCCGGCGGAGCGATTAAACTAGGCAGCGCGCTAATCGGATCCTCTCCTTGATCGACCATCACTACGTTATATTGCAACATATGATCGCTGTATAAATCCGCAAACAAAGAGATGACATCTCCCTGCTTCAGGGGCTTTTCGCTCAGCTCGTTCAAAATGATTTTACTTTCGCCCGGAGCGAGCCACATATCTTTATATTTGTTGCCGTTTTGCATCGATTCGAAATACCGCTGCACGGATACTTTCCCCGCTGCCGTGGCAAAAGGGCTTGGCCCGCCGAAGCCAAGGAACGATTGGGACAGATGGGTCGTTTCCGCATTATTGTTTGTGGCAATCACGTACATGTTCTTCGGCGTGCCGGTGGAGTTCACGTGATGGACCATAAAGCGGGTAGCCCCGATCGCATTCTCCCGATACAACAAACCTTTACTGTAAACCGTTTCCGGGCTGTTGCTGCGAATCAGGGTTACCGGTTCGGAAGTATAGGAATATTGAATTTTGTTCCAGCTTGGCACTTGCCCGCCGTCGAAGGTGAATTTGTCGCCGACCGGAACGAAGATCTTGTTGAATTCGTCTTCAGGATACAGCAGTTCGTTCGTAATGTTGATCGTCTTCTCGGTCGTTGAAGACAGACCGAACTGGTTGACGACCGTCAGCCGAATCGTCACTGGGCCCGGCGTAAAGAAGGCCAGCTTATTGTTTTCCCATTTGCGGTCGGTAATGCCGACTTCATCGGTACTAAGATCGGTATACAAAATCAATTCGCCCATTTTGTAAGTATCTTTGTCGGTCGTGAAACTGGCAACCGGCGGAGTATGCGGTTTAGATACGTTAACGGTCAAGGAGAACGGATTACTCCACTGGCCCCTGGAATCCTGAACCCGATAGGTAACGGTGTAGCTTCCCGGCTCCGCGAACACGTCCTGACGGCCGGTCCATTCCTCATTGACGATGTCCAGGCCGCTCGGAGAAGAGGATTGGGTAATGTATTGCACCTGCGTCTCGCCGGCAATAATCTCCTTATTGCCGATCGTAAAAGTAGCGGTTGGCGGCGTCGCCAAATTCACGATGACCCGCTTGCCTACCGAATCATATTCATAGGAAATGTTCAGAGCTTTGGTGATCGCCGTCAACGGCACCATGAAATTGTTTTTGACGGAATACGATTTTCCCCGCATCGTCTGCGTCACGCCGTTGACCTTGTAATAGGTCGTGTCCAGTTTAAACCGCAATTCGTCATCGCCGCGCTTGATAATCGTTTCCTTGGTACTATTGTCGAAGGAGAGTTCAAATCCGGCCCGCTCCACGATGGCACGGATCGAAATATAGGATACGCCGGCTTTAACCTCCATCGGATAGCCAGCAAGGTATTCTTTTCCATCTTGGTACATTTTATTGCTGTTTACCATCAAAATCAGTTGGCCCGAACCCGCCGTCGTTGTCGTTTGCGAGCCAGGAGTTGTCGTCGTGGCCGGATCTGTAACCGTCACTCCGCCGCTGCCATCGTTCGTTCCGTTCTGCCCTTCCACAGGAACCGCAGTTCCATCCGTGTCGCCGTTTCCAGTCTGCTCTAAGTCCCCGGTCTGGCCTCCGGTTTGAACCTGACCCGCATTGTCTTCATTCATTCCGTTTTGATCAGTCGATGTGACCTGACCTATCAATTGCTCCGAAACACTGTTCGCGCCCGGATTATCCCCCTGAACGAGCTCCTCTGCGCTTGCCGGAAGAACCATGGCAATTTGCGATGTTGCTAAAATCGTGGTGATTAACAATCGTTTCAAATTCATGCCTAAACTCCCTTTACTCTCCCATTTTTATGTAGATCCCTCGTGATCTCACAATCTATTAAACGCAAGTAAAGGGGAAAAGTTTCTAAAGATTATATACAAAATTAGACAAACTATTTGTCCCCCGCGCTCCCCGAAGAATAACGGGCACTCAGGCTCACCGGCAAGACTCCTTTAGTCCTAAGTTTTCCGGTCAGCACCCCGGCCAACGCCTCCAGGGCAAAAGGACGATTTTCATAAAGGCACAAATACGTGCCGACGTCCGGAAAAGCATGGATATCGTAAGGGTTTCGCGAAGATGCGACGATCAGCCGTGAGCCCCGGGCTTGAATGAGGGCATTCACCAAGCTTTTCTGCCCTTCGTCAATTTCTCCCTCCGCCGTGTAGGTGACCACGACGATTTGTTCAAAATTAGCGCTCTGCCGGAGCACGGCGGCGATTTCCGCGGCCGCCGGACGCGAGCCGATGAGGGCAAGGGCGACCTGCTCATGAAGCGGCTTTAACGCATCGGCAAGCGTATAAGAGTGCACCGCCGGCTCATCCACCTCGGTGCGGTGGCGCAGCTCCGGCCACACGACCAGCACGGGCCTAGCCGGATCAAGCGGCAGATTGCCGGCATCGCAAACGAGCGTGACGCTGCGTTCGGCGCAGCGGCGGAGCAAGCCGGCGCTTTCCGCCTGCGGCGTTAGCGGATCGGGCAGCCCGAACGCTGCCGCCGCGTCCACAACGCTCCCAAGCCGCTCCGCCTTCAGCGCCAAAATCCGCGCCACCGACGCATCGATCCGCTCCTTGCTCAAACGCCCGCTGCGTACCGCCGCGCATACCTGCTCGATCGCGGCGATCTGCTCCGCCATCGTGTGGCTGACGAGGACCAGATCGGCCCCGGCCTCGATCGCGCGCACAGCGCCTTCCGCCACTCCGAAATGGCGGGAAATCGCCTGCATCTCCAGACAGTCGGTGACGATAAGTCCCCGGTAGCCCAACTCATCCCGCAGCAAATCGGTCAATACGCGCCGCGATAACGTCGCCGGAATTTCGTCAGGCTCAAAAGCCGGAAAAATAACATGCGCCGTCATAATCGCATCCACTTCCGCCTTGATGGCCCGCCGGAACGGAACCAGCTCGACCTCGCGCAGCCGCTCCTTGCCGTGAGGCACCACAGCGAGCCCAAGGTGGGAATCGGCGTACGTGTCGCCATGCCCGGGAAAATGCTTAGCCGTGGCAATCACGCCTTGGCTCTGGAATCCGCGAATCGCCGCGGCTCCATGCTGCGCCACAAGCCCCGGATCTTCCCCGAAGGAGCGCACGCCGATGACGGGATTCGCCGGATTGTTGTTGACGTCGACGCAAGGCGCAAAATTGAAGTTGATACCAAGCAGGGCCATTTCCTTTGCGGCCAGCGCGGCCACCTGTTCCGTCAGCTTCGGATCGTTTGCCGCCCCCAGCGCCATATTCCCCGGAATCCGGCTCATCCCTTCATGATCCAGGCGGGCGACCATGCCGCCTTCCTGATCAATTGAAACGAACAGCGGGACTGCGGATGCCTCCCGGTTGATCGCTTGCAGACAACGCGACAAACCGGCAAGCTGCGCGGCCGCTTCGATGTTGCGGCGAAAATACACCACCCCGCCGATATGGTATTGCCGGATCAGCGTCCGAATATGCTCATCCGGCGTTAGGCCGTGAAAACCGCAAATAAACAGTTGCCCGACCTTTTGCTCCAAGGTGAGTGCTTCTGCGTTCATATCCCGTCAACTCCTCGCTCAGGATGCGTCCGTCTCCTTCAGACGGTAATCGGAAGGCGTCATCCCGGTATGTTTTTGAAACACCTTGGTAAAATACCGCCGCTCCTGGTAGCCGATTTCGCTGCCGATCTGGGCGATCGAGCGCCCGCTTTCGCGCAGCAGGCATTTAGCCAATTCGATCCGCTGTTTGGTCAGATATTCGACGAACGTTTCCCCAAAGTGGTTTTTAAATAGCAGGCAAAAATAACTCGTGCTGATCCCGAGATGATCGGCAAGCTCCTCGATGCCAAAATCGTCGCCCAAATGCTGCTGAATGTAGTTCTCCGCAGTCATCATCAACAACTCGGAGGTCTTTTTGGAGGAAAGGCGGGATTTCGCCTGCCCGATTAACGACACGATCAGGGACAACAGATCCTTGAGGCTAAGCGAACGCTGCAGCCTTTGCCACAAAGCCTCCTCCTGCTCGCCGGGCAACATCTGCAGCTCGCGCATTTCGCGCAGCAGGTGAATCAGCAAATAATGCAGCAGCTTAACGGCAGCGTATGCCCGATGCTCATCCATATATCCGATATACTGTTTAAGCTCCGCCACGACCTGTTCCAGGGCTTCCGGGTTGCCGTTGCGCAGGCCGCCGCCAAGCTGCTCGATCCAGCGCCAGTGCATCCGGGAATCCTCAGCGGGCCATATTTCCCTGAAATCCACCGTACGTCCTTCCCCCGCCTCCAAAAACCATTCCTCCGGCCCGTTCAAGATCAGCATTTGCTGCAGCCGATAGTACGCCGCCGCCAGCTCCTGAGCTGCTTGCGGCCGCGGCTCCAGGCAAAAACGGACCGCAAGCCCGTCCTCGCCCTCTTCCCGCAGCCGTTGCCGCAGGCGTTCAATTCCGGGAAGCAGCGCCTGTTTCGTGATCGGCGGGCTGTCCGGCTTGCCCGGGGCCACTAAACACCATTCTCCCTCGCGAATTTGCAGCACCGTGGCCCCTGCGGGGAAAACACCGCCAAAAATCTCTTGGATCGCGTGTTTAGTCTGCAAATTCCAAGCTTTTCGTTCATGTGCGCTCCAGGGCAGGGAATGATGCGAGTAACCCTCGAAGTCCACCAGCAGGACGGTATAACGCCGTTCTTCCGCCGAACCTTCCTCATCATCCCACAAAACGCCGTTTTCCGTTTCCTGTCCAAGCAGCGAATGGAGCAGGAAATTTTCGGCAGCCAAATCCTTGGCCTGATCGAGGCGTTTCTCCATGCCCAGCGTTTTGCGTTTCTCCCGAATTTCGCCGGCGAGCCGCCCCACCGTTTCCTCCAGCTCGGCATAATGGATCGGCTTGCAAATGTAATCCTTGACCCCGTAACGGATCGCCGTCTTCGCATATTCAAACTCTTGATACCCCGTCAGCAGCAAAATTTCGCAGGGAAAATTCAGCTCGCGAACTTTTTGCAGCAGGGTGATGCCATCCATGACCGGCATGCGGATGTCGCTCAAAATCAAATCGGGACGATGCATGGCCGCCGCTTCCAGCGCATCCTTGCCGTTCCGGGCCAAACCGACGATTTCGAACCCCATATCTCCCCATGGCAATATTTTGGACAAATTGCTCAAAATATGAATTTCATCGTCAACCAGCAGAGCTTTTAAACGCATCGTCATCACCCGCCCCGTATTTAGGTATCACACACTGAATAATCGTTCCGTGCCCCGGTTGCGAACAGATAAACAAGCCGTATTTGCGGCCGTATTTGAATCGGAGCCGATCGTACACGCTTCGCAGCCCCAGTCCCCGGCGTTCGTGACTCGGATAAGGCGTCACCGACCCGTAGGCCGAATCCTCCAGGTCCGCGTACTGAATCATCGCCAGTTGCTCGCTCGTCATCCCAATTCCGTTATCCTCCACTTTCAATAGAATCCGGTCTTGTTCCATGCTCCCCGATACCGTGATTCTGCCTTTATGCTCAATTCCTTCAAACCCGTGCTGAATGCTGTTTTCCACCAGCGGTTGCAGCGTTAATTTAAGCACCCGGCAATTCAGCATCTCGCCTTGAACGTTGATTTCATAATCAAACAAATCGTCGAACCTGAATTTCTGGATTTCCAAATAATTGCGCAAATGCTCGATTTCCTGGCTCAAATTGATCTCTTCCCGCCCCTGAATGCTGATGCGCAAAATACTGGCAAGGCGGACGACCATTTCGCTGACCTTGCGCCCTTCGTTTTGCACGGCGAGCACATTGATCGATTCCAGCGTATTAAACAGAAAATGCGGTTTGATCTGCGCCTGCAGCACCCTTAGCTCGGCATTGGCCTTCAGCAACTGCTCCCGCTTCACTTGCTCGAACAATTCATTGATTTTCTCCATTTGATTGTTGAAGCCTTTTTGCAGCAGCAGCAGTTCGTCGTCGCCTTTTTCGTCGACCCTGGCGTGTAAATCGCCGCCTTCGACCTTGCGCATGAAACGCACGATCACGCCGATCGTTCCGGTAATCCGGTTCATAAACAGCACGTTAAACAGCATCGCCGTCAGCACGCACACGCAAATGATCGCCACAAACCATTTGGCGAACGTCGTCACCTCCCGGGACAGATAACTCCAGGAAGTCACCGACACCAGGCTCCAGGAGTAATCCTGAAGCTTATAAATCGAAATGACGCTTTCCTGCCCGTCAAATTTCCCTTTGAAGCTGTGGTAGTTTGCGGGGAACTGCCATTTGTGCGAAATGTACTCTCCGATTTGCCGGCCATCCAGCTCCGCCTGATAATCGTACAAAATAAGCCCCTGATCATTGACCAGCATAAACCGGGTATCCTGCAAATTGCTGCCCAAATTCAAGTTTTGAAAAATCTTTTCGAACTCCCAATTTTTGATCTGCACCACCAGCACGCCCACACGCTCCAGATTGCTGAGCTTCTTGATCAGCCGGATCTGCGTAAACACGCTGTCCGATCCGGTCAATTCCGGATATTCGTGCGGACCGATCCACCTTGGCATCCCGTTTAACGCCATCACTTCATTATATAAAGAATGCTCTTTGAATTTTTCATAGGGCAGCGTTTGAAAATTTTCCTTATTAAAAATCGCGATAACATTCGAGCGTTCCCCGCCATGAAGATTGTACAGGAATGCGTAATCGATGGCGGGATGGCTGTACAGCAGCGAGCGGAAGTTCCGCTGGTTGGCGTTCAGTTCCAGTTGGGTCGTCGCCGTCAAATCCTGCGAATCCGGATCTTTCGCCACCAGCGCATCCTGGAACACTCCTTTGGCAATACCGTTGTCGGTCACGTTGTCCATTTCATGCAGCGCGCTTTTGATACTGTAACCGATCGCCTTCAGCGAATACTCCGCCTGCTGGCTGTATTTCGTTTCGATCGAACGAAACGTGACCCAAAACGTAATAATTCCCAAAATAAACAAAGGGATAATAACGAGCCCTAAAAAAGCGGTAAATAATTTGATGCGCAGATTCATCGGCGGCAGCTCCCATGCTTTGAGCGAATATGCTTGATGTTTACTTTGGTGTTTTACCTCATTTTACCACGCCGCCGCTTATCCTTTAACGCTTCCCGCCGTCACTCCTTCAATAATTTTTTCCTGCAGCACGGCGTAAATGATCATGACAGGAAGCACGCTGAACACGATCCCGGCCGACATCTGGGCATAGTTCGTATTGTAGGCGTCGCGGAACCCGACCATGCCTACCGGCAACGTACGCAGCTCGTCGCTGGACAAAAAGTAGTTTGCCAGCAAAAACTCGTTCCAGTTCCCGAGAAAATTGACGATAAACACCGTGACGATAGCCGGAACGGTCAACGGAACGATGATTCGCGCGAACAGCCTGGCGGAGCCAAGACCGTCCATGACGGCGGCTTCTTCGATCTCCCCAGGGATCGAGCGCATGAAGGCGGCCAGGATAATGACCGAAAGCGGAATCGCGTTCGCCACATAGGGCAAAATGAGCGCCAGATGCGTGTCGAGTACGTTCAGCCTGCGCATCATCCCGTAAATCGGCAGCAAAAGCGAGTTGTTCGGAATCAGCATTCCCAGCAGAATCAGTTGAAAGATAACCATGCTAATCCGGCCATAGCGCATCCGCGTCACCGCAAACGCCAGCATCGCCGCCAGCAGGATGGACAGACAGGCCGACAATACGCCGATATACAAGCTGTTAAAAAAATAAGTGCTGATTTTGGCGTTCACCCAAGCGTTGATGTAATTGTCAAAAATAATCGAACCCGGCGGTCCAAACGGGTTTGCAGCGATCGCCTGGTTATTGCTTTTGACCGAGGAAAACAACACGAACAGAAACGGATATAAAATGACGAGCAGATAGGCCATTAGAAAAATGTGCGGGATCGTTTTTTTGAGCGCTCTCATCAGTATTCAATCCTTTCCGTTCGTCTGGAGACGAAGAGCTGGTATGCCGCCGTAATGAGGATTGTAAACACGAAAATAAGCACCGCGATCGCGTTCCCAAAGCCGTGGCGGAAGCTGGTGATCGCGTAGCGGATCATATACGTCGCCATCACGTCCGTCGATCCCGCCGGACCGCCTTTGGTCATGACGAGCACGATGTCCGCCGCTTTCATCGCCCCGGCCACCGACAGCATAATGACGACGGAAATGATCGGCATGATGAGCGGGATCGTGATTTTAAACGCCCGCTGAATGCCGCTCGCGCCGTCGATCGCCGCCGCTTCTTCCAGTTCTCGCGGAATGGCGAGGATCGCCGCCAGCACCATCACGATGTAGAAACCTGTCCACTGCCAGGCATTGGTAATCAGAATGGATAACATCGCCCAATTTTTGTCTGACAGCCAATAGACCGGCGGAATACCAAATACGCCCAGCACCTTGTTCATCAGCCCAAAATCCGGGTTATAAATAAATCCCCACAAAATGCCGATCACCGCGGTCGACATGATGGACGGCATAAACACAGCTGTTTTGTACACACCTTTTAACTTTTTCACGCTTGCGATCAGCAGCGAAAAAAAGACGATCAGCGGCACTTGGACCAGGCAGGAAAACAGGATGAAATACGCATTGTTGCGTACCGATTTCCAAAAGGCTTTATCATGCAAGGCCGTGGCGTAATTGTCCAGGCCGATGTAGCTTAGGTTTTTCGAGATCCCGTTCCAGCTGGTAAAGCTGTGATTGATGGCGGTAAAAATCGGATAAATAAAGAAAGCCAGAAACAGCACAAAGGCCGGTAAAACGAACAGCACATATAGCAGAGGATTTCTAAGCGCTTTGTTCATGCCAATAACCTCCGTAATCGGGAGCAAGGGCGCCCCACGCCATCGAGGCGAGCGGCGCCCTTGCCGAAATTCGTTCGTGATCTGTTACTCTACGGCGTTGGCTGCATCCTGTGCGGCCTGGACGTTTTCCAGCATTTGCTCCGGCTTGATTTCTTCGCCGATAATTTGCTGAATCCCCATGCTCAGGGCCGTATTTACATCCGCCTGCACCAGAGCGTCAAACGCCGGGAACGAGGTGCCGATTTCGCTGACGCCCTTGAAAATGTCCTGCATAAGCGGGTCGTCGGACGCCGTTTTCATTTGCTCAAGATCCATTTTCATCGCCGGCAGCACGCCGTCTTCTTTAAGGCCGCGCAACTGCATTTCTTCCGTCCACATGTTTTTGATGAACTCTTTGACGGCCGCCAGCTTCCGCGGATCTTCCGCGACGGCGTTGGAGAAGCCGTACCCGTTGTTGGCGTCCTGCATAACGATGACCGGGTCGCCTTCGTTCAGCGGCGGCATGTTGAAGTAGCCGATTTTGCCGACCATGTCGCCGGCCTGCTCGGGATCGCGGAAGACGGAGTTGGCCCAGGAGCCGTCCATCATCATCATCGCTTCGCCCGTGATGATCTGATTTCTCATGTCCGCGTATTCAAAACCAAGCTCGCCTTTTTTGAAATAACCCTTTTGCACCCATTCCTGGTGTTTGGCGATCGCTTTGACCATACTTTCGTCCGTCCATTTCGTTGCCCCGCTTTTAAAGCCATACGTAATTTCCGGACCCGCATAATACGACCATAAATTGTTTGTGATCATCAGCGGAATCCAAGCATCCTTGGAGGCTTGCGCAAACGGAATTTTGCCGTCGGCCTTGATCTTCTCGGCGATTTGCTCCAGCTCGCCCAGCGTTTTGGGCACCTGCAGCCCTTTTTGCGTAAAATATTCTTTATTATAGAAGAAACCTTCGATAGATCCGCCGATCGGCAGTCCGTACACTTTGCCGTCATGAGTAAACGGATCGAGAGTCGTGAATTTATCCTTGATGCCAAGTTCTTCGATAATTGGCGTCAAATCGAGCATCAAGCCTTCTTTGGCATACAGCTCCGCATCCGGGCTGCCAAACACGTCGAAAATTTCCGGCGGTTTCCCGGCGGCCATTTCGCCGCGCAGCTTCTCCTTGCGGTTGACTTCCGAGTCCACCGCATCCAGCTTAACCGTCAAGCCAGGGACGGCCGCTTCCGTCTGTTTGACGACATCTTCGAGCATCGCCAAACGGAACTTCTTCGATTCCCCGACCTGCGTATGGCGAATCGTAATCTCGAACGGCTCATTGCTCGTCTCTGTCCCGGATCCGGTTTTCCCGTTATTTGCGGTCCCTTGCCCTTCGTTCGCCGGAGCTTTATTCCCTCCGTTCCCTGATGATCCGCAGCCGGCGAGCAGCGCGGAAGCGATAAAAATCAAAGACAGCAGCAGCATCAAACTTTTCCTCATGTTTCTAGACCCCTCCTCAAACGCGGTAGATTCACTTACACCCCCCATTATAGAAAGCGTATACTTTTTTGGTAAGGAGGACATTTTTCTATTAGAGGGATAATATCATCCAAAAGACAAAATGAAAACGGTTAAACCTGACATGTACATGTCTGATTTAACCGTTATGGTCAAAACTATTAATTTTTACGTCATGTTAATTGACATGAACCTGTCTTTTCTCAGCTGCTTCCCGTTCTCCCTCATGAATGATCCGGTACGCCCGCTCGATCTGTTCCTCCGTTGGCGATGGGACGCCTTCGAGTGGATAATCCCAACCAAGCTCCTGCCATTTATAGATCCCCATTTGGTGGTACGGGAGAATCTCGAACTTCTCAACGCCCTGCAAGCTGCCGATAAACCGCCCCAGATCCCGCAAATCCTGTTCGTCGTCATGGATGCCGGGAACGAATACATGGCGGATCCACATGCTCCGTCCCTGATCGGACAACCAGCGGGCCATGTTCAGCATCCGGTCGTTTGGTTTGCCGGTCAGCTTGATGTGCTTTTCATTGTCGATATGCTTTAGATCAAGCAGCACGAGATCGGTCACATCCAGCAGGTCGCGGATTTTGTCCCCTTCATTATACCCGTTCGTATCCAATGTAGTATGGAGGTTCCAGCGTTTCTTCGCTTCCCGGAACAGCTCGGTGACGAACGGGGCTTGCAGCGTCGCTTCCCCGCCCGAGACCGTGAGCCCTCCGCCGGATGGGCGGTAGTAGTTCAAGTAGGGTTCGATTTCGGCGAGCACTTCCTCGACCGTCATTTCTTTCCCCCCCGACAAGTTCCAGGTGTCCGGATTATGGCAGTACTGGCACTGCAGCAGGCAGCCTTGCATGAAGAGCACGAAGCGAATACCCGGGCCATCGACCGTTCCGAAAGTTTCTAATGAATGTATGCGACCTTTTAGCATTTTCGTCACCCTTTCTGTGACAGGTTGAACCTGAGGTTCAACCTGAAATCAGCTGCCTGTATGCAGATTGTGAGATTACATTTTGCCGTGGAATGTCCGGTTGATAACATCCAGTTGTTGTTCGCGGGTCAGCTTGATGAAGTTCACCGCATAACCAGATACGCGGATCGTCAGCTGCGGATAATTTTCTGGATGATCCATCGCATCCAGCAGCGTTTCGCGATCGAACACGTTGACGTTCAAGTGATGAGCTTTGCTGCCAAAATAGCCGTCCATCATCGACACAAGGTTCGATTTGCGGGTGTCGAGTTCTTTACCCAACGCCTTAGGCACAATCGAGAACGTGTTGGAAATGCCGTCCAAGCTATGTTCGTACGGCAGTTTGGCTACGGAGCTCAAGGAAGCCAGCGCGCCTTTCTTATCGCGGCCGTGCATCGGGTTTGCGCCCGGCGCAAACGGTTCACCCGCTTTGCGTCCGTCCGGCGTAGTCCCCGTTTTCTTACCGTATACAACGTTCGAGGTAATCGTCAGGATCGATTGCGTCGGCAGCGAGTTGCGGTAAGTTTTGTGTTTGCGGATCATGCCCATGAACGTTTCCACGAGTTCAACCGCAATTTGGTCGACGCTGTCGTCGTTGTTGCCGTAGCAAGGGAATTCGCCTTCGATTTCAAAGTCAACGGCGATGCCGTTTTCGTTGCGGATCGGTTTAACTTTGGCGTATTTGATCGCGCTCAGCGAGTCGGTCGCTACGGACAAGCCGGCGATACCGCAAGCCATCGTCCGGAGAATGTCGCGATCGTGCAGCGCCATTTCGATCCGTTCGTAGCAATATTTATCGTGCATGTAGTGGATGACGTTCAGCGCGTTGACGTACAGCTTAGCCAGCCATTCCATCATCGGAATCAGACGTTTTTTGACTTCATTATAATCGAGATATTCGGACGTGATCGCCGGATATTCCGGACCGACTTGGGCGCCGGATTTTTCGTCTTTACCACCGTTGATGGCGTACAGCAACACTTTTGCCAGGTTGGCGCGAGCGCCAAAGAACTGCATTTGTTTACCGATTTCCATCGCGGACACGCAGCAGGCAATACCGTAATCGTCGCCATAGATCGGACGCATCAAGTCGTCGTTTTCGTATTGGATCGAGCTGGTCTCGATCGATACTTTGGCGCAATATTTCTTGAACGCGTCAGGCAATTGTTCCGACCAAAGCACTGTCAGGTTTGGTTCCGGAGCCGGGCCGAGATTGTACAGCGTGTGCAGGAAGCGGAAACTGTTTTTCGTAACGAGCGTTTTGCCGTTCACCGACATGCCGCCAAGCGATTCCGTTACCCAAGTCGGGTCGCCGCTGAACAGTTCGTTGTAGTCCGGAGTTCTCAGGAATTTCACGATCCGCAGCTTCATGACGAAATGGTCGGCCAGTTCTTGCGCGGTTTCTTCGGTCAGCGTTCCTTCGGCCAGGTCGCGTTCGATATAAGCGTCCAGGAAGGAGGATACGCGTCCAAGGGACATTGCGGCGCCGTCCTGTTCCTTAACGGCTGCCAGATAACCGAAATAGAGCCATTGGAAAGCTTCTTTTGCGTTGTTTGCCGGTCTGGAAATGTCGAATCCGTACATTTCTCCCATCTGTTTCAGTTCGCCGAGTGCGCGAATTTGTTCGGACAGTTCTTCGCGAAGGCGAATCACATCCTCGTCGATGACATCCACTTCGAGAGCTTTCAGTTCCTGTTGTTTTTGCTTGATCAGGAAATCCACGCCGTACAGCGCCACCCGGCGATAGTCGCCGATGATCCGGCCGCGGCCGTAAGCGTCGGGAAGCCCGGTAATAATGCCGGCTTTACGAGCCGCTCTCATTTCCGATGTATAAGCATCAAAAACGCCTTGGTTGTGCGTTTTGCGAATATGCGTAAACAAGTCGATAATTTCCTGCGGCAGCTCATAGCCGTAAGCCTTACAGGAGTTGACAACCATGTTGATCCCGCCGAACGGGCGAATCGTGCGTTGGAAAGGGGCCGAGCCCTGTACGCCTACGATTTGTTCCTTGTCCTTATCCAAATACCCCGCAGCGTGGGAAGTAATCGTGGATGGCGTGTTGACGTCCACATCCAGCACCCCGCCGGCTTCCCGTTCTTGCTTGGACAGCTGCGACACGATTTCCCACAAAGCTTTCGTGTTGGCCGTCGCGCCTGCCAAGAAGGACTCGTCGCCTTCATAAGGTTTGATGTTGGTTTGGATGAAATCGCGGGTGTTCACTTCTTTCATCCATTTGCCCGGTTTGAATCCTCTCCAAGCATTGTCCACGGTTTGTACTTCTTTTTCGATCACCGACATCTTTATTCCCTCCATTTATGTTTTGGTCGCGGTTCGAAGGATATGTACCGCGCCTCATGATCCCTTAAAATTTGTGATATTTTTCACATAAAATACGTGACGAATTTCACATTAATTGCGTTAAATGAACCTGATAAGAGGCTTCGATGAGTCCCGTTGCTTTTCCCGGGTTCATCCGTCATAAAACTTTGAGGGATCATTTATACTGTAATCATAGCTTAACTTGCCGAATAAGATTGTGAGAAATATCACACATAGTGATATTTCTCACGTTTTCAAAGGCCTTTGTTCACTTAATTTTCAAATCTTCCGTAGAAAGCGTCGCGGTAGACTTCCGCCAGCTCCGTCACCAGCGGCAGCTTCGGATTGGCGGTCGTGCATTGGTCTTCGAACGCGCGGTCGGCCAAATAATCTACGCGCGATTCGAATACTTTCGGGTCGAAACCGAGATCCTGGAATGTTTCCGGAATACCGAGCTTTCTGTTCAGGTCGCGAATCGCATTGATCAGGCTCTTCACGCCTTCTTCCGTCGTCCGCGCCGGCAAGCCCAGGATGCGGGCGATTTCCGCGTAACGTTCGTCGGCTGTGAAGTGCGTGTATTTCGGCCATGCGGCAAACTTCGTCGGCTTCTTGGCGTTGTAGCGGATGACGTGCGGCATCAGGATCGCATTGGTCCGGCCATGCGCCGTATGGAATTCGCCGCCCCATTTATGGGCTAAGCTATGGTTGATGCCAAGGAATGCATTGGAGAACGCCATCCCCGCGATCGTCGAAGCGTTGTGCATTTTTTCGCGGGCCAGTTCGTCGCCGGTCAGCGCCGATTTTTCAAGGTACTGGAAGACGAGCTGGATCGCTTTAATGCATAGTCCGTCCGTGTAGTCGTTGGCCATTACGGATACGTAAGCCTCGATCGCATGCGTCAGAACGTCCATCCCCGTGTCGGCCACCGCGGTTTTCGGCAGGCTGTACACGAATACCGGGTCGATGATCGCCACGTCCGGCGTCAGTTCGTAATCGGCCAAAGGATACTTCGTATTGCCTTTGATTTTGTCCGTGATGACGGCAAACGACGTTACTTCCGAGCCCGTTCCCGAGGTCGTCGGAATGGCCACGAATTTCGCTTTTTGTCCGAGTCGCGGATACTTGTAAAGGCGTTTGCGGATATCCATGAATTTTTGCTTCAGGTTAAAGAAATCTTCATCCGGATATTCATAGAACAGCCACATCCCTTTCGCCGCATCCATCGCCGACCCGCCGCCGAGAGCGATAATGCAGTCCGGTTGGAACTTCGCCATCATCTCCTTACCGTGTTCCACCGTCGTTGTCGACGGGTCCGGTTCGACATCCGAAAACACTTCGATCGCTACCGGCGTTTGGCGTTGACGGAGGTAATGCTCGACTCTTTCCACGTAACCCAGCTTCACCATCATCGGGTCAGTAACGATCATTACGCGGGAGATGTCCGGCATTTTGGCCAAATATTGCGTCGAGTTTTTCTCAAAATAAATTTTGCTTGGCACTTTAAACCACTGCATATTCACGGTACGACGGTTCACCCTTTTCACGTTGATCAGATTGACGGCCGTAACGTTCGACGATGTCGAGTTGCGCCCGTAGGACCCGCAGCCGAGCGTCAGCGAAGGCAGGTTCGAGTTGTAAATGTCGCCGATGCCGCCTTGCGAGGAAGGCTGGTTCACCAAAATCCGGCAGGTCGGCATCCGGTCGGAGAATTTCTGGATGATTTCCTGGTTGTTCGAATGAATGACCGAAGAGTGGCCCATACCGCCGAACTCCACGACTTCCAACGCGCGTTCGATGCCTTGCTCGGCGTTTTTCACTTTATAGCAAGCGAGCACCGGGCTAAGCTTCTCCGCGGAAAGCGGGAATTTCGGACCGACGCCTTCAATTTCGGCGACGAGGATTTTCGTTCCGGCCGGCACGTCGATACCGCACATTTCCGCGATCTTCGTTGCCGGCTGTCCAACGATCGCCGGGTTCACCGCGCATTTATCGGCGATGATCGCGCCTGCCGTCAGTTTTGCCGCTTCATCTTTGTTTACGAAATAGCAACCGTTGGCGATCATTTTCTTTTTCACTTGGTCGAATACGGGTTCCTCAATAATGACCGCTTGTTCGGAAGCGCAAATCATGCCGTTGTCAAACGTTTTGGAAAGAATCAGATCGTTGACGGCTTGATCGAGATTCGCGCTCTTCTCAATGAAGCAAGGTACGTTGCCGGGGCCGACGCCAAGGGCCGGTTTGCCGCAGCTGTACGCCGCTTTTACCATCGCGGAACCGCCGGTAGCGAGGATGCAGGCTACGTCCGGATGGTTCATCAAAGCGTTCGTGCGGTCCATCGACGGATTTTCGATCCATTGGATGCAGTCGGCGGGGGCCCCGTGTTTCACCGCAGCCTCCAGCAATATTTCAGCGGCTTCCGCGCTGCATTTTTGAGCGGATGGATGGAAGCCGAAGATGATCGGGTTGCGGGTTTTTATCGCAATCAGCGACTTGAAAATCGTGGTCGACGTAGGGTTCGTCACCGGCGTAATCCCCATGATGATCCCGACTGGCTCGGCGATTTTCTGGAAGCTGTCAAAATCGTTGTCCTCAATGACGCCTACCGTTTTGTCGTATTTGATGTTGTGGTAAATGTACTCCGTAGCGAACATGTTTTTAATGATTTTGTCTTCGTACACCCCGCGCCCGGTCTCCTCCACCGCCATCTTCGCGAGATGCATGTGTTTGTCAAGACCCGCCAGGGCCATCGCCTGCACAATGCCGTCAATCTGCTCCTGCGTCATGCTCATGAACGCCTCGGAAGCTTTTTTCGCTTTGTCGATCAAAGTTTGGATGTAAGCTTCCGGAGTGGGCTGGGCTTTCGTCGTCGCTTCATTTTTTACGGCCATTTCTCTCATCCTCCTGAGTTTGGTAAGGATCAACCTGCAGTTAAGACGGTTATCAACAAGTTCGTGAAATTTTTCACTTGCAAGTTCATCCTTAAAAGATGTGTTTTTTCTTTTTATGTTTTGATCATAGCATAGGGATGCGATTTTGTATAGTGAATTTTTTCACAAAGTATAAAAAGTTCTGAAATATTTTCGCTTATGATGCAAATTTCGTGAATTTAGTCACAATGTTAGAATTTCGACACTTTTTCGCTCTTTCAAGCCCCCAAATTTTGCAATAATCGTTATATAATTAATTAAAAATTTCATAAAAATCAGAAATATAAAGGGGAAATCCAAGATGAGTGAAATCGTAAACGCCACCCTGCCCCGCGGTAACACGAGCTGTTTTACAGAACAAAACTTCAACCGCCTTCTCGTCACAATGAAAGATAAAGCATATCCCGAGGGGACGCATTTGTTCTGGGAAGGTGATTTTTCCGATAAACTGTTTTACATCAAACGCGGACGCGTCAAGCTAACCAAATCGACCGACGAAGGCAAAGAACTCATTTTGTATATGTACGGACGCGGCGACATGGTTGGCCAGGCTGATCCGTTCTTCAGCACCAAGCACAGCTTCACGGCCGAGGTGATCGAAGACTGCGAAATCGGCGTGATCGATCAAAAAGATCTTGAAATCATGATATGCCAGCACTGCGATTTTGCGATCGACTTCATGAAATGGATGGGCATCCACCATCGCCTGACGCAGACGAAATTCCGCGATTTAATGATGTACGGTAAGCCGGGCGCTCTTTGCTCGACGCTGATCCGCCTCAGCAACACATACGGGGAACAGCATGGGGACACGATTCTGATCAACAAAAAAATCACCCACACCGACTTGTCCAACATGATCGGAGCTACGCGCGAAAGCGTCAACCGGATGCTCAGCGACCTGCGCAAAAAGGATGCACTCGAATACGAGAACGGCATGATCGTCATCAAAGATATGGTCATGCTGCAAGATATTTGCCATTGCGAGCTGTGCCCGAACGAAATTTGCCGGATCTGACCCGCCGTGTGCCTGGCTATATGTGCCTGTCTTTATATGTAAAGCCGTCCCGATTTACGGGACGCTTTTTTTGTCTGGCCGCGTTCTGGACGAAAACGTAAGAAAAACGCCTAACGGCGTCCTTTAATGGCTCTGACTTCTACTTTGGACGTTACTCTAACGGACAACAGCGACCTTATCCGCCTATTTCCCGGGTATTTCCCAGCCTAACGGACACAGGCGGCCCTATTTCGCTCTAAACCCGTTCATCCAGGACGATTTGAGGTAAATAACGTCATCTGTGTCCTTTACATTTTGCAAACCTTCGTTTTTTCCTCAAATAACGGCTCTGGTGTCCCTTAGCCCCCTGATTCCTCTTCTCCTTCCTCGGAATTTTATACTTTCTGATACGTCAAAAAAAAACCGGCTCGGGATGAGCCGGTTTATGCTGCTTTTCCATCTTTCGTTGGTTTCGCCTTCTTGCGCACCGGGGATATGAACCAATACGCCATGCCCACAAATACCGCGCCGCCGATAATATTGCCCAGCGTCACCGGGATCATATTGTGAAACCAGCCAGCGAGCGTAATCGTGTCAGGGTGGTTTGGCAGTAGCAGCGACAAACTGAGCAGCGTCATATTTGCCACGCTATGCTCGTACCCGCTGGCGATAAAGGCGTATAGACACCACCAGATCAACACCAGCTTGGCGATATCTTCCTTGGCGCGGTTCGCCATCCATAACGCAAGGCAAACGAGCCAGTTACACAGAATGCCGCGGAAAAACAGTTCGGTGACCGGAGCGCCCATCTTCTTCGCGGCAGAGGCAAAAATAAGATGCTCCGGCGCCGCCGTTTTGAACAGCCCGCTGCCGACGATCAGCAAACAAAGCACAACCGCCCCCGCCAGGTTGCCGAGAAACACGACCGTCCAGTTTTTCGCCGTATCGCCTACCGTTGTCCGCCTCGCCAGCGTGCTTGCCGCAAAAAACATATTGTTCCCGGTAAACAGCTCCGAACCGGCAAAAACGACCAGCGTCAGGGCAAGTCCGAAGGACATCCCCATCAGCATCGTCTGGTATGGCGATTTCGCCGCGGCCAGCGGCGCACCGATGCTGAAGATGAGAATAATGCCGAGCCCGACGTAAGCGCCGGCCAGCATGGCCGAAACGATATACTTCGGCAAGCTTTCATTCATTTTTTCCTTTTTCTTGACTGCCGTTTCCACAATGGCTTCCACATTTGGCGTATACATTGCCGTTTCCTCCCCTTATGCGTGTCCTCCATTGAAAGCAAGCGCGGCGATTCCTGAGAGCAGGGTCACCGCGCTTACGATCTTGCAGGGCCTATACTTGCTGCAAGGCGCTGACGGCGATCGACACCTGTCCGCCCTCCACCTTGACCGGGAACATCGGCACTTGTCCGCTGTCCGGGGCCTGGACCAGGCCGGTCGTCAGATCGATTTTCCAATCGTAGAGCGGGTCGTAAAGGTAATGCCCGGATACGATTCCTTCGGCCAGCGGCCCGCCTTTCGGATGAGGATTTTGATTCAGGGCGGCGAAGATGCGCCCGTCAGATAAACGGAACACCGCCAATTCATGGCCTCCTGCTTCCACCACGCGCCCGATCTGGGGCAGAAACTGCTCCACGGGCCCCACCGGGAAAAATGTCTCTTTACTCATGTCCTTGTTCATGCTCCTCTTCCCCTTTCCTGTCATCCGTCCGGTTTAGTTCATCTGTTCGCTCATTTCCAGGCTGTGGAACAGCTTGCCGCGCGTTTCGTTGTCGTTTAGCATCTTTTTCCACGGGTCCGAAACCTGCTTCAAGGCAAACTCAACGCGTTCTACCAAAGCTTTACGATTTTCCGCATCGTCCACTACCGCCGCGCGGATATTGTCCAGCCCCATCCGTTCAACCCACTCCGACGTTCTTTCCAGGTAGTTGCCGGTTTCGCGGTAATGCTGGATAATGGCTGCGCACAGCTCGATCAGCTCCTCATCGGTCTTCACCTTACACAGCGAATCCGCAAGCCGGGCCTTGATCCCTCCGTTACCGCCGATAAAGATTTCCCATCCGCCGTCGTTGCCGACGATCCCGATATCCTTCGTGCACGATTCGGCGCAGTTGCGCGGGCAGCCGTTCACCGCCATTTTGAATTTAGCCGGAAAATCAAGCCGTTCGAATTTGCGTTCGAGCTGCGCGCCCATACCCATCGAATCCTGTGTGCCGAACCGGCAAAACTGCGAGCCGACGCAGGTTTTCACCGTGCGGAGCGATTTGGCGTAGGCGTATCCCGACGGCATGTCGAGCTCGGCCCACACTTTCGGCAAGTCTTCCTTTTTCACACCGATCAAGTCCAGCCGCTGGCCGCCGGTAACCTTTACGACCTTCACATCGTATTTCAGCGATACGTCGGCGATTTTCTTCAGGTCCTCCGGCGTCGTCACGCCGCCGTACATCCGCGGTACAACAGTGTAAGTCCCATCCTTCTGAATGTTGGCGCTCATCCGTTCGTTCACGAAACGCGATTCCTTTTCGTCCTCGTGCGTGTCCGGGTACAACATGCCGAGATAATAGTTGATGGCCGGGCGGCATTTCGAGCAGCCCTCCGGCTGGCTCCAGCCAAGCACGTTCATCACTTCTTTGGTCGTCTGCAGCCCTTTCGCCTTGATCTCAGCCACGATTTCATCACGGCTCAGCGTCGTGCAGCTGCATATGCCCTGTTTCGCCGCCGACTCAAATCCGTCTCCCAGCACGTATTGCAATATTTGCTCAACCACCGGCTTGCAGCCTCCGCAAGACCGGGTCGCCCCCGTGCAGGCTTTGATCTCGTCGACGGTCGTTAATCCCTGGTTGGTGATCACGTCAACGATCGTCCCTTTGGTCACCCCGTTGCAGCCGCAGACAATTTCGTCGTCCGCCATCGTTTCGACCGAAGCTTTCTTTTGGCCACCGCCGCCGCAGCAGCCCGTGCCCATCAGCGAGGCGTACAATTCGTCCGTCATCTCCGCCTTCTGCTTGATCAGCTTCTGCAGCTCGGCCGAATCGTTAATGTCGCCAAACAGCACCGCGCCTACAAAAACGTCGTCCTTCAGCAGAATTTTTTTGTAGGTCCGTTTCCACTCGTCTTTGCTGCTGATCACCGTATGTTCCGGACCATCGATAAATTCCCCGGTCGAAAACACGTCAACCCCGGATATTTTGAGTTTGGTCGAAACGACCGAACCGGTGTAAGGCGCTGTTTCCACGCCGCTGATATGCTTCGCCAGAACCATGCCCTGCTCAAACAGCGGAGCGACGAGGCCGTAACAGGTGCCGCGGTGCTCCGTGCACTCGCCGACGGAATACACGCCTTCCAGCGATGTCTGCAGATAATCGTTCACGACGATCCCACGGTTCACTTCGAGGCCGCTCGCTTTGGCTACCGCAACGTTCGGTTTGATGCCGACGGCCATAACGACGAATTCCGCTTCCAGCTCCGTGCCGTCGGCGAACCGCAGCCCGCTTACCCGCGAATCGCCAAGCAGCTCGGTCGTCTGCGCGCCCATTTTAAATTTGATGCCCTGGCGCTCCAGTTCCGCTTTCAGCATCCCCGCCGCCTGATGATCCAGCTGGCGTTCCATCAAATCTTCCATTAAATGCACGACCGTTACGTCCATGCCGAGCTGAACGAGTCCTTTGGCCGCCTCCAGCCCGAGCAGCCCTCCGCCGATAACCGCCGCTTTGCGGTACGACTTGGCCGCCTGGATCATTTGTTCGCAGTCGGAAATGTCGCGGAAGCCAACCACCCCTTCCTTATCGCTGCCGGGAATCGGCAAAATAAACGAGGTCGATCCGGTAGCGATCAGCACCTTATCGTAAGGCACGCGCTCACCGTCTTCGGTGACAACCTGCTTCGTCTCCTTGTCGATCCGGGCAACCGCCGTTCCGGTATGCAGCGTAATGCCATTGTCACGGTACCAGTTCAAATCGTTCAGGATAATATCATCTATCGTTTTGCTGCCTTCAAGCACATAGGAAAGCATGATCCGGTTGTAGTTGGGATGCGGCTCGCTTCCGAACACCGTAATTTCGAATTTGGAGGTTAATTTCAATATTTGCTCAACGGTGCTGATCCCCGCCATTCCGTTACCGATCACGACCAATTTCTCTTTCGCTGTAGCCATCATCATCCATGCCCCTTTCAGAATAAGACTGTTCCGATTCTTAGTTAATCTCCTGTAAATCCTTTATGCCGAAAGTATACATTTAAAATTAAGAATAGTTTGTGATTACATTCACATTAAATGTGAAATCTATCACATGTAATTGTCACATTTTTTTTTGCATCCCTATTGAAAAATCCGCAGCCTCTTATCTAAGAGAACTGCGGATTTATTTTTTTCGGTCCGAAACTTATTTTCGCACCAAAGTGATTTCCACATTGTCCTGGGGTTTTAACCTCATGTCGAGGCCGGTGGCCAGCAATTTCTTTTGATTTACCTTCAGCACCCATGCTTCCGTTTCATCCGGACGGTATCCGTTAACGGAGACGATATATTGCCCGGTTTTGTTCAGCTCCACGAGCCCGCTCCGCTTGAGCAAGTCCCTCACGGTCGTGTTTTCATTGTATTGATGGACAAAATAGCGTTTGGGCTGCGGATTTTGACTTCCCCCGTTCACGGTCAGCAGCAGCGAAGCTCCATTGGAACTGACCGCATCGCTGCCTACGGTTTTAACGTAAACCAGGATGTTGTCCCCCGCCTTGAGCAGTTTGATCCAATCGCCGGACGGCAGCTCCTTGTCATTCAAGCGGACTCCCCACTCCAGCGTCGAATCAAGCGACACTGCGCCCACGGATTGAATTTTGCTCCTATCCCCCGCCAGCTCTATGATTCCGCTGCTTTCAAGCGCTTGAAGAACGGTGATCCCTTCCGTATAATCAAAATGCAATTTTCGCTTCACATCGGGGATAAACGTGCCCCCGTCAATTGTTAAGGTGATGTCATGGGCATCCCCATCCTCGCTTTGCAGCTCTTCCGAAGAATCCGGTTTGTCGATCGTGCCGCCATCGGCGCAGGCTGCCGTGAAGAACGCCATCATGATCACTAGTCCAGCCAGCCATTTCAACCTATTGCGCATCGCCGCCCCGCCTTTCCTCTAATCATTTTTCCTTATTCGATCCAGGAATATTCCGTAACTTAAGCATACCGGACCAACAGAAAGTTCTCAAATTTCGAGGCAGGCGCAAAGAACCCTTCCCTGAGAAGGGAAGGGCCGAGGCCTGAATACATCAAGTTATATTGTATGAGTTTGTTTTATTTCAACACATCATGATCCACGTAACGTTCGCCGTTGATTTCGCTGATCAGCTCGATCGCGACTTTTGCCCCGTCGCCGGCCGTAATGATCGTATGAACGCTGACGCCCGCCACCGTGCCGGCCGCCCAGATCCGCGGAACGCTGGTCCGGCCTTGCCCGTCCGTAGCGACGACGGTTTTGATTCTCGGCTCGCGGCCTTCTTTCAACTCCAGCCCGGTAGCGTTTGCAAGATCGGTCAACGCGCCGGTGGCCAATATGATATGGGACGCTTCGTAGCCGCGGCCGGATTCCGTTTTCACGGTTACTGTCGAACCGCCGTTGGCATCGATATGCGTCACTTTTTCTTCAATGAACTTGGCGCCGAATTTTTCGGCCTGCTCCCGTCCGATTTTGAGCAAATCCGGTCCGGAAATGTCCTTTGCCCCGTAATGGTTCTCTATCCAGGCCCGCTTCGTCATGCTCGCGTTGCTGTCCAGAACAAGCGTTTCTTTGCCCGCCTTGGCCAAAAATAACGCCGCGCTGGCTCCAGCCGGCCCTGCCCCGATTACAATTACCTCAGCCACAAGTACACCTACTTTCTAAAATTTTCATGCCGCCTTCGCGACCCGAAAGCGGCATGTGCTTACTTGATCCACTGATGCGCCCAGGTCTGCACTTGCTCCATCACCGGACGAAGCGCCCGCCCTTTTTCGGTTAACTCATATTCGATGCGAACCGGCGTTTCCGGATAAACATGACGGACCAAAATCCCCTCACATTCCAAATCCTTCATCCTCTCCGATAGCATCTTGTCGCTCATGGAAGGAATCTGATTGGAAATATCCTTGAAGCGTTTCGGCCCGCTCATCAGGGTTTGAATAATCAAACCGTTCCAGCGTTTCCCCAAAAACGAAAAAGCCGATTCAAATCGCGGACACATTCCATTCGAATGCTCATCCATAACATTCACCTCATTATTATAGCAAGCCTGCATGCATAAAACTTACCTTAAGTAAGTTAGTATATTTCATAATAGCATATTTACACACGAAAAGTAAGGGGGGCTTCTTATTCATCACCCCATATCCGCAAAAACGGCCGCCCTGGCGGCAGCCGCTAATATAGTATATTACGTTTACGGTCAGTTATACCCACCACATTTCCGCGGCGGAATCCTCCATAAGCACTTGCTGCAGATTGCGTACGGCCTTGGTAAATCCTTCATCGATCGACATCAGCCCGTCTTCGTGCTCGATGCTGACCGCGTAATCGTAGCCGTACAGCCGCAGCGCGCTGATGATGTCGGCCCATGTCTTCAGATCGTGCCCGTAACCGACGGTGCGGAACTGCCAAGCCCGCTCCTGCATGTTCGTGTAAGGCTGCATATCCGTAATGCCGTAACGGTTCACGTTAACCGGATCGATCGTCGTATCTTTGGCGTGGAAATGGTGGATGGCGCCGGCCTTGCCAAGGATCGAAATCGCTTGAACGGGATCGATTCCCTGCCACCACATATGGCTCGGGTCGAGGTTGGCCCCGATCACTTCACCGGCCGCTTCGCGCAGCCGCAGCAACGTCGCCGGCGTGTGCACGGAAAATCCGCCGTGCAGCTCGAGCCCGATCTTCACATGGTGATCGGCGGCAAATTTGCCCCATTCCGTCCAATACGGAATGACTTTATTTTTCCACTGCCAATCCAGAACCTCCTGGAAGTCGTTAGGCCAAGGCGCCACCGGCCAGTTCGGGTATTTCGCATCCTCATGATCGCCCGGACAGCCGGAAAACGTGTTGACGGCTGGCACTTCCAGCAATTCGGCCAATTGGACGGTTTTGACAAAAGCGTCGTGGAACTCTTTGGCGACCGCTTTTTGCGGATGCAGCGGATTGCCGTGGCAGCTCAGCGCGCTGATGATGAGACCGCGGGATTCCACCGCCTTTTTGAACTCGTCTCGCGCCGTTTTGTTTTCTAACAGCACGTCAGGATTGCAGTGGGCGTTCCCCGGATGTCCGCCGGTGCCGATTTCCACGGCCTTTAGTCCTTGAGCAGCCGCTTTATCGAGCGCTTGCTCCAAGGGAAGACCTCCGAACAGCACCAGAAATACTCCTAATTTCATGTTAGCTCCTCCTTTCTTCGCTTAATCAAAATATACCGTTTGGCCGGTTTTGGCCGATTTATAGATGGCTTCCAAAATTTCCGTGACCACAAGCGCCTGTTCCGGCTTCACGAGCGGCTCTTTATCTTCCAAAATCGCCTGAACCCAGGCACTGGCTTCACGGGTGGATTCGTTTTCCTGTTTGCCTTGGTAGAAGGCGACCCCGCCGGATCCGAGATCGACGTTGGTTTCGTACAAGCGGCTCAATTTTTCGCCGTTCAGGCGCAGGCCGTTCGTCATATCGGCGCCGCCTTCGGTGCCGCACAGCAGCGTTTTCGCTTCTCCGACCTCGACGACATTAAGCGCCCAGCTGGATTCCAGAATGATCGTCGCCCCGTTTTTCATCGTAATGAAACCAAATGCGGAATCCTCGACTTTAAATTGCTCGGGATCCCATGGGCCAAACGCGTTCGCCGCATTTTCGCGGTTTCCGAGTTTATGGAACACGGAACCGGTTACGCTTTTCGGCTCGTAATTGTCCATCAGCCATAAAGTCAAGTCAAGCGCATGGGTGCCGATGTCGATCAACGGTCCCCCGCCTTGCTTTTCCTCGTCCAGGAACACGCCCCACGTCGGAACGGCGCGGCGGCGCAGCGCCAGAGCTTTCCCGAGATAGATGTCGCCCAGCTCGCCGTTTTCGCACAGTTCCTTCAAATACAGGCTGTCGCTGCGGAAACGGTTTTGGTACGCGATCGACAGCTTTTTCCCCGTGCGTTTGGCCGCATCCAGCATCTGACGGGCTTGCTCCGCCGTTTTGGCCATCGGTTTTTCACACATCACGTGACGGCCCGACTCCAGCGAAGCGACGGTGATTTCCGCGTGCGAATCGTTTGGCGTGCAGACGTGCACTACTTCGGCATCGCTTTCCGCCAGCAATTTCCGGAAATCCGTATATACTTTGGCTCCCTCTCCGCCGTATTCGGCAGCCGCTTTTTGCGCACGCTCCTCCACGATATCGCAGAAAGCGACCAGTTCCACTTCAGGCTGCTGTTTAAGACTCGGCAAATGTTTTCCGTTCGCGATACCGCCGCATCCGATGATGGCTACTTTTAATGTTTTAGACATGAAGTTTTCCTCCCTTTTCGGCATAAGCGCGTACCCAATCCATACTTACGGCAATGCTCTCCAGCGAATCGCCCGCGCAGTGATCCTGCTCTACGATCAGCCATTCGACACCTGCACCGATCGCGGCATCACCAATCGCGGCAACGGCGACTTCTCCCCGGCCCAGCTCAACCGTTTCCGGCGAACCGTCCGGTTTCTTGGCAACGTCCTTCCAATGCACAAGCGGAAGACGATCGCGATATGTAGCGATGTATGCCAGCGGATCCGCTCCGGCAAAAGCCACCCAGCAGGAATCCAGCTCCATCTGCAGCAGGGAGGCGGGCACCTGTTCGTAAATCGCATCCAGCACCGGTTTGCCGTTCAGCGACTGGGTCAGCTCAAAATCATGATTATGATAACAGAGAATCATTTCTTCCTGTTTGCAGCGTTCCCCGAATTTTTTCAAGTCCTCAATGACCTCGGGCCAACGGTTGCGGTCTTCCTCCGACAGATACGGCACGACGATATAACGGTTGCCGATCGCCTTGTTAAAAGCGATCTCCTCTTCGAGCGCAGCCTTTAGACGGTCATAAGCCGTATGGGCACCCACCGCAACCAGCCCGGTTTCCTGCAGGATTTGCTGTACTTGTTCCACAGTTCTCCCGTAAAATCCGGCAAACTCCACGCCTTTATACCCAAGCTGGGCCACTTTGCGCAATGTACCTTCAAAATCGCGTTCCAAATGATCTCTTACCGTATAAAGCTGCAGTCCAACCTTTGTCATAAAATATCACCTCTCCATTAAAATGAAAGACTCTACTTTCCAGCAATTCTCCACAGTGTAGGCGTTTTCAATTGCGAATTGCTCTGCCCGCTCGCGCGCCTTCTCCGGGAGAAGATCGGCTACCGCCGTAATTCTGGCGACTTCACTTTGCCCGAGGTACGTCAAGTATACCGGACTGATGTTACCGCAGCCGATCACGCCAATCTTCATAGTCATTTCTGGCCACTCCTGATATGTGTATCTGTGCTGTTTCCATGTACAATGGTATTTCAAATTGCGCTGATATAAAATGAATAATATGATTAAAACATGAACAATCTGGTCATTATTTTTGGAGATCCCAACGGAGGTCGGTTATGAAACCTAATTCGAACCTGCAGATTTTATTAGCCGGCTATTCGGTCCACCACAAGCCGTTTCATACGGTGCAGCCGGACGGGCATGAAAACTATTTGATCCGGCTGCAAACCTCGGGTAAATGCCGGTCCCGCATAGACGGCCGGCTGGAGCTGCTCGAGCCCGGGGATCTGCTGCTGTTTGCGCCGGGCGAACCCTATGAGCTGAAGATTGAAGCCGAAATGAGCGGGCTTGGCGAATCGCTGGTGTCCAGCGGCGATTATCATATATTTTTGGCCGGTGAATGGATCGAAGCGTGGTGGAAAAAGCGGTCAAGGCCCCACCGGGTGAAGGTACCTCTTTCCGAGGGCATCGTCGGAGCTTTCCGGCAAATTATGCTGGAGCAGCGCCGCATCGCCAACCCGGCTCCGGAAATCGCGGAATATTATTTGAAAATATTGTGCATGGACATCGACCGGAATCTGCTGGATCAGCCATTGCCTGCCTATCCGACTTATCTTGCCCATCGGATCAAAAATTATATTGAAGAGAATGCCTCTTCCCCCTTCAAATTGGAGGATGCGGCCGCCTATGCCGGGATCAGCGTTTCCCGGGCGGTGCATCTGTTTAAGGAAACGTTCGGGACAAGCATCATTCAATATACACTGGAGGTCAGGCTGAACATGGCGCGCGAACGGATTATTTTCAGTCCGCTTTCTCTTGAACATGTGGCGGAAAGCTCCGGTTTCCCCAGCTATAATTATTTTCATAAAGTGTTCCGCAAAAAATTCGGCATGTCGCCGCGGCAGTTCCGGCAACAAGCTCGCGGCCAGCAGCCGATATAAGAAAAACGCCGCAAGGGGCTTAGCTTCTCCCCTGCGGCGTTTCATCGTCTGAGGACCTTACCTTCAGGCCTGCGTTGTTTCGCGCAAACGCGCTTTTCTTTTTTTCATTTGCGTGCCGATGCCGATCACGGCGACGATCACAAGCACCTCAAACCCGTATTTGATCCAGTTGCTCGTGAACAAATCGTCAATAAGCGGCTCCTGCACGATCATTTTCGCCGAGGTCCAGGCAAGGACGGCGGCGCCGATCGTAATGACGATCGGGAAGCGCTCCGTCAGCTTCAGAATCAGCGTGCTGCCCCAGACCATAATTGGAACGGACACGGCCAGCCCGATAATGACGAGCAGGAAATCGCCATGCGCCGCACCGGCCACCGCCAGCACGTTGTCCAGCCCCATCATCGCGTCGGCGATGATAATTGTCCGGATCGCCGCCCATATCTGGTTGCCCGCATTGATCTCGTGGCTTTTTTCATCCACGATCAATTTGTAGGCAATCCAAACGAGCGCCAGCCCCCCGACGAGCCGCAGCCCGGGAATATTCAGCAGCTGCACGACAAGCAACGTCATGACGACGCGGATCAGGATCGCCCCGACGGTCCCCCAAATAATCACTTTTTTCTGATCTTTTTGCGGCACATTGCGTGCGGCAAGTCCGATCACGATCGCATTGTCCCCGGCAAGGACGAGATCGATCAATACGATGGAAAGCAGTGCGGTCCAGAATTCTACGGAAAATAACTCCATACTTTCTCTCCCCTTTCATAGTTTTCCATGCATTGACCCCATTTTTTTTGCGATGGCAGCCCCTAACTTCGGAATCACCGTCAGCTTTATTCAGGCGGATCTACGGGAAGAAACGCCTTCCTTCCAGCCAAAAAAAATGCGCCGTGTCCGTATTGGGCACGACGCAAAAACGCATCAAAAAAAGACCTTTACCCAATACTCGCTACGGGCAAAGGTCTCGCTAACAACTAAGTTACGTTGCCAATAAAGCCGGGGTATGTATAACTCCCGTAATGACGACTTTATTGTATAAGCTACTCCCCTTTGGGAACCATGCATGTTTTCTTGGAGCTATTATATCACGTCCCGCGAAAGAGCACCAGCTTTTTCGGAGAATCGTTTTGGCTTTTCCTGAAAACACGCTATAATGATATCGAAACGGAGGGATCATGATGAGTTCAGCGTCAAATACAAAGGTAGAACTGGCCACTTTTGCCGGAGGCTGCTTCTGGTGTATGGTTTCGCCGTTTGAGGAGCTGCCCGGCATACACGGCATTATATCGGGATATACGGGGGGACACACGGTAAACCCTACTTATGAGGAGGTTTGCGCCGGTGGAACCGGCCATTACGAGGCCGTGCAAATCCAATTTGACCCGGCGGTGTTTCCGTACCGCAAGCTGCTTGAACTTTATTGGCAGCAAATCGACCCGACCGATGAAGGCGGGCAATTTCATGACCGGGGCGAATCGTACCGGACAGCCATCTTTTATCACAATGAAGAACAGCGGCGGGAAGCGGAGGAATCCAAGCTGGCGCTGGAAAAAAGCGGGCGCTTCGACAAACCGGTCGTCACGCCGATACTTCCGGCGGCTGCTTTTTATCCTGCCGAGGAATATCATCAACAGTACCATAAAAAAAATCCGCTGCACTACAAGCTATACCGCAAAGGCTCGGGCCGGGAGGATTTCCTGGAACAGCATTGGTCCGGTCCCGCCGACCGGGAGGAACTGAAGCGCAGACTCACGCCGATCCAATATGAAGTTACGCAAAAGAACGCCACCGAACGGCCCTTCACCGGCGAGTATTGGGATCACGACGAGGAAGGCATTTACGTAGATATCGTTTCGGGGGAGCCGCTTTTTTGCTCCCGCGACAAATTTGACGCCGGCTGCGGCTGGCCAAGCTTTACCCGCCCGATCCGCAGCTATCACATCAAGGAGCGGACGGACTCCAGCCACTTCATGATCCGCACCGAGGTCCGCAGCCGGCAAGGCGACTCGCATCTGGGCCACGTGTTCGATGACGGACCGGAACCAACCGGCCTGCGTTACTGCATCAACTCCGCGGCGTTGCGGTTCGTTCCGAAGGCCGACATGGAGAAGGAAGGCTACGGCGAGTATCTTGTGTTATTCGATGAGCCTGAGAAGTAGAATGTTGTCGGTACGATATAGCGTACAGAAATAAAGATGCACTTTTGCAGTTGAAAAGGTTGCTCCACGACCATGGCACCGCAAAATGGTCAGGGCAACCTTTTTTTGATTATGGTCATCGACGATCCCGCCTTACGTTTCGGCGCCGCCGTTCGGGTTTTGTCCGGCTTTTTTCCGGGCGCGGAAGCGCCGCACCTTCATCAAATTGCCGCACATTTTATCGTCGCAGTATTTTTTCGTCCGATTCCGCGTATCGTCATAAAATATCCACCTGCAGTCCGGATTGTCGCAAACGCGGATACGGCCGGCCTCTCCCTGCAATACGGTCTGGCCGAAGCTTGCGGCCACCTCTGCCATTACCTGCCCCCATTCCGCCGCAACCGGCCGGTATTCCAGCTTGACGGCTCTGCCATCTCCAAACGCAAATTCCCGATACACCTTCCCCGGCTCCATATATTGATTCAGCAGCCGCCAATCGTCCCCAGCCATTTCTTCACCGCTGGCCAATTTGACCGCCAGTGCATGCAAGCTCTTCCGAAACTGCCGCATCGCCGCGATGTCCCCATCCGCTGCCGGAACCGGCGCCCGCAGCTGCCAGTCACTCAGAAACCGGGACTGCCATGACGGCTTCTCCAGCCGGTCCTCGCTGCGGCCGCTGCCTTTCCAGTCATGCCATTCGCTATTGATGAAATCACTCCAAAAAGTCTCCAAATCCAACTTGCCTCCCAAAGTTACATGTAACTATTTAAATATAAACTAGGTAGTTACATTCTAAACTTTTTTTGATACAATCACAGTGTAACCTTTTAACCAAAGATTAGCCAGTTACATTGATGAGGAGGAAGTAAGGATGAGCGTAAACGCAGTTGATTTGTTGCTTCTGCAAAAAGACAATACCTGGGAGTCGGAAGAGTGGATCGTCCCTTTGTCCGCCGCGCTTGCCAACGTCACGGCCGAACAGGCGGCCTGGGCGCCGCCGGGCGGGGGCAATTCGATTTGGCAAACCGTAAGCCATATCAATTATTACAACCAACGGATACTAAGCCGCTTGCGGGGGATCGATCCGGGCCCCGGCGTAGACACGAACGAAGAAACGTTTGAAGGGGCTGAAGACGCCCGGGACGAGAGAAAATGGAGCAACACCCTCGCCGAAACGAAACGGATCGAGCTGGAGCTGCGCGAAGCGATCGCTTCCTTAAGCGAAGCCGATCTGGAAGCTCCTTACGGCACAAGCACGGAAACAATCGGCCGCGAGCTTTCCCGCTGGATGCTGCATGACGCCTACCATGCCGGGCAAATCGTGCTTATCCGCCGCCAGCAAGGCTCCTGGAGATCTTAGGGAATCCAGTCGGCGATTCGCCGGTTGCAAGCGGCAAAAAAAAACGGCCCGAGCCTTAAGCTCGAGCCGTTTTTTCCTTAACTTTAACCCGGTGCGGGACGCGCAGCGGCGTCAGCTTGCCATGGCCGTAATGAACGGTCCAGGTGATCACTTTACCCGCTATAAGAACTGCCATAATCGTAAACAGAGTTTCTTTAAAAGGCAGATATAATAATGAAATCGTTAGAACGATGGCATCCATCAGTACAAACATGGTTCCGATTTTGATCCCGGACCATTGGCTAAGCAGCATCGATAAAATGTCGTCTCCCCCGCTCGCTCCACCTGCCCGCAGCACCAGACCCGCCCCGATACCGGTCAGCAAGCCCGACAACAGCGCCGCCAGCGGCAAATTGTTGCGCAAATCAATCATCAGCGGGGAGAATTGCTCGCATAATTCGTAAAATGCCGAAAACGCAAGCGTTGAAAATAAAGTATTGAGGACAAACTTACGTCCCTTCAAAAACCAGGCCAGCAGCACGATCGGCACGTCGAGCGCGATCATCGTTAACGCCGGCGGCAGATTCAACAAATATTTGCCGAGCAAGGCCAGGCCCATAAAGCCGCCTTCCGACAATCCGTTCTGAAAATTAATGTGATAATAAGCAAAAGCCAATAAACATGAGCCAAACATCATTATCAATAGCGATTTTCCGTCAACTTGCCATCTTGTCTTGTTCCTCATACGGGATCCCTCTTATCGTAGTTTGGTTGACCTTACGCCAACACCCTACGGAGAAGGTCCCAGAGGACTTTATCCTTCGCATGATGTCACGCCTCTTTCGTAGGGTTGTTGGCCGTAACCGACAGTCCACGAAAGAAGCTAAGTATAAGAGAGATCACAACGTTTCCAAATCGTCCTTGGGGAATTCGTCCTTCGGGAACTCATGGTATCCTGATCCTTTCTTTAGATTTTTCTTATATTTATATTATACCACAAAGCAAAACATGACTACAGCAATCATCCAAATTTCAATAAATCCCGGCGAATAATGTGATATATATCATTGCAATCTAAGAATAGTTCACATTTCAGCAAATTTCAGTGTGATGAAAATCACCTTTATGTGATCCGCCTCTGCCTATACTAAGGTGGAAACGAAGCGAAATTCCAAGAAAGAAGGTTTTCATTCATGCTTGATGCCAAAACGATAGAAATCATCAAGTCGACCGTGCCCATACTCGAAGTTCATGGCGAAACGATAACCAAAAAGTTTTACGAAACGATGTTTAAAAATCATCCCGAATTGCTTAACATATTCAACCATGCCAACCAGCGCCAAGGCAAGCAGCCGACGGCTCTCGCCAACGCCGTTTACGCCGCCGCCGCGCATATCGACCGTCTGGAGGAAATTCTTCCGGTCGTTCGCGGTATCGCGCAAAAACACCGGGCGCTTGGCATTATGCCGGAGCATTATCCGATCGTTGGCGAAAACCTGTTGGCGGCCATCAAAATGGTGCTCGGCGATGCCGCTGCCGATGAAATTCTGGAAGCCTGGGGCAAAGCCTACGGCGTGATCGCCGATGTGTTCATCAGCACCGAAGCGGAGATGTACAAGGAGGCCGAACAGCAAAAAGGCGGCTGGCGGGGATTCCGCCGTTTTATCGTCGACCGCAAAGTCAAGGAAAGCGAAGTCATCACCTCGTTTTACTTGAAGCCGGAAGACGGCGGGGAAATCGCATCCTACCAGCCGGGCCAATACATTACCGTGCGTGTAAAACCGGAGGGCCAGGAATTCACCCACCTGCGCCATTACAGCCTGTCCACCGCTCCCGGCCAGCCCTTTTACCGGATTTCCGTTAAACGGGAAGATGCTGTGGAGGGCCAGCCGGCCGGCATCGTATCCACTTATTTGCATGAGCGGATCGGCGAAGGCGACGTGCTTGAACTAAGCGCGCCGGCCGGAGATTTCACGCTCGACCAATCGAAGCAAATACCGCTCGTCCTGCTCAGTGGCGGCGTCGGGCTCACGCCGATGGTCAGCATGCTGGAAACAGCGCTGCAAAGCGGCTCCGGGCGTGAGATCGTCTACATCCATGCCGCCCGGAGCGGAAGACACCACGCGATGAAGGAGCATGTCGCCGAGCTTACGCAAAACCATAACAATCTTCGTTCCTATTTTATTTACGAAACTGCGGAAGCCGAGGAAAGCCCCGATAAAACGGGCTACATCGATCTTCCATGGTTGAAGAGCGTCACAGACGCGGGCAGCGATTTTTATTTTTGCGGCCCATTGCCGTTCATGAAGGCGATCAATCGTGCGCTGAAGGAATGGGGCGTTCCCGAAGAGCGGATTCACTTCGAGTTTTTCGGGCCGGCCGACAGCCTTGAGGATACGATGAGCAAATAACTTATCGGCTGCCTGAGTGTAGGATAGAGTTTGACAGCTTTGATTGGAAAAATCCAATAGAATGACGAAAATAGCACGCTATTTTGAACTCTCGTTGGAGAAAATCCAATAGAATTCGCTCAAATCACCCATTTTGCGCCCTGCCGATCCTCATCTATTGGAAAATATCCAATCAAGCGTCCGTATTTACCTTTGAATTTCCAATTCAATTGGATATTTTCCAATCAGAACGATGCGTGTCGGGCGTAGGGACCGGCTATCCATCCGATTATCTCAAGTTAACCGTCCGCCGAAATTGTCGCATGCTAATTTAAAAAAGCGCGGGCCGAGGGAAACGTCCCTCACTCGCGCTTTTTGTACTTGATACCGCCACAGCCTATTCCTTATGCTGGCCGCGCAGCAGCCGGTTGACCGTTTCCCGTCTCACGCCGATCAGCTGTCCGATCTCTTCCTGAGTCAAATATTCGGTCAACGGAATGCCGTGGGCATGCCGGTTCAGCCACTTGCTCAAGAGCTCCAGCCTTTCGCCCGGCGTGCCGACCGTCAGATGGTCCAGGCGCTCCTGCATAAACCGTACCTTCTCCTGAAGCAGCTCGGCCACTTCCAGCGGTTTCTGCGGATTTTCCTGGAGCTCGCGGTACCAGGTCTGGGCGGGAATCGCCTCGACCTCGCTGCGCATCAGAGCGATCGCCGTCCCGTGGATTTCCTTTGGTGAAATCAAGGAATGGTGCGGAACCGTCTCTCCCGGATATAAAATGTTAAATAAAACCATATTGCCGTTCTCATGCAGGCGCGTCACTTTGAACAGCCCGCTTTTGATATGGTATAAAAACGAACCGTCATCCCCTTGACGGAATAAGATTTCGCCTTTATGCAAAATCATATGATCTCTCTCCATTCCCCTGAATCACAATTATTTCTATTATAGCAAAAAAGACAGGGGCTGTCCTTGCATCCTTTCGAATGCCGTAAACTGCAGGCGGCGATAAACCAAGTTCCGCGCGCCAAAAGTAACGAGGCTGCCCTTACAGGGCAGCCTCGTACGTTTCTTAGGCAATAGTCAGGAGGAGCTACTTGTCCGGTTGCCGGAGCTTGTCCTTCCACGACTCATAGCTGTGGACGGCCACGCCGGCAAACGAGGCATGCTGCCCTCCGAGTTTCTCCAGTTGCTTTATCTCCAGGGTCAGGGAAGCGAGCGGCTGTTTATGGAAGGAAACGCCCGGCCCTTCCGTGCTTTCTCCCAATTCAACACCCACCCAAACCTGCTTCCCCTGCCGGTCGGCTTCGGACAATGTCGTCCGCGAAAGCTCGTAGCTCCGCCCGGCCTTATCGCGGTAGGCCATGATCGCCAAATAATCGAACTGGCTTACCATCCAATCGCCAAGCGGCATCTGCACGCTCTCGGACGGGTGATCGATTTCATCGAGCCAGAAAGGAACCGCTGCCCCTATCTGCAAGTTGTTGTATTTGGCCGTTTCCGTCCAGGCCCGGATGCCTTCCATCCACTGCTCGACAATCGACTCCCGCTCTTTGGTCCACGTCTTCAGCAAATAGGGCTCGACGTCGAACTGCACGCCTTTGAACCGTTCCTCGGGTGAAACCCCTTGGTTATAAACCGCCACCCAATTCAGGAAATCGTCCCCCTCCTGCCGCTGCTCACGCAGCGCCCATTCGGGTTGTCCGTTCAAGGCATGAACCTCGATCCCATACGACGTGGCCAAACTTATAAAACGGCGGTAGCTCTCATTGTGCACTCCGCTGCCGATCTGCAGGAAGATGACTTTGACATCCTCCTGCTTGGCGAAGTCCACGATCTCTTCGGGCCGCTGCTCAATCTGTGCGGCGTCCCAGATCCAGGTCGCTTTCGGCTTCGGGCCTTCGGGGAGAAAAGCGAGTATCAGCCCCACTGTCAGTATCATCAGCAGTACTCCCCCCAGAATAATGATCGCCAACCGCTTGCGCTGCGCGATGAATCCGGCCATTCTCATCCGCAGCGCCGTTTTGTTGCGCAATATCCCGTTACCCGACTATCAGCGCTGCGGCTTCCACGTTCACCGGATGGACGGAGTGGCCGATTTTGTAGATATGCGGAAGCGGGTATTCGCGGAAAGCGTTGCGCGTATCGACGATCGGTACGCCCAGTCCGGCGATGGCGCCGTAGTCCAGATTGCTGTGATTCGTCACCAGCACGATGCAATCGTACATTTTGAACTTGTCCAGCTCATAGCTGACGCTATGCACCACGCCGCCCGATTTTTCCCGGAAGCTGGTCGCGTAAGGATCGTAATAATCGACTCTGGCGCCGCTGTCCTTAAACAGTTCGTACACCGCAAGCCCCGGCGATTCGCGCAGGTCGGCGATATCCGGTTTGTAGGCCATGCCGAGCACAAGAATTTTCGATTTTTTGACTGACTTGGCATATTCGTTTAAAATTTTGGACGTTTTGTTGATGACATAATAAGGCATGTTGTCGTTCGTCGATTGAGCCAGCTCGATAAATTGGCTGTAGAAGCGGAAGCCTTTCGCTTTCCAGGACAGATACATCGGATCCAGCGGAATGCAGTGGCCGCCGATGCCCGGCCCCGGATAAAACGGCATGAAGCCAAACGGCTTCGTTTTGGCCGCATCGATGACTTCCCAAATGTCGATGCCCATCCGGTCGCACATCATCGCCATTTCGTTGACAAAAGCGATGTTGACGCTGCGGAACGTGTTTTCCAGCAGCTTGGACATTTCCGCGACCTTCGGCGAGGATACCGGCACGACCGTCTGGACATACCGGGAATACAGCGCCGTTCCCAGCTCGAGGCAGGCTTTGGTCGTTCCCCCAATGACCTTCGGGGTATTGTAAGTATTAAATTTGGAGTTGGACGGGTCCACCCGCTCCGGCGAGAAGCACAGGAAGAAGTCCTCCCCGGCGACGTATCCCAGTTTCTCCAGTTCCTGCTGGATCAGTTCCTCCGTCGTTCCCGGATATGTTGTACTTTCCAAGGTGATCAGCATGCCTTTTTTCATGTAACGTTTGATTTGCTCCACTACTGTCACGATATAAGAGGTATCCGGATCCTGATTTTCACTTAACGGGGTTGGCACGCAAATGCTGACCGCGTCGATCTCAGATAGGACGGCATAGTCCGTCGTCGGCTTAAACCGGCCGCTCGCCATCGCGGCGGCCAGCGTCTCGGACGGGATATCGTGTATGTACGATTCCCCGCGCTCAATCTTGTCGATTTTGCCGGCATCCAAATCGATCCCGACAACCCGGAAGCCCTGCTTCACCATCTCGACAGCCAGCGGCAATCCAACATATCCAAGGCCAACGACACCAAGCACGGCCGTTTTCGACTCAATCGCATTCAACAGCTTATAGTAGTTATTATTCATAGGTTTCAACCTCCATTTTGTCTGTATAGGATTTGGTTACCTTTAAATAATGCAGCGGCGGATCCGCGCGTCCAGCTCGACGGGGGAAAACGGCTTCGTAATGTAGTCGTCCACTCCGCTTTGAAAGCACAGGCTGATCGTTTTTTCGACGCGCTGCTCGCTGAGCACGACGATTCTCGGCATTTCGTCACCCTTGATCCGCTGGATTTGATGGATGTACGGAAGTCCGTCAATACCGTAAAGATTGAGCTCGGTTAACACCAGATCCGGCTTCCAGCTTTCAATCAGCTCCAGCGCGGTAATCCCGTTATCAGCTGTCATCGTTTCGTAATTTTGCATTCCCAGCCGGATTTGCAAAAATTCCCGCACGGTGGCGTCGCCTTCCACGATCAGGATGCGGCTTTTGGCCAACGGTGTATCATGTTGCGTAAAAATATGAATATCGTCGGAATAGTTCAGTTTGGCCGCTTCTTCCAACTGCTGCAGCACCTGCGGCGTGATCTCTTCCTGGCTGGCAAAACCGGCGATCGCCACCTGCGGATGATAGTCCGCAATTCTTTCCTGAAGACGCAGCTTCAGCCGCAGCCCCTCGAAATGGACCGTGTCCAAGGCTTGTCCCGGCAACAGGACGGCGACGCTACCCGGCTCTTTTCCGCTCCAAACTTCAAAATCAAGCCCCGACTCGGAATCCAGAACTCCCCGGACTTGCGTTTCCACATAAGAGGGCCCGCCTGAGGAATAAATGAACACCATCCCGTTGACCTCGCAGGCGTTTTTCTCCACGCTTTGCTTCATGCTTGCATATACTTCGGATTGTTCCACTTCGCTTTGCACTGCCACTATGTTTGGCATCATTCATTCCCGCCTTTCTTGAAACTTAGATTTTGGATTAGCCATGACCATGAATATGGAAAAGCTTCACGGTAGTTTGCTAACATCAGTTTGTTCTCGCCATATCATCCCCTTTCCGGTCCCTCAAGGAGAACGGAGGTTACGCGGTTTTGGCCTGCTCCGCCGGGGCTTCACGTTTTCCTGTCACTTTTTTGTCCCCCCAGCTCTGCCGGGTCATCGTGCCCCAGGAATTGTTGTTACGCATAAACTGGATATGCCCCTGAATGCGCCACAGTCCTCCGAGCTGAGCATAGCCGAAAAATTTGAAAACCGAAAAAAGGAGCAACCGGCATAAATCCGACAATTTGCTGAACCGCTTGAAAGCCAGTTCCTCCAATAGCAACGCGCCGATGCTGAGCAAGTATCCGCTGAGGAAATTGATCAGCCAGAACACGGCCAAAATCCGCCAATGGGTCATATCAAGCATCGTATACCCAATAAGAGCGAGCAGCCCCGTAATCTTAAAGTAAGGATTCAACGCCTCGAAAATGATGTTGTAAGGCATCGTCAAGAGCCCCATCACCTTGTATCTCGGATTGAAAGCCATGTCGAAATTTTCGATCATGTTTTTAAGATTTCCGCGTCCCCAGCGTTTGCGCTGATTGGATAAAATCCGGTAAGTGTCCGGGGCCTGCGTCCAGCATACCGCCTCCGGGCAAAAGGCGATCCGGTACTTCACCTTGTTCTCCAGCATATAGCGGTGCAGCTTGATGATGATGTTCATGTCCTCGCCGGGGTAACCGCCCCGGTAGCCGCCCACCGCAGTGACGTAATCTTTGCGGAAGAGGCCAAACGCCCCGGACACGATGATCAGTCCGTTTATCGAGCTCCAGCCGATGCGGCCGCCGAGGAACGCCTTCAAATATTCCGTGGCTTGGAACATCGGCCACATTTTACGCGGCAGCGAAACCTGCTTCACCGCGCCGTTTTCGATCACGCAGCCGTTGGCAATGCGCACGTCGCCGCCGATTGCCACCGTCTCCTCCGGATTTTCCATGTACATCCGGGCCATCCGGATCAGCGCATCCTTCTCCAACAGCGAATCCGCGTCGATCGATGAAATAAGCGGATAATGCGACAAATTGATCCCGGCGTTCAGCGAATCCGCTTTGCCGCCGTTGGGTTTGTCGATGACGTACAGGTGCGGATATTGCGGGTTATGGTACACCGCCGTAATCGGCTGGCAGTCGATCGTCTGGCGAATGTCCGGATTCGCCATCGGCTCAAGCCCGAATTCCTCCCGCAGCACCCCGAGCGTATTGTCCTTGGAGCCGTCATTGATGACGATGACCTCGTACGTCGGATAATTCAAGGTCAGCAGACAGTTGACGTTTTCGATGACGGTGAGTTCTTCGTTAAACGCCGGAACGAGCAGGGAAATCGGCGGCACCAGCTCAGAGCCGGACAGCGTATTGTATTTCGAATACGCCGCGCGCCGGAAAATCGTCATAATTTGGCGAAACGAAAAGCCCATGATCGAGAAATAGATGAGATTGACCGTCATGACGTAATACGTGGCAAACAGCCCGTAGATCAGCAAAATATCCCTAAGCAGTGGAATCCCCCCTAACCGCCGCCACTTGACGGACCGGGCGCGTTTCGGAAGCTCCGAAATACCGGTCGTACAGCAGCTTCATTTTGTTGAAATCGACCATTTGGTCGAGTCTTTGGTGTTCACGTTGCTGCCGCATCGTTTTTTCGACTTGCTGCATGGCCGCCTCGCGTGCATCGCCGGAGCCATGCTTGGCGATCTGGCACAATGCCTCAAAGCCGTCTTCCCCTAAGGCCGCCAGGCTTTCAGCGCTGTTTTGACGCACCTGCCAGTTGGTGTCCTTTAGAGCGTTCCGCAAGAGCGTGATGCTGCCGGCCGCTTGCAGCGAGCCGAGCGATTTGGCGACAGCGGCGCGAACTCCCGCGCTTTTGTCCGCCATCAACTCGCGGATCGTTTCGTCTTTCATCTCCGTACTGGCTTTTAAATACAGCTTCACTGCCTCCGCACGGATGTCTTCCTCGTCCGCCCCGACGAGCCGTCCCAGCGCCGGCGCCGCTTCGGGGACCGTTTGTCCCCACATGGCCACCAAAGCGACTTTGACCAGATCCTTGTTTTGCTCCTCCAGCAGCTCGGGGAGCAGCCTGCTGATATCAAGCCGCGTCTCCATCACAATATCGGCCGCCAGATGGTGGATCGGCTTGCCGTGGCGAAGCAGATACCGCAGCATGTCCTTTAGCTGCTCGGGCTGCTCCGCGCATTTCGCGATCGAGCGGGCGATCACGATGCTAAGCGGGCTATACCGCTGGCTCTTCAACATCTCTAGCAACCGCGGCACCGCTTCGGCCGCCCGCATCCCGCCCAGGCGGTAAGCGGCGGCGATCCGCCGGCCGTAGAACAAGCTGTCCAGCAGCTTGATATCCTCGGCGACGAAACCCGCATCATAACATAGTGCGATCAATTTAAGCTGCAGATCTCCCCTGAACTGCTCGATCCACTCGATCACCCGCTGCTGGATCACCCGCTGCTCCAGGCGCCCGAGCTTTCCGGGCGGCAGCCGCAGTGAGTTTGCGCCGCTTAAATGCGTCTGAATATAGGTGAAATAATCTTGATGTTTTCGCAGATACATGTTCGTTTTGCGCGTGATCCGCAAATGCTTGATTTTCAAGTAAAACAAAAGCGCGATACCTGTACCGATCAGCCCCAGGCACACGTAAATGAAATAGATAGCCAGGGTAAGATGCTGAGCCATAAATTCCTTTTCCTCCTTTGGATTGCTTCATCTGCGGCCCTTTGCCTATCAATCCGGCAAACTTTTATAAAATGCCTGCAGCGCGTAATATCCGGATTTCAAGTGTTCGGTATATTTCACCGTTTCCCATGCGGGCCACACATATTTCGGATAGTTTTCCAGTTGAAGCACTCCTTGCCGGCTTCCGGACCCGGCGGTCCCTTTGCCCGTGCCGGAGCCTACAACCTGCCCGCTTGCGCGGTCCACGACCCACGGCACGAAGGTGATGCCGCTTGTCTTTGTCGTGCTGAAGGTCCGGTCCTTTTTCAAAGGCCCGTAATCAACCACCTGCAGCGAGCTGGGGTCGGCAAATCCGAGCAGCATCCAAGGGATGCGCAGCTCGATTTCTTTACCGCTGTATTGCCATGAAGTCAGCGAGTTGAAATCCTTGCTGCTCCGGTCCGACGTGCCGCGGGTCAGCTTCCCGACCGTCATATCCTGAAAAGGATGGGCCGTGCGGGTGTCCGGCGGCGTCATCGTCAGGCTGACCGCCAGCTTCCAGGGCTGGAACTTCACCTTTTCCTCCGCGGTCTGATCGTCCAGCATCCAATAGCCGTAGCGGCCGTAGAGCCGGCGGTGGAAATCGTAGCTGGGCGCGGTCAGCACCTCGGTTTCATTGTCGTTGCCGATCATGATGAGCCCTTCAAGCCCGTCGCTCAGCGTTTGGCCGGGGAGTTCGGCAACCGGCTGATCTCCGCCAGGCTGCGTATCCGTTCCGAGCGCGATTTGCCGCGTCTTCGGATCAACCGGCTCGCTTAGCGTAAGGCCCACGTAAACGTAAGCCTCGTCATGCGTCACCCTGAGCCTGTCGATGCCGGGTGCGGGCCGGTCCCAGGCCTGCACTTCCCCTTCCGGGAGCTGATCCCAATCGTCCAGCTTGCCGTCGATCGTGATCGCGTCTTCCTTGCCGGGGCCCATCGACGTGAGGCCGAACATTTTTTCGTTAGTCAGCACGTTCAGCCAATAAGCGCGGCGGTCCTCCGGAATTTCAAACCGCATCGTGTTCCACGTTTTCTTGAACCATTCATCCTGCCACATGAACAGAATCGCGCCGGCGTATCCGGTATCGTAAATATCCTTGGTCAGCGAGACGTCGATTTCTCCCTGCTCCTGCTCGTTATGCCCTCCCTGGTCGCGGCCGCCGCGGCCGAGATGGGATATGCCAAGCGAGGAAGGCACGCCGTATTCCGTGACCATGATGGGAATGTCCTTGTAATAAGCCTTAAGCTCCTGCAAATAGGCTTTATACGTGTTGTAATCGCCGTTCCCGTCCGGGATCGTTTCCAGCGTCTTGTCCAGATGGAAGAAGTCCGGATAATAGGGATACACGTGGTAGGCCGCAAAATATCCAGCCTCCCAGTTCAGCGGCTTGATGTGGGTCGCGTCGACGCTGGCCAAATCCTCTTCGAACAGCGGTTCCCCGGGATGCTCCAACACGTCGGTCGTCACCCAGTTGGTAAACGTCATCGGATGCTCCCATCCGTAAGTATGCTCCTGCCGGGCCGTATCGTCGACGAGTTCGGCCAGCCAGCTTTCAAAGGGACTGGCTTCCTGCGTCGCTCCGAAATATTGCCCTTGGTACGGCTTAACATCGGCATGCTTGCGGTTGGTGTTGTCCACCATCTCCGGATCCCATTCGGTGCCGATATGCCAAGCCATCAAATAGCGTCCGGCGTTCGCAGTGTATTTGCCGCCCGATGTGCCGGGCTGAACCGGGATGTTCAAATCCCCGTAGACGGCTTTGACCGCTTTTTCAATTTCTTTGTGAAAAGCTTCCTTAATCCCCGGAATATACGCGTCCTGCTGTTCGATCAACTGCTCCTCCGGGGACCAGATCCCCTGAATGAAGTACAGCGGATCGCCCTCTTTGTCGCGATTGTATTTCACAAGCGCCTTGTAGAACACCGGGTTGTGAACCGTATAAATGCGGATGACGTTGGCGCCCATGTCGTCGATTTGCTTGAACCAGCGCAAATAGTCCTCTTCGGTAAGCGGGAATTCCCCGGGAAAATGGCCGGGAACCGTCGCTCCCAAATTCACGCCTTTGACGAACATTTTCCGCCACTGGCCATCGCCTTCGTAGGCCATAAATTGATCCTTGGAGGTACGGAATGTAAGCTCCGTCCCATCCGAAGCCTTAAAGCTGTTAATAGGCGGCGGCAATTGCTGAAGCACCAGATAGATTCCCCCGGCGATCAGGATCGCCCCCAGCGCCAGCCAAACCGCCAGCCTTTTTCTCATTAGTCTTGTCATCGGATTTTGAGTTCTCACCTCGCCGTTTTTATAGTGCCGGTTCTATCGTCAGATTCCCAGCCAGTGTCTTAAGCATTTGTTCTCCCAGGCGTCAGCTTGATCCGACAATGATTTGCGGCCTTTTCTATGCAGGTGATGAACAGTATGGCCATCCACACCTCCCTCTCAAATTACTTCTATCATTAACCAAGTTGACCTCTCATGTAACTAGGCTGATGGAAGTATTTTACTTTGTAGGCCCGTCTGGGCCCGTTTTCCGGGATGCGGTTCGCCCCTTCCATTTTCCCTGCCGGACGATTCCGTCAATAATAGACGCGCAAAAAACTGCTAGGTTTCGGTCGATTTTTACACCGTTTTCCATAAAGGTTACAAAATTGATACCAAAGTCATATCTAAAAATCGCATATTGACGCGGTTTTTTGCAATTTCAGAAAATTACATGCCGTGTCAAAAAAAGATTCCCTGGTCCCAGGCTAGGCCTAGCGCTTTTTCGTGTTTCCCGGAAGCGAAACTTCGTCATGAACGAAGTCCTTGGCTGGTGACTTATTTCCTAAAAACTCGTACCTTTTCAGGGAATATTTTCTAAATAATTCCCGAAAATAAAACGCTTTCAAATGTTTTTTCGGATGTTTTTCACGTATGTTTTCAGTCTCAAGCGCCGCTCCCATTGGAAATATTCAATAGATTCTGCCAGAATCCCCCGTTCTACATGGCCCTGGGTGACAGGTTTGCACGGCCCTGAGAGTACGCCCTGATTGGAAATATTCCAATAGAATTGGAAATTGAGCGAAAAATACAGCGGCTTGATTGGAATATTTCCAGTAGATGAGGCTCGGCAGGCGCAAAACGGACGATTTGAGCGAATTCTATTGGATATTTTCCAATGAGACCTCCAAATCGTGTTCGATTTTCGACAATCTATTGGATTTTATCCAATGAGAGGTAGGGGGCCGACTGGCCCCGGGGGAGTTCTAGCGCTAAGAAGAGTTATTTTTCATTTGCAACTCGGTCAATGATTTCTTTAATATATTTTTTCAACCGGACACTGATTTCCGAACGCATAACATCACGAGTCATCCCAAAACGCTCCTCGTACCCTCGACACAGAAACCGGTGATACACGATCAAATCCGCATGTTCGTCACTGAAAATTTTTATGTTGCGTTTGGTCAATTCACGTTTTATATCACGCATGTCTTTGCTTATTTTGTTCATGATCGCTTGGCCAGTTGCTAGATAAAGCTGTTTTAAAAGGTTAGAGCTGCGCTCAATGTCATCTACGTTCTTTTGTACCATCGTGAGCATGTAAGGTAATAAAATGTAGTCGCGGATCATACTGAACTCCTCTATTGTGGGTCGAGACGTCTTTTTGGGGTCATTTCGACTTTCATATTGCTCTTGGTGCTCGGTGAGCAGCATCTTTGATTTCCACCGCTCATTACCGTCCAGTTTGCTCATTTGTAATGACCTCCTATCTGTTCCGCTCGTTCTCGTGCTACTCCGGCCGGTAATAAAGAGGATGCCCGCATAATAGCGGCGCTGCCAAATCGATCCTTAATTTTATCAGTCGCTCTTTCCAAACCGTAAGCTTTCTCCCGGTCCTCGAATAACGTAAGCTGATAGACGTTATCGTCCACCAACTGAGTGAGCGAAATATGCAGGTGGCTTACGGGCATACCATTCCAATATTTATGAAATATTCTGAGCGCTGCCGCCGCTACTTCGTGAGAAAGCGACGTAGGTTGCTGCAGCGTTACCTGCCGGCTAAACCCTGTAGACCGCTCCCCGTCAGTCTCCGCTGCACCCACTGTCACCACTTGGCCCATGTATCCATGTCTCCGGCTGCGGCGGCAGACCTCTACGACAAGCTCTAAAAGGACAACCTCAATATCTTCAAGCTTTCGATAAAGGCTGCTTCGCAGCGCCTTGCCATGGCTAATCGATTTCAATTTGTTGCGAATACTCGGCACGACCGGACTGGGATCGATGCCCCTCGCCGTCTGCCAATAGTACTCCGCTTGAATATCGCTTTGCTTTCCCATCTCCCTACGCATACGCCGTTTGAATTCGGGCAATTCCAACCGTGCTATGTCACCAATCGTATTTAATCCCATTCTCATAAAATGGCGGGACATCCTCGAAGCCACCATAAACATTTGGTGCACGGGCAGCGGCCACAAGGCAGATTCAATATTGTCAAAGCCAAGTCTGAAGATTCCTTCAGGCTTCTTTTTAGCGAAATTATCCGTGGCCATCTTGGCTAATATTTTTGTTGGTCCAATTCCGCAGCGAGTCCAAACTCCGGTCGACAGCAGCACACGAGATTGGATTTGTCTGGCGATTTCTTCCGGAGAACCAAAACATGCGGTTGAGCCGGTAATATCGAGAAATTGTTCGTCAATGCTGTAAGGTTCAACCTGATCAGTAAACGACTCGAAGATCTCAGTAATAAATAAGGATATGGTAATGTAGGTCCGCATTCTCGGTCGAATAACGTTTAAATCCGGGCATTTTGCCAGCGCCTCACCTACCCTTTCAGCCGTCGTCACCCCACGTGACTTGGCAACTGGGCAGGCTGCGAGAATGATACCTGACCGGCGCGCAGGATCGCCTACGGCTACCGGTTTATCTGTTAGCTCCGGATGAGCAGCCTTTTCGATAGAAGCGTAGAACGATTGGCCGTCGACCAGAAAAATCGTCCGTTCAGGCATAACTCTTCACCACCTGTTTGAGCGTTTCCGCCGTCGTCCCCCGTTCGGAAGGTTTCACGAGAACATCCCCTCTTTCGTCATGTCAATTCCTAGATAGTTATAGAGGCACCTACCTTCAGAACGTTTGTTCTTATCATATTCATAATACGAACAAATATTCGTGCATTCAACAGGTTTATGCTGGATAATTTGGCAGGATGACCGGCGCAAAAAAAGCCGCCTCCAAAAGCCTCTCGGACATTTTGGAAGCAGCTTCGTTTTCCCATTTTCGGGCGCTTTAAGTGTGAGTTCAAAAAGTCGGGTTTTCAGGACCAAAGCTAATGCTTACGATGTGCGTTTTTTCAAAACGCTTTAGGTCGGATGAAGCTAGGGACGAAAGGAGCGGAGCGTACGTTTTGGGTACGTGAGCAACGGAAGGCCCGGCTGAATTCAAGATTCGATGTCGAATCCGCTTCATGAATGACTTCGTCATGGAAAGACGACTTTTTGAACAACCTCTTTTATTGGGCAGTTAGAACAAGCGGCCCATCCGGTAAAACCGCGATCGTGTGTTCAAATTGAGCCGACAACTTGCCGTCGGCCGTGCGCGCCGTCCACCCGTCGTCATCGATCATAATCCGGAACGTCCCTTCATTGATCATCGGCTCCACCGTAAACACCATGCCTTCCTTGAGGCGGATGCCCTTGCCGGCGACGCCGATATGCTCATAGTTCGGCTCTTCATGCAGGTTCCGGCCGACACCGTGCCCCAGCAGATCGCGCACGACCGAAAACCCGTTGGCTTCCGCGTGCTTCTGGATCGCCGAAGTCACGTCGCCGAGACGGTTGCCGGGAAGCGCCTGAGCGATCCCGAGGTCCATGCATTCCTTCGTAACCTTCATCAGCTTCCCGGCTTCCGGGCTGATCTCGCCTACGGCGTAACACCAGCACGAATCTCCGAACCAGCCGTTGTATTCCACCACGATATCAAGCTTAAGCAGATCCCCGTCCTGCAGCGGGCGGTTCGAAGGAAAGCCGTGCGCCACCACATCATTGACCGAAGCGCATGTTTCCGCGGGGAAGCCGTTATAACCTTTCGTAAACTGCTTGCCGCCCAATTTGACGATCTGTCTGGCGACAAAATCGTTGATTTCCTGCGTCGTGATGCCCGGCTGAATCAGCTTCGCCACCTCGCGGTGGCACTCGGCTACGATTTGGTTCGCGGGCTTCATCTCTTCAATTTCTCTCGGCGATTTCAAAATAATCATTTTTTTCACTCCTTAAATGGACGATCTGCACAATATTTTCCGCATCCTGGCGCAGCGTTCCCCGGCGAAGCGAAAGCAAGGCGCAGCCTGCCAGCGCGGCCAGCAGCATTTCCGCCCGCCGCACCTGCTCCTCCGGGAGGCTACCGCCAAAAGGCCGCCGGCCAAGGGCAGCCCTGCCGCTGCCGGCCGGCACCCCCGGCCCGCCCGGTTCACCGCCGAGCGCAGCGGCAAACGGGAGCAGCACCTCCCGGCGAAAGGCGTCCGCCAGCGGCATTGCCCGGGCTTCGGGCAGAAGGCGAAAACCGTCCCCGGCAAGCTTGTAAAGCAGGTACAAGCCGCGATCATCCGCCCACTGCTCGAGCAGACGGACGACCAGGGCGCTTAAATGTTCACCGTGCCCGCCATCCGGCTCCTCCAGCCAGGCCCCGGCCCGCTCCATCGCCACCCACAGCACATCATGCAGCAAATCCCCTTTGTTGCTGTAGTAATGATATACCGTCCCGTAGCCGAGTCCGGCCTGCGCGGCGACATCGCGGATTTCCAGAGCCATCCCTTTATCCAAAAAAACATCGGCCGCCGCTTGGCGGATTTGCACCAGGCGGCGCAGCCGGATCTCTTCGTTTTGTTCTTTCGTCCGCGGAGTCATAACTAACTCGCAGCCTCCTCTCATTGTTTTAAATATCGTTCCCGTTTTTGTTTTGACCTACTCTCATGTCAATATAAAATAAAAGCAGGCAAATTGCAAGGGGCAGTCGCTTGACAAATCAAGACTATCACAGTAGTATAGATCTAAACTATTGCAATAGTCTGAAGGGAAGAACTGCGTATGGAAATAAAACTGTTTGATTCCGAACTGAAAGTGATGGAGGTTTTATGGAAGGAGGGCGATTTAACCGCCAAGCGGCTTAGCGAAATTTTGGCCGAACAGGTTGGGTGGAATAAGAATACCACCTACACCGTAATTAAAAAGTGTATCGCCAAAGGGGCGATCAAGCGGCTCGAACCCAACTTCTTGTGCCAGGCCGTCATTACCAAAGAGCAGGTGCAGGAACAGGAAACATCGGAATTGATCAACAAAGTGTTTGACGGCTCGGCCGATTTGCTGTTCGCCTCCCTCATCAACAGCAAAAAACTGTCCAAAGAAGAAATCGAAAGATTGAAGCAACTTGTCGACAAGTTGAAATGAGGTGTCCCCTATGGATGTTGTTCAAATGAGCCTGGCGGCGGCAGTCCTCATTATTGCCGTCGTGATCATCCGCGGGCTTGCCCTGCACAAGCTGCCCAAAAAGACGTTTCTCATCCTTTGGGGAGCGGTCGTTTGCCGCCTGCTCATCCCCTTTTCCGTTCCGTCGCGCTTCAGCTTTTTTTCCGGCGTGGAGACTTTGAAACGGATGTTTTCGGAACCGGCGGCTCTTCCCACGGTGACAGGAACAGCGGGGGCATACGATGTGGCCGGTATTACCGGGGCTTGGCATCCCCTCGGCGCGTCGGGCGTGCCCGGCGGCCAAGATGTATCAGCGGCGTCTTTTTCGCCAATATTGATCATTTGGCTGGCAGGCATGGGCGTCTTCGCATTATTTTTTATCGTGGCTTATGTGAAGTGTCTCAGGGAATTTCAAACTTCCTTGCCCGTCAAAAACGAGTTTATCGATGCTTGGCTGCGGGAACACTCGATGCGGCGGCAGGTGCGAATAAGGCAGTCCGATAAAATTAAAGCACCGTTGACCTATGGTGTTTTCCGGCCTGTGGTGCTCCTCCCCAAAACCACCGACTGGGCGGACGAGACAAGGCTGCGGTATATCCTTACCCATGAGATTGTGCATATCAAGAGGTTTGACGCCCTGACGAAATGGGTGCTGGCGGCCGCTTTGTGCGTGCACTGGTTCAATCCTTTGGTATGGGTGATGTATGTGCTCGCCAATCGCGATATGGAACTGGCCTGCGATGAAACGGTGGTGCGGACCTGCGGCGAAACGGGCAAATCCGCCTACGCGTTAACGCTGATCGAGATGGAGGAGAAGAATAGCAAGCTACCCCCTTTGTTCAACAACTTTAGTAAAAATGCGATAGAAGAAAGGATTATGGCGATTATGAAAATAAAAAAAATCACGGCGGTGGGAATAGCCACGGCACTGCTCCTCGTTGGGGGCACTTTAACCGCATTCGCGACCAGCGGCGTCAAGGCGGATCAAGACACGGCTTCGGTTGAAGCAGCGGAAAGCGGCAGCTTGTCCGGCGGCCTGACGGAACAGGAACAAGAAGCCCAGGACCGCAAAGCGATGGCTGAAGTGCTGAAGGTCTATGAACCTTTCGGCCTGACTTATGACGAAAAAAACGGCGAACTGTTTTTTCAAGGGGAAAAGGTACGCGACTTCTATGATGAACAGGCAGGGGTCGGCCAGTCCATGACGGATGGTTCCGTTGACCTGTATGCAGTCTATGAGCATGAAAAGCTGACCGGGGTACAAAAACGAAGCCAGGCAGAATTCGAGCGGAACACGGCCGAAAAAAAGACCATGCAAAAGGAATTCGACGCGTTAAGAAAAAAGTTGGGCATTCCGGACGGAGCCGATTTTGCCTACGAGGGAGAGTCGAATGGCTGACGCAAGCCGAAGCGGATAAAATTTTGCGCAAAGCAAATGCCCGGAAACAATCAATCATTACACAGACCGGGGCTTGCCGAGAACATCGGCAGGCCTTTTTTATGCGGCAGAAAAAGAAGGACCCCCGGTACCATCTCCATCCCCAGGGCCCTGCCATGCAAATTCGTAATCTCTGTCCATTTCCCTTACCGGTGATCGTTCCCGCGCCTACCGGAACATCCCCCACAGCCGCAGCAGGTGAAGTGTGTTGCGCGGATCGATTTTTTGGTCGATGACGAATTGCACCATCTGCTCCTCCTGCGTCCCGCTCAGGCGTTCGCCAAGCACGGAAGCTGCCGTTCGGACAAGCCTGCGCACCTTGGGACGATCCTGCAAATCCGCCCGGGTAAGGCCGTCGACCATCTGCTTGATCCGATCCTTGATTGCCGGATTTTTCATTTTCAGTTTGACCCGCTCCACCAGCTGCGGACTGATCCCATATTGATGATAACTGGGCACCGTTGACTAGCACCTCCTGTCCCGTCAATTCCGGACTTCAACCCTAATATATGACGGATAGGCTGTACATAGTTCAGAAAAAGCAGGAGCGGCCGCTCCCCCGGCTGTTCAGCTTTGTTTAAGAAACGCCGTCGCTTCATGAGTTTGTCCCAATTTGACGATCGTCTCCTCATATTGCGTTGATGCGTACGCAAAAAACAAAATATCGATCACCACCAGCTGAGCCAGCCGGGAGCCGTACGCCCCGCTGCGCAGCGTCGCTTCCGGCGCCTGCGGTGTATACAGCATCAAATCGGCCAGCTCGGAAACTTTGTGATTGCCGAAACGGGACAAGCCGATGGTGCGGACTCCATACTTTTGAGCAACCCGGAACAATTGCAGCACTTCCTTGGTGTTGCCGCTGTACGAAACACCCATAAACAACGTGCCTGGCGGAGCGCTGGCCAGTGCGGCGGCAATCAGATGCTCGTCCTGGAGAGCAAACGCCTGCTTGCCGACCCGCAGCCATTTTTGCGCGGCATCTGCCGCTACGATCGCCGAAGCTCCAACACCGTACATATGGATGACGGGAGCTTTCCGAAAGCTGTCCACCACCTGTTCGATCAACTGCGGCTGCAGGTGAAGCATCGTGTCTTGAATGGCTTGGACACTGTTGGAGAGCGTTTTTTGAATAATATTTTGAATCGTCTCGCCCTGCTCAATATCGTAATAGCCAGGTTTTTGCGTTTTGGCATTGTCCACGGACAACCGTATCTTCAAATCGGGAAATCCGGTCAGCCCCAGCGAACGGCACAGCCGGGTAATCGCCGCCGCGCTGGTCCCCGCTTTATCGGCCAGCGCATGGATGCTCAGGCCGGAGACTTCCGTTGAAGCGGCCAAAATATATAACGCCGCTTTTCTTTCCGATTCGGGCAACTGCCCCAGTACCGCCTCCATTTGCGTAAGTATGCTTCCTGTCGTCACTTGCCTGCCCCTTTCGTTTCCCATCCGTTTTCCATATGCAAAAGAAACGCGGCGGCCCGGCAAATATCCGCCAACGTTTCTTTCCGGTTGCTTTTATTATCTATTATGCTCCAGAAGCATCTGCTTTGTAAAACCGAAGAAATAAGTGAGCAGGAAGCCGGCAATGTAAGAAACGATTAACCCGAGCAAATAACCGAGTATCGTCATGCCAATCCCCAGCGGGCCTTGAATCAGCGGGATCAGCACAAGGCCGGAAGGACCGATCGCCACCGAACCGACGAAATTTCCCGTCATTGCAAACAAACCGAGCACCGCGCCGCCAAAACCGCCGCCAAGGCAGGCGGTCACAAACGGCCGTCCTAAAGGAAGGCTTACCCCGTAGATGAGCGGCTCGCCGATGCCAAGGAAGCCAACGGGCAGCGCACCCTTGATCATATTACGCATTCGTGTGTTAGCTTTCAGCTTGATGTAGGTCGCGATAGCCGATCCGACCTGTCCCGCTCCCGCCATCGCCAGGATCGGCAGCAATGCCGTATATCCCACCTGGGAAATCAATTCGGCGTGGATCGGGATCAGCGCCTGGTGCAAGCCGAACATGACCAGCGGCAGGAAAAGCGATGCCAGCACGAATCCGGAAAGCGGTCCGCCGTGCGCCAGCAGCCAGGTGGTTGCCTGCCCGATGCCTTGGGAAATGATGCCGCTGACCGGCATCAGGAAAAACACCGTGATTAAACCAACGACAATAAGCGAAATGGTAGGAGTAACGATGATATCGATGGAGGCAGGCATCCGCTTGCGAAGCCATTTTTCCATGACCGAAATTAAACCTGCTGCCAGAATCGCCCCGATAATTCCCCCTTGCCCCGCGTTGAGCTTGATTTCGCCGAAGAAGGGATAGCTATACGAAATATTGGCCACCGCCGGCGCCACGATAATCGCCGCCACCGCGCCGCCGAGCGCGGGTGTGCCGCCAAATTCCTTGGCTGCGTTGATCCCGGCGAAGATCGTCAAATACCCGAAAAATGCCGAACCGATCACGCTCAAAATCGGCTGCAAAGTAACCAGCCAGGCCGCGTCGTTGCCGGAGGTGATCAGGTTGTTCATCAAACCTGCGATCCCGTTGATAATCCCCGCACCCACCAAAGCCGGAATCAAAGGAATAAAGATATTGCCGATTTTCCGCAAAAAGTTTTTAAGCGGCGTGTTGTTTTTCCGTTTGAGCTCCGCCTTAATGTCAGAGCCTTCCCGAAGAGGAGCCGTCTTGTCTCCCGAAGGAGAGCTCACTTTGGCATCCTCCCCGGCTTGCAGAAGTTTGCCGAAATCCTCCGCCACCTTATTGACCACACCCGGTCCGAGGATAATTTGATAGGTCTCGTCGTCGACCACGCCGAGCACCCCTTCGATTTGTTTCAATCCAGCCTCGTCGATTCGGCTGCGGTCCACGACTGAAACGCGCAGCCGGGTCATGCAGTTGGTAAATTGCTCCACATTGCCGGAACCGCCGATGGATTCCAAAATCCGTTTTGCCATCACTTCAAATTTGCTCATCGGTTTGCCCCTCCTTACCCGTATTCTTTACCGCCTGACCGATAAAACCTTGGCTCAGCTCCAATTGTTTCAGCGCTTCCGCATACGTACACCCTGTCAGGATCATCAGTATCGCCGGCTTCGGCTTCCCTTCAGCGAGGAGCAGGGCATTTTCGGCGGTTTGGGCATCGCACGCGGTCGCCTCCATCACGATCCGCTTGGCCCGTTCCGCCAGTTTTTCGTTGGTCGGCTGCACATCAACCATCAAATTGCCGTAAACCTTGCCCATGCCGATCATCGTAGCCGTAGACAGCATATTGCAGACCAGCTTCTGCGAGGTTCCCGCCTTTAACCGTGTCGACCCGGTCAGCACTTCGGGACCGTTCTCAATTTCGATGGCAATGTCGGCTCTTGAGCTGATCGCCGCGTTTTTGTTGCAACTGATGCTGATCGTCGTTGCGCCGGCCCGCTTGGCGTATTCCAGCCCGCCGATCACGTAAGGCGTTCGGCCGCTGGCGGCCAAGCCGACGACCGCGTCGTTTGCGGTGAGGTTAAGGTTTTGCAAATCGGCCGCACCAAGCTCGGCCCGGTCCTCCGCCCCCTCCACCGCTTTGATAAACGCGTTGCTTCCGCCGGCGATGAGCCCAACCACCTGCTCGGGAGGAGTGCCGAAGGTCGGCGGACATTCCACCGCGTCAAGCAGACCAATTCGTCCGCTCGTCCCTGCTCCCATATAGATCAAGCGGCCACCGCGCCGCAGTGCGTCCGTAATGGCCGTAACCGCTTTGGCAATTTGGGGAATTTCTTTTTTTACCGCCCCCGCCACTTTCGCGTCTTCTTCATTCATCACCGTAAGCAATTCGGCAACGCTCATTTCGTCCAAACGCATCGTTCGTTCGTTTCTTGCTTCAGTAGTCAGATTTTCCAGCATGTGAAACTCTCCTTTGATGTATATGATTCAAGCTGTGTAACCGTTTACGATTTGATTATAATCCATCTAATATAATATTTCAATTATATTTTTATTGTATGAAATAAAATTTCATTATAAGCATCATAAACGTGATCTGCCAGGATAAGAGCCGAGTTTCATAGTCCGGGAATCGCAAAACAGCCGGGAATTTTCTCTATTGTGCTGGCCGCGGAGATTATGCTATGTTAGGTTATAAAATTTGGGTCCGATGAAACAATGTTCATAGGCATGGATATAGACAGAAGGGGTGAGCAGTACGATCATGATTATCCGGCAAATTCTTAACAACAACGTGATTCGTGGCGAAGACCAGGTCGGTCATGAGTTTGTGGTGATCAGGGATCGAGCAAACGTTATAGGTTTATTTATGTGGATCGCGACGAGTTCGATCTCAAAGAATTGCGCAGAATCCGCAAGCAAGTTTTTACTGGTATCAGCAACTGATTCAAAGTAATGAAGAAGCTCGTTAAATTTTAAAAGGACCGCCCGGCGAATCGCCGGACGGTCCTTTTAGGGCAAACTTATATGCGGGCCCATGGGCATGGGAACGAACAACTACGCCTATCTTGCCAGAAATAACGGTAAATGGTGGCGTTATTTCTGTGATCTGGCCCCTTACTCGCAAAATAGAGGAACTTTTTGGTCTTATTTTCTCCCCATACCTGAAAAAAGCACCATTTTTCCTGCATTCTCCAAAAATAGAGGTAAAAATTCCCTTTATTTCGACTAAACCTCTTTCTTCCCGTAAATAGAGCCCTTTTTTACCGTTATTTCCACAGACCTCCGCAATAGGACAGCCTGCTCCCTTCCTGCATCCTGAAGAAAGATACGGCGGCTAATCGATCAACTCGCCCTGAAAAACCTGCTCCCGCCGCAAATAATCCCGCAGCGCCCCATACTCCGGCGACGTCCAGAAGGACGCCTCCGCCACCAGCCGGGCGGCATCGTCCCGCGCCGCCTCCAGCACCGCATAATCGCTGACCATGTCCGCAATGCGGAAATCCGGCACCCCGCTTTGCTTGGTGCCGAAAAAATCCCCGGGACCGCGCAGCTCCAGATCCCGCCGGGCCACTTCGAAGCCGTCGTCCGTATCGGTCATGACCTTCATCCGTTCCTGACCGACCTCCGACTTCGGATCGGCGATGAGCACGCAATACGACGCGTGCTCGCCCCGGCCCACCCGCCCGCGCAGCTGGTGCAGCTGCGACAGGCCAAACCGGTCGGCGTCCATCACAATCATCAGCGTCGCGTTTGGCACATCGACGCCGACCTCGACCACGGTCGTCGACACCAATAGTTGCACCTCGTTTTCGTAAAACGCCCGCATCACCTCGTCCTTTTCCGCCGCCGTCATCCGCCCGTGCAGCAGGCCGACCCGGAAGTCCGGGAAAGCCTGCTGCATCGACACGTACAAATCGATCGCATTTTGCACGTCAAGCTTGTCCGATTCCTCGATCAGCGGACAGATTACGTATGCCTGCCGGCCTTGCGACACCTCCCGCGAAATAAAGCCGAGCACGCGGTCCATCATGTCGTGCTTCACCCAGTAGGTGGAGATCGGCTTACGTCCCTTCGGCCGCTCTGACAACGTCGAGACGTCCATGTCCCCAAAGGCGGTAATCGCCAGCGTGCGCGGGATCGGCGTCGCCGTCATCGTCAGCACATCGGGATTAAAGCCTTTGCGCCGCAAAATGCTGCGCTGGTTAACGCCAAAGCGGTGCTGCTCGTCGGTGACGACGAGACTCAGCGAGCGAAAAAACACGTCCTCCTGAATCAACGCGTGTGTCCCGACAACGATATCGATCAGCCCCATTTGCAGCGAGGCCAGCAGATCCTTGCGCTTGCGCCCCGTCAAGCTGCCGGTCAACAGACCAACCGTAATGCCGAACGGCTCAAACAGCCTCGTTAAAGAACGCAGATGCTGCTCCGCCAAAATTTCGGTCGGAACCATAAAGGCTCCCTGATTTCCCGACTTTACCGCCGCAAACAAGGCGATCGCCGCGATGACAGTTTTGCCCGAGCCGACGTCCCCCTGCAGCAGCCGGTTCATGCAGTACGGAGAACGCATGTCGCGCAAAATTTCCAGCTCCACCTTCTTCTGCGCATCCGTCAGCTCAAACGGCAGGCTGCGGACGAATTCCCGCACCGTGGCGTTGTCCACGGCATGCGCCACGCCGTCCATCCGCTCATGGTTCATCGCCCGGTACGCCTGCAGCTTCAGCTGAAACAGAAACAGCTCCTCATACACCATGCGGCTGCGGGCCTGCTGCCCCTCCTCGTTGTCCTGCGGCTGATGAATACGCTGAACCGCGAACTTACGGGGCATCAGGTCATATTTGCGCAGCAGCTCCTGCGGCAAAATTTCCGGGATCAGCTCCCCGTATTGCTGCAGCGCCTGTCCGATCGACTTGCGCATCCACGCCTGCGTGATTTTCCCGCCGACCGAATAAACCGGCTGCAGGCTGCCGCTGCGCAGCGTCCCGCGATCCGGGAATTCCGATTCCGTTACGGTCAATTGGCTGCGGCGCATATCCCATTTTCCTGTCAAAATAATTTCCCGGCCGCTCGTCAGCTGATCCTTCAAAAAATGACGATTGAACCAGGTCGCCGTAAACATCCAGTCCTCCGCGACCATTTTGCACGTTAACCGCGACTTGCGGCCATACCGCTGCAGAACGGGGACGCCCATGATTTTCGCCTGAACCGTCACTTTGTCTCCGTCCTTTACCTCCGTAAGGGAGCGGAGCCGGTAATCCTCGTACCGGAACGGATAATATTCAATTAAATCATTCACCGTAAAGATGCCAAAGGCGTGAAGCTCCTCCTGTTTAAGAGCGCTCACGCCGCTGACTTGCTTTACGGGAATTTCATGCAAATCCATATTGAAATCCCTCGCTTTACACACCCCATTGAACCCTTGGCGGAAACTACTTGGCGGTTCCGGAAGCCGGCCACATAAATACGGCCAGAATACCGGGCCCCACATGCGTGCCCACCACGGCGCCGATGCTCGTGCGGACCACCTCGTGCAGCGTAAAATGCTGCGACAGCAGGTTCAGCATTTCCGCCGCACCTTCCGGATTTACGCCATCGCACACCGCCACGTTCAAATCTTTGCTCTCGCCAAAATCGTTCACAAACAGCTCGATCACGCGGGACAGCGCCTTTTTCCGGCCCCGGGCCCGATCGACGGCATAAATGACGCCTTCCCGGTCCACCGACAAAATCGGCTTGATATTGAGCAAATTCCCCAAAATCGCCGCCGCTTTACCGATTCGGCCGCCTTTTTGCAAATACTCCAGCGTATCGACGAGAAAATAGAGCCGGCGTTCCTGGCCCAAACGCTCCACTTCTTCACGAATCCGTTCCACCGTCGCCCCTTGCCCCGCCAGCCTGGCCGCATGAACGACCTGCAGCCCAAACCCGTAGGATGCGCAGAGGGAGTCGATGACGGTAATGCCGGACTCTTGACCCAGCTCCTCCTCAATCATCTCCTTGGCGAGCCGCGCCGATTGGTATGTACCGCTCATGCCGGAGGAGATATGGATCGAGATGATCGGCGCGCCGGGATGGGCATCCAGCAGGCCTCGGTATACTTCCGCATACTGGGAAGGCGAAGTTTGCGAAGTTGTCGGCAACTCGCGCGACTTCGTCAGTTTATCGTAAAACTGTTCCGCAGTAATATCGACGCCTTCAATAAAAGATTGATCGCCAAAGGCCAGCCGCATCGGCACGATATGGATGCCGTATTCCGAGGCGATACTCTGCGGAATATCCGCTGTGCTGTCCGCCACAATAACAGCCTGCCGCATAGGTATCTCCCCCCCTTTCCTCTATCGTCCGTTTCCTTTCCGAACCCGTCAGGATTCCACCGAAAACAGATAGTAGTAGATCGGTTGACCGCCGGAGTGAACCTCGACTTCGACATCCGGATACTTGTCTTGCAGCCAGGACACGAGCCGGTCCGTCATTTCTTCCTCGGCTTCCTCGCCCGCCAGGACGGTGACGATTTCATCGCCGCCGGCCAGCATTTTGTCCAGCAGCCCCTGACAGGTTTCGAACAGTCCCTCTTCCGTAGCCACGATTTTCGCATCCGCAATCCCGATGTAATGTCCGGCCGTAATTTTCAAATCGTCGAACATCGTGTCCCGGACAGCGTACGTCACCTGCCCGGTCTTTACATGCTGCACTGCGTTCAGCATATTCGACTCGTTGACTTCCACGCTCTCCTCTTCTTGGAAAGCGAACGCCGCCGCAATGCCCTGCGGAATGCTTTTGCTCGGAACGACGATGACGCTGCGTTCCCCTTCAAGCAGATCGCGGGCCTGCTGCGCCGCTAAAATAATGTTCGAATTGTTCGGAAGCACGAACACATGCTGGGCCGAAATGGACTCGATCGCTTTCACGAAGTCCTCCGTGCTTGGATTCATCGTCTGCCCGCCGGACAAAACGACGTCGACGCCCAGACTGGTAAAAATATCGGCAATGCCTTGCCCTGAAGCGACGGCGATAAATCCGTAAGGCGCCAGTTCATCGGCCGGCAATTCTGCAGGGTCCGCCGGCCGGGCCGTTTCCGCCGGAATGTCGGCGAACAGCTCCGGCATCGGAGCGGCATCCATGCCCGCGGTCAGCAATTCGCGATGCTGCTCGCGCATATTCAAAATATGAATTTGCGTAATTTCACCGTACTGCAGCGCCAAATTCAGCACATCGCCCGGCGTTTTGGAATGGACATGCACCTTGATGATTTCGTCGTCAGCGATCACGATAATGGAATCCCCATTAAGTGACAGCGCTTTCCGGAACTGTTCCTCGTCAAAAATAGCCCCCTGCACGCCGCCAAGCTTACGATTGATAAAAAATTCCATGTCATATAAGAACTCGATATCCTCGGTTTCCAGCTTGGCTTGGGCCGAAACGGGCGCGTGCACCGCAGCCGCCGGAGCAGGCTGGCGGATTTCGGGAGCCGCGGCCTTAAGCGGGGCTTGTCCTTGCCATGCTTCAGCACCGCCTTCGCCGGACAGCCACTCCATAAAGCCTTCATAAATATACACAAGTCCTTGACCGCCTGAATCGACGACGCCAACCTGTTTCAGCACCGGCAACAATTCAGGGGTTCCAGCGAGAGCTTCCTTGGCTTTGGCCAGCACCTCGCCCATGAGTTCCGTGATATCATGAGTTCTTCTTGCGTAAAAAACCGCGTGTTTGGCCGCTTCCTTCGCCACCGTCAGAATCGTTCCTTCCACCGGCTTCACTACCGCTTTATAAGCCGTCTCCACGCCGCTCTGCAGGGCGGAGGCGAATTGAATCGTATTAAGCTCCTCCAACGAGGCGACATGGCGGCTGAAACCGCGGAACAATTGGGACAAGATAACGCCGGAGTTCCCGCGGGCGCCCATGAGCAAACCTTTGGACAAGGTTCCCGCTCTGCTGCCGACCCCCCCCGTTCCGTTATGCTGCAATTCGGTTACGCCAGCCGTCATCGTCAAATTCATATTCGTACCGGTGTCCCCGTCGGGAACCGGGAATACATTCAGGGAATTGACGTGCTCCGCATGCTCCGACAGCCGCTTTGCACCGGCTAACACCATGGCGGTAAAATCAGTTCCATTTAAAGAACGCTTACTCAATGAGAATTCCCCTTCCTAGCTTGATCCACGTACGCTTGGACTGCGGGTAATCACTTACAACGGCCATGATCCGGCCGGCCCCGGGTCCAACAATCTCGCAAAAGCAACAATATAAAAGATGATGAAATTATTATGGACTAAACCATATTGTACTATAAGAACACGTAGAAATAAACTTTAACGATCTGTTGACGCAGCTTTTTTTGCTGTGATATTATATATAAGTATTGTTTTATGCGGTCCATGAGAAATCAAACCGTTATTTTCAAGACAGGTGTACCTGGAACAGGAGGTGTAATGAATGGCTCGCAAATGTTATGTTACTGGCAAAAAGCCAGGCAGCGGTAACCATGTATCTCACGCAAACAATCGCAATCGGCGCTCTTGGGGCGTAAACGTGCAAAAGGTCCGGATCTTGGTAGACGGTAAACCAAAGCGCGTATACGTCAGCACTCGGGCTTTGAAATCCGGTAAAGTGACCCGCGTGTAATGTCGGGACGAGACATATAGACAAAAAGCACCTTTTTTATGGAGGTGCTTTTTTCATGCGCTTTTTTGCCCTGAAGTCTTGGGGAAATACCGGTCGAAGCCATCAGCCAAAGGGCCCTTTCGTGAATGGCAGGCGGGAACCGCTAGGGGCGGGCCCTTCGCTCCTCTGGCGCCCTGCAAGCCGTCCTCTAGTTTTTGTGAAACGTATTTAGAACGGCTTTAACGAATCCTCCCAAAAACTTAGGCAGCTTGAATGTGTAAAATTTCATCGTTCACCCTCCCCATCGTGCTCATGCTCACCCATATTCTATGTTCGATTTCATTCACCCGTGTATTCCCGCCACAAAAAAAAGGTTACATGAGAACCCTGCTCATGTAACCCATTGTATGCGCATCTTTTGGCGCCTATGCCAAACCGGCCAGGCTCTCGCGGATTTCTCCGATCGCCGCCCGGCGGTCGGCCCGGCCAAACACGGCGTTGCCGGCGACGAGCACATCCGCCCCCGCTTCCACGACGAGCGGCGCCGTCGCGGCGGAGATGCCCCCATCCACCTCAATCCGCAAATCCGTCAAGCCGAGTTCGTTTTTCCATGCTTTCAGCTCGCGGATTTTGCGCAGTGTTCCCGGAATGAACGCCTGCCCGCCAAAGCCCGGATTCACGGTCATCACCAGCACGAGATCAACGTCTTCCAGCACCTCGCGGACCACCGAAGCCGGCGTGGCCGGATTGATCGCTACCCCCGCCTTGACGCCCTGCTCTTTGATCAGGTGCAGCACGCGGTGCAGATGAACGCAGGCCTCGGCATGAACGGTAATGAGGTGAGCGCCCGCCCCCGCAAACGCGGGAACGTATTCCTCCGGCTTCTCGATCATTAAATGGACGTCCAGCGGCAGCTTCGTGAGCGGCGCGATCGCCCCCATGACGAGCGGGCCAAACGTCAGATTCGGGACGAAATGGCCGTCCATCACGTCGACATGCAGCCAGTCGGCTCCCCCGCGCTCCACGTCGGCGACTTCTTCACCCAGCTTAGCGAAATCCGCCGACAGGATCGACGGCGCAATGTAAATTGGATTCATGCGGCTAATACCTCCGTTTTTTCTCTTTCATTTCTTCCTGGAACTGCACGTAATGTTCGTAGCGGCTTGGAGCAATGTCTCCCCGGTCCGCCGCTTCCCTGACCTTGCAGCCGGGCTCGTGCAGATGACTGCAGCCGCGGAATTTGCACGCTTCGGCGTAGTCCGCAAACTCGCGGAAACAGCCGGACAGCTCTTCAACGCCGAGCTCGAGGAAGTCGAGCTGGCTGAAGCCCGGCGTATCGGCCACGTATCCGCCGTTTTCCAGTTCAATCAGCTCCACATGGCGTGTCGTATGGCGGCCGCGGCCCAGCTTCAGGCTGATTTCGCTCGTTTCCAGCGAAAGCCCCAACATCGCGTTCAGCAGCGACGATTTGCCGACGCCCGACTGCCCGGAGAACACGCTGATCTCGCCGGCGAGCAGCGATTTGACCGCCTCCGTTCCCGCCCCGGTGATGGAGCTTGTGACGACTACCTCATAGCCGATCGACCGGTAAAGCTCTTGAACCCGGAGGATGCCCTCCGAAGTGTCCTCCTCTTCGTGCAGCAAATCCCCTTTGGTCAGGCAAATGAGCGTCTTAAGACCGGCATGCTCGATATGCACCAGGAACTTGTCCAAAAGCGGCAAATTGAGGTCCGGCTCCCGCAAGGAAAAGAGCAGCACCGCCAGCTTGGCGTTGGCGATCGGCGGACGAATCAGCTCCGTCTCGCGCGGCAAAATTTCGTCCACCGTGCCCTCTCCGTTTTCCGTCGGGGAATAAATAACGCGATCCCCGACGAGCGGAGTAACTCCCTTTTTTTTAAATATGCCCCGGCCCCGGCACTGCACGTAACTTTCCGAAGCCGCCTGGGCGGGCTTCACGTAATAATATCCGCTTAATGCCTTCACGATTAAGCCTTCCGGCATAAATGCAGGCCCTCGCTTTCATCTCGGTATGCCTTAATGACCATGTTTGTTGCCCTTGCCTTTACCGTTGCCTTTACCTTTAACCTTGTCGTTCGCGGCGGAGACCAGTTTACCCGATTGAACCATACCGGTGTCCGGGATATCTCCCGAATTCTGATCCATCGTATTCTCGTCGCCCCACGTCTCCTGCGAGCCGGTAGGCGGGAATTCCGGAACAGGCACCGTTCCCTGCTTGGCGTCGATATAGGAAATCTGGTAAGTTTCCAGCAGCACGTCATCCCGAGTCACGGAAACGTAGCCATCCTTGTTTGGCGCAAGCACGAGATCGACCGCAAGATATTGCGCTTTGCCGATCGTTTTGGTTCCCCACTGCTGACTGTCGCCGCGCGCGTCACCGTAACTGATGCTGATTTTGCTTTTCTGGCCTTCCGCCGCGGGAACGACCGGCACCTGATACGTATACGTGATCGCCTCCGGCGGATAACCGGTGCTGACGAACAAAGTAACTTCCGAGCCCGGCGGGACTTCTTCATTCGGCGCGTTCGGCCACTGCTTGATGACCTTGCCTGCTTCCATTTCGTAGCTGGATTGCTCTTTGATGCCGCCCTCGGCCAGCTTCAGCCCCGCCTTTTTGATTTCTTCCTCCGCTTCGGCCTGGGTTTTGCCTACAAAATTCGGCATTTTGACGTTTTTCGGCCCCGTGCTGACTGTCAGTGTGACTTCCACCGTTGCCGGATCGTAATCTTCCCCTGGGTCGGGGCTTTGGCCGATGACTTGGCCCGCTTCCTTATCGTCGCTGGGCTCCTCCTTTTTCGAAATGCGGTCTTCGTCGATCCCCAAGGCAACGAGTTGCTTCACGGCCTCATCGTAAGTCTTATCATCTGTCAGCGTTAGCATCTTGAGCAGCGGTTTGGCCGTACTAACCTTGAGGTCGACCGTGGAGCCTTCCTTCACCTTCATGCCTTCCGGTTTGCTTTGTTGCCAAACGATGCCTTCGTTGAAGCCTTCTTTATACTCGGTGATAATGTCGCCGGCTTCGATCCCGTTTTCTTTAAGCTTGGCGATGGCTTCCTGCTCTCCCAAGTTCAAAACGCTCGGTACGGTGACCTCCGGCACGGTGACCAGACTGTTGACATACCAGGCTACGCCTGCCATCGCCAGCAGGAAAACCAAGGTCACTCCGATCCATAACGCCGGCTTGCCCCAAGCTTTTTTCTTCGGGGTCTCGCGTACTTCGGACGTCGCCGCCGCATTGTCACGCTCCCGCGGATTATCCCGGCTCAGCTTGGCGGCTCCTCCCTTTTGGGCACTGCTTTGGGGGCGGATGGCCGGTATGATTCGCGTGTTGTCTTCGTCATCATGATCAATAAAGGCCAGTTTGGATTCCATCCGCCGTTCCGGCAGCAGGCAAGTCTCCAGGTCGCGCAGCATTTCTTTGGCCGACTGGTAACGTTCCCCGGGATTTTTGCGCATCGACTTTAAAATAATATTTTCCACGCTTTGCGGAATCATCGGATTGACCGTCCGCGGCTCGTCGAAATGCTCCTGCAGATGTTTCAGCGCCACGCTGATCGGGCTTTCGCCCAAAAAAGGAAGCCGTCCCGTCAGCATTTGATACAGCACGATCCCGAGGGAATACAGGTCCGACTTTTCCCCAGTCGCCACCCCTTTGGCATGTTCCGGCGAAAAATAATGCACCGAGCCAACCACCGAGCCCGTTTGTGTAATCGTTGTCGACGTGACGGCGCGGGCGATGCCGAAGTCGGTAACCTTCACCCATCCGTTGCGCCCGATTAATATGTTGTGAGGTTTAATATCACGGTGAATGATTTGATTCTGATGGGCGTGATCCAGCGCGTCGGCGATTTGCGACGCGATGCGGACGGCTTCCTCGACTTGCAGCGGAGCCCGCTCCTTGATGATTTCATTCAAATTTTGGCCTTCCACGAACTCCATAACGATATAATGAACTTCGTCTTCCTGTCCGACATCATACACGCTGACGATGTTTGGATGCGATAAGGATGCGGCCGACTGCGCTTCCCGGCGGAAACGCCGGATAAATTCCTCGTCATTCACAAATTGTTGACGCAGCACTTTTATGGCTACGTAGCGATTCAGCAAAATGTCCTGCGCTTTATAGACGAGCGCCATTCCGCCTCCGCCGATTCGTTCGATAATCTGGTAACGGCCGCCCAATTCGTGTCCGATCATGAATTCCACTCCTTTGTGCCCGACTCGGCATCCTCATGTTGTTCCAGCAAGGCGATGCTGATGTTGTCGTCGCCTCCGGCATGCAAAGCCATCTGAAGCAGACGATCGGCGCGATCATGCAGCGCAAGATCATCCAGGTCCAGCGTCAGGGCCATTTGTTCCGGCGTAACGTAATTGCTGAGCCCGTCGCTGCAGAGCAGCAGGATTTCCCCGGGCTCCAAAGTTACCCGATTCATGTCGACATCAACCTGTTCGTCGGTGCCCAGCGCCCGGGTCACCACATTGCGGTGAGGATGGACATTGGCCTCCTCGGCGCTGATCTGGTTGCTTTTCAACAGCTCATTGACCAAGGAATGGTCATCCGTCAACTGGACGATCTCCCCACGCCGGTACTTGTACGCCCGGCTGTCGCCGATATGGCCAACCATGCCCTCGCGCCCGGCCAGCAGCACGGCAACGACCGTGGTGCCCATGTTGCGGTATTCCTCATGCTCCGACGCTTTGCGGAACACGACTTCATTGGCGTGAAGGATCGCTCTTCGGAGCTCCTCGCCGAAATCTTGAACCGACAGACCGCCCGACAGACCGTGCAAATCCCGGGTAATCGTCTCGACCGCCAGTTGGCTGGCGATATCGCCCGCCTGATGGCCGCCCATTCCGTCGGCCACGACGCCAAGCGTATAGCCCTGCTCGAGCCGGTCCACCCAGGTGCAATCCTCGTTAACCGAGCGGACTCGTCCCACATCACTTAAATAAACCGTCTTAATCAATTTCGTTCACCTCGCACCAGACTCCATATGCTTCGCCCGCAGTTGACCGCAGGCCGCCGCAATATCATGGCCTTGCTCCCGGCGAATCGTCACATTGATGCCGTTATCCGCCAAGACCCGTTGAAAATTAAAAATATCGTTTCTGGATGTTCTTACATATTTGCGTTCCGGCACGTAGTTGACCGGAATCAAGTTGACGTGGCAGAGCATGTCTTTGATCACGCCGGCCAATTCCTCCGCATGTTCCGGCTGGTCGTTAACCCCGCCGATCAACGCGTATTCAAAGGTGATCCGGCGGCCGGTTTTGGCGATGTAATAACGCAGCGCCTCCATCACATCGTCAAACGGAAAGCGCCGGTTCACCGGCATCAGCTTGGAACGGAGCGCATCGTTGGGCGCGTGAATCGAGATCGCCAGATTGATTTGCGTATTCTCGTCAGCAAACCGGTAAATGTTCGGCACAATACCGCTCGTTGATACAGTAATATGCCGTTGTCCGATGTTCAAGCCCTTTTCGTGGATCATAATCCGCAAAAATTTCATCGTGGCGTCATAATTTTCGAACGGCTCGCCCGTTCCCATGATCACGATGCTGCTGACGCGTTCGTCTTTGGCATCGAGAATTTTCTGCGCCTGCACGACCTGGGCAACGATTTCGCCGGGCGTTAGGTTGCGTTTCAGGCCGCCGAGCGTCGAAGCGCAAAAGGTGCAGCCCACCTTGCAGCCGACCTGCGTCGTCACGCAGATGCTGTTGCCGTAATTATGCTTCATGATGACAGTTTCGATCGCGTGATCGTCATGCAGCCCGAACAGAAATTTGACCGTGCCGTCCCGGGATTCCAGCTTCGTAATTTCCTGCAGCGTAACGAAGGCAAATTGCTCGTCCAGCTTCTGCCTTAGCGATTTGGACAGGTTGGTCATCTCGTCGAAGGAACTGACGCGCTTCACGTACAGCCAGTCGAAAATCTGGCCGCCGCGAAAGGCCGGCTCTCCTTGCGAGACCGCCCAATCCTGCAGTTCTTCCAAAGTGTAGTCATATATAAAAGGTTTCATTTTCACACACCTATCCTATGTTTTATCAAAAAATCACCCACTCATTCCACCTATTTTATCATAAATCGCCAAGACACTAAAGGGCGCGCCGGGTAGAGCCGCTCAAGACAGCCTTCCGGGACTTTGGGAGGCGGGGGAAAACCGTGCGGCGGAAACGCCGGAATAGCCGGGCCGTGAAAGGTTGGGCAAGCTGGAGACGAGCGAAAATAGGCCTGAGGGAGGATGAACAGGAGAAGCCGCAATAAGTATACGGTACCTGAAATAATGCTGTAAGTATGGCGGCGGTGACTCTTTTGCGAAGCGAAGGCTTGAGGAAAATTGTAAAAGTTAGCTTGTTGAAAACCCGGCCGAAAACATAAGAACAAAAAATGTCGCTATTTCGGCGATATCCCCCATGTTGAGTGAAATAGAGGAAAACTTTGTCGCTATCTTCCAAATCGCGGGGAAATGACCACCTTTCACACCGTTCATTGAAAAATAAGGACATAAAATTCCGCTAAGGGTGATGATCATGCTCAAATTCGGAAATAGGAACATAAAGTTCCGCTATTTTTTATGGCTCAAAACCAAAACGGCGCTTGGCATCAGGAAAAGTGCAACTCCTTCAAGCAAGGCTGTCATTTTAAACTTAGTACACTCCGTCACCCGCCATTTCAAAAAGGCCAAGCCCGGCGGCAATGGCCGTGAGCTTGACCTCTAGTCTCATTCTATTTGGCACTTTACCGCGCTTTTCGCAAACGGGCGATGTAGAATCCGTCCGAATGGAAGTCCTGCGGCAAAATTTGCAGTCCTTCCGCTACCCGGCCGGAAGCTTCGGCAAGCGGCCGCCGCTCCCAGCCGGCCGGCTCCTCCGCCGCCAAAGCGAACTCCGGATGGCGGTCCAGGAACCGCCGGACCATCTCCGCGTTTTCCCGGGGTTCGATCGTACAGGTGCTGTAAACGAGGATGCCCCCCGGCTTCAGCAGCCCGCTGACCGCATCCAGCAGCCCTTGCTGCACCCCGGCGATCTCGCCAATGTCGCCCGGCGTTTTCGCCCACTTCAAATCGGGCTTGCGGCGGATTACGCCGAGTCCCGAGCAGGGGGCGTCGAGCAGGATGCGGTCGAAGGCTTCCGGCCCGAAACGATCGCTTAGCTTCATCGCATCTCCCGACAATGCCCGCACGTTCCCGAGGCCCAGCCTCCCCGCGTGGTCTTCGATCAGCTTGGCCTTGTGCGGATGGATATCGTTGGCCACAACCTCGCCGCCGCCCTCAAGGATTTCCGCCATATGGCACGTTTTCCCGCCGGGCGCCGCGCAGCAGTCCAGCACCGACATCCCCGGCTGCGGATCCACCGCTTCGGCGACCAGCATGGAGCTCTCGTCCTGCACGGAGATCAACCCTTCCCGGTACCAGGACGTCAGCGCCATGTTCCCGCCGCTATGTACGATGATGCCGTCCGGCGATATCGGGGAAGCGGAAGCCGTGAGACCCTGCCCTTCCATCAGCCGCAGCATCTCCTTCCGGCTCGTCCGGGTCCGGTTGACCCTGACGCTGACCGCAGGCGGTTCGTTGTTGGCCCGGCAGATGGCTTCGGCCGTGGCTTCTCCGTACTGTTCGATCCAGCGGGCAACCAGCCATTCCGGGTGCGAGTGAGCCAGGGCAATCCGGCTGACCGGCGGCAGGTCCTCCGGCAGGGTCAACTCCTCCTTCCGGCGCAGCACGCTGCGCAGTACGCCATTGACCATCCCGGAAATGCCTTGATGCCCCTTCTTTTTGGCGATGTTGACTGCCTCGTTGACAGCGGCATGCGGAGGGATCCGGTCCAGGTAATGAAGCTGGTAGAAGCTGAGCCGCAGCAAATTGCGGACCCACGGAGCAAGCTTGCCAAGCCCTTTCGTTACGAAAGGCGCCAGAAAAAAGTCGATCGTATTCAACCGTTGAATTGTACCGTAAACGAGTTCGGTTGCAAGCCCTGCGTCCGGACCGGACAGACCGGATTTTTGCAGCGCCCCGTTCAGCAGCAGGTTGCTATAGGCGCCTTCCTGCTCGACTGCGGTAAGCACCTCCAGCGCAACGCCGCGGGCGGACGGTTTCGCCTGTCTGCGGGCCGCTCCCCCCGAGGGGCCCGCGCCATGCCCGGTACTCGCCTTTTGAACGGAGCCGCGTGCTGTGCCCGCTTTTGGAGCAAAACCGCGCCCGCCGCCTCCCTTTGGAACGCTACCGCCAACGGCGCCTGCCCCTGAAGCGGAGCCGCGCCCGCTGCCAGTAGAGCTGCCCCCTGCATTTGAAACGGAACCACCCTCGGCGCTCCCCTTTCGGGCGCTGCCGCGCTCCCTGCCGTTTTTTCCTCCGCCAACGCCACCGCTTAGGCTCATCCCAATACCGTTCCTTTCTTCATTACGCCGCCGCGCACGAACTCCGCGGCTTCCATCGCTTTTTTGCCGGCCGGCTGCACGCGGGTGAGCAGCACGGAGCCGTCCCCGGTTTGCACCTCAATGCCGCGCGCCGACAAATCGAGCACCGTCCCGGGAGCTTGTCCGGGCGCGGACCCGTCCGCCGATCCAGAAACTCCGCCTTCCGCGGGCTTGGCGGCCGCCCATATTTTAAACACTTCGCCGTTCCATAACGTAAAACCGCCGGCAAAAGGGACAAGCCCCCGTACCCGGTTGTAGATGTCCCGCGAGGAAGCCGTCCAGTCGATACGCTCATCCTCGCGGCTCAAATTCGGCGCATACGTCGATTCCTCATCGTTTTGCGGAATCCGCCCGGCCTTGCCCGCCACGATCAGCGGCAGTTGCTCCAGCAGCAGTCCGGCGCCCGCCTGGCTCAGCTTCTCGAACAACGTGCCGGACGTATCCTCGTCCTCGATCGGGACGATGGACTTCGCGATCATGTCGCCGGTGTCCAGCCCCTCCGCCATATACATCAGCGTAATTCCGGTCTCCTTCTCGCCGTTTATGACCGCACGTTGAATCGGCGCGCCGCCCCGGTATTTCGGCAGCAGCGAGCCGTGAACGTTAAGGCAGCCGTAACGGGGCAAATCGAGCACCGCTTTGGGCAAAATTTGTCCGTACGCCGCCGTGACGATCAGGTCGGGCTGATAGGCCGCCACCTCCGCCACCGCTTCAGGCGCGCGCATCCGCGCCGGCTGCAGCACGGGCAACCCGTGCCGCAGCGCCGCCTCTTTGACCGGCGTCGGCGTCAGCACCTTTTTGCGTCCCTGCGGACGATCCGGCTGGGTCACGACGGCGGCCACATCGTACCCTTCGCGCAGCAAAGCCTCCAGGGAAGGAACGGCAAACTCCGGGGTTCCCATAAAGACGATCTTCACCTGCGACGTCACTCCTTCTCTTCACCTTCCGGCGTAATTTCGTACACTTTTTCGGCCACATCGGTATAAAGAACCCCGTTCAAATGATCGATCTCATGCTGAAAAGCTCTGGCCAGCAGCTCGGATCCGGTATACGTGACTTCCTTCCCGTTGCGGTCAAGCCCTTTGACCGTTACCGTCATCGCCCGGCGCACATCGCCGCGGTATCCCGGGATGCTCAGGCACCCCTCAGGCCCGAACTGCTCCCCTTCCTTGGACACGATCTCCGGATTGATCAGTTCAATAAGCCCCTGTTCATCGCCCACGTCCACCACGATCATCCGTTTTAAAATGCCGATCTGCGGGGCGGCCAGCCCCACGCCTTCCGCGTCGTACATCGTATCCGCCATATCGGTCAAAATTTTCTGCACGTTCGGCGTAATTTTCGTCACTTCTTTGGCTACCTTATGCAGCACTTCATCCGGTTCTTTTACGATAATGCGTATCGCCATATGGCACTTCCTTCCGTCGCTTCTTGTGTATTATATTTATAGAGGTTGTTCAAAAAATCCGCTTTTGAAGATATAAGAAAGAGTTGACTACTAAGTATCGGCTTCCTTATATCGCAAGAAAAACTACCGCTAATCGCGGTCTGTCTTCCTTGAATTTACATCGAAAGACGTTTTTCTTATCACGAAGTAAATTCAAGTAGTAACTCAGCATCGAATCTTGAATTCAGCCGGGCCCTCCGGTGCTCACGTACCCAAAACGTACGCTCCGCTCCTCGGTCCTGGCTTCATCCAACCTTCTCGGTGCTGAAAACCGACCTTTTTGAACATGCACTTACATTAAAAAGGCCTGATGCATTCTTCAAAAAATATATATGCCGTAAACCCGCAGTTTGATCATTAAGTTCATGCAGCCGGCTACATCAGCATTTGCGGATCGACGTCGATGCTGATTTGCAGACTGGCGTCGCGCAGGCCCGCCAGCGTCGCGGCCGCCGTCTCCCGCACGAGACCAACCGCGTCCAAATCGCCGCGGTGCTTCACCATGCACTGGAACCGGTAGCGGTTCTTAATGCGCGGAATCGGCGAAGCGACCGGACCGAGAATGTCCAGCGCCGCCGGTGTAAACCGGTCCAGGCTGCCGAACCAGCCGAGGCGCTGCGCCTTGGCCCGCAGATCGCCGGCGAAATTTTCCGCCATCCGCAGCAGCAGCGGCAGCTTCTCATGCGAAAGCGTGACCAGTATCAGCCGGCTGTACGGCGGATAATGCAGCGCCTTGCGATGCTTCAGCTCCTCGCGTACAAAAGACAAATAATCGTGCCCGCTGGCGTGGACGATCGAATAATGCTCTGGCATGTAGGACTGGATAAACACTTCCCCCGGCAGCTGATGGCGTCCGGCGCGTCCCGCTACCTGCGTCAGCAATTGGAACGTTTTTTCCGCCGCGCGAAAATCGGGGAAATTCAGCGCCGTATCCGCCGCGATCACGCCAACCAGCGTCACGTCGGGAAAATCCAGCCCCTTGGCGACCATTTGCGTTCCCAACAGCACATCGCCTTTTTTTTCGCGGAAAGCCTGCAGCAGCTTCTCGTGTGCGCCTTTTTCGCTGGTTGTGTCTACATCCATGCGGATGACGCGGATGCCCGGAAACAGCTTGGCCAGTTCGGCTTCGACCCGCTGGGTGCCCGTGCCGAAGTAGCGGATATGCTCGCTCCCGCATTCCGGACATACGGACGGGGCCGCTTCGGCGTAACCGCAATAATGGCAGCGCAGGTTGTTCGATTTTTGATGGTAGGTGAGCGAAATGTCGCATTCGGGACAACCGGCGACGTATCCGCAGGTCCGGCACATCACAAAAGTGGAATATCCGCGCCGGTTCAGGAACAGCACGGTCTGTTCGCCGCGCTCAAGGCGGGCTGAAATCCCCCGGTGCAGCGCGCGGCTGAACATCGAACGGTTGCCTTCCTTCAGTTCTTCCCGCATGTCGACGATTTGAACCTCCGGCAGCCGGCTGCCGGACGGGCGCTGCTTCATTTCCAACAGCACCGGAGCAAAGCCGCCATGGTCCCCGCCTGCGGAGCGGGCCGCATGATAGCTCTCCAGCGACGGGGTCGCCGAGCCCAAGATCACCGCGGCCCCGTGCTGCCGGGCGCGCCGGACGGCGACATCGCGAGCATGGTATTTCGGCGTTTCTTCCTGCTTGTAGGAGGTTTCATGCTCCTCGTCCATGACGATCAGCCCGAGCTTGGCAAACGGCGCAAACACCGCCGAACGCGCCCCGATCGCCACCTCCACGCGGCCTTCGCGGATTTTCCGCCATTCGTCGTATCGCTCCCCGGTGGACAACCGGCTGTGCATCACGGCAACCTTGGCGCCGAATCGCCCTTTGAACCGCTCAACCATCTGCGGGGTGAGCGAAATTTCCGGAACGAGCACGATCGCCTGGCGCCCCAGGGAAAGACAGCGCTCAATCGTCTGCAGGTACACCTCCGTTTTGCCGCTCCCGGTCACCCCGTGCAGCAGGAACACTTCGGGCTTCTGGGCGTCAAGCGCCGCGGTCAGCCGATTATATACAATCTCCTGCTCCGATGTTCGTTCCAGCGGCGCGCTGCTCTTAAATCGCCGGCCTTGGTAAGGGTCGCGGAACACTTCGACGTCTTCGATGACGGCGTAGCCTTTTTCCGCCAGCTTCTTCACCGTGCCCGCCGTCACCCGCAGGGTGGACAGCACCTCTTGGAGGGACAACGGCATGCCGACCTCCAGCAAAAACTGCAGCACTTCTTTTTGGCGTTTGGCCTGCGGCCCGAAGGAAGCGAGCGCGTCTTCCGCCGCCTTGCCGCTGACTGCCGCGGCCACGCTTTTCATCGTTTTTTTGCCAACCTTGTCCTTGATCGCCTGGCTTTCCGTCAGCACGCCCCGGTTCAGCAAATCCTTGATGATCGCCGCCTGATCCGGAAAACGCCCGCCAAGCTGGGTCATCGTCACGGTGCCGGAGGCCTTGATGTGGGTGACAATTTCTTCCTCTTCCCGGGTCAGCAAAGCCGACAAAGAAGGCAGGCTGCCGGCATCCTGGCGCAGCTCCTCCTGCCCGCTCCAAAACGGCTCAGCTGCGCTTCCCGCCGCGATCAACTCCGCAGCGGCCCCGCTTTCCGGCGTTTCCTCCGGCTCAGCCACGCGGATATACCTTTCCGCCTTGCCTTTCAACGCCGACGGAATCATCGCCTGCAGCGCCGAAATCATGCTGCAGGCGTATTTTCGGCTCATCCACTCCGCCAGCTCCACGAGATCGGGCGGCAGCGGCGGCAGCAGGTCCAGCAGCTCCTGGATCGGCTTCATCCGCGCCGGATCTATTTCCGGCTGTTCATGCAGCGATACGACAAAGCCCTGCACCGTGCGGCGTCCGAACGGAACGCCGACGCGGCTGCCGACTTCGATCCACCCCGCCAGCGGCTGGGGGATCAAATAATCAAAAGGCCGGTCGGTTTCCCGGCTCGGCACATCCACGATCACTTTGGCCATTCGGTAGGTCATCGGCCCAATCCTTTCAATCGGCCGGCCGCAAGCTCCATAATCCGCATGCCCACTTCGTCTTTGGCGAGCCGGGGCAGCGAATCCACCAACCCGTTCGCATCATAGATGTTGACGATGTTGGTTTCGGCGCCGAATCCCGCCCCCTCCGCGGTGACGTCGTTGGCGACGAGCAGATCGCAATTTTTGCGCTTCAGCTTGTCCATGGCATGCTGCTCGAGATTTTCCGTCTCCGCCGCAAAGCCGATCAGCAGTTGGGTCGTTTTCTGTTTCCCGAGCGTTTCCAAAATATCGATGTTCTTCACCAGTTCCAGCACCAGGGAATCGCCGGTTTTTTTGATTTTGTTCGGGGCGGTCTCCTTTGGCCGGTAATCCGCCACAGCAGCAGCCTTCACCAGGATATCCGTATCGTTCCATTCCCGGAGGACGGCTTCGTACATCTCCTGCGCCGAGGAAACCCGTGTCAGGGAGATCCCCACAGGCGGTTGCGCTTGCGTCGTTCCGGCGATAATCGTCACGTCCGCCCCCAATTCCCGGGCCGCTTTGGCAATGGAAAAGCCCATTTTGCCCGAAGAGTCGTTGGTGATATAACGGACCGGATCGATCCGCTCGACCGTGCCGCCGGCGGTTACGACGACTTTTTTGCCGGCGAGCGGCTTTTCCGCCCGCTTGGCCTGGCGCGCAAAATAGCCGCTCACCACGGCCGCGATCGATTCCGGCTCTTCCATCCGCCCTTTGCCCGTGTAACCGCAGGCCAACAGCCCCTCGCCGGGTTCGATCATCATGACTCCGCGCTCCACAAGCTCAGCCATATTGCGGATGACTGCCGGGTGCTCGTACATATGCACGTTCATCGCCGGTGCAACCATGATCGGCGCCTGCGTGGCGAGCAGCGTCGTCGACAGCATGTCGTCGGCGATTCCTGCCGCCATTTTGGCGATGATGTTGGCCGTCGCCGGAGCGACCAGCACAAGATCGGCCCAATCGGCCAAATTGATGTGCGAGATCGATTCAGGATGCTTTTCGTCAAACGTGTCGGTGTATACGAAATTTTTCGATAGGGCCTGTAGCGTCAGCTCTGTGATGAACTTCGTCGCCGAGCGGGTCATGATGACGCGGACTTCCGCTCCTTCTTTCACCAGCTTGCTGGTTAGCGACGCCGCTTTGAACGCGGCGATTCCGCCGGTGATGCCTAGCAAAATTTTTTTGCCGGTTAACATCGGTATCCCCTGCCTTTCTCCCAAACCAAAAAAATAACAACCTCGCGGTTGTCGTAAAGCAGCCCGGAGGCCGGAATTTATTCGTTTTCTGCAGGCAGTTCCTCGCCGTTTTTGATCTTGACGTAGTCGCCGTAAATCTCTTCGAGCGCAATGCCGACCTGCTTATGCGATTTCGGCTGCTTCAGCTCGCTTTTGTCCCCTTCGCGCAGCTGTCTGGCGCGGCGGGATGCGGCCACGACCAGGGAGTATTTGCTCCCCACTTTGCCGAGCATCTTGTCAATGGATGGATACAGCATAACGTAACACCTCTTCTTATTGGCTGATCGCCGGATTTAGCAATTTCCTTGTTTGCGGATTCTGCAATGTTCGGCGATAACGATGGATTGTATTCTTTGGCAGGCATGATCGATTTCGTCGTTGACGACGGCATAATCATAATTTTCCATCAGTCCGATCTCATGAGCGGCCACCGACATGCGATGGTCGATCGTTGCCTGGTTTTCCGTTCCCCGGCCTTGAATGCGGCCCTTCAGCTCGTCAAGCGAAGGCGGGAGCAGAAACACGAACACGCCCTCCGGGAATTTCTCCTTCACCTTGAGCGCACCTTGAACTTCAATCTCCAAAATAATATCTTTGCCGCTTGCGATCGTCTCCTCCACGAAATCCCGCGGGGTACCGTAAAAGTTGCCAACGTATTCGGCATACTCCAGCAGTTGATCGTTTTCGATCATCTCCAAAAACTGCTCGCGGCTTTTGAAAAAATAGTTCACGCCGTTTTCTTCGCCAAGGCGGGGCTGCCGCGTCGTCGCGGAAACCGAATAAATCAAATCCGGCATGCGCTTGCGCAGTTCGCTGCAAACCGTTCCTTTCCCGACGCCCGACGGTCCAGATAACACAATAAGTAACCCTTTAGACATAATTCTCTCCATTTTATTCGTCGTTGTCTTCATCTTTGGTCGACAGCCGGTGGGCGACTGTCTCCGGTTGCACCGCCGACAAAATAACATGGTCGCTATCCGTGATAATAACCGCGCGTGTCCGGCGCCCGTATGTAGCGTCAATCAGCATATGGCGATCTCTCGCTTCCTGAATGATCCGCTTGATCGGCGCCGACTCCGGGCTGACGATTGAAATGATGCGGTTGGCCGATACGATATTTCCGAAGCCGATGTTAATAAGTTTAATTGCCATGTTTAGGTAGTTCCCCCTATATACTTGACTCCTGCCCTGCGTCAAAATACGTTATTCGAGATTCGCGGCTTGCTCACGGATTTTCTCCAATTCCGCCTTCATTTCGACGACAAGGTTGACTAGAGCCAAATGATTAGCTTTAGATCCAATCGTATTGGTTTCCCGGTTCATTTCCTGTATGAGAAAATCCAGCTTGCGCCCTATCGGTTCAAAAGCCTGCAGCAAACTGCGGCATTGCTCGAAATGGCTCTTCAAGCGGATCAGCTCTTCGTCGATATTGGAGCGGTCGGCAAATACGGCCACTTCCATCGCAAATCTCTGCTCGTCAAAACTTCCCTCTAGCAGTTCGGAAAGCCGCCCCTTAAGCCGGCTTCTGTAATCATTCACAACCTCCGGCGCGAGGCGCACCAGTTCGCCGTGAATCGCCTCCAGGCGGGCCAACCGCCCGCTTAAGTCGGTAACAAGGTTCCGACCCTCGCGCTCGCGCATGCCCAGAAGCCCAATCAGCGCTTCCTCGAGGCCGTCCTGCAGCACCCGTTCCCACTCCGGTTCGCTTTCGCCCGCCGGCGCTAGCTCGGGAGCGGTCAACACGTCAGGCAGAGAGAGCAGGTCTTTGGCGCTCAATTTAGCGTCCACCCCGTAACGGCGGCCGAGCTCTTCGGCGGCCTGCAGATAAGATTCCGCGACCGGAGTGTTCAGCACCAAAGGCAAAGCGCTGGTATCGTCACGCTCTTTGCCGATGAAGACATCGATGCGTCCCCGTTTTACGCGGCGTTGAACCAAGCGTCGCAGTCCGTCCTCGTAACACGACCATTCCCGCGGCATACGCAGAACGATTTCCGCGTATCTGTGATTGACGGATTTTATCTCGAATTGAACGATGTAACCGCCGTAAGATCTGACGGCCCCACCGTATCCTGTCATACTGTGCGACAATGGCATCACATCCGTTATCCTATTGTAATTGATTATGTGGAGCGAGACAAGTGGGACGCCCCTTGTTTCGATTTCTCCTTAACATAATTCACTAAAGCGACATTCATTTCATAGAACATAAACGGGGTCATTAGATAAATACCGTTAAAATGCTCCATCGCCGTGTCGAGCAGTTCCTTGGCGATTTCCACGCCCGCTTTGCGCCCTTCGGGACCCTGCAGTCCTTCCATCCGCTTTAGAATCTCCTCCGGTAGCTGGATGCCGGGCACTTCATTATGCAGGTATGCGGCATTTTTGCCGCTGGCCAGCGGCATGATTCCGATAAATATCGGAATATCCAGATGCGCCGTCGCTGCTTTGACCGCCGCGATCAGTTCCGGGTCATAGACTGGCTGGGTCATGATGTAATCGGCGCCGGAGGCGATTTTTTTCTCCAGCCGCTCAACCGCTTTGTTCAGGTGCTTCACGTTCGGATTAAAAGCGGCGCCAACGACGAATTTGGCTTTCTGCTTCAGCGGCTTCCCGGAAAAAGAGGTCCCTTCGTTGAGCTGCTTGATCATGCGGATAATCTCAAACGACGTCAAATCGTAGACGGAGCTTGCGCCCGGCAAATCGCCGAACCGCGCCGGATCGCCCGTCACGGCCAGCACGTGGTCGATGCCCAGGGCGTCAAAGCCCATCATATGCGACTGCGTGCCGATCAAATTGCGGTCCCGGCAGGCGATGTGTATGAGCGGGCGGAGGCCCAGCTCGGACTGGACGAGATGACCCAGCGCCATGTTGCTCATGCGCGTCACGGCCAGCGAATTGTCCGCCAGCGTCAGGGCGTCGACGCCCGCCGCCTTAAGCGCGGCCGCTCCCTCCATAAACTTGCCGATGTCCAGATCGCGCGGCGGATCGAGCTCAACGATGACGGTGTGCCGTTCCTGCGCCAGCTCGACGAGACTCGGCCGGTCCCGCCGCACCTGACCTCCGCCGGGGGAAAATCCGGTTTCCGTCTCCGGAGCCTCGGGCTCGTTCAGGATGACGGACGAACGCGCCTCCGGAAGCTGGCGTCCCTTCTCCAGCGGCGGCGCGGCGTAGCCAAACAGCGCCTTCGCGGTTGCCGCAGTATGCTCCGGCGTCGTCCCGCAGCAGCCGCCGATCAGCCGCGCGCCCAAATCGGCGAACGATGCCGCGTTTTCACCGAAGTATTCGGGGGTTGCTCCATATACATATTCTCCATCCACGTAATCCGCCAAACCTGCGTTCGGAAATACGGACATCGGAACGTCCAGAGGACCGTTCAATTCGGCCATCACGCTCATGATTCCTTTCGGACCGGAATGGCAGTTGAAGCCGAGCACATCGGCGCCCTCCTGAAGCAGTGTGCCGAACGCTTCCGGGATCGCATAGCCGTCCAGCGTGCGGCCGACCTGGTCGACGGCAAACTGGCAGATGACCGGAAGATCGGTCAGATGCCGCGCTTTCCCCAGCGCGATCCGCATTTCCCGCAAATCGTAAAACGTTTCGAACAGCAAGGCGTCAACCCCTTCGGACAGGAGCACCGCGATTTGCTGTTCATAATACGCGCCCAGTTCCTGCGCCGTGACGTTGGCCCGCTTTCCGCCGCGGATCGAACCGACCGCGCCCGCCACGTAAGCATCGCCCCCCGCGGCTTGCCTTGCGATGCGCACGGCGGCGCGGTTAATTTCCTCCACCTTCGACTCCAGGCCGAACCGGAACAATTTATAGTAATTTGCCGAAAACGTATTGGTCTCGATCAACCGGGCTCCGGCCTCGATGTATCGCCGATGCACGTCGCCGATGACATCCGGGCGCAGCAAATTGAATTCTTCATAGGAAATGCCGACCGGAAAACCCAGATGGTACAAATATGTGCCCATGGCCCCGTCGCCGACAATGACTTCGTTTTTCAGCGCCTCGCGTAAATCCGGCTTCATGCTCGCTCCTCCTGACCGTCTGACGTAAACTATTATCATATTAATCTAACATAAATTAATAAGAATGGTAAGATAGAATATAATGCGTTTGGAAGAAAACTTTCGTTTTGCTGTATACGCCCATAGTTTAAGCCTTAGGAGGAAACGACCGTCCTGACATAGAGGTATTTTGTGGCGCTATTTTTGCGAATTTTCCCTCGCGAATAAAATAGAGGAACTTTTGGTCCTTATTTTCTTATTAGGCTTGAAAAACCGCGTTTTGCCCCCACCCGGCGAGAAATAGAGGAAAAAAGTTCCTCTATTTCGCACCTGGTCCCTATTTGGCAAGAATAACGCCCTTTTTTACCGCTATTACCGCTGCCTCCGCAAATGCAGGTCAAAGATCTTAAAAAAAGCCGGGCCCCAAAACCACGGGTGTCCCGGCTTCGTTTGCCGCCTGCTGCAACGCTGGTCAAACGGCATTTAGATTTCTACGCTGCCCTTGTACACCGCTTCCGCCGGGCCGGTCATATATACGTGGTTGTCCCGTTCATCCCATTCGATGAACAGGTCCCCGCCCTTCAGCCCGATCCAGGCCGCCCGATCCGTCAGCCCGTTCAGCACGGAGGATACCAAGGTGGCGCAGGCGCCCGTTCCGCAGGCGAGCGTAGGTCCGGCTCCGCGTTCCCAGACGCGCATTTCCACCCGGTCCCGGCTCGTCACGGTCGCGAATTCGACGTTGATTTTGCGCGGGAAATAAGGATGGACCTCAAGCTGCGGACCCCATGTCGTCAACTCGAAGCTCGGGGCGTCGTCCACGTAAATGACGCAATGCGGATTGCCCATCGACACGGCCGTGAAGGAAAATTCGCGCCCTCCCGCCTCGATCGGCCGGTTCAGCACCGGGCTTTCCTTCAGCGTGGTCGGAACGGCCAGGCCGTCCAATATCGGTTCGCCCATATCGACGCGCACTGTTTTGACGACTCCGTTCTCCACCTGCAGGCTGACCTGCTGCACGCCCGCGCCGAGCGTTTCGATCGTCACGTTTTCTTTATTGGCCAAGCCGTTGTCGTATACGTACTTGGACACACAGCGGATCGCATTGCCGCACTGCTCAGCTTCCGTACCGTCCGAGTTGATGATCCGCATTTTGAAATCGGCCTTCTCCGACGGAAGGATAAACACGAGACCATCCCCGCCGACGCCAAAATATCTGTCACACCATTTTACCGCCAGCTCGGATACATTTTCAGGCAGCTCCGTATGCCCGTAAAAAACAAGGAAATCGTTGCCCAGTCCATGCATTTTCGTAAATTCCATCTTAACCCCACTCCTGCATCGTCAATATATATCAAGGGAAACGCCGTCCCTTGCAACAAAGCTTGCCTATGGGGTTAGTCTAAAGTTTGCCGGCGGGAAAAGGTATTGATTTTATGCACGAATATTTGTACTTTTCGCGGTTCCCAGCGGACGCGGACCGCTGAAGCCGCGGCGTTTGCGGTTCCCGGACCAGACGCTGCCGGCGCCCAGCAGGAACGTCGGAATGCCGGCGGCCACCAGCGTAATCGCCCATTCTCTCGCGCCGAGCGGAATCGTTTTAAAGATCGGCTGCAGCGGTTCGATGTACATGACGCCAAGCATCAAAATGATGGAAGACAAGACCGCAAGCACCAATAATTTGTTTTGTAAAATGTTGCGGTGAAAAATCGAACGCGAGCTGCGGCAGTCGAAGACGTGGATCAGCTGCGCCATGACCAAAGTGGCGAAAGCGACCGACTGCGCTTTGGCCAGCTGGCCCGGGTCGCCCGGCGCGTGCTGCAGCGTCAGCCAGAAGGCGCCCAGCGTGCACACGCCGATCAACACGCCGCGGCTGATGATTTTCCAGCCCAGGCGCCGGGCAAAAATATTTTCGTTCGCCCCGCGCGGCTTGTGCTCCATCAAATCTTTCTCCGGCTGGTCAACGCCAAGCGCCATCGCCGGCAGGCCGTCGGTGACGAGGTTCACCCACAAAATCTGAATCGGCAGCAGCGGCAGCGGCAGCCCGGCGAGCATGGCAAAAAACATCGTCAAAATTTCCCCAACGTTGGACGCCAGCAAATAACGGATGAACTTGCGGATGTTCTCGTAGATGTTCCGGCCCTCCTCGATCGCGGCCACGATCGACGTAAAGTTGTCGTCGCTGAGGATCAAGGAAGAGGCCTCCTTGGAGACGTCGGTTCCGGTCAGGCCCATCGCGATGCCGATGTCGGCCGCTTTGATCGCCGGCGCGTCGTTGACGCCATCGCCGGTCATCGCCACGACATGGCCTCTGCGCTGCAGAGCTTTGACGATCCGCAGCTTATGTTCCGGAGAAACCCGGGAGTACACGTAGATGTTCTCCACCTGGCGTTCGAGTTCTTCGTCGCTGAGCCCTTCCAGCTGCTGGCCGGACATCGCGGAGCTGCCGCGCGGCAAAATGCCGAGATCGGAGGCGATCGCTTCGGCGGTCAGCCCATGGTCCCCGGTGATCATCACCGTTTTGATGCCCGCCTTGCGGCAGACGTTGATCGCGTCCCGCGCTTCGCGCCGCGGCGGATCGATCATGCCTGTCAGGCCGACGAAAATCAGCTGCGATTCCACGCCATCCTCGTCATCGGCCCCTTCATGAGATCTTAGTTCCCGGTACGCCATGCCGAGCACGCGCAGCGCGCCGCGGGCCATCTTTTCGTTGGCGGTCTGCACACGCTGGCGGAACGTCCCGGTAAAAGGCACCACTTTCCCTTCCCACAAAATATACGAGCAGCGCTCCAGCAGCATATCCGGCGCGCCTTTCACCAGCGCCATTTTACCTCCCTGGTGGGTGACGATGACGGACATCCGCTTCCGTTTCGAATCAAACGGAAACTCCCGCTCGCGCGCATACATGCCGCTTAGGGAAGCCGGGGACAAGCCCATTTTTGAAGCCAGCGTAACCAAAGCCCCCTCGGTCGGGTCGCCTTTTAATTTCCAAACCGGGCCCACCGCCGCTTCATCCTTCGTCTTGCGCCGGCCGCGTTGTTCCGGGTCATCCTCATAGATGTCGGCATTACTGCACAGCGCGCTGATTTGCAGCAGCCGGCGCAGGCTTTGATCCTTGCGCAAATCGACCGGGCTGTCCCCCTCGAGAATGTTGCCGACCGGCTCGTAGCCTTCGCCGGTGACCGCCAGAGAACGCCCCTCCAGCCAAAGGCGGGTGACGGTCATTTTGTTTTGCGTCAGCGTGCCGGTTTTATCCGAGCAAATGACCGATGCGCAGCCCAGCGTTTCCACCGAAGGCAGCTTGCGGACAATCGCCTTGCGTTTGATCATCCGCTGCACGCCGAGCGCCAGAGCGATCGTGACGATAGCCGGCAGACCTTCCGGGATGGCGGCCACCGCCAGACTGACCCCGGCAAAAAACATCCCGCTCGCCGGCTGCCCCTGCATAATGCCCAGCAGCACTACAAGCACGGTCAAGCCAAGCGACATGTAGATTAAAATTTTCCCGAGCTGCTCAAGCCGCCGCTGCAGCGGTGTATCCTGAGCTTCGGTATTTTGGATCAGGTCGGCGATTTTCCCCATTTCGGTGTCCATGCCCGTCCGGATAACGATGCCGCGCCCGGTGCCGCGGGTAATCATCGTGCCCATGAAACCGATATTTTTCTGGTCGCCAAGCGGCACTTCGCTTTCGCTCAGGACACCGGCATGCTTGCCGACCGGATGCGATTCGCCCGTAAGCGCGGATTCCTCGACGTCCAGGCTGTTCGTGGACAACCAGCGGATATCCGCCGGAATCCGGTCGCCGCTCTCCAGCACGACGATGTCTCCGGGAACGAGCTCCCGGGCCGGCAAATGCTTCACGGTTCCTTCCCTTAGCACGTTGGCGTGCGGCGCGGACAGCTGCTTCAGCGCGCGCAGGGAACGCTCCGCCCGGAATTCCTGGATGAACCCCAGCACCCCGTTCAAAATAATGATGGCTATAATCGTCACGGCGTCCAAATATTCACCGAGAAATCCCGAGATCAGCGTGGCGCCCATCAGCACAAGCATCATGAAGTCCTTAAACTGATTCAGAAACAGCAGGATCGGGGAGATCCGTTTGCCTTCTTCGAGCTCGTTCCAGCCGCTCTCCTCGCGTCTTCGCAGCGCTTCCTCGTCGGACAACCCCTGATCACGCGTGACGCCAAGCCGTTCCAAAAGCGCTTCAGCACTCCACTGGTGCCAGTTTTTTTGTTCCATCCCCTATTCCCCTTCCGTTTTTTGTGCAGTTTCAGCGTGAAGGCTTTTCCACCTAGGGTAAATGTATTCCGGCCAGTCCCAAATTATCACAGCGGAGCCCTTAAGTTTTTGCCCAAAGTATGGCATCATAGAAGAGGCGTCTTATTAAAATACAAGTTCAAAAAAGTCAGGTTTTCAGCACCGAGAAGGTTGGATGAAGCTAGGGACTGAGTAGCGGAGCGTACGTTTTGGGTACGTGAGCAACGGAAGGCCCGGCTGAATTCAAGATTCGACGCCGAGTTACTTCTTGATTCACTTCGTGATCAAAAGCGGACTTTTTGAACTACCTTTAGACAGGAGATCATACAATTATGGCACTCGACGGCATTGTAACCCGTGCGCTCGTTCATGAACTGCAAGCCTGCATTGGAGGGCGCATCAATAAAATACATCAGCCCGCGGCCAGCGACATCGTGTTTGCCCTGCGTACGCAAGGTGGCAACCGGCGTCTGCTGCTGTCGGCGAATCCAACGTATCCGCGCGTTCATTTTACGGAAAGCTCGTTTCCGAATCCGCTGGAAGCCCCGATGTTCTGCATGCTGCTGCGCAAGCATTTTGAAGGAGGAACCATCGAAGCGGTCAGCCAGGTCGGCATGGAGCGGATCATTCATATCGATGTCCGCACGCGCGACGAACTCGGCGATCTGTCGTTGAAGCGAATCATCATCGAACTGATGGGCCGGCACAGCAACATCATTCTCGTTGATCCGGCGACAGGAACTCAGCTTGACGGAATCCACCATGTGACGCCGGCCATCAGCGGCTACCGCGTCGTTATGCCCGGATTCGCCTACACCAGCCCTCCCGAGCAGCACAAGCTCGACCCGCTGGGCGCGGAGCGCACCGGGTTTTTGGCGGCTTGCCGGGACGCCGAGCAGGCCGGAAAAGGCAGCGTCTGGCTGGTCGAAGCCTATAACGGCTTAAGCCCGCTGATCGCCGGGGAAATTTACGCCCGGGCCGGCCTGACCGGACCGGAAAAGGAACAAGCTGGCCTTGATCCTGCGGAGCGGCTGTGGCAGGCTTTTTCCGCGCTGATGGAAGATGTACGCGGACACGCTTATACTCCGGTGACGGGCGAAACCGCCAAAGGTAAAAGCGTGTTTTCCGCGATCCGGCTGACGCAAATCCAGGACGGGCTGCGGACATACAAGTCGATCAGCGAATGCCTGGAGGACTACTACGGAGACAAAGCGCTGCGCGACACCGTTAAACAGAAAACGGGCGACCTGCTGCGGTTTTTGCAAAACGAACGGAACAAAAACATCAAAAAGCTGACCAACCTGGAAAAAGATTTAAACGAGGCGGAAGACGCTGAACGCTACCGGATCTGGGGCGAACTGCTGCTCCCTTCCCTGCATGCGATCCGTAAAGGCGACCGCTCCGTGGAACTGGTCAACTATTACGACGAGGAGCAAAAGACCGAAACAATCCCGCTCGACCCGCTGCTCAGCCCTTCGGAAAACGCGCAGCGCTATTTTAAGAAATACAATAAATTTAAAAACAGCCTCACCGTCATTCACGAACAGATGAAGCTGGCCGGGGAGGAAATCGCTTATCTGGAAGGGCTGCTGCAGCAACTGGACGACGCCACGTTAAGCGATATCGACGAAATCCGCGAGGAGTTGACCCAGCAAGGGTATTTACGGGACCGGGGGAAAAGGGGCGGCAAAAAGAAGAAAAAAGGCGACCGTCCGACGCTGCACCTTTACACTTCCTCGGAAGGCATCGAAATTTACGTCGGCAAAAACAATCTGCAAAACGAGTACGTCACGAACCGGCTGGGCAAACCCAACGACACCTGGCTGCATACGAAGGACATTCCGGGCTCGCATGTGCTGATCCGCAGCGACAGCTATGGGGAGGCTACTTTGAATGAAGCGGCCCAGTTGGCCGCCTACTTCAGCCAGGCCAAACAGTCCAGCAGCGTGCCGGTCGACTGCACCCTGATCCGCCACGTGCGCAAGCCGAGCGGGGCGAAGCCCGGCTTCGTCATTTACGATCATCAGCGGACGTTGTTCGTGACGCCCGATGAGCAGTTGATCAAGGCTTTGCCGAGCTCCGTCAAAAACGGTTAGCGCAACAAAAAGCAGCCCCGAAGTCCGTTTTGGACCTCGGGGCTGCTTTATGTTGCGGCGTCATTCCGCCCGGCCGGCCAGCGCCACTTCCTTGAGCCGCTCCACCGTCCCAGGCGGGGCGGTGCGGCTGCCGAGATCGCCGTGGAACACGACGCCCTGACGCACGCCATGGTAGTCCGACCCGCCCGTGGCGATTAACCCGAATTGTTCGGCCAGCGCCATGTATCGCTGCTCCTTGTCCGGACCGTGGTCGGAATGGTACACTTCGATGCCTGCGGGTTTCCCGTTTTCGAGAATTTTCCGCACCAGATCGTCGTCGCCGTACAAGCCTGGATGGGCCAGCACCGGCGCTCCGCCGGCCTCGCGGATCCACTGCATGGCCTCCTCGGGGCCGATCCTCGGCAGGGAGGCGTACCCGGGTTTCCCTTCCGCCAAGTAGCGGTCAAACGCGTCCCGCATGTCGTTCGCAACCCCTTTGCGGACGAGCGCGTCGGCGATATGCGGCCGCCCCACGCTTTCATCGGGGCGAAGCGGCCGCGACAGCCCGTCCTTCACCTCCTGCAGCGTGATCGAAATGCCGAGCTTTTGCAGGTTGGCGATAATTTTTTCGTTCCGCTCTTCACGTACCGCCCGCAACCGCTCAAGCCGCTCCAGCAAAAGCTTGTCCCGGTCATTCAAAAAATAACCGAGCACATGGATGTCCTTGCCCCCGGCCCGCGTGCTGATCTCTACTCCCGGTACGACAACAAGCGAAAGCCGCGCTCCCGCTTCCCGGGCTTCCGCAATGCCGGCCACCGTGTCATGGTCGGTGATCGCCAGTCCCGCCAGGCCTTTTTCCTTGGCCAGCCTGACGTTTTCCGCCGGGGCGTTCATGCCGTCCGAAGCCTGCGTGTGCGTATGTAAATCAAATTTACCTTCCTCTGCTTGCTGTGCCTGTGTCATCTATCCCCATCCTTTGCTGGCTATTTTTATCCCCCGTATTCCCGTAAAAACGTCAGGAATGTCACCGCGCTGACCGGCAGCAGCGTCGACTTCAGGTGGATCGAATAAAACTTCCGCTTAAAAGAGACGCCTTCAATGTCGAGCGCCTCCATGAGACCAAGCGCCTGTTCATGCTTGACGGAAGACGGAGAGATGATCGTAATCCCGATCCCCGCTTCTACCGCCGATTTGACCGCTCCCGTACTGCCAAGCTCCATAACGGTTTGAATCCGGCTCATTTCGATCCCACGGCGTTTAAATTCGGCTTCCATCACCTGGCGCGTCCCGGAGCCTTTTTCCCGGAGCACAAACGGATAAGAAACAACCTCCTCCAACGTCACCGTCTTGTTGCCGGACAGCGGATGCCCCGACGGAACGATCAGCTTCAGTTCATCCTCCATCACCGGTTCCGATACCATATCCGGGTGCTGAACGGGCGCTTCGACGAGCCCGAAATTGAGTTGATGACCCACGATCTCCTCGATAATTTGCGTTGTATTCATCACTTTCATCACGATGGAAATGTGCGGGTAGCGCTGCCCGAACGGTCCGAGCAGCCGCGGCAGCACGTATTCCCCGATCGTCAGGCTCGCCCCGAGCTGAAGCCTGCCTTCCAGCATCGAAGTATACCGCGCCATCGCCTGCTCGGTTTCCCGGATAAGCTCAACGCTTTTCCGGGCATACGGAATCAGCGTCTGTCCCGCCTCCGTCAGCTCGATTTTTTTCGTCGATCTGACCAGCAGCTTGCAGCCGAAATAATCCTCCAGCGATTGGATCTGCATTGTTACCGCCGGCTGAGTCATGTGGAGCGCCTGAGCGGCCGCCGAAAAGCTTCCCCGCTCCGCGACCGTATAAAAAATATGGAGCTGGTGGTAGTTCAACGCCATCGTCCGCTACTCCCCTTTCTGTAACCCTACAATAGCATGTTCAGGCCAACAAAAAAAGCATGCCGTTTGAGCATGCGAACCTTGTTGCTTTACGTCCAGTCTCTATCCGTTTAACGCCGCGTCATCTGCGTTTGCGGCTGTTTTTGATCAACGTCATCCGCCGGGAGTGGCGCAGCCAGGAATAATAGGATTTCAAATCGCGCAACTCAATCGTTTCCGACATCCGGCCCAGGAACGTGACGATAATCATCCGGTGCAGCGGCCGGCCGGCCAAATCGAATTCGCCCGGAATTTCCGTAAATTCGGCAACCATAACCAAGTCGTCGTCAATCAAATAGACGTCCTCTTCCTTCCGGTAGTACGGGGTGATCCGCCCTTGCTTCAAGCATTCCCAAGCCCATCCGGCAATTTGCTCGTATCCGATGTTTTCCCGGTTGACCCGATCATGATATCTGCTTTTCGCGTGGTTTGTCACCACGATGTCCGCTACTCTTTTATCCCCTAAAATAATATGGAAAGCTTCATAGGTTCCCCAACGCTCCGTCGCCCTATCTCTCATGCCGCACCTCTCATTTAATAGGCTTGTTCAACAAACTAACAGACAATTTCATTATTCATAAGCCTCTTTACCAGCAGGTTTCTTTAGAATTAACCGGACTTATGCAACCATATAGGTCTTTGTAACTAAGCACTTTTACCTATTATATTACATGATTCCCTACCCTACTACAAGGCAAGCGCTCGCAAATCGCAAAAAATAGTATGAGCCAAGAACTTTAGACCTATTTTTGGCATCGATAACATGGCGTATCCATAATTATAGCCGCCTTTGCATTAGACGTCCGCCTTCAACAAAGCGCAGAACCGCAGTGCGTAGCCAGGCACATTTGAGTCGCGTTCACGCGCTCATGGGAAATATCCTATCAAGCAGCTGTATTTACTATACTATTATATTTCCATTCTATTGGATATATGCAATCGCGATGCTAAGAAAAACGCCTAACGGCATTCTTTAGTGCTCTGACTTCTACTTTGGAGCGATTGGAAGCTCTTTCTCAACTTTGGACGCTGCTCTAACGGACACCGGCGACCTTATCCGCCCATTTCCCGGGTATTTCCCAGCCTAACGGACACAGGCGGCCCTATTTCGCTCTAAACCCGTTCACCGAGGCCGATTTGAGGTAAATAAGGTCTTCTGTTTCCGTTACATTTTGCAATCCTCCGTTTTTCCGCAAATAACGGCTCTGGTGTCCCTTAGCGTTTAGAGCCCTCATCTTACCTCTCTACCTGCGCATCGTCCTCTGCCGCGGCGGAATTTCACAAATAATTCTGGCGTAAAAAAAGCGCCCGGCCGCTACTTCCATAGCTGCCAGACGCTTTCGGACGCTTGTTATTTTACAGTCCGTAATACCGGGTTTTGTCCGGAACATCCTTGCTGTATTCCGTCTTGATTTCCCCGCGGTAAGATCGTTCGATTTTGCGGACATAGGAGAGCTTGCGGATGTTGCGCATAATGTCTTCGGCGCGCACCGCGTCCACATACATGACCACATAATGCATGCGTCGGGACAAGTAGTGCACGCTTCCGTACTTCTCCAAATTTCTTGCCGCCTTTAAATCGCTGACCCAAATAATATAGCCTGTACGCTCCGGAAACATGATTTCCCCCCTCCCGGGTACGTTATAAGTTTCGGCGGCATTTGCCGCGTCAACCGCAGCTGCACTTGCCGCCGCTTCCGCATCCGCCGCCTTTCGGGTTCGGATCGTTACTCGGCACCTTGATGCTGTCCGAAACGGCATAAGCGATCGTTTCCGACATCTCGTGCAGGATGTCGTCGAGCTCGCTTTCGGCCGCTTTGAATTTGCGGACGGCTTCAAACTGCTCCAGCTCCTTCTCGACCGCAGCCACTTTGTCTTTGGCTTCATGGTAGTTGGGATGGAAATGACCGAAGCGTTCCGTTTCCCGAAAGAGCTCTTTCTGCGATTCCAGCTTCTTGACCAATGCCTGAATCCCGGCATCTTCCTCTACGCGGCGTTTCCAGAATAAATAATCGGACACGGCGTGCGAGTTATTTATCATATCGCCCAATTCATAGGCGTAGGTCAGCACGGCGGCCATATCGACCGTGTTCTTCTCGATTACGCTCATGAATTTTCAACTCGATTCTGCTCCTTATTATCCACCGGAGGTAGACGACATAATCATATCACAATCCGGCTATAAGAAGAAGAGGTTCATCCTTCCTTATCCTCTGCCTACCGGGCAATTTCGGGTACGATCAGCCGCATGGCCCGCCAGTCCCCGGGAGACAGCCACATCTCCCGCCCCTCGTCCTGCCCTCTTCCCGAAGGGGAAGGAAGCGCGCGAACCTTGACGCTCCACTCCTCATCGCCGCGAAGCTCCAGGGGCAAGCAAAGAAGTGTTTCCCCGCCGATTTGCAAGGCGACCCTCGTTTGCCACGCCTCGGCCTGGGCGAAGATTTGCCGTGCCGTTGAATGGTGGTAGGCCCTCAATTCCTTCCACCACATCGGCGGCAGCTCCCGGAGCCCGGGAAAAAGCTGTTCGCCCTCGGGAAGCTCATCATCAGGCTCGTAAAAATGCAGGTCCGTTCCCTGGTAGATCCAGCCTTGTCCGCCCATTCCCTCCAGCCAGCCGAAGCCGGAAGCGTCCGCAGGTGCAGAACCTTGCCCCGTCAGCCGCGGATAATCGAGCTTCGTTTCACCAGAGCTGCGGACCGGCGGCGCGAGCCGTTCGCCCTCAAGCGCTTTTCGCACCTCCGCTTCCCTTCCTGCGGGGACGATAAAATCCAGCGGCCCGATCCGTTCCACGGCACCGTGCAGCATGGAAAGCGAAGCGATCCTGTCGGCCGCTTCGGCGTCGGCGCAGCGCAGCAGCAGCACTTCGGCAAGCGACGTCCGGCCGATCTCCCTGCCCCACTGTTCGAGCGCGTTCAGCACCGTCTCCGGGACGAAGGCGGCATGCCCGGCCAAGAAGGCGGACACCTCCTCCGGCGTGCGGCCATACCGGGAGGCTCCGGCAACGCTCGCCCGGGTCAACCGGTACACGCTCATCACATCCGTCGCGACGTGCTCGCAGCAGGCTTCAAGCTCGAAACGCACCGAAAAAGGAACGTCCGGCGGCACGAGAATTTCAAAATCCGGCTGGACGATGACTTTTCCCGCAGCTTCGCCCGATCCGCCTTCGTGAAAAGAAGCAAGCTCATCCCGCCCGATCCGCCAGCGAAACATTAGCCCATCCTCCGGATTTTCCCCAAGATCCATCCAGCCAAATCCGGCGCAAGCCGCAAGCCAGCTGCCGATCCAGTCCTGGCGTTCCTTGGAGAACGTTGCGGCCAACATCCCCTGATCCAGCAGCGTGCCCAGCAGCTCCTCAAACGAATACCACTCGCCCGCCTGCAGATCCGGCGCGGCCAGGCGCAAAACAACATGCGCCAGCCCCGGCTCCGTCGGCACGTAGCGCTGCAAGGCGTGGCGGAGCAGCACCCGATTCATCGCCGGAACATCCAAAGCGAGCCAGGCCGCCAGCGCCCCGTCGTTCAGGCGCCACGCCGCCCGTTCTTTGGCGATCAGCCCCAGCGCCTGCAGCAGGTCGAGCACGATGGCCAGCTGCGGAGAATATACGTCGGCATGCGGATACTTTAGTCCCAGGCCGGCCACATCCCGTTCGTCCAGCTGCAACCGGCCCGTCAGCTTGCCGAGCTCCTTCTGGTGGATCGTTCCTTTGGCCGTCAATTTCAAGCCGTTTGCGGCGATATAGCTAAGCGCCCGGAACAAATCGAAAGCCAGTCCGGCCTTGGCTTCCCGCCGCAGGCTGGCCGGTCCTCCGGCCAGCGGTTTCAAGCCGGAATACCGCCATACGTGCTGCAGCTGCAAAAGCCTGTCCAGCGGCAAATAATACAGCTTTTCGCCCCAGGCTTTGCGAACGGCCCTGATGTCTCCCCGGCGCAGCAACGCCGGCATCGCCGCGCGCAGCTCCGCGCCCGATACGTCGCCTGCGGCCGCCGAGTTGACCTGCTCCAGCTTAAACGGCTGCCCGGCAAAGCGGCGAAACAACCGGCGGAGCGCCCGCTCCGCGGACGAAGGCAGCGGCTGTGGGGGCGGCTGCTTGGCATCGCCGTTCCAGTCCATAAATGGATTCGCTTGCGGGTTCGTCATGCCTCAAACACCTCCCGCTCCCGCCGCACAGCGTATTCATAGCCCTGCTCCAGCAGAAACAACTGGCGCCGCAGAGCGAAATCCTGCTCCCGCGTATTCTCCGATACAAGCGTGTAAAAATAGGCGCGGCTGCCATTACTTTTCGGCCGCAAAATCCGCCCGAGCCGCTGCGCCTCCTCCTGGCGCGAACCGAAGCTTCCGGAAATTTGAATGGCCACGGAAGCATCCGGCAAATCAACGGCGAAATTGGCCACCTTAGAGACGGCCAAAACGGCAAGCTCCCCTTGACGAAATGCCTGAAACAGCTTGCCTCGTTCCGTTTGCGGCATGCTGCCGGTGATCAGCGGAACGCCGAGATCGGCGGCTATGCGTTTCAATTGTTCCAGGTATTGTCCAATGATCAAAATTTGCCGCTCCCGATGGCGCTCAAGCAGTTGCCTGACTACGGCCAATTTCTCCGGGTTTTCCGCGGCAATGCGGAATTTTTCCTTCCCTTCGGCCAGGGTGTATTTTTCTTGCTCATCGCCGCGCATCGGCACGCGAATCTCCTGGCAATCGACGCGGGCGATAAACCCGATCTCCTCCAGATCTCTCCACGGCACGTCGTACTGTTTGGGCCCGATCAATGAAAACACGTCGCGTTCGCAGCCGTCCTCGCGGACCAGTGTAGCGGTAAGTCCAAGCCTGCGGGTCGCCTGGATCTCGGCGGTCGCCCGAAAAATCGGCGCCGGAAGAAGATGAACTTCATCGTAAATGATCAAACCCCAATCCCGTTCGTTGAAAAGCGACATATGTTTGAAGCCCTCCTCCTTCCGGTTCCGATGAGTCAGTATTTGGTAGGTCGAGACGGTGACGGGCTTCACCTGCTTTTTCTCTCCCGAATATTCCCCGACCACTTCGGGAGATAAGGTCGTTTTGCTTAAAATTTCGGAAATCCACTGGCGCACCGATGTGACGTTGGAGGTCAAAATCAGGGTTTCGCACTGAAACCGCGCCATCGCCGCCAGGCCAACCACGGTTTTTCCCGCTCCGCAGGGCAGGACAATAACGCCGCTTCCCCCGTCTCTTTTTTGTCCCGCAAAAGTCTCAACCGCCCCAAGCTGATAAGGTCTCAGCTGAAATGGCCTGCCGTCCGGCAGGGATGAACTCAGCGTAAAGCTCATCGCCCTCCCGCTGTGGTATCCGGCTTCGTCCAATACGGGGTAACCGAGCCGGGCCAGTTCCCGCTTAAGCAGCCCACGGTACTTCGCCGGCAGCTTTACGTTTCGAACGCCGGCCGCCGCCGGCTTTTCTCCCGGGAGCGCAACCTGGCCGATGAGCTCATCCAGCAAGCCGTCTTCCCGGCTCAGGTTTTCCAGTTCGATCAGCTCGGGATTCTCCTTTACGGGATGCAGCTTTAAAGCGCCGTATCTGGACATCCATTTGCGGATGTCGAGAGCGACGCCTTCGGGCAAATCCCAGCGCGCCACTGAGCGCAACCGCCCGATGATCTCCTCCGCGTCCAGCCCGGTGGCCGCCGCATTCCATAAAGTGAGCGGAGTGATCCGGTATGTATGGTAAATAGCAGGGCTTTTCACCAGTTCGGCAAACTCGGACAAAATCTCCCGCGCGGCTGCAAAACCGGGGTGATCCTTCTCCAGCAGCACGGTAAAATCGCGCTGAACGATGCAGGCTCCCGCTTTATTCACAAGGTTTTCCTCCCTTCGTGCCGTAACCGCTTAGGTATGGCAAAAAAAGAGAAGTCCGCTTCTTAAGGCCCGCGAACTTCTCCCGGATGTGTCCGGCCGCCGCTTCAGGTCCGGCCGATTAATGCACCCGCTCCGATATTTCCGACAACGCATCTCCGGCATTGTCCGCGAAAATATTGCGCACGGCCAAATCGCCGATCGATACGATCCCGATGAGCCGGTCGCCCTCGGTCACCGGCAAACGACGGATCTGCTGCTCGGCCATCAGCTCCGCGGCTTCGTCCACGGACATGTCGCGCGATGCCGTTTTGATCCCGCGGGTCATGATCTCATCGACCGCCGTGGAGTTCGGGCGCTTCTCCGCCATACAGCGAATGACCAAATCCCGGTCGGTGATGACGCCAAGCAGCTTGTCGCCTTCGACGACAGGAATAAAACCGGTATCGTTCTCTTTCATTTTAACGGCAACCTCATAGATGTTATCCCGGACGGTTACGGTAACGACTTCGTCCGTCATAATATCAGCTACTTTTCTCACTGCAAAATCCCTCCTTCGGATATAGAGTTCCAAAGCGGGAAAATAATTATGCATGCTCCTGCTGATACGATTCCGCCATGGCGATCAGCAGACCGGCAGCATGGAGCATTGCGTCCTCGTCGATATCGAACTTCGGGTGATGATGCGGGTAAACGGCTTCCTTATCAGGGTTCCCCGCCCCGACGAACATAAAGCAGCCCGGAACCTTTTGCAGATAATAGGCGAAATCTTCGGCGGGCATAATTGGAGGCGACGTCTCCACCCGAAGTCCAAACACCCCCGGTGCCTCGGCAAAAAAACGGCTTGTTTCCTTCTCGTCGTTGACGAGACTGGGATAACCCATCATATAACTGACCTCGGCCTTCGCCCCGTAGGCTTGAGCCGTCCCTTCGGCTAGAGCGTGAATCCGCTCGCGGATCAGCACCCGCGACTCCTCGCTGAAGCAGCGGACCGTCCCCGCCAGCTTGCAGCGGTCGGCAATGACGTTTTGCGCCGTCCCGCCCTGGATCGATCCGATCGTCACGACGGCCGGGTCGAGCGGGTTCACGGAGCGGCTGACCACGCTTTGCAGCTGCAGCACCAGCGCGGAAGCGGCAACGACGCTGTCGACCGTTTTATGCGGCATCCCGCCATGTCCGCCCCGCCCCTGCATCTCGATGAGAAACTCATCGGTTGAAGCCATCAGCGGCCCCGGCGCGCTTGCCGCCGTCCCCACGGGGATCGGCGTCCATAAGTGCACGCCGTAAATGACGTCCACGCCGTCCAGCGCCCCGTCCTCGATCATCGCTTTAGCTCCTCCGGGGCAAGTCTCCTCGGCCGGTTGAAACAGCAGGCGGATTTCGCCGCGCAGCTTAGGCCGGATCCGGCTGAAATGTTCCGCGACCGCAAGCAGCGCCGCCGTATGCCCGTCGTGGCCGCAGGCGTGCATGACGCCGGGAACCTCGGAGGCATATTCGCAGCTTTTTTCGTCCTGAATCGGCAGAGCGTCCATATCGGCCCGCAGCGCAACGATTTTCCCCGGCAGCCCGCCGCGGATTTTGCCGACCACACCAAAACCGCCTACATTCACGGTGGTTTCGACGCCAAGTTCCCTCAGCTTCTCTGCCACGAATCCCGAGGTTTCCTTCTCCTGATATGACAGCTCGGGATGGCGGTGCAAATGTCTGCGCCGCGCCACCATGGCCGGAAACAACGCGCGTACAACGTCCTGTTCCATGGTCTTCCACTCCTCTTCATCCAAGTACCGTTTCCTTTAGCTTGCAATGCCGGCCTGAATGGAATCTAGCTCTATTGTAGCAGAAAAAGGAAGACGGAATCACTCCAGAATGACGAAACCGTCCTTAAGGCAGCGTTTTCCTGCGCTTGCACAAGCGGTGGAAACATAATATCATGAGGTAGAGAATCAATCGAAGGGTTGAAAAGTCATAATTAAGGGGGCATTTCTTGTATGATCGTGGAAAATAGCGGTTTGAACGGATTAAAAAGCGACCTGGCTTTTTTGGACGAATCCGCTGAAAAGGCCGGATTTGTGCGGTGGCAATGGGAATATTACCGGGCTACATACGACTATAAAATCGAACACAACAACGACGAATATTACCTGCGCATCAACACGCGCGCGGTAGAGGGCAAATTGGAGCGTCCGGATACGGTCCTGGCTATTGAAGCGGTCTACATGGGGCGGGCCACTTTCCCGCACGGGCTGGAATACGAATCGGAAATTCCCGCGACGGTGATGAAAACCGCTAGCTATAAATTGACCGAATTAAAGGAACTTCTTGAGGCTTAAGGCGGCATGCCTATGAGAGACGTAGCGGATAAACCCAGACGCGGGGCCCCGGATTTTCAATTGCTTATTCTCACCCTGCTGCTGGTGGGGTTCGGGATCATCATGGTCTTCAGCTCCAGTTCCAGCATTACGCTGATCGACGCAAAATTTGGAAACGATCCCATGTATTTTACGAAACGGCAGATCATCTTTGCCTGTCTCGGCCTGGTTTTCATGTTCGTGACGATGAACATCCGTTATGACAAATACAAAAAACTGTTTGTGCCCGTGTTTATTTTGGCTATTTTGATGCTTGTTCTCGTACCCATTGTCGGCGACAAAAGAAACGGGGCGACCAGTTGGTTCGCCATCGGTACGCTGGGCATTCAACCGACGGAGCTGGCCAAAATCACGACGATTTTATACCTGGCTGCCCTGATATCGAAAAAAGGCGAACGTTTCCGGGATTTAAGGACCGGGTACATCCCGGTCATGGTCATCGTCGGCTTTGTCGCCGGTTTGATCATGCTGCAGCCCGACTTTGGCTCCTGCATGATTCTCGTCGCCACTTCCGGTCTGATTATTTTCGCCGGGGGCGCGAACCTGAAGCACATCCTCGGTTCGATCGGACTGCTCGTGCTTGGAGCCAGCATTGTGCTGGCCGCCGGAGCGCTATGGGACAAAATTCACCCCAGCGAATCCGCGACAGACCAGGTTAACTACAAGGTGGGCCGGATTCAGGCTTATCTGGATCCGACGAAGGATCCCCTGGGAAACGGCTATAATCTGCTCCAATCGCTCACAGCCATCGGGCACGGGGGACCTGCGGGAACCGGCTTCGGGCAAGGCATCCAAAAACTGCATTATCTGCCCAACGCATATAACGATTTTATTTTTTCCGTGATTGGCGAAGAGTTCGGTTTTATCGGCACATTGCTGTTCCTCCTGTTTTACATTTATTTTATTTGGCGAGGCCTGCTCATTTCGCTGCGCTGCCAAAGCACGTTCGGCACGTTGACCGGCGTCGGCATTATGGGGCTGATCGCCATTCAGGCTTTCATCAATATCGGCGGGGTCACAAATACCATCCCCATGACCGGGGTAACGCTGCCGTTCATCAGCTCCGGGGGCTCGTCCCTGCTGTCGATGATGATGGCCATGGGCATCGTGCTGAGCATCTCGCGCGAATCAACGCTTCCGGCAAAGCAGGAGCGGACCAAATCGGTCGTCGTCAGGGAATCGGCCGTATACGATTTTCGAAACCGGCGTCAGATTTAAATCTGTCTCACACATAAGAAAAACGTTTATCGACGTACTCTCAAAGAAGACAGACCGCGTTCAGCGGTAGTTTTTCTTGCGATATCAGGAAGCCGAGGCTCCGAAACTTACACTTTCTGATATCTAAAAAAAGGGGTTGCCCAAGCAGCGAAACTGCTTCGGGACAACCCCTTTTGCTATGCCAGCTGATGTTGCAGAGCTCACGCACTTATATTACTGCAGAAGGTCAAAGATCGATTACATTTCGTCATCTTTAAACGCTACGCCTTCGACTTTCACATTCACTTCCACAATTTTAAGCCCCGTCATCGTCTCTACCGCTTCACGGACATTTTGCTGAAGCATCCGGCATACCTCGTGAATCGGCGTTTCGTAAAGGACGATAATCCTTAGATCAATCGCCGCCTCCAATTGACCGACTTCCACCGTGACGCCTTTTTGCACATTTTTGCCGCTTAACCGTTTCGCCCAGCCCTCGGACAGCCCGCCGGACATCGCTGCAATTCCCGGTGTTTCCAGGGCGGCCATTCCGGCAATTTTCGCAACGACGTCATCCGCAATCCGAATTAGCCCATTATCTAACTGCAGTTGTTCGGTCATGGTCATACCTCCTTCAACCTCATTAATTTCATTGTAAATGGTAAGTCGCTTTAAAGCAAATGTAGACCGGCTAATTATTTTTGATTTATAATTTTCACGTTATTGGTTATATTTAGGAAGAATTGATCATTCAGATCTGACAATTTACTACAATTTGAGGTGTACTATGCGAAAGTACTTAACACCATTCTTGCTCATACTTTTCTTTGCACTAAGTGCCATCGGGCATTTTGCGCATTGGCCGGCAACGCTGGAGTTCATCATTTCCGCGATCGCCGTTATTTTTGTGGCCGGATTTCTGGGAAAAGCGACGGAAAACGTCGCCCATTACGCTGGGCAACGCCTCGGCGGTTTTCTGAACGCCACCTTCGGCAATGCCGCCGAGCTGATTATCGCCATTTTCCTCGTCAGGGAGGGCCTGTTCGATATGGTGAAGGCCAGCATTACCGGATCGATCATCGGCAATCTGCTGCTCGTGTTGGGAGCAAGCCTGCTTGCGGGCGGTCTGAAGTACAAGGTGCAAAAATACAACCTGGCCTTGGCGGGCATGAGCGGGTCACTCATGATCGTGGCGATCATCGCTTTGTTTATCCCGGCGGTATTTCTGCAAACCCATGTACTTCATGAAGAGGACCGTACCACGTTAAGCCTGGTCGTCGCCGGCATCCTCATCGTCGCCTATTTGCTCTGGCTCATTTTCTCCATGATTACCCACAAAAGCTATTTGGCCGATATTACCGAAAAGGGCGATGAGCTGCCGGGCGAGCACGAACATGATCCGGCCTGGTCCAGGGGTCAATCGATCCTGTATCTGATTCTAGCGACCGTTATGGTCGCGTTCGTCAGCGAATGGCTGGTGCACACGCTGGACACCTTCTCGGCCAAGTTCGGGCTTAGCGAACTTTTCGTCGGCGCCTTCGTCGTTGCGATCATAGGCAACGCGGCCGAACACAGCGCCGCCATCATGCTCGCCATGAAAAACAAAATCGGAGCGGCCGTGGAGATTGCCGTCGGCAGCAGCTTGCAGATCGCCCTGTTTGTCGCCCCGGTGCTGATCTTCGTCAGCCATCTGTTCGGACGGCCGATGGATATCGTGTTTACGGTCATCGAACTGGCGGCGATCGGCGTATCCGTATTTATCGCCAAATCGATTACGCAGGACGGCCAAACCAACTGGTACGAAGGAATGCTGCTGCTGGCCGTATACGCGATTCTCGGCGTCTCTTTTTACCTCGTATAAAAAACAAAACAAGCGTATGGCCGAAAATTTCCGAGTCATACGCTTGCATTTTGTCTTATGAGCTATATACATGCCTGACCTGCAGGTCACTTTTTCCCGTTCATGGCTTCATAAAGCGAGGCAAGATTCCGTTCCAGTCTGCTTAAAATTTGTTTGCCTACCATTTCCTCAATCAGTCCGACACGTATCGCGTAATCCACCTGCCTCGAAAACCCATACATCTGGGTGTCCAGCACTTCCTCATAGAGAGGGCAGTAACGTGTGGCCAAGTTCTCCATCTGTACTTCGATCAGCTTCTCTATTTTATCTGCATCTTCCTGCAGAAGATTAAGTGCCTTCAGGTTCAGTTGCTCCTGCAACTCAGATGAAGTCATGCTTCTTCCCCCCTATGTCCAATGTTCCTTTCACAGCTACTCTATTCCTAATATTAGACGAAATCGAGGGCCAATACAAGAACCTGCGGGAAACAAACTCTATCCTCGTAAAAAGACACCCCGGCCAAAACGACTGGAGTGTCTTCCGCTTTTCGATTAATCTTCTACCAATTTTACGCTTAAGCCGTGCTTGGCGAAAACTTCGCTCATCGCTTTCTTAGCTTCATCGGCGTCCGGTCCATGAACGTGAAGCTCATAGCTCTTCGTATTCACGAGTGTGGTGAAAAGGCCGAGGATACTTTTAACGTCGATGTACTTGTTGTCAGCTTGGAGCACGATGGAAGAAGTAAACTTGCCCGCCGCTTGGGCAATTTCAACTACCGCTTCATTGTTCGTGGCCATTGAGATCCCTCCGTGATTAACATTGAAAATAACATACTTTAATCATACATTGAATCCGCTTTCCAAGCAAGGATTTTCCTCGTTATTTCAAGTTTTCCGGATTTAGCGCCGCAAGCTCCGGAAGCACGAAAATACCGTCTTTACGGATCAGCACGTCGTCGAAATAAATTTCCCCGCCGCCGTAATCCGGACGTTGAATCAGCACCAGATCCCAATGGATCGCCGAACGGTTGCCGTTATCCGTTTCATCATAGGCCTGGCCCGGAGTAAAATGCAGGCTGCCGGCGATTTTTTCGTCAAACAGAATATCCTTCATCGGATGCAGGATGTACGGGTTGAAGCCGATCGCAAATTCCCCGATATATCTTGCCCCTTCGTCGGAATCGAGAATTTCGTTTAAGCGTTTCGTATCGTTGCTGGTCGCTTCAACGATTTTGCCGTTTTCAAAACGGAATTTGATGTTTTCGAACGTAACTCCGTTGTACAGCGTCGCCGCGTTGTAGCTAATCGTCCCGTTCACGGAATCGCGCACCGGGGCGGTGTACACTTCGCCGTCCGGAATGTTTTTCTGGCCGGAGCATTTCTCGGCGCCGATGTTTTTGATTGAAAAAGCAAGATCCGTTCCCGGGCCGGCAATACGTACCTTATCCGTGCGCTTCATCAGATCGGCCAGCGCGTCCTGGGCCCGGTCCATTTTGGCGTAATCAAGGTTGCAGACGTTGAAATAAAAATCTTCAAAAGCTTCCGTGCTTGTATTGGCCAATTGAGCCATGCTGGCGTTCGGATAACGAAGCACGACCCACTTGGTCTTCTTGACCCGCTGCTCGCTATGTACGGGATGGGAATAAAGCGCATTGTATAGCTTCATTTTGTCTTCAGGCACATCGGACATATCGTTGACATTGGAACCCGCCCGAATCCCGATATAGCAGTCCATCATCTCCATCCGCTTCAAGTCGTATTCCGCCCACGTCTTCATGCTTTCCTCGGTGGCGTATTTCAACTGCATCCGCTGAACGGTGCGGTCGGTAATTTCGACAAACGCGTTTCCGCCCCTTTTTCCGACCTCTTCAATAACCGCCTTTAACAAGTCGCGCTCTTCGCCGATCATTTCAACCAGCACATTTTCTCCAGGCTGGACATTTATGGAGTAACCGACCAGGTTTTCCGCCAGCTTTTGTATTCTAGGATCTCGCATATGGCTTTCCCTCCTCAAAAATGGAGCGGACTTCCCTTCGCACGAACGCACGCTCAAGGAACCCGCGTGTTAACCAATGGTTAATTCTTCTACTATTGTAGCACGGCTGCCGCAGGAAGTCAGCCCGCCCCAAGTCTACTTATAATTCTCGAACCTGTTGTCCGTACGCAGCACTTCCTGCCGGGGTTGTCCCTGCGGCGTTAAATATTTCAGCCTGGTCTCCGAGGTCAAGCGGGAAGGCAGCCCGGTTTTGCGGTTGATCGTCAGATGGTAAACCACGTTCGCCTTCATGCTCTCAAGCCTCCCGAGCAATTGCTCGTGGCCCGACGACAAGATGGACGAAAGCCGTGTTCGCACTTCATTTCTCCGGCTTGGAGAAACGGCTGCCAGCTTGCTGTCCAGGTTCGCCCCCAGCAGGCTCATCTCCGCCAAAAGCTCATCTTTCAAACGAATTCCGGCTTCATCAGGGTCCATTTCGATCCTCAGCACTTTGGTTCCGCGCGCGGCTCCGCTTTCCAGCGTAATTTTCTTCTTGACGGCAAAGCGGATATCCTCCAATTGATCGAGCGGGTTCAGGCGGTTCATTCCATGCAGGAGGGCGTTGCTTTGATCCGCCTGCAGCACCCAGCTTCCGTTCTCCAGGCGGAGCTTCGCCTCGTATCCTGAAGCGGCGGTCAGTCCGGCCGCTCGAAAACGATTCTTGGCGCCCTGGGCCGATGATTTCGCCCTCATGCTAAGTTCGCGATGATTATTAAGCTGCCCCGTGTAGCTGATGCTCTCCTCCGGCATGCTGTGTTCTCCCCGCTGAAGCGAAGCAAGCCCGCGGAAGGTCAGGGCGTCCCAGCCCGCCAGCCCGGACCAGGTAAAGTCAAACCATTGAGCGCCGGTTTTCGGCTCGCCGCAGGCGGACAAAACGGCCGCAAGCAAAAATATCCAGATCAGTCTCCGATAACCCCTAGCTTGTTCCAGCATATGCTTTCCGCGCCTCTCGTCTTTGAAATTCACCGCTGCTAGTCTGCGGCGGATTCAAAATTTGCATTCGGCAATATCGTGCCTCCGGCGCGGGAAATCTATGCGCAAAGAAAAAGGTGTTCCGTTCGCGGACTTGCCGCCTTTGCGGAACACCTTTTACCCAAGCTGCGTCTGATTTCTCCCGTTATTTTTGGCTTTGTAGAGGGCCATGTCGGCCTCATAAAAAAGCGATTCTACGCTGACCTTCCCGTCTCCCTGAGCCCATTCGGCAATGCCGCACGACACCGTGACGGCGGGATCGGTATCCATCGCGGCGCGGAGCCGAATCGTTTCCGCCACTCGATAGGCGTTTTCTGCGTCGGCCCCCGGCAAATATATGGCCAGTTCTTCGCCTCCCCAACGGGCGGCGATATCCGTTTTACGGATCGAGCTTTTGACGATCGTGCATACCTGCTGAAGGATTTTATCCCCGGTCTGATGCCCATACGTGTCGTTGACCTGTTTAAACTGATCGATGTCGACGATGATCAACGAACCGTTGCTGTCTTTTTTCTGAAATTGCTGGATGGCGTCATCCACGTAGTGGCGCGCGTAAAGTCCGGTCAGCATGTCTCTGTTGGCCATTCTGCGCACCTCGGCATGCAGCAGGGCGTTGGCGATAGCCAAACCGATATGCGAAGAAAGAACCTGCAGCAATTTGTAATTGTCGTAGGAAAAATACCGCTCCTCCCGGTGAGCCAGCATAATCGCCCCGTTCACTTCTCCCCGGACGATCAAAGGAGCGGCAATCAGCGAGCGCGCTTTTGTCTCTTCCATCATCTTGGAGGATACTTTGCCGTATACTTGATAATCCGACAAAATAATCGGTTCCTGCGTGGAACACACCAAACCGCAAAAACCGTAAGTATCCGGAAAAGTAAGTTTCGACAGACTGGGCACATTCGTGGACATCACTTCGAACGTACCTGTTTCTTTATGAAGCTGGGAAATGCAGCAGTACTCCGCCTGGAAAATGGAAAGCAGCTCGTCGCTGGCAAACTGGAAAACCTCTTTCAACCTCAAGCTTTGATTCAGCCGCTTGGTTAGTTCGTTGATCAGCCGCAGTTCATTGATCAGCAAATTGGACTGCTGGTACAGCTTGGCGTTTTCAAAGGCGACGCCGGCGGTATCCGCCAGCATGCCGATGAGCTGCAGATCGAACTCATCGATCAGATCGCGCCGAATCAACAGGCGAAACACGCCGTATACCCCTTGCTTTCCGCCGAGCGGGGCGGCGATTTCGAGCAATTGCTCCCCACTGGAGCCATGCAGCTTCCGGCTAAGCATTTGCCCTTCCATAAACGCTTTGACACAAAACTGCTCTTCAGGTCCCTGCAGTTGCAGCAGCTTTACTCGCGGATCGCGGCTTAAGTCGTCCTGGGACATCAAGAGTTCAAGCTTGGCCTCCGGGTACATGCCCGATACTCTTTCAAACACTTCCGACAGGACGGAATCGACATCGATTTTGTCGTGAAGCTTCTGCACGACCTGAAACAGCTTCGAGCGGCGATGCTCCTCGCGTTTGGCGCGCTGCTGAACGAGCAGCATGTCCGCGATGAACAAGGCTTCAAAAACTTTGTAAAAGCATGTCCGGAATTGCAACGCAGCCGCACGGATAAACAGCTTGGCGCCTGACCCTTCATAATCGGGGGTATTCGGCAGCCGGCAGCCGAACACGGCGAACCTTTCGCCTTCGCTCCGCGTCACGACGGGGGCCGCCGCATAGACAAATCTTCCGTGCGGAATAACCGCAGGACCTGCAGCCTCAATGCAGCGGGAAATGATTCCGGCAACATAAGAGATGTCTCTCCCCTCCTCGGAAGGCTCGTCCTCCTCCGTTCCGGAAATCATCACCTCTCCGTCATGGTGCGCCACAAAAAAGCGGGCCTGGCCCCACTCGGCGATTTCGGAAACATTTTTGCATAAATCCCTGTACGCTTGTAAAATGACCGGTTCAATATAGGGGTAATCGTAAGCGGTAATATCCAGCTGCTGCAGCCAATCTGCGTAATTGTCTTCCTGTTCCGGGCGCGGCAGCATTGAAGAGATGTTCATGTTCAACGTAGGATATCCTCGGGATTGGTCTGCCATAGGAAAACTCCTTTATAGAGGTTGTCGGCTGCCTCCCTCTGCTTTAACCGTTCTTGTTTGCTAACTGTATTTTACTATCTTCCACGTCGTTTTGCACCAAATTTTTAGGCCAAAAGCCCTATCGACAAAAAAACAGCTTTTAAAACAAAATCCTCTTCTTGACTTTAGGCATCCGATTCATATAATATATATTGTTGATAAAGACTGGATAGAGTCTTGATTAGGGCGTAACGCATGCGAGCACCCTCTCGGTTTTTGTTGCTGACAAGACAGCGGCTGAACTTTCTTGTCAGTGAGCGTAATTATTATCTATCCTACGTTCAACAAACAAAACCCGCATAAGTAGAACCCTACACGAAATTTCAAACAAAAAGGAGTCTACCTATACAATGGCACGTTACACTGGTCCTAAGTTTAAACTCAGCCGCCGCCTTGGCATTTCCTTGAGCGGTACAGGCAAAGATTTGAAACGCCCATTCCCTCCGGGACAACATGGCGCTAACCAACGCAGAAAAATAAGCAACTACGGCGCACAGCTGCTCGAGAAACAAAAATTGCGCCATATGTACGGCTTGGGCGAGAAGCAATTCCGCACCCTGTTCGAGAAAGCGCAAAAACTGCCCGGTATCGCCGGCGAAAACTTCATGTTCCTGCTCGAAAGCCGTTTGGACAACCTCGTTTACCGTCTGGGCTTCGCCAATTCCCGCGCAGGTGCGCGCCAGTTGGTAGCCCACGGCCACGTAACCGTCAACGGCAAGAAGGTGGACATCGCTTCTTACCGCGTTAGCATTGGCGACTTGATCAGCCTGCGTGAAAGAAGCCGCGGCCTTTCTTCCGTGAAGGAAGCTTTGGAGAACCGCTCGCATCTTCCGGCTTACCTGGAGTACAATGACACCGCTATGGAAGGCAAACTGATCCGTTTGCCGGAACGTGCGGAGCTGTCGCAAGACATCGACGAGAAGCAAATCGTCGAGTTCTACAACCGTTAAGATTTGCAACGCAAACGGCCCAAGTCGAAACCGACTTGGGCCGTTTGGCCGTGTGTAAGGATGGCTCGTTTATGAGGCGGCGGGCAATATAATACCCCATGCTTCGCTGCCATTAATGTTCAATGACAAAGGAATGAAATTCGCCTTTGCTTCCTCGTCCGAGTTTTCTTTGCTTCCATTACCAAACTCCTTGAATAAGGACAAATAGCCCAAGTCGATGCTCAGTAGAGGTTGGTCGTTTCTTCAATTTCAAGCTCAGTATTGCCTTTATTGGTGGAGTACTCTAATTCATACACCTTCTTCGTGTCCGGCTTGAGACTAAAGTAGATTCTCGGACTGCCCTTCGCCTTCGCTCCGACGCGGGAAAGCGCCTGGGTTGCCGCTTTTTCGGTCGTATTGCACATGGCTGCCGAGCCCGACTGGATTGCCGCCGGCAGCGATTTCAACGATCCGCCGCCGCTTTCCACTTTTCGTCCACAAGAGTAATACGCTCGTTATTGCAAAAAGCCATGATATCCGTAGAACCATCTTCTAAATAATTAACTTCCAGACTCGTAAATCCAGGGGCCTTTTTTTATAAAGCTCTTCCTAAACTTTGGACTCTGCTCTAACGGACACCAGCGACCTTATCCGCCCATTTCCCGGGTATTTCCCAGCCTAACGGACACAGGCGGCCCTATTTCGCTCTAAACCCGTTCATCCAGGCCGATTTGAGATAAATAAGGTCTTCTGTGTCCGTTGCATTTTGCAATCCTCCGTTTTTCCGAAAATAACGGCTCTGGTGTCCCTTAGCCCCCCACGTCCCTCTTCTCCTCCCCTCTCTACCTGCGCAACGCCCTCTATCATGCCCGAAATTTTATACGCAGGTTAAAAAAACGCCGGAGAAATTCGCTCCGGCGCTTCTATAACGTGTAAATCTTTACTTCAGGTGCTCCAAACGAATGGGCTGGATTTTCTTTATTTCACCATCAGCTTCGCGAATTTCCGTTTTCCCACTTGAATCACTTCTCCGCCGGACAATGCGATCTCCGCATTCGGGTCGGTCAACTTCTCTTCGCTCAGTTTAACCGCCCCTTGCTGAATGCTGCGTTTTGCCTCCCCATTCGAGGAAGCGAAGCCGATCAACGTCAGCAGCTTGATCAGGCGAATTTTCCCGTCTTCCAGCTCTCCTGCGGGGATTTCCTTCTCTTCGATATCCTCCGGCAAAGCCCGCTGCTGGAACACCGTTACGAAATGCTCCTGCGCGGCATTCGCCGCATCTGCGCCATGGTACATCCGGACCAGCGTGTACGCCAGCTTCATCTTCGCATCGCGCGGATGGACGCTGCCCGCTTTGAGGCCTGCCGCGAGAGCTTCCAGCTCATCGTCCGGCAAATCCGTCACAAGCTCGTAGTATTTCAACATCAGCTCATCCGGCACGGACATCGCTTTGCCGTAAATTTCGTTCGGTTCCTCGTCGATGCCGATGTAGTTGCCGAGGCTTTTGCTCATCTTCTGCACGCCGTCGAGGCCTTCGATAATCGGCGTCATGATGGCAATCTGGGTATCTTTGCCGTATTCCTTCTGCAGCGTGCGGCCCATCAACAGGTTGAACTTCTGATCGGTTCCGCCCAGCTCGATATCGCTCTCCAGCGCCACGGAGTCCATCCCCTGCATCAGCGGATAGAAAAATTCGTGAATGCTGATCGGTTGACCGCTTTGGTAGCGCTTGGTGAAGTCGTCCCGCTCCAGCATCCGGGCTACCGTCACTTTAGCCGCCAGCTTGACGACGTCGGCAAACGTCATCGGAGCGAGCCATTCGGAGTTGAAATGAACCTTCGTTTTTTCCGCATCCAAAATTTTAAAAATCTGCTTCCGGTACGTTTCCGCATTCCGCAGCACATCTTCCTCGGTCAGTTGCTTGCGGGTTTCCGATTTGCCGGTCGGATCGCCGATCCGCCCCGTAAAATCCCCGATGATGAGGTGGACCTGATGGCCCAGCTCCTGAAATTGGCGCAGCTTCTGCATCACGACCGTGTGCCCGACGTGAATATCGGGCGCCGACGGATCAAGACCCAACTTAACCTTCAGCGGCGTTCCGGTCGCCACCGATTTCATCACCTTTTGCCTCAGCTCATCCTCCGGGACAATCTCGACTACCCCCCGGGAAATCACCTTTAACTGGCGCTCCACCTCCGCCTGCTGCTCAGGCGTCAACTCTTCCCACTTCATGACAAACACTCCTCCAGACTAAAATTTAAAACAACCGCCAAACGCAAAAAAGCTCCTTCCAGTCCCAAGGGACGAGAAGGAGCGCTCGCGTTACCACCCTAATTAAAACCGCTGTTTACCTGCCGCAGGCCGCAACCAAACGAACGTAGCGGTTTTCACTTCATTCCTATAACGGTCATCCCGGAACCGGACTACTTGCGGCTAAGGCCGCGTTCCCCCGGACGGCTCCAGACGGTAATTCAAAAGGGATCCACCCATTCGGTTCGCAGCTTCCACCGATTCTCTGAGCGGCGGGATTCCGCTTTCTACTAAGTCTTTCCACGCCTTTGACGATATGCATTTAAATTATTATATAACATAATCCCGTTTACGAAGTCAAACCTCTATACCAAATAGGATGAAAAAACAACCAATAGACCTTTTTTATGCTATAATGTTGCTGTTATAAAGGAGGATCATTGATGGCTCATGATAACAAAAACAACTCCGGCCAGCAAAAAAAGCGCAGGACACGGAGCGGCAAACCGGTTCGGCAGCGCAGAAAAGGCCGCTGGATCTGGGCGGCGCTAGGCTGGCTCGTTCTCCTTGGATTTGCGGGAGGTCTGTTTGCGGGGGGCGCCGTGTTCGGTTACGTCTCCTCGATCGTCAAGGACGATCCCGTGCGGTCGCGTTCCGACATTGAAGGAAAGATCAATTATAACGAGATGACGGGTTTTGCGTATTTCCGCGACGGGCAGGCGATCGGCCAGCTTCGCTCAGAGGAAGACCGCCGTCCGGTTTCTTACCAGCAAATCCCCCAATCGGTCATCGATGCGGTGATCGCGATTGAGGACAATCATTTCAACGAGCATATCGGGGTCGACTTTAAAGGAACGCTCCGAGCCGTAAAGCAAAGGCTGCTCCATGAGAGCGTACAAACCGGCGGGAGTACGCTGACCCAGCAGCTCGCGCGGCGTGTCTTCCTGAATTTGGAACGCACGGAAGACCGGAAGGTCAAGGAAATACTGCTGGCGCTCCGGCTGGAGCGTTTTTTATCCAAAGAAGAAATCATTACGGCTTATTTGAACAAAGTTCCTTTCGGCAATGGGTCAAACGGATATCAGGTTTACGGGATCAAAGCGGCGGCCAAAGGGATCTTCAACATCTCCAATCTGGAGGACCTGAACATCGCCCAGACCGCTTATTTGGCCGGTCTTCCGCAGCTTCCCTCCTCTTATTCGGCCTTTAACGGCAAAGGGGAATTTAACGAAGACGCTTTTGAGAGAGCGACGAAGCGCCAGCAGCTCGTGCTGCAGCGCATGCTGGAAGAGAACAAAATCACCAACGCCCAGTATCAGGAGGCGCTGGCTTTTGATCTGAAAGGTTCGCTCGCGCGGCAAACCAAAAAAGCTTACGACACTTATCCTTATCTGATGCTGGAGACGGAGCGGCAAGGAGCTATCGTAATTGCAACGCTGCGCAATCCCGAGATGACCAAGGAACAGGCGGCAAGCAACCCGCAAATTCTCGAGGATGCCCGGCAGGAGCTGCTGACCGGTGGATACAAAGTGTATACCACGATCGATAAACAGGTATACAACTCGATGCACAAAGTGTCCGAAAATGCGGATAATTTCTCGTCATACAGCGAAAAGAAAGGGCTGGAGCAGGTTGCGGCGATGATGCTCGATAACGATACCGGTGCGATTCTGGGTATGATCGAGGGGCGAGATTTCTATACCGAGCAAATGAACTACGCGACGCAAATGAAACGGCAGCCGGGCTCCACGATGAAGCCGATCGCCGCTTATTTGCCAGCGCTTGATGCCGGTTTGGTTCAACCGGCCAGCATCATTGACGATTCGCCGATCATTTTGCGGGATTACCAAAAAGGGTATCACATTCCCGTGAACTCCAGCGGCGGCTACAAAGGCCTGGTTACGGCGCGAACGGCGCTTAACGAATCCCGCAACATCCCGGCGCTTAAGGTGTTCAACGACATCGTCGGCATCGACAAAGCCTGGGATTTCGCCAAAAAACTCGGGATCACCACGCTGGAAGACGAGGACTATAATGCGCAAACCGGCGTGCTCGGCGGTCTAAAATACGGTGTTACCGTAGAGGAGCTGACGAACGCCTACAGCGCGATCCCGAATGGCGGAAAATTCGTCGACGCCTACATGATCGAAAAAATCGTTGATGGGAAAGGCAAAGTCGTTTACAAACATGAAACCGAACCGCAGCAAGTATTTTCCAAGCAAACCGCTTATTTGATGACCGATATGCTGCGCACCGTTATTCGGGACGGGACGGGCAGTTCGATCAAAAGGGATTTTAAAAACTACGGAAAAATTCCCGTCGTCGGCAAGACCGGAACCACGCAAAATTACGCGGACGTTTGGTTTATGGGCTACTCGCCGGACGTGACGCTTGGCGTATGGATCGGCTACAGAGATTCGGTGAACACACTGTCCGATGCCGGTAAATCGCGGGCTCGCAAAATATGGTCGCTCGTCATGAACGAGGTCACCGAAAACGAACCGGACCTGTTTGTTACGAAAGAATTCGCAAAACCCGACGGAATCGTCACCAAAACGGTCTCCGGCTACAGCGGCAAGCTGCCGACCCAGTTGACGCAGCAGGCCGGCAAGCTGGTTACGGATATTTTCAACGCCAAATACGTCCCGACGAAATCGGAAGACGTTCTGGTGCGGGCGAAATACGTCACCTATAATGGGGTGAATTACGTGCCCCTGGAAACGACGCCGTCCGATATGCAGCGCGAAAAAGTGGTCGTTCGCCGCGATAAACCGATCGCCGAGCTGGTGAAGGAGCTGCAGAACGCGTTTTCCGTCATGAGGGGCAGCCACAGAGCGCTGAGTTACTACATGCCGAGGGATGCCGGCGAGGACGCGCCGTATAAGCCGGACCCGCGAGCTGACGACGGCAAAGCGCCAGCCGCTCCGGAAGGCGTCTCCCTGGCTTCCGGTGGAGGCGCGACAGTAACGTTTAACGCAAACGGCGAAAAAGACGTCGTCGGCTACCGTCTGTACCGCTCGGATGACGGAACCAAGTTCCAATATACCGGAAAAGCGGCGCTCATCGGCGACGATTTGTCGATCACCGATTCCAGCTCCCCCGGCCCGGCCACTTCTTATTACGTCACGGCCGTGGACGTAGCCGGCAAGGAATCCACGCCTAGCGCGGTCATCGGATTGTTGGGAGGCATGAACCCAAGCGGCAATGCTTCTCCGGACGGCAGCAGCGAAACGCCTGGAGATGGAGAAACGGCGGGAGAGAACGGCACTGACGGCTCGCTCCCCGCTTCTCCCGCCCAGGTGGGCATAAAAAAGGACGAGAAAGGGGTTACGGTAAGCTGGGAAGCCAACCCGGCTCTGGACCTCGTCACAAGCTATAACGTGTACGTATCCGAGGCCGCGGACGGCACATATTCCAAAGTGGGCTCCACCGCCGACACGCAGTATTCGTTCAAAACCGACTCCGGCACCTTATGGGTCAAGGTTACGGCCGTGAACGTGCTGGGCGAATCTCCGGCGTCGTCCCCGGTGCAGTACAGCAAATAGGCGGCGCCAAAACTAGATAAACAAGGAAAAGCCCCTCCGAGCGTTGTTCGGAGGGGCTTTTTGCAGCTTGCGTTTTCATATCCTATTCAGTCCTCAATCGTCGATAGATCCCCGGCCGGGAGGTTAAGCTCCCAAGCCTTCAGCACGCGGCGCATAATTTTGCCGGAGCGCGTTTTCGGCAGTTTGTCCTTGAATTCGATTTCCCTCGGCGCTGCGTGGGCGGACAGCCCTTCTTTGACGAATTTGGCGATTTCCGCCTTCAGCTCCTCGGAAGGCGTGAAGCCTTCGCGCAAGGATATAAACGCCTTGATGATCTCTCCCCGGACGGGATCAGGCTTGCCAATCACGCCAGCTTCGGCCACAGCCGGGTGCTCGACCAGCTTGCTCTCGACCTCAAACGGCCCGACGCGTTCGCCGGACGAGTTGATAACGTCGTCAATCCGGCCCTGAAACCAGAAATACCCGTCCTCGTCCATATACGCCGTATCCCCGGAAATGTACCAGCCGGGAATCCGGAAGTACTCCTCGTATTTCGGCGCGTTGTTCCAGATCAGCCGCATCATCGACGGCCATGGGGTGCGGATCGCCAAATTGCCCATCCGGTACGGCGGCAGCTCCTTGCCGTTATCATCGATGATCGCGGCCTGAATGCCGGGAACCGGTTTTCCCATCGAACCCGGTTTGATTGGCATCGACGCATAATTGCAGATCAGTTGGCCGCCCGTCTCGGTCATCCACCACGTATCGTGGATCCGGCGGTTATATACCTTCATCCCCCAGCGGACAACCTCGGGGTTGAGCGGCTCACCGACCGACAACACATGGCGCAGCGAAGACAGGTCGTATTGCAGGATGATGTCCTGTCCGGCTCCCATCAGCATCCGAAAAGCGGTCGGCGCACTATACCAGACGGTCACTTGATATTTCTCAATCGCTTTATACCAGTCGGCCGGGCTAAAACGCCCGCCGCGGACGACATTGGTCACCCCGTGCAGCCAAGGAGCAAAAATACCGTAGGACGTACCGGTAACCCATCCGGGGTCGGCCGTGCACCAGTACACGTCCCCTTCTTTCAGATCGAGCACCACATGGCCGGTATGATAGTGCTGGATCATCGCATTGTGTACATGGTAAACGCCTTTAGGCTTGCCGGTGGAGCCGGAAGTATAATGCAAGATGAGTCCGTCTTCGCGGTTCACCCATTCGATTTCAGCCTCGGGGGAAGCCGCTGCAAGCTCGGATTTCCAATCGGCGATGCCGGGTTCCGCGGCCACGTTGTCGCCGACGACGAAGATCGTTTTAAGCAACGGCAGCTCCTCCCGTTTGACGCGGGGCAGCAGCTCAGGCGTCGTGACGAGCGCTACCGCTCCGCTGTCCTCCAGCCGGTCTTTGACCGCCGTCTCCATAAAAGCTTCGAATAATGGGCCCACTACGGCCCCCACCTTGATAATCCCAAGCACGCTGATATAAAGCTCAGGCGACCGCGGCATAAATACGAATACCCGGTCCCCTTTGGCGATCCCGTATTTTCGCAGCACATTGGCGCACCGGTTTGTCTGCTCCTGCATCTGCTCATACGTGTAGGACTCCTCCCGGGCCGGATCGCTGAACAGAAGCGCGGGTTTATCTCCCTTGCCGGCATCGACGTGGCGGTCGATCGCCTCGTAAGCCATGTTTACCCGGCCTGTGACATACCAGGAGAACTGCTTCTCCACATCGCTCCAGTCAAAATTTTGATAGGCATCTTCGTAGCTGTTCATGTTGGACGACGGTACGCCCGCCGCAATGATTTCCCCTTGCAGTTGACTCATCGTTTCATCCTCCTTAATCTTTGTAAATACGAAAACAGTAGATCAAAGTTCATGAAAACGGATACATAGGAGTGTGAGGTAAATCTTTGACTTCAGCATTCGTTAGCGGGTAGGCATCCGTTCTGATCGTAAGAAACGAGAAATAAGACTTCCGGACCGTTTGTCAAGATCATCCACCATGTTAGCAGTTTCAAATTGTGAAATTTTTATGTCGGAGAACATTATATCACAGGTTTTTCGGCACAGGCTACACTTTTCATTTTTTCATTTTTCTGTTATAAGTTAGGGGAACGTGCAAAGGAGGCGGCAAAATGGAACACCAAAAAACCTATATCCGCCACACCCTGCCCTACCATGAACACGAAATTATCGTGGAAGGTCCTGTTACTCCGTCCCATCTCCAAACGTTGCAAATGCATCCGGATCTTGACGCCTTTCGGAAGCCCAAGGAACAGCACGCCGCTTTGGTTGAAATCGCCTCTCTCCCGGAAGGACGGATCATCTTGGCCCGGAGCGAAGCGACGATTATCGGGTACGTCACTTTTCATTATCCTGACGAACTGGAGCGCTGGTCTCAGGGGTGCATGCCCGACCTGATCGAGCTGGGAGCCGTCGAAGTGGCCGATGAATACCGCAGCGCCGGACTCGGCTCGAAAATGATCCGGACCGCTTTCGAGGATGGGCAAATGGAACGGTATATCGTGTTTACGACCGAATATTACTGGCATTGGGATTTGAAGAACAGCGGCCTCAGCGTTTGGGATTACCGCAACATGATGGAACGGCTCATGAAGACGGTCGATATGGTCTGGTACGCGACCGATGATCCGGAAATATGCTCCCATCCAGCGAATTGCTTGATGGTCCGGATCGGCAAGGAGGTCCCGTTATCCTCCGAGGAACAATTCGACCGCATCCGTTTTCAGCAGCGTTTCATGTATTAAGCAAGCATCCATAAGGAAGGCGTGTGATTCCATGCCTGGAAGCGCTTTATTTATTCATCACGAAGAAGAGCTGAAATACAGGTTCCATGACCGGCACCCGTTCCATCCGATCCGGTTGGATTTAACGATGGATTTGTTAAAGGAGCTTGGCGCCTTGAAGCCAGGTCATTTGCTCCGGCAGCGTCCGGCGACGGAGGAAGAACTGCTGTGGATTCATCAGCCCGCTTATGTGGAAGCCGTAAAAAACTTAAGCCGGACTTCGCCGGATCCAGCCTGGGTCAGCCACGCCGAGCAATACGGCTTGCTGGATGAAGACACGCCGTACTTTGCCGGGATGCACGAGGCGGCCTCCTGCATCGTAGGCGGCACCGTAGCGGCGGTCGAAGCGGTGCTGTCGGGCGCGAGCACGCACGCCCTCCATTTGGGCGGCGGGCTGCATCACGCCCTGCCCTCCAAAGCCGCGGGCTTCTGCGTTTACAACGACGCCGCCGTGGCAATTGACTACGCCCGCCGCCGTTACGGCGCGCGCGTGCTTTACGTGGACACGGACGTCCACCACGGGGATGGGGTGCAATGGAGCTTTTATTCGGACCCGGATGTATGCACCTATTCGATTCACGAAACAGGCAAATATCTGTTTCCGGGGACCGGATTTTTGCCGGAGCGCGGGGAGCATCAAGGCTACGGCGCCTGCATGAATCTTCCCCTGCAGCCGTACACTGAGGACGATTCATGGATAGAGTGCTTTGAGCAGTCCGTTCGGCGCCTGGCGGAACATTTTCGTCCTGATCTGATCGTCAGTCTGCACGGCTGTGACGCCCATGCCCTAGACCCGTTGTCCCATATCCATTGCAGCATGGAGATTTACCGGCAAATGCCCGAGATCCTGCACGAGCTTGCCCATACGTACTGCGAAGGGCGCTGGGCCGCGGTCGGCGGAGGCGGCTACGATTTCTGGCGGGTCGTTCCGCGCGCCTGGAGTCTGCTCTGGCTTGAGATAAGCGGCCACCCGCTAAAGGAGACCTTAACGCTGCAGCCGGATGCCAAACTCCCGGAAGCCTGGATAAAACGGTGGCAAAACCAAACGTCCTTTGCGCTCCCGGACACCTGGCTGGACGATCTGTCGCGTTGGGACGGCATTCCCCGCCGGGCGGAAATCACGGCCAAAAACCGCGAGACGCTCGCGGTTGCATTGCAGGATTATCTATAGCTGCCGCAACATATCGTTCAGAATTTCAAACGAGCGCCGCGCGGCCAACTTCGTGAATTCGGCGAAGCTCATATCCGCCGATCCGTCCGCTTTATCGGAGATGGAACGCAGGACGACAAACGGCACTTTGTTCATATAGCAGACCTGCGCAAGCGCGGCGCCTTCCATTTCCACGCAGGCTCCCTCCATCTCCCCGTACAGCACCGAGCTGACGAACTCGCGGTCGGCGATAAATTGATCGCCGGACAGTACCCGGCCGGCGATGTATTTGTGATCCCGGCACAGCCGGGCGCAGGCCTGTTCGGCCAAACGGATGAACGCCGGGTCCGCAGGGTAGTCGGACACTTCCTGATAAGGCACCGTTCCACGCGGGTATCCGAGCGGTCTTACATCCATATCATGCTGCTGGCAGGAAGACGAGATGACGATGTCGCCAACTTCCAGATCCGGATGAACCGCGCCGGCCACGCCCGTAAACCATATGGCGCCGGCCTCAAAGCGGTCGATCAGCACTTGCACCGCTAACGCCGCGTTCACCTTCCCAACCCCGGATTTGCAGATGACGACGTCCTTCCCGTGCAACCGTCCTTTCACAAAGCGGATGCCTGCCATAACGGCCGTTTCCTGGTTTTCCACCCGCTCCAGCAGCAGGGCGATTTCTTCGTCCATGGCGCCCATCAAACCAATCGTTTTAGCCATGCTTATCACTCCTTTGATTTCCCAAATACTCAAAAAAGCTCCTTAAAAAAGGAGCTTTTTCCGTCGTATAACCTTTTTCATATATATTTTTCTGTGTTTTATATCTCTTTCTACAAAGAAAACGCACTACACGTGGCTGACCGACAATCGCAAAATCGTCTCATGCGGCAAAATCACGCGAGGATTCTCCACGTTCTCTTTCTTCATCAGTTTGGTCAGCAAACGCATCGCCACCGCACCCAAATCATACATCGGCTGGGCAACGGTCGTGAGCTGCGGACGCACCATCGAAGCCATGCGGATGTTGTCAACGCTGATAATCGAAAAATCGTCAGGAACCTTCAGTCCCTCATCCTGAATGCTGTGAATCGCGCCGATAGCCATTTCGTCCGTGGCCGCAAAGATGGCCGTAGGACGTTTCTTAAGCCCCAGGAAATACTTCATCGCTTCCACGCCGGATTCGTAACGGTAGTTGCCGATCCGCACCAAATCTTCCTGGTACTGAATCCCCGCCGTTTCCAACGCACGCTTGTAGCCCTGGAAACGGGCATAACCGTTGGCCGGATCCTGCAGCGTTCCGCTGATCATCGCGATGTCCCGGTGGCCATGGCGAATCAGCGTGCTGACCGCATCAAACGCAGCCGCTTCGTGGTCGATATCCACCGACGGATACTGTCCTTTCTCATCGCTCGTCGCGCAAAGCACGATCGGGACCGATGACGTCTGGAACGCTTGAATATGCTCGTCCGTCACGGTGCCGCCCATAAACAGGAGCCCGTCCACTTGCTTCTCAAGCAGCGTATTGATGACGCGGATTTCCTTCTCCTTCCGCTTGTCGGCGTTACATAAAATAATGTTATAGTGATACATGTTCGCAATATCTTCAATACCCCGGGCGATTTCCGCAAAAATCGAATTCGAGATATCGGGGATCACCACGCCTACCGTGGTGGTCTTCTTGCTGGCGAGACCCCGAGCGACCGCGTTTGGACGGTAGCCCAACCGTTCGATCGCTTCGTATACCTTTTTCCGGGTCTGCGGTTTCACATTGGGGTTGTTGTTGACAACCCGGGAAACCGTGGCCATCGAGACGCCTGCTTCACGTGCCACATCGTAAATGGTAACCGTCACATTCTTCTCTCCATTGCCATAGATTTTCACTCGTTCATCCGGGAAAGTCCCGGAGCTTCAATTAAATTTATGATACGACAAAATACTACTTTATGCAATGATAACGCTTCAAAGCTTCAGAATTCCTTGCAGCGCTGCCTGTGTAATGCTTGAATGGGAGGTGTGCCAGACGGCTTGTCCGTCCTTGACCAATATAGCCTGTGGGGATTCGTGTTTGACGCCCAGACGCTCCGCGGCCTCGTTCGACACAGCTCGATCTTCAATGACATATATCAGCCCGTATGTAACGTCTTCACGCGGATGGCCGTGCAAAAAGGCTTCCGCTTCCCGGTGCGCCCCTGCGCTGATCGGACAGCGTGTACTATGTTTGAAGAGCAGAAGCGGCTTGCTTGCTGAAGCTTCAAGCGCCTCATGGAGCTGCTCAGTCGAAGTTATTCTGATCCACTTGGACATGATTGTTCCATCCCCTTTTCAATAACACTTACCACAGGTTCTTTTGATATATTATCAAAAAGGGAAATAAAAATACAACCTGAAATGAAAAAAACGTGAAAATGTCAATGAATTTACTTAAGAAAGCTGACGATTCTTGATAAATTTGGACAATTGAGCCAAACGTTTGGAGATATCATCCATCCACTCCGTATCGCCGAGGTTCTTCGCGCAGCCGAATAAATCGAGCAAAAGGTTGATTTTTTCCTCGCATTGCTGCTCAAGCAGCACTTCGAAGGAAGACGTCTCCATCCGGTTCCACTGGCGGTAAATTCCGAAAATCAAATCGGCCAGTTCATTCCGCTCGGTAAAATAAATCCGCTCTTCCGTCTGCTCCCGCTTAAGCTTGGCCAGCATGTCGGTTAAATCCGTTTTCACTTCCGGCAGCACTTCATAATAACTGCAATCCTCGCATTCATAAATCGGAACCCGGTCGATCTCATAGATTCCTTCAAAAATAACCAGCCTGAAACCTAGATTCATCATTTGCCCGCAATGACAGTGCTTTCGCACGGTACCCACCTCATCTTAATCTACTGCATTTTTAGTTGCTGCGATGAATACTATATATATTCGACCTTCCCGAGGTATCTCCTTCCATTAGCAGAACATACTTATATTTACCATCCATGGAAAGCGTTTTGGAGCCTCAGGGCATGAAAATACTCATCATTTTTGATACAATTAAAATATTGAATGGGAATTTCGTCAAGGGCGCCAAATGATAGGAGGAGATGATTTTGAGACTTACTGGTAAAAAGATTATCGCTTTGGTAGACGAAGAATTTGAGGATTTGGAGCTCTGGTACCCGGTCTATCGCGTTCGCGAGGAAGGCGCGGAAGTCCATCTCGCCGGTGCGGAGAAAGGCAAAAAATACATAGGGAAGTACGGGGTGCCGGCCGAAGCCGAGCTTTCCTATGAGGAAATAGATTCCACTGATTATGACGGCATCCTTGTTCCCGGAGGATGGGCTCCGGACAAGCTGCGCCGGTACGGGAAAGTACTGCAAATCGTCCGCGAGATGCATGAAGCGAAAAAACCGATCGGCCAAATCTGCCACGCCGGCTGGGTGCTTATCTCCGCCGGGATTTTAAAGGGCGTGACCGTGACGTCCACGCCAGGGATCCGCGATGATATGGAGAACGCCGGAGCCATCTGGAAAGATGAACCGGTCGTCGTCGACGGACATATCGTTTCCGCCCGCCGTCCGCCGGATTTGCCGGAGTACGGGAAAGCTTTCGTTGATGCGCTGGCCGCGCGATAAAATGTGAGAATGGCAGTTCAATTGGAAAGAATCCAATAGATTGACGGAAATCGCACGTCATTTTGAACTCTCATTGGAAAATATCCAATAGATTTTGCTCAAACCGCCTGTTTTGCCTCCCACTGAGCACCGTCTATTGGAAAACATCCAATCAAGTGGTGTATTTACCAATTTTATTCCAATTCTATTGGATATATCCAATGACGATGCCAAGATTATACTTTCTATAATCTTAAAAAAAGTCCGGTAAAGCGCAGAGCGCTTTACTGGACTTTTTGGGCTTATTAGAGCTTACTTGCCAAGCCGTTCCTGCTCCATCTCGTAACCGAAACGATCGAGCTCGGCTTCGATTTGGTTGCTGGTCGGCAAGCGGTAGCATGCGGCGCCGGCCTCCCGGCTTTCCCCTGCATAACTATTTAAAATCCGGTGTTTTACCCGGAGCAGCGACTGCGGCGACATGCTCAAATCGCTGACCCCCAAATGGAGCCACAGCGGAACCGCCCTCTCGTCCCCGGCCATTTCGCCGCAGACGCTTACCGGAATTCCCGCCTCTTTCGCAGCCTGGACGGTTTGCTTCAACATGCGGAGAACGGCAGGGTGATACGGGTGATACATATGCGCGATTTTCTCGTTCATCCGGTCAACGGCCAGAACGTACTGAACCAGATCATTGGTGCCGATGCTGAAAAAGTCCGCTTCCTGGGCCAGCAGATCGGCAATGGCCGCCGCCGCCGGAACCTCAATCATAACACCGACTTGAACGCCGGGATCAAATCTAAGGCCGCGGGCATGCAAATCCAGTTTGGCATCCTCCAAAATCCGGTTTGCGGCCCGAATTTCCTCCAGGGAGGAGATCATCGGATACAGGATTTTCACGTTGCCGTATGCGCTGGCACGCAAAATCGCCGTCAGTTGGGTTTGAAAAAGCTCCTTGCTGTCAAGGCTGATGCGGATCGCCCGATACCCGAGCACCGGATTGTCTTCTTCCGGCAGTTCGAAATATTCGAGCTGTTTATCGCCGCCGATATCCAGCGTCCGGATCACAACGGAATGCGCGCCGGCTTTTTCCGCCACCTGCCGGTATACTTCAAATTGCTCGTCTTCGCCCGGGAACGAGGCCCGGTCCATATACAAAAACTCCGTGCGGAACAGCCCTACACCTTCGGCCCCGTATTTCACCGCCAGCTCCAAATCTTTGACCGAGCTGATATTCCCGGCCAAACGCAGGCGGACGCCGTCCTTCGTTACCGCTTCCACCGCCGCCAGCAGCTGCAGCTGTTCCTTCCGGCGCCGCTGCTTCTCGGCGACTTCGGTGTAACGCTTGACGATTTCCGGACCAGGATTGAGATATACCTGCCCCTCGTCGCCGTCGATGACCAACAGATCCCCCGTCTGCACCGGTTCCGTCAGTTTATGCTCAAGTCCGGATACAAGCGGTATGCCCAGAGCCCGGGCCATAATGGCGGAATGGGAAGTTTTACCGCCAGCCATCGTGACCATCCCCAGGACATTGTCCGGGTTAAGGTGTACAAGCTGGGAAGGAGACAATTCCTTGGCAACCAGGATATATGGCTGCGTATCCGCGGGCAGCGTAATGTCCGGCGTTCCGAGCAAATGCTTAAGCAGCCGGTTCCCGACGTCCTTAATGTCGAGCGCCCGTTCCTTCATATACTCATCGTCCAGCAGATCAAACATCGTGACAAAATGATCGATCGCTTCCTTGACGGCCACCTCCGCCGCCTTGTATTGCCGTTCGATGATCCCCCGGATTTCACTCATAAAAACGGGATCCTCCAGAATGGCCAAATGGGCATCGAAAATGCCCGATTCCTCCGCGCCGACCGTTTCCTTAATTTCGTTCTTGAGACCCTCGATCTCGGTTTTGGACGTCCGTATGCCTTCGTACAAACGCTCGAATTCCTTGGCGAGATCCACCTTTTCCATCCGTCGATCCGGCACATCCCATTCCCAGGCGGGCAGCACAAAAGCTTTGCCGATAGCAACCCCCGCTGCTGCTCCGATCCCCTGTATCATGTAGTGACCCCCTATGTCCTGCTTTGAAGTTCCGGTTTTCGAAACCGCGGTTCCTTTATAGGATACCCTCTCTCTATTCCATTATGGTAAGCCCAGCCCGACAAATTTGTCAAAGGAAAAAGCCACAGTCCAAAAGGCCCCTCTTTGCAGACGGGCCTCCGGCAAAAAAGCTTATCAGCTTCGTTTTCCGATCAAAATGCTGTCCTCCACCTTGATGCACCGGTCCATAATGACCGTAAGTCCGCCTTTAGCGGCGATTTCATACGCTTCCTCATTGAAAATTCCGAGCTGCAGCCACAGCACGCGCGCCCCGATCTTCACCGCTTCCTCAGCGACCGGAGGGGTCAGCTCGCTGCGGCGGAATACGTTGACGATATCGACCGGTTCAGGGATCTCCGACAGGGAAGCATACACCTTTTCGCCGAGGATTTCCCCGCTTACGGTAGGATTTACCGGGATGATGCGGTAGCCGTTGCTTTGCAACGCCTGCGCGACCATGTAGGAGGTCCGGTCGGTTTTATCCGACAGGCCGACGACGGCGATGTTGCCCGCGTTCAGCAAAATTTGCTTGATCTCATCACGGCTTGGATTTTCAAATGGCATTCTAAGCTTCCTCCCTTTCTAATTTGTTCGTGATCAAAAAGTCAGGTTTTCAGCACCGAGAAGGTTGGATGAAGCTAGGGACTGAGTAGCGGAGCGTACGTTTTGGGTACGTGAGCAACGGAAGGCCCGGCTGAATTCAAGCTTCGACGTCGAATCCGCTTCTTGACCTGCTTCGTGATCAAAAGCTGACTCTATAAGTTTATTCTACCCGTTCCACGGATGCACCTAGCGAGCTAATATGATCAAAAAACTGCGGATACGATTTGGCTACGTGATGTGCATCCTTAATGACCAGCGGCTGCCGGCAGCGCAGACCTACGACGGTGAGCGCCATGATCACCCGGTGATCGTAATGCGCGTTGATCTCCACGTCGCCTTCCAGTCCTGCCGGACGGCCGTGTACGATGATTTCCGCCTGGCGTTCCTCCACGTTGGCCCCTGCTTTTTTCAGCTCTTGCAAAAAGTCCGTAATGCGGTCACACTCTTTGTACCGCAGATTTTCCACATTGTAAAAACGCGAGGTGCCGTCGGCGAATACCGCGGCAGCGACCATGGCGAGCACCGCGTCGGTAGCGGCGTCACCGTCGAATTCGACCGGACGCAGCCGGCCGTTGCCGCGCACGTGCACGGTGCCGTCACTATGGGTAAGCGGCACGTCCATCATCTGCAGCACATCGACGATGGCGCGTTCCCCCTGCTTGCTGCGCTCGGCCAGCCGGTGAACCTTAACGTCCGATTTCGTGATCGCGGCCGCCGCCAAAATCGCCGCCGACCCGGGGTAATCGCCCTGCACCGTGTAAGTTTTCGCCTGGTAGCTTTGCCGTCCCGGGACGCGAAAATGCCTATAATCGTCGCTTGCATGGATGACGATGCCCGCCTGCTCCAGCACTTCCAGCGTTTGCCCCACGACCACCTTCGATTTGAGATCGTCCAGCACTTCGATTTCGCTGTCCTCGTCCAGCAGCGGGGTCAAAAACAGCAGAGCGCTCAAATATTGCGAGCTGACCGCGCCGGATACGCGAATCTTTCCGCCTTTAGGGGCTCCGCCGCGGATGCGGATCGGCAGGCGGCCTTCGTTGTGTTCGACCTCTACCCCAAGCTGGCCAAGCGCTTTGATCAAGTCGTCATGCGGGCGTTTGCCCAGCGAATCGGGGTACGTATTGACGAACGTCACATCCGGACAAAGCGAAGCGATCGCCATCAGGAAACGGAGCACCGCCCCCGCGTTGCCGACGTTCAGCTCCTTGATGTCCTTCGGCCGGCGTCCGAAGCCGGTGATGACGATTTTCTCCTCGTCCTCGTTCAGCACCGCGCCCAAATCGGCGATGCAGCGGCGCATCGCATCGCTGTCTTCGCTGTGTGCGGGATAATATACCGTACTTGTGCCCTCTGCCAAAGCGGCGACGAGCAAATACCGGGTTGTATAGTTTTTGGAAGACAGGGCTCCAATTTCTCCAGTCAACTCAGGCGTAGGCCTTACGATTACGTCCATGTTTCATTCCCCTTTTCGTTGTTGATCGTTAACCGCGGCAACGCGTTAAAATCTCAAGCTTCACCTGTTCTGCGTTTTTCCCCGTCGTATCCACGGTATGATGCGCGAAATCATAGGCTTTTTTCCGTTCCTCCAGCAGCGTGGTTACCCGTTCTTTGGCGCCGCCGGCCAGCAAGGGGCGGTTTTCGTCCTCGCCGACGCGGGCGATGATGTCATCCGCCGAAGCTTTCAAAGCGACAACAATCCCGTTCTTCAGCATCGTACGGCAATTTTGCTCGCGCAACACGACGCCGCCGCCGGTCGCCAGCACGAAACCTTCGTCCGCAAGCACTTGACCAAGCAGCCGCGATTCCGTGTCTCTAAAGAACGTTTCGCCCTTTTGCGCAAAAATTTCCGGGATCGACAGCCCTGTTTCCGTGACGATCATCTGATCGAGATCGACAAGGCGAAGGCCGGCTTCGGCCGCAAGCAACGCCCCGACGGTCGATTTGCCCGTGCCCATCATGCCGATCAGCACGATATTATTTTTCGCAGTATGCATGTTTTCTTCACCTACTTGCAACTTTCCCATATCATAACACAGGCCGGCATATTTTCAATACGAACTTGCTTCGCATCATGTCATCCGGGTGCAAAAAAGCCGCCGAAGAGATATGACATCTCTTCGGCGGCTGTTCCTTCTTTAGAACCATTGATGGTGGAAGACGCCTTCCTTATCCACCCGCTTGAACGTATGTGCGCCGAAGTAGTCGCGCTGCGCCTGCAGCAGGTTCGCCGGTAAACGCTCCGTGCGGTAGCTGTCGTAGTAGGACAAGGCGCTGGCGAAGCCCGGAACCGGAATTCCGTTCTCCACGGCAGCGGCAATAACTTTGCGCCATGCGTCCTGATAGCTTTCAACCACGTTTTTGAAGTACGGGTCAAGCAGCAGGTTTTTGAGCGCAGGATCGCGGTCGTAAGCTTCCTTGATGTTGTGCAGGAACTGGGAACGGATGATGCAGCCGCCGCGGAAAATCATCGCGATGTTGCCATATTTCAAATTCCAGCCGTATTCGTCGGAAGCGGCGCGCATTTGGGCAAAACCTTGAGCGTAAGAGACAATTTTGCTGGCGAACAGCGCTTTGCGTACATTTTCGATGAATTCCTGTTTGTCGCCGGCAAACGGCTTTTGGGCCGGGCCGTTCAATATTTTGCTGGCCGCCACGCGTTCTTCCTTCATCGCCGACAGGAAGCGGGAGAACACGGATTCCGTAATCATCGACAACGGCACGCCGAGATCCAGCGCACTTTGGCTTGTCCATTTGCCGGTTCCTTTTTGCCCAGCGGCGTCGAGAATCACATCCACCATCGGTTTGCCGGTTTCTTGATCGTATTGGGAGAAGATGTCGGCGGTAATTTCGATCAGGTAGCTGTCAAGCTCCCCTTTGTTCCACTCGGAGAAAATTTCGTGCAATTCCTTGGCGTCAACGCCGAGCACATCCTTCAGCAAATGATAAGCTTCGCCGATCAGCTGCATGTCGCCGTACTCAATGCCGTTGTGCACCATTTTTACATAGTGTCCAGCGCCGTCCGGCCCGATATATGTACAGCAAGGATCACCATTTACTTTGGCGGAAATGGCCGTCAAAATCGGTTCAACCAGTTTGTAGGCGTCTTCTTGTCCGCCCGGCATGATGGAAGGACCTTTCAGCGCGCCTTCTTCACCGCCGGATACCCCGGTGCCGATAAAGCGGAAACCTTTGGCCTCAAGCTCTTTGCTGCGGCGCTGCGTATCCGGGAAGTGGGCGTTGCCTCCATCGATGATGATATCGCCTTGATCCAGGTAAGGAAGCAGCTGTTCAATCGTCGCGTCCGTAGCCGGACCGGCTTGTACCATAATTAAAATTTTGCGCGGAGCTTCGAGTGAATTGACGAACTCTTCCACGGAGAACGTGCCGACAAGGTTTTTCCCTTTGCCTTCGTTTGCCAGAAGGTCATGCGTTTTTTCGGGAGAACGGTTGAACACCGAAACGGTGAAGCCCCTGCTCTCAATATTCAGGGCCAAGTTTTTGCCCATGACGGCAAGGCCGATAACGCCAATTTGTTGTTTTGACATGGTCTCCATCCTTTGCTCACTATATTTTTGTTCAATAATATCATTTTAACAGTTTTGTGTACAGAAGTGAACCCTGGTTCGCCTTCAAAAAACATCCCCCGACATGAATTGGGGGGAACCGCATTAATATATTATTCTATTCTGGGCCAAACGAACCGCTACCATTCAAGGCGGATCAGCTCCAGGCGAAGCTTGCGGAGTTTTTCCTTGCAGGCTTCCGAGGCGGCCTCGTCGCCGTTTTGCAGCGCTTCATACAGCCTGTCGAGTTCGGCGTCCAGTTCCTGCTGTAAATCGGCAAGCTGCCGCTCCGCTTTGTCGGAAGCGAACATTTCGGCGAGTTGCTCCGTGTTCAGTGTCGGGCCTTTTTGAAAAATGACCCGATGCTCCATCCCGGAAATTTCCACCAATCGAATGACTTCGCCGAACAAAATATTTTCGATCACAATTTGCCTGTCCTTGAACCGTTTGACCACGGCGTGGCCGCGCAGTTCTCCGATCAGTTTCTCCAGCCATTCGGCCAGCTTGGCGTCACGGATCACGTAATCGCCGGCCAGCTTGTATCCTTTGCCGAGACGTTGAAACTTCAGCTTCGTCAGCTTGCGCCCGGTGCGGACGGAAATGATGAACACGGATTCGTTTTCGCTCCAATATAAAGAATACCCGTCTTGGATCAAATCGCGGATCAATTGTTGAATGTGCCGGCGGTCAAATCGGAGTTCCAGATTACAATACTCAACCTCATAGCTTTTATTCACGGCACTCCCTCCTCAAAGTTTTTGTGAGCGATACATCTTGGTTGCGCTTCGTACAAAAACTCCCCTCGAAAGCATACACTAAGTTTTTGTGAGCGTTGCATCTTAGCTGTACTTCGAACAAAAACTTGCTGCGGCTTACCTTATCTTATACTCCATCTTATGTAACGGAACTTGGTTTATTGATTATTTTTACCCGTTTCGGGCCCCGGTTGACGCATCCTTGGGGGTGGTATGTTATACTGATGGCAGGCAAAAAACACCATAAAGCATTTCCGATTTGATAAGCTGGAGGTATCAAGCACATGACATTTCCCGGTTTTGCGCAGCAGGATTTTCAAGCGTTGACCGTTCCGGGACTAGAGCCCCGGATGGAAGCGATTATTAACCGGATTAGACCGAAGCTGGAAACGCTCGGTGCGGAACTGGCGCCATACTTGTCGGCGCTTTGCGGAGAAGAGATGTACCCGCATGTCGCGAAGCACGCCCGGCGCACGGTCAATCCGCCAAACGATACATGGGTGGCCTGGGCCGCGAGCAAACGAGGTTATAAAGCGCTGCCTCATTTTCAAGTAGGCATGTTCCCCACTCACATGTTCATCATTTTTGCCGTTATCTACGAAAGCCCAAACAAGCTGGTGTTCGCCAATTACCTGGACAAGCATGCGGCACAGGTGAAAAAAACGATTCCAGGCGGCTTCTATTGGTCGCTCGATCATATGGACCCCGGCGGCACGCCGCATCAGGAGGCGGACAGCAAACTGCTGAAGCAATGGGCCGGACAGCTGAAAAAGGTGAAAAAAGCCGAGATCATGTGCGGACAACGTCTGGAACAGGACAATCCTCTGCTTGGGGACGGGAGCAAGCTGGTCCAAACGATCGAAGAAACGTTCCAAACGCTGCTTCCGCTCTACAAAAACGCATTTTGATCTTGGTCCGGCAGCGTCATCGCCCAGCCTTCGGGGTCACCCCCGGAGGTTTTTTTGCGTTTCTGGCGATTCCGATATGGAGAAAAAACAGTAAGGCCATCACCGCCGAGCTGGCCAGAAACGGAGCGGAGGGTCCCAAAACATCCCACATTTTGCCCGATATGATGGGTCCCACAACCATTCCGAAACCCTTTATCGTGAGAAACAGCCCCCATACCGTACCTCTCTCTCCTTCCGGCAGCAAATGCGAGAGCATCGTATCCCAGGTCGGAAGAATAAAAGCGTAGCTCACCCCGATCAACATGACGAGCAGCCAAACAAGGGATACGGAGCTCGTTACCGCAAAAATGCCAACCGAAACGGCCGCAAGAGCGAATCCGACATGCAAAAACCAACGTGTCCCAAAGCGGTCCACCAGCTTCCCGATCGGGATCAGCCCCGCCACCGTGATGCCCCCGCCGATCACCAGCATGGCGCTGAACGTTTCCGGCGACAAACCAAGCTCGGACCTAACATATAACGTAATGACGGGCGTCAGCAGCCCCACGGCAAAAGACTGCAGAAACAGCGCCGGATAAAGCAGCGGGCTGACATGCAAATTGTTCCTGACCTCACGAAGCGTCGCACGAATATGGCGCCATATCCCTCCCCGCCACAGCGCTTTGTCAAGGGTCCCGGGGGCGGCTTCCGCCGGTTTGCCCCCGGGTACTTTGCCGGTTTTTCCGGGAAGAAACAGCGATACGATCACCACCAGCCCGACGCAGGCCAAAAGTAACCAAAACACGGGACGGTAGGAGCCGTCCACGAAAAAATTGATCAGCACCGGCCCCAATCCAGTTCCGCTGAGGCTGGAAATTTGCATAACCCCCATCGCCGTGGCAAAGTTTTTGTTTTCTTCAGTCACCGCCGTAATGCCCATCATGACGCACGGCCACAGGGGCGCCGTCCCGATCCCCAGCAGCGTGCAGCCGAGCACAAGAAATCCCATCGTCTGCAGAAAGGCGATCATCGCCACCGCCCCGAGCATAAGGCAAAGACCCAGCGTCATCGTCAGGCGAAAGCCGATCCGTTCGATCAGCCAGCCCGCTGGGCTGCGAAACACATTATCTCCGATATATTGGAGCGAAAAAGACAACCCGATCGCAAAGGCGCTCAGCCTCAGCACGTCCCCCATATACACGGGCAGTACCGCAACGATCAGCGCACCCTTCACGAACTCTACCAAAAACATAATGATCCAAAGGCAGGCAAACGTAGGATTCAGCAGTTTTTTGCGCGCGATTCCTGAAGTTAATTCCATGGCAAAATCCCTCCGCTATTTTTCCAGATATGATTTCTTCGCTTTAGTTTGTCCCTTTTGAGGAGAGTTCTAACATGTTCACTTGCATTCCGAACCGTTTTTGTTATACTCAAGCTTGTTTACATTTTAACGATGAAAGGCAGGGATGGCCCATATGGATCATCAAAGCACGCCGCTCTTTACCGCACTCAAAAAACACGCGGCCGGCAATCCCGTTCAATTTCACATTCCCGGGCATAAAAAGGGGCTCGGCACCGATAAAGAATTTCGCGAATTTATTGGCGATAACGCCCTGTCGATCGATCTGATCAACATCGCGCCGCTGGACGATCTTCATCAGCCGACCGGCGTGATTGAGGAGGCGCAGAAGCTCGCCGCCGACGCGTTTGACGCGGATCATACGTTTTTTTCCGTTCAAGGGACGAGCGGTGCCATTATGACCATGATATTATCCGTTTGTTCGCCGGGCGATAAAATTATCGTTCCAAGAAACATTCACAAATCCGTTATGTCCGCGATTATTTTCGCCGGGGCCAAGCCGGTTTTCGTGTCGCCGGCTCAGGATTTCAATCTCGGCATCGATCACGGTATTACGTCGTCCTCGGTTCGCCGCGCATTGCAGCGTCATCCCGACGCCAAAGCCGTTGTGGTCATTAATCCGACGTATTTCGGCGTATGCGCCAACCTGAAAGAAATCGTCGACCTTGCCCACAGCTTTCATGTGCCCGTGCTTGTGGACGAGGCCCACGGTGTGCACATCCATTTTCACGAGCAGCTGCCGATGTCGGCCATGCAGGCCGGCGCGGATATGGCGGCAACGAGCGTTCACAAGCTTGGCGGTTCCATGACGCAGAGTTCGATTCTAAACGTTAACACGAAAAACGGTTATGTAAATCCGCAGCGCGTTCAAACGATCATCAGTATGTTGACGACGACGTCGACTTCCTATTTGCTGCTGGCCTCCCTGGATACGGCCCGGAGAAATCTGGCGCTCTATGGCCGCGAACTGGCTGAGCAATCGATGGAGCTGGCGCAATATGTCCGTGAGGAAGTTAACAAAATTGAGGGGCTATACTGCTTCGGGAGGGAAATTTTAGGCAGTGAAGCGGCCTACGACCATGACCCGACTAAAATTACGATCCATGTCCGGCATTTGGGCATCACCGGCTACGAGGCGGAAAATTGGCTGCGCGAGCATTATAATATCGAGGTTGAGCTCAGCGATATGTATAATATCCTCTGTCTGATTACGCCGGGGGACACGCGGGAGACCGCCGATATTTTGCTGACTGCGCTGCGCGAGCTGTCCGGCATTTACTACAAGGAAGGCAATGCAAATGAACTTATCGTTAAAGTGCCGGAAATTCCGCAGTTGTCCCTGATTCCGCGGGACGCCTTTTACGCCGATACCGAAGTGATACCGTTCAAGGAATCGGCCGGCCGGATCATTGCCGAGTTTATTTATGTATATCCGCCAGGCATTCCGATTCTGCTCCCGGGTGAAGTCATCTCCCAGGATAATATCGACTATATCGTTGATCATGTGGAAGTTGGGTTGCCGGTGAAAGGACCGGAAGACCGGAAGATCGAAAACGTAAAAGTGATCGTCGAGGCAGATCCGATCTTCTGAAGCGAATTTTTTGCCACAACAAAAGCTCCCCGGATTTCGGGGAGCTTTGATTTTTAGCAATCCGTTATTAAGCTTCATCAAGCTGGGAGACAAGTTCGTTATATGCTTCCTCCACTTGCTTCCATTCTTCTTCGTCTTCGATATTGTAAAGCACCATTTCTTCGTTTTCTTCTTCCATGCGGAGAATGATGCCATCCGCTCCCGGATTGTTCCGCTCCAACAGAAGTGCGTACACTTTTTCGCCTACGTCAAACGTTTCGACGAGAACCATTTCTACGTCGTTGCCTTGTTCGTCCGTCAACGTCAACACAAACTCTTCGTGCTCATGATCGTGGTCATGGTCATGTCCACATCCGCACGCTTCGCCGTGTTCGTGATTGTGGTCGCTCATTGAATTACCTCGCTTTAATGGTTTTAATGGTGTTGCCTTATCCCCCGTATCGTAACATTTTCGGATGGACAGGTCAATTTTCCCAGCTACGCAGTGTAGATTATTATACACCTATTCCAGGACTTTGATACCTTTCTCCGATACCAGGACAAAATCCGTTCCTCCGGCCGGTTTCATATAAAATCCGACAGTGTACTGCCCGGTCGCTTTGAAGTCATACGTGTAGTCTTTGGTGCGGAACCAGAAATTATCCCGCTGCTCCTTGATTTCATCGGTTTGGATCTCCTTGACGGTACCGTCTGGCGCCGTAATCGAGACGCGGACCGCCGAAATATTCGTCTTCAAATTATCGATTTGTGAAAACACGTAAAATTTAAGCTTGCCCGTCTTTTTGATATCCCCAAACACTCCTTCCTCATTAGACAAGGACATATGAACGTTCGGTTTATAGTAATTGACCGTTTTCGTTTCTTCGTTATAATCGGCCAAACCCTCGAGATTCCGTAAAGGGACGTAGGTTTTTCCATCGATAATATATCCGCCGTCTTCCAGCTCGCGTCCGTTCAGCAGCAGTTTCACTTTTTGACTGGCCGCGTCGGCAAACAGCATGGAACCTCCCATTAGAGAGAAGGCAATGGCAAGGACAGCAACTCTTCTCCATTTCAATTTCATTGTATGAACCCTCCATTTGATTCATGTTGATATAAATTTATACTCCGCCTGTACGGGCAAGTTGCGGTATTACCGGTAAAAGCCGGATATTTTTTCCGTCCTGTCCGCCTGCTTTGCTACGGTGCCCGTTTCGGGGCTTTCGTTTGGAAGGGAATTGGAGTACATTAAAGGGAAGGATGTGACTTTCACAAGGGGGATATTTATGACACTTCGTTTGCAAATGCTTGGCACGGGCGGGGCATTCGCCAAAAGGTACTTTAACAATAACGGTCTCCTCTATGCGGAGGACTTTACGCTGCTGATCGATTGCGGCATTACCGCACCGCTCGCGCTGCATACGCTTGGCAATTCGCTCGATGGAATCGACGGCATACTCATCACGCATATCCATGGCGACCATGTTGGAGGCCTCGAAGAATTCGCCTTCCGCATGAAATACGGTTCCGGGAAGAAACCGGTTCTCTACATCGCCGACAAGTTGGTCACCCCGTTATGGGAAAACACGTTAAAAGGCGGAATGAGTCAGGATGGGGTGATCGGTTCGCTTGACGACGTTTTTGATGTCAGGCTCCTCATAGAAGGAAAAACCGAGCAATTGTCACCGGGGCTTTCCGTGGAGATTATCCAGACACCGCATATTCCCGGCAAACCAAGCTATTCGCTGTATTTTAACGGCGAGATTTTTTATAGTGCGGATAAAACCTTCCAGCCGGAGCTGCTGACCCGGTTTGTAAGAGAAAGAAACTGCCGGAAAATTTTGCACGAGGTTCAGCTTACCGGTCCGGGCGAAGTACATACGACGCTTCAGGAGCTGCTCTCCTTGCCTCCGGAGATTCAAAGCAAAATTTCGCTGATGCATTATGGAGACGAAATGGAGTCATTTATCGGTAAAACCGGGGAGATGGATTTTCTGCGCCAGCACGAAATTTATACGCTATAGAGGGTCAAAAAAACAACCTCCGGCCTTTCGGCCGGAGGTTGTCCTATTCGAAGCTTGGCAGGTTGTCCAGATTATTTGACGGATCTCCATCGGCGTCGCCGCGGATATACATTTCGCCGTCCCGGCCTTTAAAGACGTTGACGCCGGCGATGGCACCAGCTTTAACTTCCTGAAGCGCCTGTTCGTAATCAAGCACCCGCCCGCTTGACGTTTTAAATGACTCCAGGTCACCGTCGCCGTTTTTACGGACTGCGATAAACGTTTCTCTGGTATTCAGGGGCATCTTATGATCACATCTCCTTATCAAGAAGTATGATTATAGATTGCCCCATAATCCAAAAACTATGACTTCAACGATTTGACCATGCGCACATGGGGGATGCCGGCGTCATCAAACGGCTCGGCCGATATCGTCTCGTAGCCCAGCTTCGCGTAGAAGCCCTCGGCTTGGCACTGCGCATCAAGCACCGATTTCTCCAGTCCCAGCTCACGCGCCAGTTCTTCCAGGGCAATCAGCAGGATTTTTCCGACGCCTTGCGAGCGAAAAGGTTTGCGTACGGCAATCCGCTGCATTTTCGCCGAATTATCCTGATAGTAAGTAAGCCGTCCGGTGGCGGCGTATTCCCCGTCCAACTCGATCAGCACATGATGAACATCGGGGCCGATTTTGTCATATTCGTCAATTTCCAAATCGATCGGCACCATCTGCTCCTCCACAAACACTTCCTTGCGGATGTCCAGGCATTTCTCTAATTGTTCCTCTGTTTTTGCTTGTATAATTGTAGCGGCTGACACCAGGCTTCCCCTCCCACGGTTTCTCTCGTTCATCTATTGTTTTAAACTGCATTATTATACAAAAAAATAGTTTTCATGTATAGTTACTCCCGTAAGTAGGTCGAGGAATAGTCCGGGCCTATGAAGCTTAGTCTGTAGAGTACACATCTTCCGCGATCGTCGGAGAGTACACTTCATCCGAAACGGATGCACCAAACGGCCACGGCCATCCGTTCGCCTGCTTGTCCATCGTCGCCCGATCCGGCGCCAAGCTGCAGGCGCTGACCAGCGTGAGCAGGATGGCCGCAGCCAAAATGACGGCCCAGCCGGCGCTTTTTTTCCGGTTCTGTCCCACCAGGGACTTATTGAAGTATCGCCGCATATGAAACATCCTTTCCTGGTAACAATCTTGCCAAAGCTGGCATATTCCATTGTTGTCTCATGCCACTCTGAATATACGCAAAAAAACATTTGACAGAGTCAGCTCAGCCTGTTATTATAAATTTTGTCTTCAAAATATTTTGATCTGCTAGCTCAGCTGGGAGAGCACCATCTTGACAGGGTGGGGGTCAGTGGTTCGAGCCCACTGCAGATCATCGCCGAGAAGCCTTGATATACAAGGCTTCTTTTCTTTTTGACTAAGGATTGAAATTGTATAAAAACTGCTTCTGGGGTCTAAATGGGGGCCAAAATCTTTTTTTAACAACAATATTAGGCCGCTTATGGACTGTTTTTGACTGTATTCTGAAATTTGTTTTTGCTACTGACAGTAGCGAATCGTGCGTTTATTTATTCCTAAAAATAGTGTAAGACCACGGAGATGATTCTTCCCCTATGTAAAAGATATCGGACCGTGCGGGTGTAATAACACTCACCTTAACTGGTCTTTCTATTCCTTCACTTATTAGAACAGAAATTACTAACATTTCAGCTAACCTGGGACTTACCTCCCAAGGTAAGTCTATTTTATGATATTCCCCTTAGTCCATCTCCTCTTAATGTAGAATATAATAAATTTCACTTAGTGATGATCGGACAACAAACGGCCACTAATCGGACGCACCAACTCCTTTCAAGGCCCATGAACGCAAAAAGGCCGTTGCAAGTCACAATTGAAAATTTCCTATCATGATTAATAAATAAATCATGATAGATTTTTTTATGGTGATCTTGCTTAATCCTTGAACTGCAACGGGCATAATCCATTCATCGGAAGATACTACCGTCTTCGTAATGCTCGCAGTTCATGCGTATTTATTGCCCCACTCACCGTCGAATTAATGACGTCGGTGAAAAGTAATAAATCAGAATACTCATTTCGGCGCGTGCCATGAGTTGAGAAAAATAAAAAAAAAGCAATGTATGTGTATATAATAGCAGATTGTCCCGAAGCTATGATCAGTGCTCTGGGCTAGGAGATCCCGATGAATTACTTGCGCTCAATATATCCCCAATTTTAATCCACTTCCATTGGTCCTTCGCAAACACCAACTTGATTTCGCGCAAATACGTTTGAACGGTTGTTATAAATCCACTCAATTCAACATCTTCTTATTCTCCGAAAACACGAACTGTAACACGCCGGGGATCACGGAATGCTTCGGCAATCACTCGCTCGATCTGCTCTACTTCCTGATTCAAGTACCGGCTGCTGCTTGCGGGTTCCTTCTTTCCTCTCCCGCTTAAGAGCTTCATTATGCTCCGGCAAAATAAATTTTGTTGACCAAAGACCATCACCTAATCTGCTGCTACTCATAAGATGCCCCTCAATAATATAAGTAATAATCGATGTTATCCCTTGAACTAGGTTTGGTTATTTTCGATTCTTGCTCAGTCTCCCAAGGTTTCAGGATCACAATCGTCTCCAGCTTGGGGTTGTCTGGCCACAGGATAAATTCTTTTTCAACAAGCCCTCTTAGGCCTGCATAAATATCCTCCCTCTTCCTTCCCGTCTTTGTCTGGAGTTCCGGCATTGTGGGCATTCGCCGGCGTGTGGAACTGAAATTAAATAAGATGCGTAACAATTTCCGCTCAATATCATCAAGCATGTCATCACCTCGATATACGAACATATGTTTGAATTATATGCGAATTTATGGTCCTCATTCAAGGAGAAATTTTTATTATTTGATCCGACACGATATTACAGATATAGACATTATTGTTTAGACATCCCTTGTTTTCATTTGTATTCTGTTTTTAAAAAACCAATTGAAGGAGAGTTTCTTATGAAAAAGATATCTATCTCTGTTTTGTTGTCACTACTCTTGATTTTTAGCTTTTCAAGTAATACTTTTGCAGCGACCATTGGACAGTCCTTAACAAGTCCAGAAGAAGGTTGGAAAAGATATGACGGTTCTGATAAAGCAATTGAGTATATTGGGAGTGGTTGGACTACCCAAAGAAATTCTTCATATTATCAAGGGTCAATGCATTATACGCAAACTATTAATGGGACTAAAGTAAAATTTGGGTTTGTTGGATCCAAAATTAGATACATAGGAGTAGGGTATCCTACTCATTCAACTCAATTATTAATTACAATAGATGGGGTACGTGAATCGTTTAGTCAAAGAACAAGCAGTGCTATTTATCAGCATCTTGAGTACGAAAAAACAAATTTAGATTTTGGTTATCATACTGTAGAAATAGTATCTACAAATAGCTATGGGCCAAGATTAGATGCTATAGATATTGATAATACCGGATATTTAGTTAATCCTAATGCGCCGCTCAATCTTAATGCTACTGCAGGAGATAGCCAAGTAACTCTCAGTTGGAATCAAGTTGATTCGGCAGAGCGTTATATACTCCACTACGGTACGGAATCAGGTAACTACACAAAAACTGTTACTGTCACTGAAGACACTTACGGAATAATTCCAGCATTGACGAACGGTAAGACTTATTATTTTGTGGTCACTTCAGTTATCGATGGTGTAGAATCCGGTTATTCAAATGAAGTACAATCTACTCCGCAGGGTAAGGCCACTGAGCCCGAAGAACCAACGACTCCTTCAGGGAACCGAGCAATATTGGTAGTTACCATGTTAAACGGACTCGAAAAGGAATATGATTTATCTTTGGATGAAGTGAACGGCTTTCTTGATTGGTATGATGCTAAAGACGCAGGAATCGGCCCTGCAAAGTATGCAATTGATAAACATAGTAACAACAAAGGACCGTTCAGTAAGCGAACTGATTACGTGATTTTCAACAATATCCTGACGTTTGAAGTGAACGAATACAATACTGCTCCATCCGAGACAAAATAGTAAGCAAGTTATCTGGAGTCGCTTTATGCGGCTCCTTATTTATCTACATGAGCATTTATAGGGGAGTATTCGTTCCGTATTCAATATGCAAGAATAACTGGTAAAATAAACCTAAATAAGTTTAGGTATTCAAGCGGCAAAAAAGACCACTTTAGCTTATGCCTTAGTGGTCTTCAATACATGGTTATTTAATATACTCACTCACTTCAAACGTCAGCACACGGTCAAATAGAATATAGTCTTTACGGCTTGTGAACGGTCCTTTATTGTTATCATGCTTATCAATCGCATATGAAGCTTTTCCTGATCCTGCCTGTTTAGCTTCATACCAGTCGATAAAGTCATTGACTTCCTTCATACTAAGGTCGAATTCCTTTTCTAAGCCAGTTGTCATAGTGACCACTAAGATAGCTCGGTTGCCGGATGGCTGTTCTGGTGTAGTTGGCTCCTCTGGTTCTGGCTCTGGATTTGAAGGTTCGTCAGGTTTTGTTGGATCAATAGGTGGAATTGGTGTATTGATATCTACCAAAGTCCCGTCCGCATCAATATCAATTGCATCTATCGCAACCAAATGTTTATCGGTATAAACATTAGTATCTGGAGTGTATATTTTGACGGAATGAATCCCTGAATTTAAATTTAATTTTTCATATGTAACTGCTTGAGGCAATCGAGCTATACTTTTTGTGCTGAATGATTCTTCTACCCCGTCAATAACTATACGAGAATCATTTGAACGCGCATCCACCATAACATCAATTATTCTTAATTTAGTACCTGAGAATTTGAACTCTACAGAAGTTCCGATTTGTTTAGTAGCCTTGATCCTATTTTTATAGTAACCCGAAGTGTTATCCCCTATGTGATTAATCCAGTCTCCAGTATATTTCGCATATTTATCAAGTTCAATGTCATCAATTCTTTGCCAACCCTCTTCAGGAGCAGTTAGTTGTTCACCAACTGTTGCAGCGTATGTATTTGTACCTGTGAAAACTAAAAATACAGCTAAGAACAGTGCAAAAATAAAACTGGTTTTCTTGAAATTTTTTTTCTTCACAAATAGTCCTCCTAGATCAAAATTAAACAATCTTTATTCTAATCATAAAAAAATAATTGTCTAAACAATAACTTGCTGATCTATAAAAAATAACTAAATACTTTGTAATTTTCTTTTTTTTGGATCAACAAAACCCGCCAACCACTTGAAGTGAGGGCTTTTCTTACTTAAAGAATAACTTTATTTTATTGCTACTGCGAATTTCGCATTCCCTTATGGTATAATTTGGCTTGTACAGCACACCTTGAGTGGTAAGGCTCCCTCCGGAAAGGAGGTGAGCCGTATGCGCTTCTCTTTTTCCGATGTAATCATGTTTGCAGCATTCATCGTTGCACTTTTGACCTATATCGAAAGAAAAAAGAAGTGACCCACTCATTAGGTTGGCGCCAGTGAGGGTCACTTCTTCATGTAACAAGTATGTTCTTGGAGGGGTATCCCACTCAAGATGTTGTACTGGGGACGGTCTGCCAACCGTCCTTATTTCTAATCTTATCTTAGCATATCGTATCGTATACCTCAATTATACATGACATAAAAATAATCCAAAAGTTTACTGACAACCAGTCGCAATTCTTCGCTATATTTGGCAATATCGGCCTCATATAAAGCAAGTTGAGTTCTTCATTGCTGAAAATACCAGTCGAGCATCTATATACTGGACCATCCCATTCTCTCCGCGATCCGCTTACTGTTTTCCCGCATCTTCAGCAGAATCACCACATGAGTATGCCGGAGATCGTGGAACCGGACTTTCTTCAGGATGTCTTTGATTTCGATCACTTCTTTATACCTCCATTACAACAATTCCACCTCCTCAATAAATTCCCCTGGATATGCTCAAGATCTCCATAGCGCTAAGTATTAATTTTTGATAAAATAACAACATAAAGTTTGAAGGCGGTATTTATGGATAATGAGTTAAAGCAATTATTGCAATCAGTTGTCCGTGAAGAATTAAAGGCGGTTAATGAACGTTTGGATCGGAATGACAAACAGTTTCAGGAAGTAAATCAGCATCTTAAATCAATGGATCAACGTCTTAGCCGTATTGAAGAAGATCAACACTTAATTAAAAGATCTGTGTTAGATACTAATGAGCGGGTAATTAGAATGGAAAAAGTTCTGGAGAACCAGCACAGAATCATCGAGCTGCTATCTACGCGCTCCATACAGCAGGAAGCTGAACTGAAAAGAATCAAGTAAACCGATCCGGTGCCGGCGCATCGGATTTTCTTTTTCTATACGGCTTGTGACATCTTCTTTTTTTTGCAAAATTTGATGGTATCCCCCCTGCCTATTCAAAAAGCCCGTTCCGTTAAAGGATAAAACTGCTGTTTTAAGCCAAACTAAGCGAATAATGTACAAATGCAGCGTAACTCGGCCTGCATATCAAGTGACAACAATGGAGGAACAAAGTGCTGATGCTAAAAAACAAACTGGGCATTGTCTTGGCTTTAGCCTTAACGACCTCTCTCTTGAGCCCCTATACGGAGGCTGCCCCCCATGCTCCAGCCAAAGGAAGAAGCTATTATGAGGAGCGGGGGGACATCGTTTGGGAGGTTCCGACACACGAAAAATTTATCGCTTTTACTTTTGACGACGGACCGGATGGCCGGTCGACTCCGGAAATTCTGCAGATTTTGGAGCAATATCAGGCAAAGGCGACTTTTTTCGTGATAGGCGACAAGGTAAGGCGTTTTCCTGAAATCGCGCAGTTGGAGCTGGCGAAAGGACATGAAATCGGGAACCATTCTTTTCACCATCCGTCCTTTCATAACATAACGACAAGCTCCATCATGTCCGAACTAAGTCAGACCCAGCAAGCGGTTTTTGAAGCAACCGGACAAAGGCCGGTGCTGTTCCGCCCCCCAGGAGGGCACTATGATGAAAAGATCGTAGAAGCTTCGAAAAAAAATGGGCTGCAAATGATCCTCTGGTCATGGCGTCAAGATACGTTGGACTGGACCTCGCCGGGCGTTAACAAAATCGTACGCAAAGTCGTTAACAATGCTCGCAATGGTGATATCATTCTGATGCATGATTATGTCCACAACAGTACGCAAACGGCCCAAGCGCTCAAGATCATTTTACCCGAGCTCAAAAGCAGGGGTTATTCCTTTGTGACGGTATCCGAGCTGCTTACCCATAAAGTGACTCCCGATCACCACATAAAGGTCATCCACTAGTCATCGCATGAACATCCGGCAAAAGGTTACGCAAAAAAACGGAGGCTTCTCTTCGGGGAGAGACCTCCGTTTCTTGCGTTTTTAACCCGCCGTGACGCAGCTCCCAAAGACCTGAAAACACGAATTAACCGGAAAGGATACAATATCCACTGGACCTGCTTTAATATACTTACTATACTTTAATATTGACTAAGCTTATAAAATTCAACTACAATGCAGTAGAATCCAACATAGATAGGTGATTACTCATGGAACAACACGTTTACCGTGTTTTATTGTTTTATAAATTCGTTCGCATTGAAGATCCCGAGCAATTTACCGCCGAGCACTTGCAGTATTGCAAGGACCTCGGAGTCAAGGGGCGCATTCTGATCGCTGCGGAGGGCATTAATGGCACGTTGTCCGGGACAGTCCAACAAACCGAACGCTATATGCAGGATTTGCGGGCCAATCCGTTATTTTCGGATATCGTGTTCAAAATCGATGAAGTGGACGGCCATGCCTTCAAAAAAATGTTCGTCCGTCACAAAAAGGAACTGGTCACATTCCGTTACGAGCAGGAGCTTGATCCGAACCGGATCAGCGGCAAACGGCTCTCACCCGCCGAATTTTACGAGCAGCTGCAAAACGAGGATGTTATCGTCCTCGATGGACGCAACGACTATGAATACGATATCGGCCATTTCCGTGGAGCGATCCGTCCGGAGGTCGAGTCTTTCCGCGAGTTTCCGGAATGGATTCGCAACAACCTGAGCAACTACAAGGACAAAAAGATATTAACGTATTGCACCGGTGGCATCCGCTGCGAGAAGCTGACCGGCTTCCTGCTAAGCGAAGGCTTCGGCGACGTGTCCCAGTTGGAAGGCGGCATCGTCACCTACGGAAAAGACCCTGAAGTGCAGGGCCGCCTGTTCGACGGCAAATGTTACGTGTTCGACGAACGGATCTCCGTGCCGATCAACCAGACTGCGGAAGATCGCGTCATTGGCCATTGCTACCACTGCGGAACTTCGCATGACCGTTACATCAATTGCCCGGTCTGCAACTTGCAGCACATTTGCTGTGAGGAATGCGAGGCGGAGCACCATGGCTACTGTTCCGACGCTTGCCAAGAATCGGCCATGGCCGTGAAGCGCGGCTGATCATTTACCCGAAAGGGAGTGTCTTTGTGAACCAGATCAAAGAACTTACCACTCGCGAGCGGATTCTTCATATGATGAAAACGTCCGGACCGCTCAGCGCCAAAGAAATCACAACCGAGCTGCAAATAACCGAAATGGCGGTACGCCGCCATCTCGGGACGATGGAGCGGGACGGATTGATCGAATCCAAAATGATCCGGCAAACACTGGGCCGTCCGACGGCGGTATACGGCCTGACCGAAATCGCCGAGGGGCTTTTCCCGAAAAAATATCATACGCTCACGCTCGACTTGCTGGAAGAACTTGAGGACGAGAGCGGCGGGCACATGGTAGACCGGCTGTTTGAACGCCGGCGGGACAAATTAAACCGCAAATACCTGGCCGCGATGGACGGAAAAACGCTTCCGGAAAAAGTGCAACAGCTATCGGATATTCAAAACGACAACGGCTATATGACGGAGCTTGAACGCAACGAAAACGGCGAATTCGTGTTGATGGAGCATAATTGCCCGATCTCGCAAATCGCCTCCCGATACAACCATGCCTGCGATTGCGAATTGAATTTGTTCGAATCGCTGCTGGACGCCGAAGTCGAGCGTACGGAATGCCTGGCCCAAAACGGCAAAAAATGCGTTTACGTCATCCGCCAGCGCAAATCGGCTACATCCGGGGATTAACCTTATATACCTCCGTATAGAGGATTTCTTTATAACGGGCAAACTCCGCTTCTGTAAGCGGCCCCGGATAACTCATGATTTTCAGCGGCAAATCAGGCTGGCTTCGCTGAAGCGGAGGCTGCACATAATCGAAGGGTTGAAGGTGAAACCCCAAGCGCTTGTAAAAATCGACCCTCCGCTTCGCCAAGTCCGCGACAGGGGGCTCAACTTCCAGTATAACGGGTGGCTGAGTCTTTTCGAGATAAGCAGCCATTAACTTTTTTCCCAAGCCTCCTCCTCTTACGGAAGGGTCGACAGCCAGGTGCTCCACAAACCGAAACAGAGGAAATTCCCATACCGCGAGGAAAGCGACCAGACGTTTGCTGGCATCCGGCTCCGTGATGAGGCGGTAGTACGGATTGCTCAGCAGCTCCTTTTGCCCGGCATAAGTTCTTCGTTCACTCTCCGGAAAAGAAGCCGTCATGATGGCGTAAACTTGTTCAAATTGTTGTTCTATCATATTTTGATCCCCCATGAATTTAAAGGCAGCCTGACGGCTGCCTTTGCTATATATCATAAGCTTTTAATTCATCCTCGATCGCTTGCTTGACCGATTGAACGCACTCTTCCGTCGTTTTGCCGACTACCCTTTTCCCGTTGACCAGGGCATAAGGTCTAAGCCGGCATAATCCGCATAAACTGAGACATTCCGCCCGCATGACGGCAATCTCGGGATACTCCTGCTCCAGATTTTCCAGATCGAGCGCGCTCATTAGGTTGCTGTCGCATACTTCGACGATGACGATGCCGAGTCCCACGCAGGATCACCCCAAACTTTGCAAAATATGGCTCGATCACTCATTATGACCAAAGCCGTCAGGTTTGTCAATGCCTGCAAAAGATTTAACATACTTAATATACATTTATGTTGACTAAGTCAGAACAGAGATTTATAATAAGGTTTGTCGGAAGTGAACTACATATTATAAGGAGAAAGGAAGGATTTAGCATGGCACATCAATTACCTGCTTTGCCTTACCCCAACAACGCACTGGAACCTCATATCGATGAAACAACGATGATGATTCACCACGATCGTCACCATAATACGTACGTAACGAACCTGAACGCCGCTCTGGAGTCCGCTTCGGAGCTGCAATCCAAATCCGTGGAAGAGCTGATTTCCAATCTGGACAGCGTTCCTGAAAGCATCCGTACCGCAGTTCGCAACAACGGCGGCGGTCATGCCAATCACTCGTTGTTCTGGGAAACGATCGGCCCGAACGGCGGCGGTCAACCGTCCGGCAAACTGGCTGATGCCATCAACAACGAGCTTGGCGGCTTCGACAAATTCAAAGAGGATTTCAGCAAAGCGGCTACGACCCGTTTCGGCAGCGGCTGGGCATTCCTCGCGGTAGACGGCAGCGGCAAATTGTCCGTATACAGCCTGCCGAACCAAGATTCCCCGCTGATGGAAGGCAAAACGCCGATCCTCGGCCTTGACGTATGGGAGCATGCTTACTACCTGAAATATCAAAACAAACGTCCTGACTACATCGCCGCTTTCTTTAACGTAATCAACTGGTCTGCCGTTGAGAAACGTTACGAAGCTGCTGTCAGCAAATAAACGCTTTTGCAGGGCTTAATAAGCTCTGCGGCAAATTAGAAGGGGTGTTCCCGAGCAGCCGTTGGCTTTCGGGACACTCCTTCTTTCTTTCACCGAATCGCGAATGACCAGCGTCGGAATGTTTTTCATTCCTTTCGAAACATGATACACTTAACTCGCATATTACTTTACAAAAAACGATTTTGCCAATTTTGTCAAGTTATAGGTGAATTACGCGTAAAAAGGAGAAAGATAAGATGAGTGAACCGATTTTTTTGCAACCGATTTTTCAAGAACGCATTTGGGGCGGAACGAAGCTTCGGGATTTGTTCGGCTATGAGATCCCGAACGCTCACACCGGTGAATGTTGGGCGGTTTCGGCGCATCCGAACGGTCAAAGCGTGGTCAAAAACGGCCCTTATCAGGGAATGAAGCTGGGGGATCTATGGTCGGCGCATCCCGAACTGTTCAAGTCGAAATCGGCCGTTTTCCCGCTGCTGACGAAAATTCTCGACGCCTCCGACGATTTGTCGGTGCAGGTCCATCCGGATGACGAATATGCCGGCAAGCATGAAAACGGTGAGCTCGGCAAAACGGAATGCTGGTACATTGTAGACGCCGAGCCGGGAGCAGCGATTATTTACGGCCATGAAGCCAAAACGAAGGAACAGCTTGTGCAGATGATCGAAAACGGCGATTGGGACGGACTGTTGACCAAAGTGCCGGTTAAAGCGGGCGACTTCTTTTACGTTCCCAGCGGTACGATCCACGCCCTGGGCAAAGGCATCGTCGTGCTGGAGACGCAGCAAAGCTCGGACACGACGTACCGCGTATATGATTACGACCGCAAGGACAAAAACGGCAATACCCGGGAGCTCCACCTGGAAAAAGCCATCGACGTGACGAGCGTGCCGCAAGCCTATCAGCCGATCACGCACGATACCTCTATGCAGGAAGGGCTTACGGTAACGTCTTTTGTTTCCAACCCGTTTTTCACGGTGCAGAAATGGGAGGTGGCCGGCGACGTTGCGCTCGCGGGGAACGAGAAATATACGATCTTCAGCGTGCTTGAAGGCAGCGGTTCGCTCACTGCAGGCGATCAAAGCTATGCCTTGGCGAAAGGAGCGCATTTTATCCTTCCGGCCGGATTTGGCCCCTTCCGTTTAAGCGGAGAGCTGCAGATCATCATGTCGCACGAATAATCCGCAGCATACATAAAAGGGACAGAGCTTCTTCCTGTTTAGGAAGGCTCCGTCCCTTATTTTGATTTCTGCTAGGCTAGATCCGTTATTCCCCCTGCAAATAACGTTCCCGGATCATGCTTAGATGATGATGAGCGTGGCCGGCAATCACATACGCCAGTGCCCTCGCCGATACCGTTACCCCGCTGGCGGTACCTTGGCGCAGCCAAGCCTCGTCATCCAGTTGGCGGATCAGCGATAGCGTGGCTTCGCGTACGACGGAAAAATCATGCAGCAACGCAGAGACGGTCTGCTGGCCAAAAGTCGAACTGTTAACGAACAACTCCTCGTCAAATCCCGGAAGCGGCGTCGCATCACCGCGCGATATCCTAAGCAGCCGATAGCTCATCACCCGTTCCGTATCGCTGATATGGCCCAACACTTCCTTCAGGCTCCATTTGCCTTCCGCGTAACGGTAATCCCCCTGCTCTTCGGTTAGCGAACCCCATTCTTCCTTAGCGAGCGCGGGCTGCGTCTTAAGCAGCTCCAGCAGTCCCCCTTCCGGCACCTTATCGATATATACGGCAAAATGCTCCGCGTATTCCCCCGCTTGCGGTCTCGTTAACATCATGATTCCTCCTCGCTTTTTCGTTTCATTTAATCTTCCCACAGCTCATCCATCAGCGACTTGATTTCTTTGCTGCGGGAGGCGGTTTTCTCCCGGTTCGCCACCCATTTCCCGCCGGTCCATTCCACGACATCCCCCGGTTTGACGCCGGGATCAACCAGCTTGCGCGGAACGTCCCGAGTCACCCCGTCACTTTCAATAATACAAAATTCTCCTTCAAAACGGTCCACAATATGCAGCATGTTTGCTCACCTTTCCGTGAGGATTTGCAGCTCCCGCCCGTCGGAATCGATCTCCACGGTCCCCTGAAGATCGTTGCGATACACGCGAATCCGCTGTTTGGCCAACCGGTCAAGCACGGTTTTGGTCGGGTGCCCGTAGGAGTTGTCCCCCACCTGAATCACCGCGTACTCCGGCCGAACCCGATCCAGAAAACGCTGCGAGGTGGACGATTTGGAGCCATGGTGCCCCACCAGCAAAACATCGGCACGAAGATCGGCCCCGGAGTCGATCATCGCCTGCTCGCTTTCCCGCTCCGCATCCGCCGTCAGCAAAAAAGAAGTATCGCCGTAGCTCACCTTCACGACCGCGCTCATATTATTGTTGTCGTCCGTCATCGTGACAGGGGCGATCATGTCCACGCGAACTTGTTCATCCCAATCCAGTGCCAGCCCGACTTTGGCGGTTTTGACCTTAAGTCCTTTTGCGCGGATCGCCCGCAGCAAAGATTCGAAGGTTTTGGTGTTGGACGAAACCTTGGGCATATAGATCTGTCCGACATCAACGTTCTCAATGACGCGGTCCAAACCGCCGATATGATCCGCGTCCGGATGGGAGCCGATGACGATATCCAGCCGGGTGACCCCGTATTCCCGCAAATAATCGAGCATGTTCTGCTCCTCGCTGTTGTTTCCGGCATCGATCAGCATCGTTTTGCCGGACGGGCTAATCAGCAGTTGCGAAGCCCCTTGCCCCACATCCAGAAAAATAACCCGCAGTGAATGGGCGGATTCGCCGTCTGCGAAAGAATAAAGCGGCTCCTCATTCTGCTGACCCGCCGTTTCGACCGGCTCAAATTCGTTTAACGCACAGCCGGAAAGCAAAGTGCAAATCACACCGAGGCACATCAAACCGATGAACGCCCTAACCACTCCGCCATCAAAGAAGCCTTTCTTACGTTGCGTTCGTAACTTTTTAAGTCTGATCATCGATGTCGTCCTTTTCTCTTCAACCTAGAAGCAGTATGTAAAGTTCATCAGAACATTTGTTCCAATTATACGTTAACGAGCAACCCGAAATCAATCTAATAATGAAAGATTTTAATTAAAAAAGAGACCGCCCTGCATCAGCCATGCAAGGCAGTCTCTCGCAATTGCACAAATCCAAATTATTTCTTGGCTTTCTCGACTTTAACGGACACGGAAACCGTCACCGTTTTGCCGCCGTACTTCGCTTTGATCGAAGAGCTGCCTTTGGCCACGGCTTCGATTTTCCCGGCCGTCACTTTGGCTACGGAAGGCTTGGAGCTGGTCCAGGTTGCGCTTGAGGTGACCACAACCGTTTCACCCGTATCGTATTCTGCGGTGACAACAACCGATTTCACCGCTCCCGGGGACAATGCCAGCCGCTTCTCGTCCACGTAAAGCTTCTTCAGCTTCGGTACGACGCTAACTTTAACGCTGACATCATTACCCTGGTAAGAGCTGGTCAACGTTGCCGTACCGACAGCGACCGCTTTTACCGAACTGCTGGGGATCGTGGCAACTTTTTCGTCCGAAGATTTCCAGTCCATTTTGCTCGACAGGTTGATCTTCGTGCCGTCCGTGTAATAGCCCGTTACTTTAATCGATTTTGATTTTTTCAGGTTCAATTCGACCGATTGCGGCTCAACCACGATTTTGGAAATCTTCTTCTCGATCGTTACCGGAATGCTGATCGTTTTGTTGGAATAAGTTCCTTTTAACGTAGCCGATCCTTTCGTCAAGCCTTTGATTTTCTTTCCGCTGCCCGACGTTTTGAGCACCGCGTTTGTCCCCGTCACGCTCCAGTCAATTTCGGACGGATCGACCACTTCTTCCCCGTTCTCAAAAACGGCCGTTATCTTCGGAAGGCTTGTTTCATCGCCCATCACAATGCTCATCTTCTCTTCTTCCGAAATCAGCGTGAGCACTTTTTCCTTCACTGTAACCTTGACGGTGACTACGCCATCCTGCGTTCCCCGGATTGGGAATGCCGCGTTCGGAGTTAAGCCCGATCCGATATCCTCGAGTTTGCCCGTAATCGTGACCGTTGCGGATAGCTTCAAATCATTGCTGTCTTTGGCGACGATCTTGCCGTTTTCAATGGTTACGACCTCTTCATTATCGGAAGACCAGACGATTTTATTGTTGAAATTCACTTTGTCGCCATCGACCTTTGTCGCCTTCACGTCCGGCAAACTCGCGGATTCGCCCCGCAGCAGCTCCATTTCGGTCTTCTCGGCTTCCAGCTTAGTAATGGTTGGATGAACCGTTACCGTCAAGCTTTTGCTAACGCCTTGATATTTCGCTTTGATCGTGGTCGAACCGGCCGACTTGGCCGTAACCTGACCGTTACTGTCCACGGTGGCGATCAATTTATTGGAGGAACTCCACTCAGCCGAGTTGCTGACATCCGTCGTTTCGTTGGCCGCTACCCTTATTCCAGCAGTTATCTGCAGCGTTTCGCCGACAAACAGGAGCGGATCGGAAGAAGGAGTGAACAAGATCGCTTCATGCGGCGCCCGGACATAAATGTCCACAGAGGCCGTTTGTCCCATATAGCTAGCCGTAATTGTCGTTTTGCCCATGGAAATGATTTCGACGGTTCCATCGTCCACGGTGGCCACGCTGGTGTCCGAGGAGGACCAGGTCGCTTTCTTCGATACATCGGACGCAGACTTGTCGCTGGCCAGCACCGTTTTCGCCAACAGCTCGATTTTGTTGTCGGCAACAATCAGTTCCAGATCTTCGTTTTCCCCGATTTCGGTTCCACCCGCAGCCCGATATAGCTTCAAGCCAGCATAAGGGGAACTTACCGTCGCTTCGAAGGAAGCGGTCATGCCGGAATACTGCGCCTTGATCGTCGCTTTCCCTTCGCCGACGATCTTAATAACGCCTTTCTCGATGGTTAGTACGCTCGTATTGGAAGAGCTCCAATCCGCATCTTCGGTCACATCCCTAGGATCGACGGCGCTGTTGTCGTTAAGCGCTAGCGCTTTGACCTTCAGAACGTCCCCGTCGCTGTCCAGGCTGTATTTTCCATCCTGTTTATATTCCAGCGATAATTTCGAATATGTATCTACCGCTTTAATCGTAATCATCGAAACGGAGCCATGATAGCTGGCTTGAACGAGCGTCGTCCCGCTCTTGAACGGAGTTACCAACCCGTTGTTCAAGCTCAGGATATTTTCCGAAGATGTCCAGGTAACAACTCCGGTTACATCTTTTTTGGTCGTCGAACCTTCGATCGTAGCCCATACCTTCAACTGCTTGGAACTTCCGACTTTCAGCTCAACCGTCGTATTCTCCCCGTCAATGGAGATCGCGTTGACATCGCCGGTGGCTGCAAAAACGCCGGTCGGAAATACCGCAGTCAGGAGCAGCGCCAAAACGAGGAACCACTTCGTCATCTTCCTTTTAACAACCATGCATTTCTCTCCTTTAATCTTATTCTTCAGATAGAGGAACCTTTTTCCAGGCCTATGTATTTATATCGACATTTGGTAGATATTTCGTAACGTTTTTCAGCGAAAATAAGCCCTTTGTCCTATTAAAAAAATGAGCATTTTTTCCGTTGCGACAAAATTCGACGATCACAGGAGAAAGAACGGCATCCTCACATTGAAAAAACAGCCCATTTTCCACGAGAAATGAGCTGTTTTTTACGATCAGTTTCTCGTTTTAACGGCTAAGCCGCTAAACGAGACAGGTCCAACAACAGCGGCTTTTGTATTTGCAGTGAGATTTTCCGCTGTGACCGTGTAAACATGAGCACCCGCTCTTACATTTCTGTCTTCCGCCTGGAATGTAACCGCGTAATTTTGTTCAGAAGCGGCAGATTCGATGCCTTGTTGCGTGTTGAAGATCTCTTTGCCATCGCGGAAAATTCTAAAAAGAATTTGCGCAATCCCGGTAATCCCACGAACCCCCACTGTTGCTACCAAATCTACCCGATTGGGTTGAGAATTCACCGGAATCCGTATAGTTATCGTTGATCCGGTCACTCAACCAAACCTGCTTTCGATCCAAGCCAATTCCGCTGTTAACTATATTATAAACGCTATATTTATCTACATGGATGCAGCCCTTCGATTTGGTACCAAGCCAACAAAAAAACGCATGGTATCCGCACTGCCTGCGAAAGTCCTGCGTTCCTTTATAAACCATGCCGAGGACGGGAATCGAACCCGTACGGGTGTCACCACCCCCAGGATTTTAAGTCCTGTGCGTCTGCCTATTCCGCCACCCCGGCAAAAATATCAGGACGTGTCAGATCACGTCGACCTGAAAATCCCGCATTTCAAATTATAAACAGATCTTCGTATAAATTCAACATGTTGCGCCTTTCAACCGATAAACAATTATAAGGAGATTTATTGTAAATTAAATTTGATGGATTTCCAGCTGCCATTACAAGAGGAAGGTGTAAGCATGCATGAACTGAAAATCGCCGTCACGCTGGGGCACCAGGTCGTTGTGAAACTGGAAAACGGACATATGATGACCGGCTTGCCAAAATGGGGGTCGGCCCCCGACAGAGTTCAACTCCGCACTATGGAAGGGGCTGTGTGGGTCAAGCTGGACGAAATTTCACACGTTACCCGGATTATTCCGTTTGAAAAATAATCGCCGTTATAAGACTGCCGGAGGCAGCGGCCTTCTTCGGTTTTATTGATGCATCATTTTATCCATAAATTACTGTTCCGGTTAAACGGTCATCGCCCGCCCTTCCGCCACCAAGCAGGCTATCGTTTCGTCAAGACAATCGGTACCGTTATATCGATAACTATTATTTTATAGGCCTTCGACATTTTTTTGCAAATGTTTCTGGCCTCCGAGGGAGGATTTACAAATTCAGACATAGAATGTATTACTACCACTTTAGCCTGGTGCGGAACAGATATAAAGTGGGATTCCGCCTGACGGTCGCCAGTGCACAGCGGACGTATTACATAGATATTTAAAATCTAGGAGTTGTTCGCTTTGGAGCTGATTCTAAAAATTGAAGAACTCCGGTTGGAATTAAACAAACTAGCGGCGTGCAAACGTCTGGCCGACCGGGAGCTTATCATCGTAAGCCAACGACTGGATGAGCTGTTGAACGAGTATCATCGTTTAATCTTAGAACAGCAAAGCAAATGATTCAGGGGGGAGTCGCTTTGGCGGCTCCCTTTATTTTTCTTTTTTTCATAAAAAACGCAAAAAACACCGCTAAGATCGGCAAGCGGCCGAAGCGGCGTTAATCGCATTAAACCATGTACGTTACAATTCTTTGGTCATAAAAACGCTGTTCGGATCCTCTTTGTAATCCGCAAATGGACTGCAGTATGCAAATCCGAAGCTTTCATACATGGTTCTGGCCGGTTTAAAAGCGTCCATCGAGCCTGTCTCCAGGCTTAACCGCCGGTAGCCTCGCCGTCTGGCCTCTTCCACGATATGGGCCAGCACAGCCCTGGCGACGCCTTTTCTCCGGTGGGACGATGCCGTTCGCATCGACTTTACTTCCCCATGCTCCGGGTCAAGCTCCTTCAATGCGCCGCAACCCGCCAATACCCCTTGCTCCCACGCGCTCCAAAACGTAATGTCCGGCTTTTTCAGGCCTTCCAGATCAAGAGCATGAATGCTTTCCGGAGGTGAGGTTTCCGCCATGTTCGCCAAGTGCTCCCCGATCAACGCCTTAATTTCCGGCCCATTTAAATCGTCCAACTTAATTTCCACAAATCTCGCCTCTCCCATCATATCCACGATAGATTAATTTGAAAAGCCAAGATTGATCTATCTTCACCTTGAAACCATCGAAAATCCTATCGTTTTCGCCAAAAAATTAAGATCCGCCCTGAACGTTCTGAAAAAATAAGGTACGCTGGAAAGACAAGCACCCCCCTTGCAGCGCAAGAGGGGTGCTTCATATGGGCCCTACAGGACTCGAACCTGTGACCAATCGGTTATGAGCCGACCGCTCTAACCAACTGAGCTAAGGGCCCGACCACAACAATTGCGGGGGCAGGATTTGAACCTGCGGCCTTCGGGTTATGAGCCCGACGAGCTACCGGGCTGCTCCACCCCGCGTCATTAAAATAGCGACTTAATTAATATACAATATAAGTCAGGTGGATGTCAAGGGGGAATGGGAGGAAAAAACCGCCCATCATCCCCATGTTTCTACATTCCTTCTCCACTCTAAGGTTCCTTTTTTAATTTGGCCAGCATTTCATTTCCTGCCTGTTCCCATTCCTCCAGTGCTTCTTTAGGCGTCGCTTGGTCTTGCACGACTTTCCCGAAAAAAGTCTCGCCCAACATCTCCACATCGAAGAGCAGCAACGTAAACTCTTTACTATGCATCAGGAGCTCCTCCGAAACGGCCGGCGGAATCGGTTTCCGCGCGTAAAAGGCCTCGATATGATAGTCCAGCCCGCCTTGGGGACGAATATATTTCTCCCGGGCGACGAGATCGGAGCCGCTATGCGATCTGATCTTGGCGTAGTCATCGCCGTTTAGAAATTTGACAAATTCCCAGGCGTCCTCTGGATTTTGGGCGGCGCTGTTAATCGCTGTAAGGCTGCTCAATTCCATGCCGCCGGTTTCCGGCGCCTCCGGATGCACTGGAAGGGCCGCTACGTCCCAGTCTATTTTAGAAGAACTGTTATTATTCTTCTCGAATTCAGCCGCGTCTCTCAATTGGCCCACATAGCTGTAATCGGCCACCAGCATGGCCGTATCGCCCGAGATAAAGAGGTCTGTATCATATGTAGGCGCCTGTTCAATATACTGACCTTCATAGCCCCCGAATAACACCTTATCGGTCACCAACTGACTGATGGTGGTCAAGACCTTTTCCCATTGCGGTGAATTAACGGCCATCTTCCCCGTCTGCTCATCAACGAGCTTGAGTTGAAGTGGAGCGGCGTAATCCGAGACCATGTAACTAAACGGCCCTTGGCCGTCGCGCCATTGCGTAAAGGAAATGCCGTAAATCCGCTTCTGCCCCTCTCCTCTAGCCACGCGGCGGGCGAGATTAAACACCTCATCCCAGGTCATATTGTCGGTCGGCGGTTCCACCCCGGCTTCCTGAAAAATTTTCTTATTATAAAACAGCGCCGAAGCCGAAAACGTCGGACTTAATCCGTAAATGTGCTGGTCTCCAATAGCCTTGGCTCCTTCCAACACGGCGGGAACGGTGCCGGAGGTATCGAATTTATCCTTTTGAATGAGCGGATCCAACGGTTTAACCAGGTTTTCCCGCACCAATCTCGTAAGGGCCTCGTCGCTGACGATGACCACATCCACCGGGCTGTCGCCGGTCATGATTTTTTTCAGGCTTTCTACAATATCCTGGCTTTCTTCCCGAGCCACATTTCTCCCATATGTACCTCCATAAATGGCCGGAACCACTTCTGTGGTAAGGCCAGGATGAGTCACCTCAAAGGCATCCACATATTGCTGCCGGAAATTGGACTCATCCCCACTTCCGTAGATCATCCCGATCCGTAATACCCTCTGTTCATCATAGGCGGGCCTAGCTGAAGTACAGCCCACGAAAAGAGATGCGATCAGAATTGACATGGCTATAACAGCCCACAACCTTTTTCCCCAAAAACCGCTATTCAATTGCAAACTCCTCTCCCTTATCATCAACTTCCATCTTCGCCTTGCAAAAATCCGCTCCTATTCACTATAACGAGTTCCCACGGCCTTTTTGTGACAGGTTTAATCACGGGATAAAACGGACGCCGTATTTTCCTTTTCGAGAGCGGAAAATTTCTATTTCGCGCATGTCGTCGAAGCCGTAAATCCAGCCGTCCTGCTCGAGCCTGCGAGCCAGGCAGCCAGCTTGGAACTTCGTTCTGTACAACTTATTGAAATATACCCAACGCATGGCTTGTCGGTCCATCCTTTCGTTTTTTCGTACATCCTTCCCCTGCCTATAGAATGCCCAGGAACAACCTAAAAAAGCCACCGGAATGATTCCGGCGGCTTTTTTAGGGTTTAGTAAATTTTGCTTAAGCTTAATATTTGACTCCGGAAGTTCCGCTTTCGTCCGGTACATACGGCGTACCGTCCTCCTGGAATTGGGTTTTCGGGTTGTTTTTGATCTCCAGCAGCATCTTGTTCCCCTTCTCTTCCCATTCCTTAAGCGCTTCTTCCGGCGTTTTTTTGTTCTCCAGCACTTCCTGGTAGTAATTGCGTCCGACACTGGTTACGTTGTAAAGACCCGGTTTTTCGATGAGCAATTTCTCGTCTTTCGGATCCGTTGGCGGCGTAGGCTTAAGCAAATAAAACGCCTGAATATTGTAATCCAATCCTTGTACCGGCTCAATATACGATTTCCGTGCCACCATCTCGTAGGAATTGCCGCGGGATTTCAGTTTCGCCCAATCCTCGCTATTGATAAATTTAATGAAATCCCAGGCGGTTTCCGGATTCGGCGCCGCATTGTTAATGGCGAAGGTATTGGTCAGCCAAATATTGCCGCCGACATCCGGTTTTTCGGGATGCACCGGCACGGTAACGACATCCCAGTCCACCGGTTTGTAATTTTTGATCTTGGCGGCATTGTTATTCGCATCAGCAATTTCGTTAATATAATAGCTTTCGTCAATCGTCATGGCAACTTTGCCGGACAGGAACAAATCGCCGCTAATCGGCGTCCATTGGTCCATGGCGTCATCCGACATCCCCGCCGAGGAGTCCGGAATGATTTTATCCTTGACCAGATTTGCCATCGTTTTCCAAACCTCGATCCACTGCGGCGAGTTAACCGTCATCGTTTCTGCCTTATTGTCATATGTTTTGAGCTGCAAAGCGTTCACGTAGTTATACTGCATAGCGTAAAACGGATCGTTACCCTGGTACCGGTTGAAGGAGAAGCCATAGATCCGGTCTTTACCTTCCCCTTTGGACACCCGGCGGGCCAGGTTGAAAATATCGTCCCATGTCATTTTATCCGTCGGAGGTTCGACGCCGGCATCGCTGAATATTTTTTTATTGTAAAAAAGGGCTGAAGAAGAGAAGGATGGGGTTAACCCGTACAATTTTCCGTCCCCCAAATCCTTGATGCCGTCGATGACCGCCGGAACGAAATCCGACGTGTCGAATTTATCTTCCTGCATCATCGGATCCAGCTGCTTGAGCATATTTTCCTGGATCAACTGATTCAGCACGCTCGTATCCGTAACGACGATGTCGACCGGATTGCCACCGGTCATAATCTTTTTCATACTTTCCAGGTTGTCCGGCTGCTGATCCCCTTCCGAGCCGTCGGAATAGCGGTATTGGCTCTGATCAATGGCCGGAACGATCTCGATCCGGATATTCTGATGCGTAAATTCATAGACGTCGGTATACTGCTGGCGGAAATACGAATCGTCGTATCCCCCGGACAGTACGCCGATCCGCAGCACCTTCTCCTGCTCCTTGTCGGCGCCTTTGCTTCCATTGCAGCCGGCGAGCAATCCAAGCGTAAGCGTTGCGGTCAGCAGCACCGTCGTAATTTTGCGAAAATTCCCTCTCTTCATGCCCATTTTATTGATCCCCCTCTAATGATTTTGGTGCTGTGATGATGATTTTTTCTCCGTCAAATTCCATGCTGGCTCGCCCGCCGATACCGACGGCCTCCAGATATTCCTTTGGCACCTGAAGACGCCCGACACGGTCGACCACCACAAACGCTTCGTGCACCTCCTGCAGTCCGCCGCCCAAGCCTTCCGCAGCGGCCAAATCGAGGTTCGGATTTCGTTTCAAAAACTCAGTGCTCGTTAAACCGTCGCGGATCGCCACGACGCGGTCCACTTTACCCGCTAGCGTCAAATCATGCGTAACGATAACGACCGTGATCCCGAGCTCCCGGTTTACCTGACGAAAAATTTGCATGATTTGATCGGACGTGGCCGTATCCACCGATCCGGTCGGTTCATCGGCAAGCAGCAGCTTCGGACGGTTCGAAAGCGAGATGGCGATCGCCACCCGCTGCTGCTCCCCGCCGGAAAGCTGGTGGAGCTTGTTGTGCATCCGGTGCTTAAGTCCGACCCGCTCCAGCAGTTCCTTGGCATAATTGCGATCCAGCTTGCCGGTCAGCAGCATCGGCATCTCGACGTTTTCCAGCGCCGTTAAATAAGGCAGCAGATTGCGCGCATTGTTTTGCCATACAAAACCTACCGTACTGCGCTTATACTCCACCAGCTGGTCGTCGCGGATCTTCAGCAGATCCCAGCCTCCGACCGACACCTGGCCGGCCGAAGGCCGGTCAAGGCCGCCCAGCATGTTCAGCAGAGTCGATTTGCCGCTGCCGCTGTTCCCGATAATGGCCATCATTTCGCCCTGCTCCACGGTCAAGTTAAGACCCTGAAGCGCCACGACTTCGATGTCCTCGGATTTAAAAATTTTGACCAATCCCTCGCAGTGTATCATCGGCTACCGCTCCTCTCCCATTTTCACGGCTTGATGCACGCGCAGCCGCCGGATTTGCCACAGCAGCAGGCCGGCTCCAAGCAGCAGCATCACCAGCACGACTACGTATAGCTGCAGCGTATCCTGCGAGTCAAACACGATCCGGAACGGTGGAACCTGGGTGGTTACGTTATCGGCGGTTTGCAGGAACGGCAAGTACAGTCTGCCGGCGAATTTCCCGATGACGATGCCGAGCACAATCGACAAACCCGCTGTCAAAATTTGCTCGGTCAGCAGCATAAACGTCAGTTGCTTGCGCGACAAGCCCATCGCCCGCAATATCCCGAACTGCACGACCCGGCCGGATAAATTAAAGAACCAATACAGCACGTATCCGATCAGCGAGACAATGACCGAAACGAGGAAGCCCAGGCTCAAAATGCCGAACACGCCGCCACGGGTCGGATGCTTGCTCTGTGCCGCCAATTCGCTGCGTACATCGGCTACCGAATACAAGTCGATGCCCTTTTCGGCCAGCTTCGGAACGAGTGGCGCCACCTTGGCGCCTGGCTTCATCTTCAGCCAAACCTCGTAAGGAATGAGCGGAACCTGGTCGTAAATATAATCGAGGTTGGCGATGATGAACGGCGTCTGATCCGGATATTGGCTGGGCCAATACGGGATGATGCCGTACACAGCGAATTCCACCGTCTGATCGTTAAGCGAAACGGTGAATACATCCCCCAGCTTCAGCTTGTATTTCTCGGCCAGATTGGACGGCACCAAAGCCGCACTTTCGTTCATGCCCAGAAAATTCAAATAATTGTACGGATGCGCCGGGAACAGATCGTCCCGGAACCAGGCAACCTTGGCAAAATCGACATTGTCGATGCCCATGACGTTGCCTTGCCCTGCCGACCGCCCGGAAATGATGATGTTTCCTTTCGTTTGCAGGACGCGTGCCGCATGTTCGACGCCATCCAACTGCCGGAAAATTTCAAACGGCGGTTCCGATGCATAGATCAGCTTGGTTGGTCTCTGGTTTTGTCCGCCGCCCGCACCGCCTCCGCCCGGCGCCCCCGGATTCCCCGGCTGGCCGGAACCTCCGCCCTGCCCTTGGCCTTGCCCCTGGCCTGAGCCGCCTTGCGATGGCCGTTTAATTTCCGCCGATCCTTCCCATACCGTCTTCATAATTACATCCGCTCCGTACTTGTAGAGCGTCCGCTCCGTTGAGTTCAGATCGATCGTCCGCGCGGCGGAAGCATTGTATACGCCCAGCCCGAGCGTCAACACCAGCAAAATCATCAGCGGATAATACGACAACGATGAACGGGACAGTTGGGTCAAACTTAGATAATAAGGTACGGGCAGCCATTTTTTTCCGAGCCAGCCGATCAGCTTGAGCAACCAAGGAAATACGCGCAGGAAAAACAAACCGATCGAAAAGATGGCCAGCGCCGGGACGAAAAACAGGAACGGCTGAACTTGAAGCTCATCCGTGGTCATCCCGGTTTGGAACGTAATCATTTGGCGTTCCTGGAACAAATAATAACCGTAAGCGGAAATCCCCATCAGCACGATGTCCAGGAACCAGCGCTGCCAGAAAGGCGCCCGGTCGGAGCGCGCCTGCTTTTGCTTCGCCTTGACGATCGAGGAGCGCGCATAAGATATGGCCGGCAGAAGCGTCGCCAGGATCGCGATGGCGACCGCCAAAGCTCCCAACACAAGCGCATCGAAATTAAAGCCGACCGGAATCGATTTGCGGTTGACGAATGTCAAAAATCCGTCGGCTGCCCCGATCGATTTGGACATAAACCAGCCCAACAGCGGTCCCAGGATCAGCGCTACGACACCTAGAATCAAGCTCTCCAGCAAATAAATGAAGACGATTTGCTTTGTCGACGCTCCCCGGCTGCGCAGAACAGCGATGTCGCTTTGCTGCTTGTCGAGAGCCTGGCGGGCGTTCATCACGATATAATAGAACACCATGGCGATCATCGGCGCCGCCAGCGTGAACAGCAGCGTCTGCATTTGCAGGCTTTGCTTCCGGAAATCGTTCAACAGGCTGCCGAACGAGACGTCGACCTTCGTATCCTTCAGTTTCTGGTAGAGTACAATGTTCAAACGCTCCAGCGTACCTGCGAGCGGCGACAGTTGGCTCGTTTTAACCTCCCGGAGATCGAACGCATAATACCAGCTCGAACTGTGAAGCGGAATCGACAAGCGCTGCAGCAGATCTTCGTTCAATGCTTTCTCAGGGATATAGAAACTGTTCATCATCCCCTCAAAGCCCTGGTACCAATAGGGATCGTTTTCGTTTTTCGGCTTAAACACGCCGACGATTTTCACTTTAAGCGTTTTACCCGAACCGCCGCTTACAGGATACTCTATAATGTCGCCGACGTGCAGGTCCTGGCGGTACATCGCCTCTTCCAGCATCAGCGCCTCGATCGTATCTCCGCTGGCCTTTTCCGAAAACAGCTTCCCCCCGGACAGCTCGATATGATCCTGGAGCCCGCTCATCGAGGAGACCGTCATCGTTCGCGTACGGCTCGCATCGACCTTGGTCGGGTCGACCGGGTACACCTCCGTGCTCCGGATCGAACGCGTATTGACATAGGTTTCATGAGGAAAGCCGATTTCCTTCGGCACCTCGTTTACAATATATTCGTCCACGGCCTTTAAACCGCCGATATCCGTTTTCGTTCCCCCCGGCGCCTGGTAGCTCATGATCAGGGAACCTGCGGGAAGTCCTTCGCTTTCGCTTTTTAATGTACTCGAAACGACCCGCTTCAGCGAACCGTCCGAATACATCGGAATGCTGACGGTAAACGAGACAGCGACGATAAGGCCAAGCAGCGTACTGAACGTCAGCCATTTCGTGTTCCACATTTTGCGGAACAGTAAGCGCAATAAAGGTACACCCATTAACGACCCACTACTTTCTGCCCCGGCGTAAGCCCTTTAACGATTTCTATGTCGGTCGAAGTCTGCAGGCCAACTTCAACGTCGGCTTCGCGTTTGCTGCCGTCCTCTTCGACGACCTGTACATAGGTACGAGAACCGATCGTGCGCAGGGCGGAAATCGGAATGAGCACGGCGTTTTCCTTGCGTTCGGTGACAATGGAAACGCTGAGCGGTCTGCCCCGCTCGATGCCTTTAGGCCATTTGTCCAACTGCACGATCACGTATTTGTCGATCGAGTCCTTTTCCGGCTGGTTGCCATTATTGTTATCGTTATCCGAAGAATTGGTGTTGACCGGCATCACCTTGACCTTGCCGTTGTATACACCGGCGGCGTTAATATCGACTTTGGCGTCCATACCGACCGCGATTTTTTCCAGATCCTCCTTGGCAAAAGAAGCGGCCACAACCAGTGATGAAGTATCCGAAATCACCGCCAATGTTTTGTAAGCTTCAATGGTCTTGCCTTTTTCGGCCGAGACGGACACGATCGTGCCAGAAAACGGCGCTCGGAGCGTCCCGTCCGCGATCGTCTTCTCCAAATCCGCAAGGTCCTGCCGCGCTTCTTCAAAAACAATCGAAGCCTCTTCGAATTCAATCGGTTCCTTCTCGTCCTTCGTGCGGAGAAGCTCCTTCATTTGAATTTCCTGCTTGCGGAATTCCAGCTTCTTCTTGCGCAGATCCTTCTGCAGTTCCTCCACGTCCAGCTCGATAAGCGGATCTCCCTGCTTCACCTTATCCCCGGCTTTGACCAGCACATTTTTGATATGCAAATCGCCTTTCGTAAAGAACAGCGGTTCTTCTCGCTGGCTCATGATCTTCCCGACCGCGCTCACGTCAATCACGATCGGTCCCTTCTTCACTTCGTACTCCGGTTTCTTCGAAATCGTCGGCGGCGTAATGACGGGAATATCTTCTTCCTCGTCTTCGTTCGGAAGCAAGGCACAGCCGGATGCGGCGAGAAACGCCAAGCAAATCACAAGCAAGCCCAGTGACCGGGAAAACTTCCCTCCTTTAACTAATAAATTTTCCATCCACCATTTCGTAAACATGGTCTGCGACCTCCAAGATTGTAGGATCGTGTGTCGTCATGCAAATCGTCACACGCTCCGTATGTATGATGTTTTTAAAAACGGCCATGATTTGCGCGCCCATTTGCGAATCCAGATTCGCCGTCGGTTCGTCCGCCAGCAGTAGTTTGGGCCGATGGGCGATCGCTTTGGCGATGGCCACCCGCTGCTGCTCCCCGCCCGACATTTCGAACGGCCGGTGAAACATCCGTTTGCCAAGCCCGACCATCTCCAGGCAATGGGTTACGCGCGGTTTCCATTCCTGCGTCGGCACCCCGGCCATGCGCAAAGACAGCTCCACATTCTCCCACGCAGAAAGCAGCGGCAGCAGCGCGTAGGCCTGAAATATGAAGCCGATTTGATCCCGCCGCAGCACCGTTCGCTTGTCGTCGCTTAACCGGTGCAAGGGCTGGTCGCGGAAAAAAATCTCCCCCGACGTCGGTTGATCGAGCCCGCCCAGCATGTTGAGCAGCGTCGTTTTCCCCGAACCGGATCTCCCTTTGAGCATGACAAGCTGGCCGGGAAGGACTTCCATGTTGATCCCTTTCAACACCTGAATTTCTCCCCCGCCAACCGGAAAAGACCTGCGAACATCCTTTACCGTCAGCAGGGGGCCCTTCTCCATTTCTTGCTTAGGTGCATCGCTTTTCTCTATAACGGCCGCGGCCTCAAGCTTCTCCAGTTCGGACGTCCCCTCGGAAAGCTCCGGCAAATCCCCGCCATCCGCCGGAATCCGCACCTCTGCTTCCGGCTTATCTACCATTTTCTCTCGCTTGCGGAGCCAAAGCTTCATCTTGTATCGTTCTCCCATTTTTTCAATTTGCTGCTCCCCCTCTGGCTCACGAAATAACCTTGTCTATGAATGCTCTACGTCTAGCATTATAAACGAAATGTTATGCCAAAAAGTTACAACATTTTTTACGGATTTGATATTTTTTAGCCGCGGATTTCCATATTTTTTACACTGATCGTAATCTATAAGTCTGTTAAAATAAAGGGGATTTCTACTAATTTAGGCAAGGAGTCCTACTTCATGAAAAAAATATTATCTGCGCTCCTGCTGGCATCTCTGATTTTGACCGCCCCCGGCGTTGATCAGTTGCCGGTGTCCGCCGAGTTGCTGCCCTATAACGACATAAACGGCAGCTACGCCAAAGAGGCGATCGTGCGTTTAAATGAAAGCAATACCATGAAAGGAACATCCCCAAGCGAATTTTCTCCTGCACGTGCGATTACCCGCGCGGAATTTATGACCACCCTGACCCGCATCCTGCATCTGGTACCCGTGTCCTCGGCCCTCCCGGCTTATACCGACGTTGATCGTTCGGCATGGTACTATGGCACGATTCAGGCTGCAACCGAACTGGGGCTAACGGAAGGGCTGGGGGGAGGCATCTTCAAGCCGAATCAACCGATTACCCGGCAGGAAGCCGCGGCTTGGCTCGTCAGAGCCCTAAAGCAAAAGACGGGTGTGACGGCAGCTTCCCGGTATAAGGATGACGCCAGCGCCGCACTGTGGGCCCGCCCTTACATAAGCGCCGTTTCGGCGCTAGGTCTGATGGAAGGCAGCGACGGGAAATTTTATCCGAATCGGGCGATAACCCGGCAGGAAACCGCCGTCATTCTGGATCGGTTGCTGCAGGGCAAAATGTTCCCGGACGCGATAGCCGCATCCGGAAAGCAGGTGATTCAAATCGGCTGGCAGTTCGGCCAAACAACCGAAGACTATCGGAAGTCCGTGCAGAAATCCAGCGTCAACGTGCTGTCGCCAAGATGGTACTTTTTGGAGAGCACCGGGAAAATCTCCGATTCCACAGATCCTTCCCTGGTCACATGGGCCAAAAACAACGGAAAACAGGTTTGGGCCATGGCGGGCAACCGTTTTGACCAGGAAACGACGCATAAACTGCTTTCCTCTTCATCCTTATCCGCGGCGGTGATTCAAGATTTGAAATCGTATGTAAGCAAATACGGGCTGCAAGGCATCAATCTCGATTTTGAAAATGTGCAAGCTTCCGACCGGGACTTATTTACCAATTTTGTCGCCAAGCTGGCCAAGGAGCTGGACAGCGTTTCCGCCGTCTTGTCCGTCGATCTGCCACCCGATTTGGGCAACGATTGGTCGGACGCCTACAATTATGCGCAGCTGGCCAAAAGTGCGGATTACATCGTCCTGATGGCCTATGATGAGCATTGGAGCGGCTCAACGGCCGGTTCGGTCGCTTCCTTGAACTGGGTGCAAAAGCGGCTCGGCGAACTGCTGGCCAAAGTGCCGGCTGACCAATTGATTTTGGGCATGCCGCTTTATACCCGGGACTGGAGCATCAACGGCAGCGGAACAACCGTATCCTCGGAGGATTTGACGATACCGGAGCAAACCAGCCGGATTCGTCAATACGGGGCGAAGCTCAAATGGAACGATACGGCCGCCCAATATACGGCCGAATACCGGAAATCCGGCATGCTGCACCGGATCTGGCTCGAGGATTCACGCTCGCTAGCGGAAAAATTCCGAATGGGCATGAGATCCGGAGTCGCCGGCTTCGCCTATTGGCACATCGGCGGCGAATCGCCGGAGGTGTGGACGGGCTTGAAAAATACGGAGAAGTACGAAGGGTATACGTTTGAATAAGCCATTCGGCCCCTCAACAAGCCGGTTTGAGACCTTAAAAAAGCGAAACTTTTGCATTTTGGCAAAAGTTTCGCTTTTTGTGTCCCTTCTAAGCTCCGAAGGAAGCCGGATCCTTACGCCATGATTGCAACAGCTCCAAGTCTTCGGCTTTAATGTCGCCGCGCCGGACGGCTACGTCGATCAGCGCCGAATAGTTGGACAATGTCTTAAGCGGGATGCCCGCTTCGGCAAATGCGTTTACCGCCTTGTCCAACTGGTAGCTGAAGATCGCCAGCACGGCGAGCGGCTCGGCGCCTGACTCGCGGACAGCCAGGGCCGCCTTAAGCGAACTGCCCCCGGTGGAAATCAAATCCTCGATAACGACGACCTTTTGACCGGGTTTAATCAAGCCTTCGATTTGATTCTCTTTGCCGTGGCCTTTGGCTTTGTCTCGGATATAGGCCATCGGCAGGCCGAGCTTCTGCGCCGTAAACGCGGCGTGCGGAATGCCCGCCGTCGCCGTCCCGGCGATAACCTCGGCCTCGGGATAAACTTCGCGAATCAGGGCCGCGAACGACTCCGCGATCAGGTCGCGGATCGCCGGATAGGACATCGTCAGCCGGTTGTCACAGTATATCGGCGATTTGATGCCCGAGGTCCATGTAAACGGCTGATGCGGCCGAAGCGCCACCGCTCCGATCTCCAGCAAATTCTCGGCGATCTGAGCCGCCACCTCATTTGAGTTTGCCATGATTACATCATCTCCTCGATAATTTTCTCCGCCGCTTCGCGGGGATTAGGCGCTGCAGTGATCGGACGCCCGACGACGATGTAATCCGTACCCTGGGACATCGCTTCGCCCGGCGTGAGGGTGCGGGATTGATCATCCGCCTTGCTGCCGGCCGGCCGGATGCCCGGCGTTACGGTCAGAAACGCTTGCCCGCACCGTTCCTTCACCGCTGGCACTTCCAACGGAGAAGCGACAACGCCGTCCAAGCCGGCTTCCCGGGCCAGCGCCGCATAATGCACCACGGACGCTTCCACCGTTCCCGAAATACCGATTTCGCGGTTGAGCATATCCTGGTTTGTGCTCGTCAGCTGCGTCACCGCAATGATCCGCGGCATGGCCAAGGACGCGTCACTCTCCAGGGCGGCAAGAGCTCCTTCCCTGGCCGCTTTCATCATGTTCACCCCGCCTGCGGCATGGACGTTAAACATATCCGCACCCAGCTTGGTGACGCTGTTCGCGCCGCCCTTCACGGTGTTCGGAATGTCGTGCATTTTTACATCCAAAAAAACCGAGTAGCCCGCTTGCTTCAATTCCCGGATAAAATCCGGACCGGCCGCATAAAAAAGCTGCAGCCCCACCTTCATATAGCAAGGAATGCCTTCCAACGCTTTCAGCAGCTTTCTCGCCTGCTCGGCATCAGGAAAATCGAGGGCAACGATCAGCCGCCCCGCCGCCTGTTCAAATGAACGCATTACCGCTTACCCTCCTGTCATGCCTGCGGCTCCGAAGCAAGTTGCCTCCGAGCCGCAGCATTTTTTGTAATCGAATTATCCGTCCAAATGACCCCTCTTAATAGTTAGTGTTCAAAAGATTCGATGCCTTGGTTACTTCTTGATTCACTTCGTGATCAAAAGCGGACTTTTTGAACTTACCTCTTATAAAGAAGGCATCGCTTGGGAGGAGAAGTTAATCGTCTCCAGCATCTCGAGCAGTGCGCGCACCGTATCAAGCGAGGTCATGCAGACAACGCCGTTCTCCACCGCTTCCCGGCGGATACGGAACCCGTCGCGTTCGGGTTCTTTGCCTTTTGTCAGCGTATTGATGACGAAGTGCGCTTCCCCGTTACGAATCAGGTCCAGAATGTTCGGCACGCCCTCCGACAGCTTGTAGACCGTTGTCACATGGATGCCCGCCTCGATCAGCGCGGAAGCCGTTCCGTCCGTGGCGATGATTTTGTAGCCCAGGCGATAGAAGCCGCGCAGCAGCTCAACCGCTTCCTGCTTATCTTTATCCGCTACGGTTGCGATAATCGCACCGGTCGAAGGGATTTTCATCCCGGCTCCGATGAGGCCTTTATACAGCGCTTTGGCATACTGCGGATCGCGGCCCATCACTTCCCCGGTCGATTTCATTTCCGGACCAAGGGTCGGCTCGACCCGGCGCAGCTTGGCGAAGGAGAACACCGGCACCTTCACGGCCACCTGATCGCTTTCCGGCCACAGGCCGTCCTTGTAGCCGAGATCGCTCAGCTTCGTGCCGAGAATGCACTGCGTCGCCACGCCCGCCATCGGAATGTTCGTCACTTTGCTCAGGAACGGCACCGTCCGCGAAGACCGCGGGTTCACCTCGATCACATACACTTCGTCCTTGTAGATAACGAACTGAATGTTGACGAGACCGATCGTTTTCAGCTCTCTGGCGATTTTGATCGTGATTTCGACGATTTTCTCTTTCATCTCAGCGGACAGATGCTGCGGCGGATACACCGCGATCGAGTCGCCGGAGTGCACGCCGGCGCGTTCGATATGCTCCATGATTCCCGGAATCAGCACTGTTTCCCCATCGCAGATCGCGTCGACTTCGACCTCTTTGCCCAGCATGTAGCGGTCGATCAGCACCGGATGCTGCGGGTTGATGTTGACCGCTTCCTCCATGTATCTAAGCAGCTCACGGTCAGAGTAGACGATTTCCATCGCCCGGCCGCCCAGGACGTACGACGGACGCACCAGCACCGGATAACCGAGCGCTTGCGCGGTTCCCACCGCCTCCTCGACCGAGGTAACCGTGCTGCCCTTAGGTTGGGCAATATGCAGCTTGGAGAGCAGCGCTTCGAACTTTTTGCGGTCCTCCGCCTCGTCGATCGATGCCAGAGAGGTTCCGAGAATACGCACACCGGCCGCCTCCAGCGGCGCCGCCAGGTTGATCGCCGTTTGGCCGCCGAACTGGACGATGACGCCAACCGGGTTTTCCTGCTCAATGACGTTCATGACGTCTTCAAAAAACAGCGGCTCGAAATAAAGCCGGTCCGAGGTGTTAAAATCGGTGGACACCGTCTCCGGGTTGTTGTTGATGATAACCGCTTCATAGCCGGCTTTTTGGATCGCCCAAACGGCATGCACCGTGGAGTAGTCGAATTCGATGCCCTGGCCGATCCGGATCGGGCCGGAGCCAAGCACGACGATTTTCTCCTTGCCGGATTGGATGACTTCGTTTTCCGTTTCATAAGTCGAATAGTAGTATGGCGTGGAAGCTTCAAACTCCGCCGCGCAGGTATCCACCATTTTGTATACCGGCCGGAGGCCCTGCTCTTTGCGGAAGCTGCTGACCTCGGCTTCGGTCAAATGCGTGCCCGTCGGCTGCCCTGCCGCACGCAGTTCGGCGATCGCCCGGTCGGTAAAGCCAAGCCGCTTGGCCTCGTACAAGGTTTCATAGGATAAAATCTCTTCGCTGGCGATCTGCTTCTCAAACTCGACCAAACGCTCGATTTTGTCCAGGAACCACCAGTCAATTCCCGTCAGGTCGTGGATTTGTTGGAGCTTATAGCCGCGGCGGAACGCTGCGGCGACCAGAAACAAGCGCTCGTCGTCGGCTTTGATCAACCGGGTGTTCAACGTCTCGTTGTCGATCTTTTCCGTCCCTTTCAGGTACAAGCGGTGTGTGCCGATTTCCAGCGAGCGGACCGCTTTGTGAATCGACTCTTCGAACGTCCGCCCGATCGCCATCACTTCGCCGGTCGCTTTCATCTGCGTGCCCAGCTTGCGGTTGGCGCTGACGAATTTATCGAACGGCCAGCGCGGGATTTTGCTGACGATGTAGTCGAGCGTCGGCTCGAAGCAGGCATAAGTCTGCCCCGTTACCGGATTGATGATTTCGTCGAGCGTATAGCCGAGGGCGATTTTTGCCGCCATTTTGGCGATCGGATAGCCCGTTGCTTTGGAGGCGAGCGCCGAGGAGCGGCTGACCCGCGGGTTCACTTCGATGACATAGTACTGAAAGCTTTGCGGATCAAGCGCGAACTGGACGTTGCACCCGCCTTCGATGTTCAGCGCGCGGATGATCTTAAGCGAAGCCGAACGCAGCATCTGATACTCGCGGTCGGAGAGCGTCTGGCTCGGGGCTACGACGATGCTGTCCCCGGTATGTACGCCCACCGGGTCAAAGTTCTCCATGTTGCAGACAACGATGCAGTTGTCGTTCGCATCCCGCATCACTTCGTATTCGATTTCCTTCATGCCGGCGATCGATTTTTCGATTAAACATTGGCCGATCGGGCTGTAGCGAATCCCCGAAGCGACCGTTTCCTTAAGCTCCTCTTCCGTGGCGCAAATCCCGCCGCCGGTGCCGCCCAGCGTGTAGGCCGGACGAACGATGACCGGATAACCGATCTCCGCGGCAAATTTCAGCGCCTCATCGACCGAGGTAATGATCGTGCTTTCCGGCACCGGCTGCTCCAGCTCGCGCATCAGCTCGCGGAACAGGTCGCGGTCCTCCGCTTTTTCGATCGAAGTCAGCTGCGTGCCGAGCAGCTTGACATTCTCGCGCTCCAGCACGCCGGCCCGGGCCAATTCGACGGCCATGTTTAGCCCGGTTTGCCCGCCCAGTGTCGGCAGCAGGCCGTCCGGGCGCTCCTGGCGGATGATTTGCGTCACGAACTCAAGTGTGATCGGTTCGATATATACTTTGTCGGCCATGTTGGTATCCGTCATGATGGTCGCCGGGTTGCTGTTGATCAGCACCACCTCGACGCCTTCTTCCTTCAGCGCCTGGCAGGCCTGTGTCCCGGCATAGTCAAACTCCGCAGCCTGGCCGATAACGATCGGGCCGGAACCGATGACGAGTATCTTCTTGAGGTCTTTATTGATCGGCATAGGATTACAGTTCTCCTTTCGTGGCAGCCATGAGTTCGGCCTGACGGGGCTTTTGCGGATGCAGGCGCTTATGCTCGCGGATCATTTCGATGAAGCGGTCGAACAGGTAGCCGTTATCGTAAGGTCCGGGAGCGGCCTCCGGATGATATTGCACCGAAAAAGCCGGATATTTTTTATGCTTCAAGCCTTCGACCGTTTTGTCGTTATTGTTGATGTGCGTTACTTCCAAGTCCGTTCCGTTCAGGGACGATTCTGTTACCGTGTACCCGTGGTTCTGGGAGGTGATGTAACAGCGGCCCGATTCCAGCTCTTTAACCGGATGGTTGCCGCCGCGATGGCCGAATTTCAGCTTTTCCGTATCGGCTCCGCACGCCAGGGCGAACAGCTGATGGCCCAGGCAGATGCCGAAAATCGGGTATTCGCCGAGCAGCTCGGAGATCATTTTCGCCGCGTAAGGCACGTCTTTCGGGTCCCCGGGACCGTTGGACAGCTGAATGCCGTCGGGATGCAGGCGGCGGATTTCCTCCGCAGTCGTGTCGTGCGGCACGATGACCACATCGCAATCCCGTTTGTTGAGCTCGCGCAAAATGCCGCTCTTGGCACCGAAGTCCACGAGCACGATGCGTTCCTTCGCGCCCGGGCTGCTGTAGACATGCTTCGTCGAGGTTTGTGCCACCTGATTGCGCAGTTCCTCGATGCTGGTCGCCAGCATCATTTCCTTCAGCTCTTCCACCGATTTCGAGGAGGTGGTCAAAATCCCCCTCATCGTCCCCTGATGACGGATAATGCGTGTCAGCATGCGGGTATCGATGTCGGCAATGCCGGGAATCCCGTATTCCTTAAGCAAATCGCCCAGGTTGTACTGCGCCCGCCAGTTGCTTGGCGTCGGCTCGTACCGGCGCACCACGAACCCGTGGATCGACGGGACGATCGATTCGAAATCATCCCGCGAGATGCCGTAGTTCCCGATCAGCGGATAGGTCATGGTGACGATTTGTCCGCAGTAGGACGGATCAGACAAAACCTCTTGATACCCCGTAATTCCCGTATTAAAAACGACCTCGCCCGTTTTTTCGCCTTCCGCTCCGAATGAGGTTCCGGTAAACAGCGTGCCGTCTTCCAACAACAATCTTGCCTGCATCCTGCAGCACTCCTTTACGCTCAACTTTTAGAGGTAGTTCAAAAAGTGCTGAAACCTGACTTTTTGAACACCGCTTTTAGAAGTTCATCATGCTGATTTATTATTAACAGCCAGCTTAAATACTAGAATTCAACACGCCGTCCGTGATTGGGCTTGTGTCTCAGACTTATGCCTCAGACCAAACCAAGTTTCCACCCACGATCGTCGCCACCGGCCAGCCCTTCAGCTTCCACCCGGCAAACGGAGTGTTGCGCCCTTTCGAGGCGAACGCGGACGGGTCGACGGCCCGCTCCTCCTCCAAATCGACGATCGTCAGATCGGCGGGAGCGCCGGGAGCGAGGCGGCCGGACTCCAGCCCGAACACCTTCGCCGGGTCAGAGGTCATGCGCTGCACCAGCATCCCCAAAGTCCAGCGGCCCTCGGCCACAAATTTGGTGTACAGCAGCGGGAACGCCGTTTCAAAACCGACGATGCCAAACGGAGCAAGCTGCATGCCCTTCGCCTTCTCTTCCTCGCTGTGCGGCGCATGGTCGGTGACGATAATGTCGATCGTTCCGTCCTCCAGCGCAGCGATGCAAGCCTCCACGTCCCGGCGGGAGCGCAGTGGCGGATTCATTTTCCAGTTGGCATCCAGTCCGGGGATATCTTCGTCCGCCAGGATCAGATGGTGCGGGCATACCTCGGCGGTCACGTTGATGCCTATCTCTTTGGCCTGCCGGATCAGGCGGATCGACTGCTCCGTACTGACGTGGCAGACGTGGTAGTGAACCCCAGTCGCCTCCGCCAGCAAAATATCGCGTCCGACATGGATCGCCTCCGATTCGTTCGGGATGCCTTTCAGGCCGTGCCGTCTGGCGAATTCCCCTTCGGCGACCGGCGCTCCTTCCACCAGCGAGTTGTCCTCGCAGTGGGCGATGACCGGCATATCGAGCGAAACCGCCAGCTTCATCGCGTCCTTCATCATCTGCGCGCTTTGCACGCCGACGCCGTCGTCGGTGAATCCGATCGCGCCGGCTTCCTTCAGCGCGGCAAAGTCGGTCAGTTCGCGGCCAAGCTCGCTTTTGGTGATCGCCGCATATGGCAGCACGTTGACCAGTCCCGCCGCGGCCGCTTTTTGCTTCACGAATTTCACCGTCTCGGGATTGTCGGTCACCGGTTTCGTGTTCGGCATGCAGGCGATCGTGGTGAAGCCGCCCTTGGCCGCCGAGCGGGAGCCCGTTTCGATCGTTTCTTTATGCTCGAAGCCCGGTTCGCGCAAATGCACGTGCATGTCGATAAAGCCCGGGGTTACCAGCTTGCCGCCGGCGTCAATTATCCGCGTTTCCGGATCGGCCGCTGTGGCCTCTCCGGTCTCGTTGACGGCAATACTTTCGATCCTTCCGTTCCGGACGGTGATTCGGGACAATTGCAGCTCACCGTCGGCATTTAGGATATTGGCATTTATGATAACAAGTTGCATGAAATGTTCATCCTCCGCTCTTTCGTACGATTTTGGATAGGCCAGCGGTTTTGGTGCTTTATTTCCTTGCACGCCTTACCGCAAGGCCCGTTCCAGGACAGCCATACGGATCGGCACGCCGTTTTGCATTTGCTTAAAGATGCGCGACTGCGGGTGCTCCACGACCGCATCGTCGATTTCCACGCCCCGGTTCACCGGAGCCGGGTGCATGATCAGCGCGTGCGGCGGCAGTTTGGCCGCTCTCTCCTCCGTCAAACCGTAATGGAGACGGTATTCGGCGTTCGACTTCAAGATACCGTCCGCATGGCGCTCCAGCTGAACCCGGAGCATCATGACGACGTCGCCGCCAAGCGCTTCTTCCATCGATACGTAAGGAGCGTAGGCTTCAAGCTCCGGAGCCTGCATATTTTCCGGCGCGCACAGCTTCACTTCCGCGCCGAATTTTTGCAAGGCCCACAAGTTGGAGCGGGCAACCCGGCTATGTTTGATATCGCCGATGATCGACACCTTGAGCCCCTTCAATTCCCCAAAGTGGGCCTTCATCGTATAAAGATCGAGCAGCGCCTGCGTTGGGTGCTCGTTGTTTCCGTCGCCGGCATTAACAAGCGGCACCCCGATTTTTTCCGCAATCCCTTCGAGCATGCCGATCGGCTTGAGCCGGATAACGCCGGCGTCGATGCCCATCGACTCCAGCGTGCGGACGGTGTCGTAGATCGACTCGCCTTTTTCCACGCTGGAGACCGCTGCCGCGAAGTTAAGCACCTGTGCGCCCAGCCTTTTCTCCGCCATTTCGAAAGAAAAGCGGGTCCGGGTGCTGTTTTCAAAAAACATATTGGCTATGAATCGGTCCTGCAGGACCGGAACCACTTTCTCTGCTTTGGCGTCCCAGTAGGCCGCCCGGTCCAGAATCGAGGAAATCTCCGCAGCGCTCAGGTTTTTGAGTCCCAGCAAGCTGCGTTCCTTTACCGCCGCCGTCGTTAGCGTCATGTCAGTTCCCCTCCCGCTGATGCAGGATGCGGACAAGATCGCTTCCGTCATGTTCTTGAAGCAGCACTTCGATTTCTTCCATGCGCGATGTGGGCACGTTTTTCCCGATATAATCGGCCCGGATCGGCAGCTCCCGATGGCCCCGGTCGGCGAGAACCGCCAGTTGGATCGACTCCGGCCGGCCGCAATCCATGATCGCGTCCATCGCGGCCCGGATCGTGCGGCCCGTATACAGAACATCGTCGAACAAAATGATTTTTTTACCTTGAATCGATACCGGGAATGTGGCTTGCTTAGCTCCCCGCACCGTTTCGGTGTTGTCGTCCCGGTAGGACGTCACGTCAAGCTCACCCCACGGAATCGCTGATCCTTCGATGCTTTCCAGCCGCTCGGCCAGCCGCTTAGCGAGATATACACCGCGCGTTTTGATGCCGGCCAGCACCAAACCTTCGATCCCTTTGTTTCGCTCCAAAATCTCATGCGCAATTCTGGTAAGTGCCCTCCGAATCGCCTGTTCATCCATTATGATACGGCTTTCGATGCTCACAGCTTTGACCTCCTTAGGACGATTGATGGTCACCCGTGTTCGTTCCGTGATCGGCGCATAAAAAAACTCCTTGCCTGATCCAGGCAAGGAGTTTTTAGCCACAGTTTAACCATGACTGTCACGGGGTTTTGGGCATACCCAGACCTGATGAAAATGAGCACAGGTCGGCCCTAATTCCCCATTCACGTTACCTTGCCAGCCTCACGGGACTGAATTAAAGGTGCTATTGGTTTACATGAATTATGACAGAACGAGGTTTGCCTGTCAAGACAATCCGCCTGGAAACCATTCACACCTTGCACACGATGGTACCATCCGAATCTTCCTTAGCGGGAGTACGGCTGCATATCGGTATTTATAATTATACATTTGTATTTATATTTATTCAACCGGATTTTTGGGATGGACTTTCCGCCGCCAGCTCCGCTGAGAACTTATAACTCAACTTTCGCAGCATGAAATTGGCAAATAAGCGTTGATGTAACTGGCAAAGCGGCTATCGCGACCCGGAGTTGACATTGGATCAAAAGGAGAAAGTTTTTCCTGGTTTCCGAGGCGGCTTCATGGACAGAGCCGGCAGTTGTGGTAAAGCGATCGCCCCCCTGGGCGTACCTGCTTCCTATACCAGCTTTCTTGGTCCACTGTTGAATGGACTAGTTGCAAAATGTACAATTACTTATCCGGAAATTGCCATAGCACTTGAATAAGTGTAAAACCTGCAATTACTCCGCTATCTTTCGAAAAATGAGGCTAAAAACAAGGGGATAAATGTACGAAATGCAATTAGAGAACACCAAGGACTTCGGCTCTTTCTAAACTTGGGACGCTGCTCTAACGGACACCAGCGACCTTATCCGCCCATTTCCCGGGTATTTCCCGGCCTAACGGACCCACATGACGCTATTTCGCTCTAAATGAGTTCAACTGGGCCGATTCGAGGTAAATAGAGTCATCTGTGTCCGTTACATTTTGCAATCTTCGGTTTTTCCTCAAATAGCGGCCCTGGTGTCCCTTAGCCTTCAGATTCTCTTCTCCTTCCCTCTCTACCTGCGCAGTTTTCCTCTACCGTACCGTTAATAAATTCTTGTATCTCAAAAAGGGCCGGCCAAGAACATTTCTTGGCCAGCCCTGCACAAACTCAATTCATTTAAAAAATAAACTTCAAATCACCCAACCGGCGTTTGATTTCCGAGATCACACGGCGCTCTTCGTCTTCACCATCGGCGATAAACGTCACCGAGAAACGGATGTAATGACCGGCGTCGTCCCAAGGCACCGTCGAAATCAATTTCTCGCGGATCAAAAATTGCGAGAAGTCTTCCGCCGTCGCAAAAGTCGGACCGCCTTCCACGCCCTGCGGTGCCTGCACGTACAGGAAGAAAGAGCCCTGCGGCTTCTTCGCTTTAAAGCCCAGTTCATTCAGCGCGTTTACCAGCAGCTCGTGGCGGCGCGAATATTTCGCGGCGATTTTTTCGGTGATTTCCGGATGCGCCAACCCAAAGGCCGCCGCTTTTTGGATGGCGATAAACTGCCCGGAATCGTTGTTGTCCTTCACGTCGCTGAAAGCTTTGACGACCAGCGGGTTGCCGGCGACAAAACCGATTCTCCAGCCCGTCATATTGTACGACTTGGACAAGGAGTGCAGTTCCACGCCTACGTCCTTCGCACCCGGCACGGACAGGAAGCTAAGCGGTTTGAGCCCGTCGTAAGTCAAGGCTGCGTAAGGCGCGTCATGCACGACGACCACATGGTATTTCTTCGCCCATTCCACCACTTTGGCGAAAAATTCCGGCGTTGCGCTGGCTCCGGTAGGGTTGTTCGGGTAGTTCAAGTACAACAGCTTCGCCTTGCGGGCCACCTCTTCCGGAATCGCCTCAAGATCCGGCAGGAAGTGGTTTTCTTCCGTCAAAGGCACCGTGTACACTTCGCCGCCCAAATACTTGGTATGCGTGCCGATGATCGGATAGCCCGGGACGGTCATAATCGTAATGTCCCCCGGGTTGATAAAGCAGGACGGCAGCATCGCGATCGCCGGCTTGGAGCCGATCGAATGCACGACCTCCGTAACCGGATCGATGCCTTCCACGCCGAATACATCGCGTAAATATTTCGCCGCGGCTTCCTTGAACTCCGCAATCCCGTTGTCCGCATAACCGCGGTTTTCGCGTTTGGCCGCTTCTTCCGCCAGCTTCGCTACAATCCCGGGATCGGCCATATCGTCGGGTTCACCGACGCCCATGTCAATCAGCTCGACATCGGGAAAATCTTTTTTGGCCGCCGCTTTGGCGCGTTTGATTTTCTCGAATTTATAAATAGCGGTATCTTTACCGTAGTTTGCCCCGCCGATCCGGTCCGCAAATATCTGCTGAATGTAGGTTTCTTGTCCATACACCGTACTCATTTACCGTCCATCTCCTTCATATTCGTTAAAGAGGTTGTTCAAAAAGTCGTCTTTCCATGACGAAGCAGTTCAGGGAGTGGATCGGGCGTCGAATCTTGAATTCAGCCGGGCCTTCCGTTGCTCACGTAGATCTGTCTACGCTCCGCTACTCAGTCCCTGGCTTCATCCAACCTTCTCGGTCCTGAAAATCCGACTTTTTGAACACGCACTTAAAAAAATCTACTTTTTTAAATATGAGGGAAGACCACGGAATAGAGAATGGATTAATTACCTGATCGTTTGTACTTTTTGATCAAGCTGTCTCCTGGAGACGAACATTTCCCGGGAATTATCAACGGTTTCGCAGCGCCAAAAGCACATCCTCCATGTCGGACGGAATCGGGGCGCTGAATTCCAAATACCGGCCGTCCGCCGGGTGATCGAAGCCCAAAACGGCCGCATGCAGCGCTTGTCCGTTCATTTTGACGCCTTTGCTGCGTCCGTACAGCGGATCTCCCACAAGCGGGTGGCCGATGAACTTCATGTGCACGCGGATTTGATGGGTACGTCCGGTTTCCAGCTTAAGTTCCAGCAGCGTATAATCGCCGAAACGCTCCACCACCTGAAAATGCGTGACTGCCGATTTGCTGTTCCGGTCGATTACCGTATACATTTTGCGGTCATGCGGGTCGCGGCCGATCGGCGCGTCCACCGTTCCCTGGTCATGGCTGACATTGCCGTGCACGAGGGCGTAATACTTGCGGGTGACCGAGTGCTCTTTCAACTGCGCCGCCAGCGAGGCGTGAGCCTTATCGTTTTTCGCCGCCATAATCAGCCCCGATGTATCCTTATCGATGCGGTGCACGATCCCGGGACGGAGTTCTCCGTTGATGCCCGACAAATCCTTGCAGTGAAACATCAGCGCATTGACGAGCGTTCCGCCCGCATGGCCCGGCGCCGGATGCACAACCATGCCGCGCGCCTTGTTAACGACGATAACGTCGCTGTCCTCGTAGTAAATATCAAGCGGTATATCCTCGGGAACGATTTCCACCGGTTCCGGCTCGGGAATCGTCAGCACGACGCGGTCGCCCTCCGCCAGCTTATAGTTCGCTTTAACCGGGGTATCGTTGACGACCAAATTTCCCGCTTCAATCCATAGCTGAATTTGGCTCCGCGAAATGTCCTCATAGAGCTGCCCTTTAACATATTTGTCGATCCGCTCCTTGGCAGCTGCGGAATCGATTGTCCATTCAAGCGTACCGTCCTCGGTTTCTTCATAAAGCTTGTCTAAACTCATACGTTCTCCTCTTGCTCATGGTTGGCCTGAGGCGTCTGCTTCTCCCGGCGCATCTCCAGCAGCGAATCCAAAATGATCAGCGCGACGCCAATCACGATGCAGGAATCCGCCACATTAAAAATTGGAAACGTGTAAGAACCGAAATTAAACTGCAAAAAATCGACGACTTCACCGCTGACGGCCCGGTCCAGGAAGTTGCCGAACGCCCCGCCGAGTACAAGTGACAGCGCCGTAGGCAACAACTTGTTCCGCAGTTTTCTCACTTTTAACAAATACCAGATGATCCCGATCACGACCACCGTCGTCACCGCGATAAAAAACCAGCGCTGATCCTTTAAAATACCGAAAGCCGCGCCAGTGTTGCGGTGCGAAGTAATGAGAAAAAAGTTGCCGATAACAGGAATTTGTTCTCCGATCGTCAACCCGGTTGCAATCAAATATTTGGTGCCCTGGTCAATTAGAAAAACAATCAATGCAATCAAAAAGTATACCACTCGGTAGTCACCTCGTTTTTCATTTCCAGCGGTTCAACGACCGGCAGGATTATCCACTTGTAAGCCTTGTATATTGTAGCACAGCCGGAATTGGCCCGTCCATGCGCGAAAGGATTTTCCTTAGGTAATTCGCCCTGGTTCTGCGCAAAATACCGTTATGAGAAGCTGTTCAAAAAGCCATCATTTGATCATGAAGCAATCGGTTCCTGGACCAGGAAAGAAAGGAGAAGACCCATGTCAAATCTGACGAAAACCCAACTGTCCGAACTTTCCGCCAAACTGAAAGAAGCGCAAGCCTCGCTCAGCGAAAGGCTTAAAGAAAACGACCATTACGGAATGAACGAATCGATGCGGTACAATACCAATGAACTTAGCCAGATCGACAACCATCCCGGTGACCTCGGCTCCGAGGTATACGAACGGGGCAAGGATCTCGCCCTGGCGGAGCATCATGAGCTGCAGCTCGCCCGCGTCGAAGACGCGCTTGAGCGCATCGAGGATGGAAGTTACGGCTATTGCGCTACCTGCGGGAAACCGATCGGCTTTGAGCGCCTTAGCGCGATTCCAGAAACGGCGTACTGCAAGGAGCACAGCCCGCAAACCTTCGTTTCGGCCAAACGCCCGATCGAAGAGCTTTTCTTGTATCCGCCGTTCGGGCGAACCAGCCTGGATGAACGGGACGACCAAAACGGTTTTGACGGGGAAGACGCCTGGCAGATCGTGGAGAGCTTCGGCACCTCCAACACCCCAGCGTTTGCCGATGAATCGGAAGTTGACGATTACAATGATATGGAAATTGAAGCCTCGAATGAGCTCGACGGGTTCGTGGAGCCTTATGAATCGTTTGTCGCCACCGACATTTACGGGAAAAACGTTTGTTTTTACCGCAACGGCGTGTACCGTAAACATATGAGTGCGACCAAACATCTGGAAAGCGAAGATTCGCTCGGAACCGGGCCTAATACGTATTAAGATCAAGCTGCCTTTGCACGATCCGCACAATGTCCGCGATATAATCGCCGATGATCGGCAGATTCAACGCGCCCAGAATTTTAAGTACGTAAATGATCGTTGCAGCAAAAAAAGTAAACCCGATCGCAACGCCGACGCCCCTCGCCGTACCGGATAAGATGTTTAGCCAAATCAGGCGCCAGGGGCGGTTTAACAGCTGGGTATATTCGGTGATCCGCGATTTTTCCAACTCTCTGGTCCAGCTCAGAGTCAGGCGGTACATGGCATTCACCCGCTCTTCCGGAGTCTTGGGAAGTGCTTCGTCCGCCGGCTCGGCGGCCGTTTTACGACGCGTCATCGGTACCCCATCCTTTGAACTCGCATTTAAAGTGCAAACGAGCCCGTCTCCCCTTTCACTTACGAAAGGAGACCATCGGGGCTCGTTTGTTTTAGGTTGCTTCTATTATGACCGTCCTTGGTGCGGTCCATTCAGTTCCGTTTTCGTAGATGACGTTACGCTTGAATGGAGATACCGATTGACTTGTTTCCGAGGTCGGCCTTTTCCGCCGATTCGTCCAGCTTGGCGAAAGCGACGTCCGTAATAAGCACGTTTTCGCGCAGCACGTTTTCAAACGCTGTAATCGCCGCTTTCAGCTCGTCATCGACGTCTAGCGTAAGATGCACTCTTTTTTCGATCGGAAGATCCAGCTTCTTGCGGGTATCCTGGACCGCCCGCACCACCTCGCGAACCCAACCCTCCTGCTCAAGCTCCGGCGTGATGTCCGTATTCAGCGCCACGGTAATCCCGTAACCGGAGGCCGACGCAAAGCCCGGCTTGGCCTGCTTTTCGATCAACAGCTCGTCGGCGGTGACGTTTAGCTCTTCGCCCTCTGGCGATGTCACGGTGAACTGGCCGCTGTCTACGATTGCCCGCGTCTCGCCCGAGGACAGTCCTTTCAGATAGCCTTGCAGGAAACCGACGTTTTTGCCGTATTTCTTGCCGGCTACTTTCAGGTTCAGCTTCAGCGTAAAGTCGACGAACCCGCTGTCGCTCGTTTCGATTTCGATCGCCTTGACGTTGATCTCGTCCTTGATGATCTCTTCGTAGTCGCCTACGGCAAAATCGCGGTCCATGGACACGATTAGGCTGGACAACGGCTGGCGCGTTTTGATGCCCGTCTCGTTGCGCACGTTGCGGGCCAGCTCGACGATTTGCCGCGCGCTTTCCATATCCTTCTCCAGCGCAAGGTCGATCAGGCTTTCATCCGCTTGCGGGAAGTCGGCCAGATGGACGCTGTCCCCGCCGCCAAGGTTGGTGAAAATGTCTTCGGCCAGCATCGGCGCAAACGGTGCGATCAGTCTGGATAACGTCAGCAGCACGCCGGTCAGCGTTTGATAAGCCGACAATTTGTCTTCGCCAAGGCCGCTTCCCCAGAAACGGTCGCGCGAACGGCGGATGTACCAGTTGCTTAGTTCGTCGATAAACCCTTCGATCGCCTGCGCGGCGTTCACGAAATCATTCACCGGAAGGGCTTTGTCGACGACGAGGATCAGGCTGTTCAGCCGCGACAAAATCCAGCGGTCCAGCTTGTTCGCCGATGGCCGGAATGAATGCTCCTCCGGCTTGTAGCCGTCGATGCCCGCGTACAGTGTCAAGAAGGCGTGAGTGTTGACGAGCGTATCGACCACCTTCGATTTCGCTTCGGCGACGATGCCTTTGGAGAAGCGTTTGCTGTTCCAAGGCGCGCTGTCGGACAGCAATGCCCAGCGGAACGCGTCGGTACCGAATTCATTAATGATGTCCCACGGGTCGATGACATTGCCTTTCGATTTGGACATTTTTTGCCCGTTTTCGTCCAGCACGTGGCCGGTGGCGATCACCGCTTTATACGGCGCTTTGCCCGTAAACAGCGTGGATACGGCCAGCAGGCTGTAGAACCAGCCGCGTGTCTGGTCGATCCCTTCGCAAATCATGTCCGCCGGGAACTGCTCGGCAAAGGTCTGTTCGTTTTCGAACGGATAATGGTGCTGGGCAAACGGCATCGAACCGCTGTCGAACCAGACGTCGATCACTTCGCTCGTCCGCTCCATAACTCCGCCTTCGCAGTGCGGGCAGCGCACCTTAACTGCGTCCACGTACGGCTTGTGCAGCTCCAGGTCCTCGCTGACAGGGTGGGCCGCATGCTCGCGCAGTTCAGCCAGACTGTGCGGTGCAAACTGCCCGCCGCAGTCCGGGCACACCCATACGTTAAGCGGAGTTCCCCAATACCGGTTGCGGCTGATGTTCCAATCGACGAGATCCTCGAGGAATTTTCCGAACCGGCCTTCGCGTACATGGCCCGGATACCACTCGACTGAATTGTTGTTGGCAATCAGCCTATCTTTCACGGCCGTCGTTTCGATAAACCAGCTCTCCATCGCGTAATAGAGCAGCGGCGATTTGCAGCGCCAGCAGAACGGATAGCTGTGCTCGTATTTTTCTTTGCTGTACAAGAGGCCTTTTTCCGACAGCGTTTTGACGATATCGAGATCACAGTCCTTCACGAAACGGCCGGCAAAATCGCTGACGGCGTCCGTGTACCGGCCTTGGCCGTTGACTACGCTGACGAAGCTGATGCCGTTCTCGCGGCATGTGCGGTAGTCGTCTTCGCCGTGGGCCGGAGCCATGTGTACGATCCCCGTACCGCTGGCATCGGTTACGAACGAAGCGCCGACGATCACGTTGATTTTATCGGCTTTGATGTAGTTAAACGGCGGGGTATACGTTTTTCCGATGAATTCCGCGCCTTTGTGCGTCGACAGTACAGTGAAATCGCCTTTCATTACTTTTTCCACGAGGTTCTTGGCCACGATATAAACGCCGTCTTCCTGCTGCACCCGGGCGTATTCCATATCCGGATTCATCGCCAGAGCGACGTGCGCTGGCAGCGTCCAAGGCGTGGTCGTCCAGGCCAGCACATATTCGCCGGTGCCGTCCAGCTTGAATTTGGCCGTGGCGCTCAGGTCCTTGACGTCCTCGTAGCCTTGGGCCACTTCGTGGGAGCTCAGCGATGTCTGGCAGCAAGGGCAATACGGACTGACGCGATGCCCCTTGTACAGCAGCCCTTTGTCGTGGATCGTCGCGAGGATGTTCCAGACGCTTTCGATGTAGCTGTTGTTCAGGGTGACGTACGGATCGTCGAGGTCAACCCAATAGGCGATCGCTTCGGTAAACTCGCGCCACTGTTTTTCATAGCCGAATACGCTATCTTTACATTTTTTGATGAATTCTTCGATGCCGTATTTTTCGATCTCCTGTTTGCCGGAAATGCCCAGCTCCTTCTCCACGCCAAGCTCGACCGGCAAGCCGTGCGTGTCCCAGCCCGCCTTGCGGACAACGCGGTAGCCTTTCATCGTCTGGTAGCGGCCGACGAAATCCTTGATTACGCGCCCGAGCACGTGACCGATGTGCGGCATGCCATTGGCCGTTGGCGGTCCTTCAAAAAACACATAGTTCGGGCGTCCCGCCCGGTTTTCGATGCTGCGCTTGAACGTATTCTCCTGCTTCCATTTGTCCAGAATGCGCAGGTCGCGCGCACGGGCGTTTTCCTTGACATCCACTTTTTTCATGGCTTTCAAACATCCTTTCGTTGATCTTCATGGGAAAACATGAGGCTCAAAGCCAAAATCAGCGCTTGGCCGATGCGACCAGGAAGTGGGAGGGGGAATTTTAACGGTTGTGAGGGCCGCTATTTCCACCAAAACGGGGAGCTGCCAGCTGTAACGGTTGCCAGAGAGCTTATTTCCAGTTTTTCTTGGGAAAATAGGCTTTTTCGCATAAATAAGCGCGCTGACAACCGTTAGGAACAGAAACCCTGGCTTTTCAGCCAAATAAGCTCCATGGCAACCGTTAAAATAGCACCGGATCAACTTACCTTGCGGCACCCTTTCGTCAAGCACTGATCTTTAGGTTGAACCAAACAAAAAAAGCCCCGTCCCTAAGGGACGAGACCTAGCTCGCGTTACCACCCTTGTTTCATGCGTCTTCCGCCAAACGATACGCCGCCGCGAAAAGAGCATGACAACTTGATCCCATACGCTTCATATGGGGTCGGTGTAACGGCCGACAACCGGCAAAACTTACTCTTCCCTTCAAGGAAATTCAAAAAGACGGCTTTTGATCACGAAGTCAAACAGATTGCTTATTCGGCATCGAATCTTGAATTCAGCCGGGCCAAGCATATGCTTCCGAAGCATGTTTCCTACGGAAACATTTCAGTTGCTCACGTACCCAAAACGTACGCTCCGCTACTCAGTCCCTAGCTTCATCCAACCTTCTCGGTGCTGAAAACCCGACTTTTTGAATACTCATTTCAAAGAATTCAGCTTTGCTTCTCCGGGAGGATATTCCTCTGCGCTTTGAACGTTGACTTTCAGCGGACCGCCAACTCTCTGGGGAACAAAATCGCAGCGTACTGGTTCCCTTCATCGAATCCAATCGATTCAATTGCAAATTCAATATGTCTATAGTTATAACGCACTTGCCAGCCACATGTCAATGTTCTAATACAATTCCTGAACCTCTTGCCCTTTATCCACGGTGCGCTCGCGCTCACGCGTTTCCAGCGCATCCCAGCTGTCGCTGCTGAGCAGATCAAGCTGCGCTTCCACAAGCGTACGGAATCTGGCCCGGTAGATCGAAGCCTGCTTTTTCAGCTCCTCGACCTCCATGGCGATCTTACGCGATTTGGCCAGCGATTCGTTGACGATCCGGTCGGCGTTTTTCTCCGCTTCCTTCACGATCAGCTGTGCTTCCTTTTTCGCATTGTTCTTTACTTCATCCGCCGCTTCCTGGGCGACGATGATCGTTTTGCTCAGCGTTTCTTCAATATTGGCAAAGTGATCCAATTTCTCCTGCATAGTAAGCAGCTGATTATGAAGCTCCTTATTCTCCCGGATCACGATTTCGTAATCTTTGATCACCTGGTCAAGAAATTCGTTAACTTCATCCTCGTCATAACCGCGAATACGTCTGGAGAACTCCTTGTTATGTATATCCAGCGGCGTTAATGGCATGATCCCCACCTCCTCAAATTTCAAAACTTCCCAAACAAGCGGGAAGGCGTTAGATATTCACGATATTTAGAGGTTGTTCAAAAAATGATCTTTTGACACGGCTTTTTGAACTTGCACTTTACAGAACAGTTTCGAAGATTATTAATTCGACAAGAATCCGCCATCTCCTGCAAAACCTTCACACAAATTTGCCGATTTTGACACGATGCCGGCCTTTTTTCGTAAGCCCTTCCGCTTCAAGCACTTTAAAACGGCCGAACCCTTGCAACGCCACGATGTCGCCTGCCTTAAGCGGCTTGGAGGGGTCCTCCTCCGTCCGCCAGTTGACCCGGCAGCGGCCCGCTTTGATCGGAATCAGCGCTTTGCCGCGGCTTAAATGGAATACATCGCTCACAATTCCGTCCAGCCTTAACGAAGCCACCGTCAGCTCCATCGGTTCAAGCTCTTTTTCCGCCGTTTTCAGCTCACTTGGCTCCAAAATATCCGTGATCACGCCAACCCGATGCACCTGATGAAGATTTAAATCGAGGAACGGGGCGATCTCTTCGGCAACCACGACGTGACAGCCGTCCTCACGCACATGAATGTCGCCGATTTTATCCCGCTTGAGTCCAAGTCCCAAAATAGCGCCTAAATAGTCTCCATGCTGCAGCGAAATGAATTTTTGGTCACCCGAAGTAATGCTGAGCACTTTCAGTCCCATCGGCTCCTGGCTAAGATCCCGGTAATCCGGGGCAACGAGCGCCCGCCGGCGCTCCGCATCTTCGTGCCCGCCGTCGAACCGGATTTGCACATCCGGGTGGCGGTTGGCCAAGGTTTCCAAAATAAAACACTGCCGCGGATCCAGGAAGTCGCTTCGCTTGACCTCGTGGTATTCCCCGGCATTCGTTACCCATTCTGAGGCCCGGTCGGCAAAAGGGCGCTCCTCCGGCCTGAAATGTTCATATATATCTGCCAGCATATCCAAATTACCCGAAGATAAAAATCAAAAGGGATTTTAGTCCGAAGGAAGCTAGCCAAAGTGCCAATAAGGCAACAATCGGGGAAAAATCAATCATCCCCAGGGGCGGTACTATCCGACGAAACGGGGCCAAATAAGGCTCAACCAATTTCCCGAGAAATTCACCAATAAAACTTTCGCGCACATTTGGAACCCACGACATAAATATATAGATTATTATCATCCAATAATAAATCCTATATATTACGTCAACTACATCCAACAAAGTTCCTACCAAGCTGTCATCACCTCATTCTGTTGTAATCGGAATCCTCGGCCAGTATTTCCGTGATGGACCCTTGAATCTCAACCGTATCCGGCGTGCACAGGAAAATATTGCTGCCGATTTTGGAGATGCTTCCGCTAAGCGCGTAAATCGTCCCGCTTAAAAAGTCGATAATGCGCAAGGCTTGGTCATTCCGGACCCGCTGCAAATTAACCACCACCGACCGGTGAGAGCGCAGATGGTCGGCGATTTCCTGGGCCTCGTCGTAGGAACGAGGTTCGTAAAGAATCACTTTTACGTTTTTCTGGGAGTGAATGCTGACCACGTTGCTTCCTCTTTGATTTTTACGGGATTCAAAGCTTGGGGTTTCAATTTCATCTTCCTGGGCGGGAAATTTTTCCCGCTCCACGATTTCTTCTTCCTCTTGAAGTCCCAGAAAATTCATGAACCGGTTCATGACTCCCATTACGTCTCTTCCCCTTTCCCTACTAAAAGAGTACCGAGGCGCACCCATGTCGCCCCTTCTTCGATCGCCACCTCAAAATCTCCCGACATCCCCATCGACAGTTCCGTCAGCGGTCCCCAGAGCCCGCCCCGCGCGTTCAGCTCGTCCCGCAGCTCCCTGAGCTTGCGGAAAACCGGTCTGACCCATTCCGGATCGTCCACAATCGGCGCCATCGTCATGAGGCCGATGATTTTAACATGAGTCAGGTCAGCTGTCTCCCGCAGCAAGGCGGCCGCTTCCTCCGGCGCTACTCCCTGCTTGGAGGCTTCGCCGGAAACATTGACCTGCAAGAACGCGAAAACGGTCTGATCCAACGCCGCCGCCCGCTTTTCCAATTCCTTGGCTAACGACAGCCGGTCCAGTGAATGAACGTATTGAAATCTCCCGACGACGTCCTTCACTTTGTTGCTTTGCAAATGGCCGATAAAATGCCATATCCCTTGTCCGCCAAGCGCTTCCCATTTAGGCACTGCCACTTGGGGGCGATTTTCGCCGATATGAAGTATCCCTTCCTCCAATACGGAACGGGTCATGTCCGCCGACACGTATTTGGTGACGGCGACAATATTTACGTCATCGCGGTTTCTTCCGCTCCGCTTGCAGGCCGCTTGAATGCGTTCTTCCACCAATTCTATCCGTTCTTTCAGCGACAAAGAAAGGATCACCTCTCTTTCATGCCAATCCAGCTCGCCATCCTCCCCGTCACCCCGTTATGCTTGCGGTACGAGTAAAACCATTCCGGACGGCAGCTTGTACACCACGTTGTACATTCGATATGAGTCGGCAATATTCCTGCTTTAATCATAATAATTCGATTCATTTCTTTCAAGTTCAGCATTGTTTTGCCTTCGTTCTTGGACGGCGCCGTAATCACAGCCCCTTGCATATCCGGTTCCGCGCCGGGCAGCGCCTCCCTGACTTTGCCCATCACCGCTTCGTCCACTTCGTAACAGCATCCCCCGATACTCGGGCCGATCGCCGTCCGAATGTCGGAGCGGCGGCTGCCGAATGCACGCTCCATCGTTTCGATCATCTTCCCGGCGATGAGTTGGACGGTACCCTTCCAGCCGGCATGGGCCAATCCGACGGTTTTAGTGACCGGATCGGCAAAATAGAGCGGAACGCAATCGGCATAAAAGGAAGCCAGCAGGACATCCGGCACGTTGGTCAGCAGCCCGTCCGTGGCCTGAAACGCGCTGCTCCGGTCCAATTGCCCTTTGCCGCGGTCCTCCTGCCGAACGATGGCGATTTGCGATCCGTGCACCTGTTCGCCGCATGTCCAGTTCTCCGGCGGAAACCCGAGCGCCCGGGCCAGGCGCCGCCGGTTTTCCAATACGTCCTGCGGATCGTCTCCGACATGGTACGCCAAATTCAAGCTGTCATAGGGAGGTTTGCTAACGCCCCCGCCGCGTCCGGTAAAGCCGGCGCTTAGGCCCGGCATCAGCCCGCGCCAAGCCTCCAGCTCAAAACGCTCCGGCTGCTGATCTATAGCATTTCTTATAAACGGTTCCATCATCCATCTCCCTTTGATCTTGCTTTCTTAAAGTGTACCATAATTCGCTCTGCCTTTCGCGGATCAGCCGCGCCGTTCCGTCCGGCCGTCCCGGTCGATGTACACGGTTGTATCATAAGAAGATTGCACCCTTGACTCCCGCAGCTCTTCCATCTTGACAAGCACGACGTCGGAGCCGATTTTCACGATATTTTTCCAGGGAATGATCAAATCGCTGCCGCCACCAAACAATCCCATGAATTTCGTATTTACCGGCACGACGATCGCCTCGATCACGCCCTGCCGCAAATCCAGCTCCAGGTCGCTGATATGCCCCAGCCTTTTTCCGTCCACTACATTAATGACATCCTTAGTCTGGAAATCGGATATTTTCATACTCGCTCTCACCACATTATCCATCGTTTACCGCCCCCGTCCGCCTAATACTTTCCGTCCCTTTACTATATGATCCAGCTTTTCCGCTGATGCGCTTCTGCGAACGGGAAAAGGGACCTTCCCGATGATCGCGGCGATCCGCCCGGAAAGGTCCCTTGGATTGCAAAGCTTATTTTGCGAGGGCGCCGGCCGCGGCGTTTTCGCCGCCGAGACGCCCCGAGGTAAACGAGTAGCCGATGCCTACGCCGTTGCCGACATAAGTGTCGTTAAACAGCACGCCTTCGGATTCGAGCCCCACCGCATAAAGGCCTTTGATCGGTACCCGTTCATTATTTAGAACCTGAAACTTGGTATTGACGAGCAGGCCGCCAACCGAACCGAGATTGTTGATTTCGGCGATGATCGCGTAATAAGGTCCCTCGCCCATCGGAACCAGGAATTGTTTCGCTTTGCCGAACTCCGTGTCTACGCCGTTTTTTGTCGCTTGCGTATAATTCTCGAATGCCTCCTTGAACACCTCGGCGTCCATCCCGGCATTTTGAGCCAATTCCTCAATCGTATCGCCTTTATAACCGTCGCCGTTTTTCACCATGGATTCAAATACTTGCTCCGCGTTTTTCCATGGCGTATCAAGCTTGAACTGAGCGGTAAAGTCGGCGTAAAATTCCGGCGGCATCCCCGGAAGTCCCGGAGCTTTGAGGCCGTTCATCCCTTTGGCCTCCAGAGCGTCAAGCTGCGATTTCGAAACGATGACCAGATGGTAAGGTCCGTTAAAGGCGCTCGTATTCGCTGCGGCCACCGATGTCAAAGTGGCCGCCTCGTCCCTGAATCTCGCCCCGGAAGGCCCCACGTTCATCAGTGTCGGAAGATAGCTCAGCATTAGCGGATAGCTGGCTTCAAACGAGGAATATTGCTTTTTCAGGCCGCTCGTCGCTCTCGCCAGCGTTTGATGCAGCATTTGCCCGCCGAAGTTGTCCGGAACCTTGGCACCAGCCGCCCAGGACATTTCCAGCCCTTCCCCGATGTTTTGGCCGAGGCCGCCATTTACGCCTTCGAACCCAAAAGCTTCCTTGACCATTTCCTTGTTGCCCGCGTACCCGCCCGTCGCCATGACCACGCTTTTGGCGGAAATCTCCAGGGTCGTGCCGTCGGCCTTCTCGGCTTTCACGCCGACAACTGCACCGCTCGCATCGGTCAACAGCTCTTTGGCGGTCGTTTCGGTAATGACCTGGCCGCCGTTTTTCTCAACGGATGCGGCTAGCATCTTACGCAGCGTTTGTTCCCGCGTATCGTAAGCCGGAAGCACATGAAGCTGTTCCCCGGCAAAGTTCAGGAACGTCGTGACATAACCTTTGCTTTTCAGCCAGTCGTAAGTATCGCCGGACTTGGTGATATACTGGCGGATCGCCGCGGCATCCACACGCCAGTGGTTGTTCACGATCCAGTCGGCGATTTCTTTCTCGACATTCACCTTTACCCCGTTTTCAACCGCGGCGGACGAATTGTAAAACTTGCCCGCCCACGACAAATTGCTGGCGCCGCCGATGACGGCGGTTTTTTCCACGATGATGACCTTGGCCCCTTTATCCGCTGCCGTAACAGCGGCCGACACGCCGGAAGCGCCCGCGCCGACGACAACAACGTCAGCCTGCAGCTTTTCCGTTTTTCCTTCGCCGGCTTTCGCCACGCCGCCCGATTTCAGAGCCGTTAAATTCCCGCCCGCCTGTTGCACGGCCTTTTCCACGGCGGTCAACATCGCTTCGCTCGACTTGCTGGCGCCGCTGACGGCGTCCACCGCCAACGTTTGGTTTTGCAGGATCTGCTCTTTGATTTTCTCGAGCGCGGCATCGCCCAGCCCCTCCGTTTCGGTTTGGCTTACGATTTGAATATCCTTGATTTGATCCGGCTGCTCCATTGTGACTTCGACTTTGACCGTTCCGTCTTTCCCCTCGGCTTCCCCCGTATATGTCCCGGCCTTAAACGAAGTTTGTTCCGGCGCGGACGATGGGCCGGATTCCCGAGAATTTCCCGCGGACTCGCATCCGCTTAGCATGGAAACCACCAATGCAAGACATACGGAAAACACAAACCATGAATTGAAGCGTTTTTTGGCGCTCATGAGCTACTCCCCCTACCCCATAATTCGAAGCCGCAAAAATGTGATTGTTTTCACATGTAAATACAAAATTCCGTAATCGGCCAGCTTCATAAGAAAAGTCTAAACCTTGGTGCGGGACCAAGGTCAACTCCCCTTTCGGAAAAGCTCCCTATAGCAAGACCGGAATATTGACCTCCAGAAATGAACGTTTTTTCCCCTCCCGGTTTTCCGTCAGCAACAGCTTCCCGATCACGTCGCCGCAAATCGAATAGCCCAGTTCGTCCACATAGTCCAACATAAATTGCAGCGCGTTTTTCGTAAAATGGTCTCCGTCCGCGGATACAATGACCGCCGAAACGCAACTGGACGCAGGGATAAATTCCAAATGATCCTGAATTTCTAAGCCAAGCTCCCCGGCATCGTCCTCCGATACCGTGATTCCCCAACTGTACTCCAAGTTATCCGTATTGTGCGCCAGGACGGTCTCCCGTTCGATGCGGAAGCAATAAAACGTATACGGGAGCATTTCCATCAAAGCGTTAACCGCTTTTTCCAATCCGCGGTTTTTAAGCAGGCTGTTTTTGTCGGTTTGCTTTAAGCGGTATAAACCGGGCTGCTGTTTGAGGCTGCACCGGTAAAGGGACGCTTCGATCGATTGGAGCTCCCGGTTCAGATCGCCGAGTTTGTTCAGCAGCATCGTGCTTTTGCGGATATCCGCCTCAAGCTGCTGCCGGCTGTCCTCCAGCTTGTCCAAGATGGCGTCTATCGAAGAATGCTTGATCAGTCCTGCCACGTCCTGCAAAGGAATTTGCAAGCTGCGGTACCAGCGGCTCATCAACAAATCCCTGGCATCCAAATCGTTAAAATACCGGTAGCTGTTGTTATGGTCTTTCACCGGCCGAACGATGTCATGCTTTTCGTACAGCCGCAGCGTATCCCTCGTAATACCCAGAAGCGAAGAAAACTCGCCGATGCAGTATTTCATGCGTCCCCCTCCGTCTGTCTTCATCCGCGTTAATCTCCATGCTGTAAAAGTCGAATAAATGTTTGAACGGTTCAACTTATATAAGTTTACAGAAGCTTGACACTAGGAAGATATGGAGTTGTTCACAGCGATCGTCAGCCAGTCTAACTCGCAGTTCCATAAAAAAAGGCCCCTTAAGGGACCTGTTCATTTACGACTTCACATGTTTCTGCATTTGTAAAATGGCGGATTTCTCAAGCCGGGATACCTGGGCTTGGGAGATGCCGATCTCATCGGCCACCTCCATTTGCGTCTTACCTTCAAAAAAACGCATGGACAGGATCATTTTCTCGCGGCGTCCGAGCCGCTGCATCGCTTCGCGCAAAGCAATCTCTTCAATCCATGACACATCCTTGTTTTTATCGTCGCTGATTTGATCCATGACGTAAATCGGGTCTCCTCCGTCATGATAAATCGGCTCAAACAGCGATACCGGGTCCTGGATCGCGTCCAGGGCAAACACGACATCTTCCTTCGGCAAACCAAGCGCTTCCGAGATTTCGAAAATTGTGGGTTCCCGCGAATTTTGGTTGGTCAGGTTGTCCCGCATTTGCAGCGCTTTGTAGGCAATATCTCTGAGGCTGCGGGATACGCGGATCGGGTTGTTGTCACGCAAGTACCGGCGGATTTCCCCGATGATCATCGGCACCGCGTAGGTGGAAAACTTGACGTTTTGCGATAAATCGAAATTATCGATGGCTTTCATGAGTCCAATGCAGCCCACCTGAAACAGGTCGTCCACATACTCCCCCCGATTGTTGAATCGCTGGATGACGCTCAGCACGAGTCTCAGATTGCCATTCACTAACTTTTCTCTGGCTGATCTTACGTGATCCTGCTGCAATGAGTGGAACAACTCACGCATTTCCGCATTGGTTAGAACGGGCAATTTTGCGGTATCGACACCGCAAATTTCGACTTTGTTTCGGGTCATCGTGTCTTACCTCCCAAGGAGTAAACTAATGATCATTATCTCCTTGGGCTGCATTTTTATTCCTTGTATGAACCACCCTAAAAGCTGGCCAGCTATACCATCTTATTGAATTCCTTGCGTAATCGCTTGATGATCCTTTTTTCGAGACGGGAAATGTAGGACTGGGAAATCCCGAGCAGATCGGCTACATCCTTTTGCGTTTTCTCGTCGCCGTCCACCAGCCCGAACCGCAGCTCCATGATCATTCGCTCTCGTTCGCTCAGCTTGTCGAGCGCTTTATGCAGCAGCTTTCGATCCACCTGCTCTTCGATATTCCGGTAAATCGTATCGTTTTCCGTCCCCAGCACATCGGACAGCAGCAGCTCATTGCCGTCCCAATCGATATTCAGCGGCTCATCGAAGGAAACCTCGGTACGGATCTTGCTGTTGCGGCGCAAATACATCAGGATTTCGTTTTCGATGCAGCGTGAAGCGTACGTGGCGAGTTTAATCTTTTTCTCCGGATCAAAGGTGTTGACCGCTTTAATCAGGCCGATGGCTCCGATCGAAACCAGGTCTTCGATATTGATGCCGGTGTTTTCAAACTTTCTGGCGATGTACACGACGAGCCGCAAATTGCGTTCGATCAGCATCGCCCGGATGGCGGAGTCGCCGCTTGGCAGCCGCTGGAGCAAATACTCCTCCTCTTCGCGCGTCAATGGAGGCGGGAGCGCCTCGCTTCCGCCTATATAATAGATTTCTTCGCTCTTTAGTCCGAATATAAACAAAAGCCGATAGTACTGAAGCTGCAGCAACAACTTCCATTTTGCACGCATGATTTCTTTCCTCCCATACATGTTCCCGTTTTTACTGGTGAAGTCCGGGCCGTCCGCTTATGTCCGCGAGGCGGGTGCGAGCCCGGAGGAAATGTCCTGCGGATGATGATGCTCCGCTTCCGTACCTTCTACTAACGCAGGATGCACAATGGCCCGATAGGCCCCTTCCGAGGATAAACGTCCTCCGTCCAATCCGATAAGCACCCGGGTAGAATGAAAATTCTGCCCTTCCAAAGTTATGCTGACTTCGTCCGGCTTAAGCGCAAGCATAAATTGCGTCCCCTTATTGATTCCGCGATACGGCACAAGACGCAACCGATCCGGCCAGGGAAAAGCCCCGGCTTCCGTCCATTCCATGATGAGGTTGTCCGCCCGCTCCTTAGCAAGCTTGCCGCGAAAAGATGGAGGAAGCAGTTCCTCCCAAAGCGACGCCTCCATCACCATAACAGGCAATCGGCTGAGCGGATCGGACAATTGGTTGCCCGTATCGACCAGGCCCGCGCAGCGAATCTCGGAATCTTCAATACGAACCCGGACCTCTCCGACAAAAGAGGAGATTCGCTCTTGCCGATGACGCGCCGCGATAACCCGCTTAAACCACCATAACACGGCAAAAAACAGGACAAGCGTAAACAAGGCTCCTACCTTTAGCGAAAACCCCATCCCTCCGGAGGCCGAAAACCATATTCCGTTCCATAGGTCGCCATAGTCTTGGAGCAAATAATGCACGCCCAGGATGCCGCCCGCCGCCGCAAAATTAACGATGTAAAAAGCCCCCATGTTCCGCAGATAGTTTTGTAAACTGCCAAAGCCGAAGGCGATCCATAACATCACGACAGAAAACAGGAACTTGACCAGAAACGTATACAAAAACTCAAGCTCCGGCAAAAACATCATGACGACATACATGGCTCCAACGCCAGCCGAAACGGCGATCCGCCATATTTTGATCTTCCGCTTCCGCATCCATGCCGTAACGAGCAGCAAACTTGCATCGATCAATAGGTTCATCGCAAATAGGAGATCGATATAAACAACCAACGGCATTCACCTGCCTGGGGAGATGCTTATCAGTATAAAGAGAATAGCTTATAAAGTCTGTCTAAAATTGAAAGCAGAAACCCACTATTTTTGTCGACCTAAGGGACTTGCACGTGCATGATGCGTAAAATGAAGATCCGGACCATAGATTTACTCAATTAGCGCTCAATCTGTGGGTGCTGCTCTAACGGACACCAGCGACCTTATCCGCCCATTTCCCGGGTATTTCCCAGCCTAACGGACACAGGCGGCCCTATTTCGCTCTAAACCCGTTCATCCAGGCCGATTTGAGTTAAATAAGGTCTTCTGTGTCGTTGCATTTTGCGCACCTTCGTTTTTCCGCAAATAACGTCTCTGGAGTCCTTTAGCCTCCAGTTCCCTCTTCTCCTCACCTCTCTACCTACGAATCGTCCTCTACCACGCCATGAAACTTAATAAATCCAGTATGTAAAAAAAGACCCTGTCCCTACATGGGGACAAGGTCTTCGGGGAGACGTACTACCCTTGCTTAGTCGTTATTGTTCCGCGAACGGTTACGGAGAAACGTCGGAATGTCGAGCTGATCTCCGCTCGGTTGATTACCGAACGGTCGCAGGTTCGAAGCCGGACGCGTGTCCTGCGGCTCGGATACGCCCGGAGCAGCTGCCGGTTTACGGGCTGGCTGCACCGCAGGTTTATTCTCGAACCCTGTCGCGATGACCGTGACTTTGATTTCTTCCTTCATGTCCTCATCGATGATCGCACCAAAAATCATGTTCACTTCCGGATCGGAAGCGGCGATCACGATTTCCGCAGCCTCGTTGACTTCATACAGGGACAGGTTGGCTCCGCCCGTAATATTCATGATGACGCCGCGCGCGCCTTCGATGGACGTTTCCAAGAGCGGGCTCATAATCGCCTTGCGGGCGGCCTCCGCAGCACGGTTCTCGCCGGTAGCGAGGCCGATGCCCATTAGCGCGGAGCCGCGTTCGGTCATGATCGTCTTCACGTCGGCAAAGTCGAGGTTGATCAGGCCCGGTACGGCGATCAAGTCGGAAATGCCTTGCACCGCTTGGCGCAGCACGTTGTCCGCTTCACGGAACGCTTCCAGCATCGGCGTCTTCTTGTCGACGATTTCCAACAGGCGGTCGTTTGGAATGACGATCAGCGTGTCTACTTTTTCTTTCAAACCTTCGATGCCAAGCTCCGCCTGGGAAGAACGCTTGCGGCCTTCAAACGTAAATGGGCGGGTAACGACGCCGACGGTCAGCGCGCCGCATTCTCTGGCGATTTCGGCAATGACCGGAGCCGCTCCGGTGCCGGTGCCGCCGCCCATGCCGGCCGTGACAAACACCATATCCGCGCCTTTTAACGTATTTGCGATCAGTTCGCGGGATTCTTCGGCCGCTTTCTTGCCGACCTCCGGATTGGCGCCGGCGCCCAGTCCGCGCGTCAACTTATCCCCGATCTGTAATTTATGTTCGGACTTGGCCAAATGAAGCGCTTGAGCGTCCGTATTTACCGTAATGAACTCGACGCCTTGCACGCCGTTTTCGATCATCCGGTTGACCGCGTTGCTTCCGCCGCCGCCTACCCCGATGACCTTGATTTGAGCCAAGCTCTCCATTTCGAAATCAAATTCCAACATACTATTCCATCTCCCCCTCAATGTGCATGGATGGCCCGTTCTTCATCCTTGAATTTGCTATATAAATTCACTGAACAGATTTTTAAGACGCTCCATCAGGCCGCCCGACTTGCGAGCCGGCTCCTGCGCCGGCGAAGCGGGTTTGCTCCGGCCGGCCGTCTTCTTCGGTCCGGCGCTCCGAACGCGAATGTTCTTGATGACCTTATACAAAATGCCTACGCCCCCGGTAAATCCGGGATCGCGGACCCCGATATAATCCGGGACGGCGATTCTGACGGAAGCAGCCAGCTCCTGCTGCGCGATCTTAAGCAGCCCCGCCATCGATACGGTTCCTCCCGTCAAAATGTAGCCTCCAGGCTGCTCGCTGTAGCCGAGCCGCTTGACTTCCTGGCGGATCAGCTGGAAGATCTCCTGAACGCGAGGCTCCGCGATGGCAGCCAGGTCTTCCTGCGTAAATTCCTTGTCCACATTGCTGCCGATCCGCGTTACCTTAAAGGTTACGTCCGGCCCAGCATCCTCGATCGAGGCGCAGCCGTATTTCAGCTTCGCTTTCTCCGCATGATCGGTCAACGTGCGGAGACCGTAAGCAATGTCGTTCGTTATAAATTCTCCCCCAATCGGAAGCGTGGATGTGGACACGATCGTGCCGCCTTCAAACACAGCGATCGTGGTGGAACCGGCGCCGATATCCACCAGCACCGAACCCATCGTTTTCTCGTCCTTGGACAAGGCGAGCTGCCCTGCACCCAGCGACAACAATACCAAATCCCGGACCTTCAGCCCGGATTTCTCCACGCAACGGAGCAAATTGTGAATTGCGGTCTTCGCTCCCGTTATGATCGTCGCTTCCACTTCCAGACGAACCCCGATCATGCCGCGGGGATCCTGAATGCCCTCAAGCCCGTCCACCACATACTGCTTGGCCACAACATCGATAATTTCGCGTTCCGGCGGAAGGGCAATGACTTCGGCCGCTTTCAACACGCGGTCGATATCGTCCTCGCCGATTTCCCGGTCTTCATTTTGTACGGCTACTACTCCGTGGCTCGTTTGGAGTCCGATGTGGTTGCCCGAAATGCCGACATATACTTCCGATATTTGAATACCTACCATCCGTTCCGCATGATCCACGGCGTTGCGGATCGATTGGACCGTCTGATCAATATCTACAATCGCGCCTTTTCGAATTCCTTCCGAGTCGGCAGATCCAACTCCAATAATATTAAAGGTTCCATTGCCAATTTCCCCAATAATAGCACGAACTTTGGATGTACCGATGTCCAAACTAACAATGATGTCATTGTTGCTCAAGCCCTGGCACCTCCTATTTCCCATTCAAAATATACTTACCCTGTTAGATGCACTCTCTACATATTCAACGCGGTTTAACCTTTCCCTCTTTTTTCTACAAATTTTTTGACTTCCAAGTTTTACATCTTATCGGGCAATAGGACCTGAAAACCGTAAATTCTACCCTGCCGCGAGACGCAAAAATCAAAAGAAAAAAGAGGGAGATAGGAAACTAGCCCATAAAATGTATTTTAACATTGTTTTTCACTGATGAGTAGTGTCATTTTGGCCTTCCTCTTCGCCTTCCGGCAGGGGGTATGGCACGTAGGAATCGGCATCCAGCATTTTCAGCTGTCCGGGATCCTGATTTTGTAAAATCTCGTTCAAATACTCCGCCTTTTTGGGCAGCAGCGAGATCGCCGAAATCACTTCAAATTCGGAGCGCGTATACATTTTGATCCGGTCCGGATAAGACAAAGTCGGCGAAGGAACAATCTCGGAAATATCGGCGGTCAGCTCGCTGGGGATTTCCGCCAACGTTTTGCAGAGTTTAACCAGATTGGGATCATCCTCTTTCCACCCGGTCAAAATAGGCTTGTCCACCGGCATAGAGCCGTTTTGCAGCGGAATTTTGGTGCCGTTCGCCAACAGTCCGTTCAACTTCCCATCGCCGGTAAGCTCATAGGCCGCAAGCGGAAATTCTTTGATCTCGATTTCGATGGTACCCGGGAATTTTTTGTTCACGTCCGCATGCTCCACGGAAGGAATGCTTTCCAATTTGTGCTGAACGTTGCCCGAACTGACGGCAAAAAACGGATCTCCGACTTCCAGCCCGGCGGCCTCTAACAGTTCACTCTCCGTCGAATACGTATTGCCGTGAAACGCAATCGCCGAAACCTTGCTTAAAGACGAGCGAAAAAAAAGCACGCAGAGCAAAGAGAGGAACAGCAAAACGAGGATTACTTTCACTTTTCGGCCGCTTTTCTTTTTCGGTTTTTCCGGTTCTTTCAGGGCAGGTACATTCGCTTTTGGCATATCATTTCTCCGCAACTTTCTGAATAAATAATAATAGAATACCGTCCAAGAGCCTTGATCCCCTCCGGCCGGAGGGGATATAAGGCCAAACCTCAGGCTAAATCAAGCTGCTTCAGTACGGGGGACTCGCGATGGATCAAGCCCCCGAGACGCTGGAACAACGTTTCGATCCGGTCGTAGCCGCGATCGATATGATGAACCTGCTCCACCACCGTTTTGCCTTGCGCCGCAAGCCCCGCGATGACCAGCGCGGCTCCGGCCCGCAGGTCCGTGGCTTCCACGGTAGCTCCGTACAATCTGGGCACCCCGCGAATGAAAGCGAGATTCAAATCGACCGAAATGTCGGCGCCCATCCGCACCAATTCGTCCACATGCTTGAATCTGCCCTCGAACACGGTCTCCTTCATCACGCTGAGTCCGTCCGCCAAGGCAAGCAGTACCATGATTTGCGACTGCAGATCGGTCGGAAAGGAAGGATACGGCGAAGTTACGATCCGTTCCACCGCCCGCGGACGGCCTGCACTGCTAATCGTTATTATATCATCGGCAGCTCCGATTTGAACACCTGCCCGCCGCAGCACCTGAAGCAGCGACACCAGGTGCCCCGGATTGCAGTGGGTCAACGTTACGCTTCCGCGCGTAGCGGCTACGGCAATCAGCGCGGTTCCGGCAACGATGCGGTCGGGGATGACCTCGTAATCGCAAGGATACAGCCGTGTTACACCGCGAATCCTGATCGTGTCCGTTCCGGCGCCGATGATGTCCGCCCCCATGGCGTTCAGGAAATTTTGCAAATCCTGAATTTCCGGCTCCCGGGCGGCATTGGTGATCACCGTCGTTCCTTCCGCCAGCGCGGCCGCCATCATAATGTTTTCCGTCGCTCCGACGCTGGGAAAGTCAAGGTGAATATCGCTGCCGACCAGCTTGCTGGCCCTGCACCGTATTTGCTGTTCGCTTTCCTCGATTTGCGCTCCCAAGGCCTCCAGCCCTTTCAAGTGCAAATCGATTTTCCGTTCGCCGATCGCGCACCCGCCCGGCTGGTAAATGCAAACTTCCCCGAACCTGGCGAGCAGCGGCCCCATCAAAAAAATCGACGACCGCATCTGCTTCATCAAATCCTCCGGCACATGGCTTGAATCCGCACTTCCCGTGTCGACCGTAACCGTATCCCCTAAATGGACGGCTTTGCAGCCAAGACGGCCGAGTATGCCCAGCATGACATCAATATCGAGCAGACGGGGGACATTTCGAAGTTGCACCTTGCCTTCGGACAGCAAACTAGCGGCCAGAATCGGCAGTGCGGCATTTTTTGCTCCATGGATACGAATGGTTCCTGATAGGGGTCTCCCGCCTTCGATCACCAATTTGTCCAATGTATCACCTCCGAGTTTACCGTTCGCCCACGAAAAAAACCTCCGGGACCAGCGTAACGCCGAACTTGCCGGCGACGGCTGCCTTGATTTGCTCCATGAGCGCTAGAACGTCCTCTGCTGTCGCTTGCCCGGTATTGACGATGAAATTGGCGTGCAGCGTGGATACTTCGGCTCCTCCGACCCTTAAGCCTTTAAGTCCGGCCGCCTCGATCAGTCTGGCCGAATGGTCTCCCGGCGGATTGCGGAAGACGCTGCCGGCGCACGGCTGCTGAAGCGGCTGCGTTTTGCGGCGGCGGTCCTTGTAGGCCGCCATGGCGGCGGCGACTTCCAGCCGGTCGCCGGCAGCCAGCGCAAATTCAGCTTTGGCCACAATGCCGCGCTGTTCGTGCAGGACGGAATGCCGATAGTCAAATTTCATATCCTCTGCGGTGTAAGTGACCAATTCACCCGTCTCCAGAACAATGTCAGCGGATTTAAATATACGTGACACATCGGACCCGTGAGCGCCGGCGTTCATATATACGGCTCCCCCCACCGTTCCGGGGATGCCTCCGGCAAACTCCAGGCCGGTCAGCCCCTGCTTGCCCGCCATGATGCTGAGTCTGACGAACGAGGCGCCTCCTCCGGCATAGGCCTTGCTTCCGTCAAATTCGATCTGCTCGAAACCGGAGCCCAATCGGATCACGCATCCGCGAATTCCTTGATCGGAAACAAGCATGTTTGAGCCTTTGCCGACCACCATCCAAGCCACCTGCTTCTCATGAAGCAGCCGGACCAGCCTGGACAGCTGCCCGGGATTTTCAGGTACGACCATCGCGTCAGCGGGACCCCCGATTTTCCATGTTGTATATTTTGACATCGGCTCGTTCGGCAATACCGTTCCGACTCCCTGCCGGGTCAAATTCGATATCCAATGCTGCATCGTAAAATCCCTCCTTGACTTGTAGGCGGAAAACACCCCGGCCTTGACGCCCGCCGGCAAATCAGATTCATGCCGTCGTAAACGAAGCCGGCTGCCCGGGTCCGTCGGAGCAATTCATGCTAACCGTTGTCCTTTTCGCTCCGCTTGGATTGTCACGATTTATAGAGTATCTTATGCCCTCCTCACGGAGAGTGTGACAATCGCCCAGGTCCAGTTCCGGTCCCGTATTTCCCCCGCTTTAGCGGCGATTTCCGCGGCTTTGGACAAGACGCCGCATTTCCTCCACCAGCAAATGGGCAGAGTCCGGTTTGCCGAGGCGGCGGGAAGCCACCGACATCGAGGCGTGGACGGACAGGTCGTTCATGATCCGTTGAACCGAGCCGAACAGGCTTTGCCCGCTCAACTCCGGCTCCAAAATGACTTCGGCGGCTCCGGCCCGCTCCAAGGTCCTGGCGTTTTTCTCCTGATGATTGTTCGTCACGTTGGGCGACGGAATCAGAATCGCCGGAATCCCAAGCGCGGTGATTTCCGCCAAAGAGGAGGCGCCTGCTCGTCCCACGATCAGGGAAGTCGCGGCCAGCACCTCCGGCATGTTGTGAACGTAAGGAAGCACCTGCAAATGGTCCGGAAGCCCGCCCAGTTTGCCGCGGATGGCTTCGAGCGTCGCTGCATGGTAAGCCTCCCCGGTGACGTAAACGAACTGCAGATGCGGCGCTCCCGCAAGCAGCGGCGCCATGCCGATCATCGCTTCGTTGATCGCTTTGGCCCCCCGGCTGCCGCCGACGACGAGCACGACCGAGCTGCTGGCGGCAAGCCCCAGCGAGGCAAAGCCCTTGGCCTTGTCGGCGGCATGAACGGTCGTGGCCCGCGGATTGCCGCTATATATGACATTCCCGGCTCCCGGGAACGCGGACTCCGAGCCTTCAAAGCTCACCGCCACGGTCGACACGTATTTGCTTAAAAAACGGTTGGTCAGCCCCGGGATGGCGTTTTGCTCATGGATGATGCTCGGAATGCCCAGCTTGGCGGCAGCGTAAACGACCGGCCCGCATACATAACCGCCCGTCCCGATGACGACGTCGGGGTTGAATTCCCGCAGCAGTTTTTTGGAAGCGCGCACTCCTTTGAGAAAACGCATGACGGTCTTTATATTTTCGACCGACAGCTTGCGGCGAAAGCCGGTGATGTCGATCGCTTTAAACGGAATGTTTTGCTTCGGAACCAGCGAGCTTTCCAGCCCTCTCTGGCCGCCGATATATAAAAATTCGGAATCGGGAAATTCCGCAGCGCATTGGCTTGCGACGGCCAGCGCGGGGTAGATGTGCCCCCCGGTTCCGCCGCCGCTCAGTACGACGCGCATATTCTCACCTCGCATAACGGGATAAATTAAGTAAAATGCCTAACGCGGTCAACATAAGCGTCAGCGAAGATCCGCCGTAGCTGATAAGCGGCAGCGTAATCCCGGTGACGGGCATCAGGCCGATCACGACGCCGATATTGATCACGACCTGGACGGCGACCATCCCGACGATGCCGACGGCCAGCAGGCTGCCGAACGTGTCGTCGATCGTCATCGCGACCCTCATGCCGCGCCACACCAAAATAAGGAACAGCAGCAGGACGAGCAGTCCGCCGATAAAGCCAAGCTCCTCCGCCAAAATGGAAAAAATAAAATCCGTTTGCGGCTCGGGCACATAGCTGTATTTCTGCCGGCTCATCCCCAGCCCCAGCCCGGCAAGCCCGCCGGGACCAATCGCGTACAAAGACTGGATGATCTGGTATCCCGCGCCGAGCGGATCGGACCAGGGATCAAGGAACGCGGTAATCCGTTGCAAGCGGTAAGGCGCCGCCAGAATCAGGCCTACGAATCCGAGCGCCCCAAGGCCCGCAAGTCCGGCCAGATGCAGAATTCGCGCCCCGGCCGTAAAGACGATCAGCAGCGAGGCGCCAAGCATGACCGTGCCTGTCCCCAAATCGGGCTGCAGCATAATCAGACCAAACGCCAGCCCGATCACGCCAAGCGGCGGCAGCAGTCCCTTGGTGAAATTCGTAATCTTGTAATCTTCCTGGCTAAGGAAATAGGATAGGAACAAAATCATGCCCAGCTTCATGAACTCGGACGGCTGAATGCCAAACGAGCTGATACCCAGCCAGCTGCGCGCTCCCCCGCGGACGACCCCGATGCCGGGGATCAGCACGATCACGAGCAGGGCAAAGCAAATGACCAGCCCCACCTTCGCATATTTGCGCAACAGCCGGTAATCGAAATTCATCATCAAAAACATCGCGACCAGTCCGAGTACGGCGAACAATAGCTGACGCTTCACAAAGTAGAAAGAATCGCCGTAATCATGAAAAGCGAGTACCGAACCCGCGCTGTACACCATCACAATTCCGATCGCCAGCAGTCCGAGGATGCTGGCCATAAGCCAAAAATCCGGCGCCGTACGGCTCTTGCTCATCGTGGATGCCACCTCTTGACAGAAAGTAGGGGCTTTTCCACCCCCCTACTTAAAGGGTATGCACCGCCTCTTTAAAAATGCGTCCACGCTCTTCGTAGGAAGAGAACATATCCCAGCTGGCGCATGCCGGAGAGAGCAGCACAGCATCCCCGGATGCGGCCAAAGCCGCCGCCTCCTTCAGCGCGGTCCGCAGCGTTTCCGCGGCACTGTCACCATTATCGACCACCACGATGTCGGATAGACCCGCGAGTTCTCCGGCTTTGGCGATTTTTTCCTTCGTTTGCCCCAGGGCAACGAGCGCCTTTACCTTTTGTTTAAAGACGGGCACCAACTCCATGTAATCGGAGCCCCGGTCCAGCCCGCCGGCGATCAGCACGATCGGAGCCGTTAAGGCGCCCAGCGCCATGATCGTCGCCTTCGCGTTCGTCGCTTTGGAATTGTTGTAATAAACCACGCCGCGCTTCTCCGCGACGTATTCCAAACGATGCTCCACGCCGCGGAACGTACGCAATGGCCCCACAAGAGCCTCCGGCGCCGCGCCCGCGGCTAGAGCGATGGCAACCGCCGCCAAAGCGTTCTCCACGTTGAAGCGTCCGGGCAGGGCGATGTCGCGCACATCGACAATTTTCCGTACCTCGCCGTCCGCCCCCCGGTACATGACGCTGCGATCAAATCCGTCCTCCACGTCCGGAACATAGGCCGGCTGGATGTACACCCCCTCCGTCTTCAACTCCTCTGTCATCGAGAAAGGGAGCAGTTTTGCCCGGATATAGGGCACCAACTCACGGCATGTAGGGTCGTCCCAATTGACGACAGCCGTATCCGCTGCCTCCTGGTTGGCGAACAGTTTGGCTTTGGAGGCCACATAGTCATCCATCGTACCGTGGTAGTCCAGGTGGGTCTCCGCCACATTAAGCAGGCAAGCAACCTTGGGGCGGAACGCCTGCGTCCCTTTGAGTTGAAAGCTGCTAAGCTCGGCTACGAGCCAGTTATCGGCACTCGCCGTCTCCGCCGCTTCACACAGCGGGGTGCCGATATTGCCGGCCACGAGCGGGTGAAGCCCGGCGGTTTCCAGCATTTTGCCGACCCATGTCGTCGTCGTCGTCTTCCCGTTGGAACCCGTAATCCCGATGATCGGCGCCACGCTGATCCGGTAGGCAACTTCCACCTCGGTCACGACGTCGATGCCCAGCTCCAGCGCTTTGGCCACAGGCGGGGCCGAGTACGGGATGCCGGGGTTTTTGACGACCAGTTCGACGCCGGGATGGACAAGTCCGTCCGGATGTCCGCCGCATACAACAGAAATTCCCAAAGCCTCCAGTTCGGATGCTTCGGGACACAGTTCTCTCTCCTTTTTGTCATTAACCGTAACGACGGCTCCAAAATGATGCAGGGTTTTCGCGACCTGAACGCCGCTTCTCGCTAAACCGATCACGACCACCTGGCGTCCCCGGTATTCTTCTGGATGCTTCATGATTACAACCCCTTGCTTAAGTAAAGTCCAATGCCCGCCAGGATAAGACCGGCCGCCCAAAACGTCACCACAACCCGCCATTCCGACCAGCCTGACAGCTCAAAATGGTGGTGAATCGGGCTCATTTTGAAAATTCGTTTTCCCCTCGTTTTAAAAGAGGTCACCTGAATGACGACGGACAGCATTTCGATGACGAAGATGCCGCCGATCACCAGGAAAAGCAGCTCGCTTTTCGTAATGATGGCGATCGCGCCGATCGCCCCGCCGAGCCCCAACGATCCGGTATCGCCCATAAACACCTTGGCCGGATGCGCGTTGAACACGAGGAAGCCAAGCACCGCCCCGATCATCGCTGCCGCGCAGACCGCAGAAGGGATCGAAGTCGCCTGCATCGCGATCACCGCGTACGCGCCGAACGCGATCGCGCTCACGCCGGACAAAAGTCCGTCCAGACCGTCGGTGAAGTTCACCGCGTTGCTGATTGCCAGCATCATGACGACAATAAAAGGATAATAGAACCAACCGCCGAGGTCAAAAGACCAGCCGGTGCCCGGTATCCCGATCGCCGTGCTGTGCCCCTCCGAAATGAGCAAAGCACACATGATACCGGCGAACAGCAGCTGTCCGAACAATTTTTGTCTGGGCGTCAATCCCAAAGACCGTTTAAATACGATTTTGATGTAGTCATCGAGAAAACCGATCAGCCCAAAGCCGAGCGTAGCGATCAGCAGCACGTAGAAATCGGTGTTGATGACTGAAAATTTAAGAAAAGACAACGTAAAGGCAAGCAAAATAATCACGCCGCCCATCGTTGGCGTACCCGCCTTTTTCTGATGGCTTTGCGGTCCTTCCCCGCGTATTTGCTGACCGAATTTAAGCCGTCTCAGCAGCGGAATGATCAGCGGCGCCGAAATGACGGCCAAAATGAAGGATACGCCGATCGTTAACAGAATTAGTCCAAAATCCATGGGATTTCACCCCCTCTCGCCGGTGTTTAGTGCTTTAGATTGCTATGTCTAACCGCGTCTACGACTTCCTCCAGCTTCATGCCCCGGGAAGCCTTGACCAGCACGACGTCCTTCGGATGGAGCAGCGAAATCAATTCGCGGATGAGCTCAGTTTTATCAGTATATGCGTGAATGCGCGCAGGTTCCAAATGTTCGGACGCGCCTTCGGCGATTTTTAGGCCCAGAGTTCCGTAAGTAAAAAGCCGATCCACTTGGCCCGGCGTCAAAGCGGCGCCGAGCTCGCGGTGGTATTCCTCCTCAGTGGCTCCAAGCTCGAGCATATCCCCGAGCACAGCGATTTTTTGACGGAAGCCTTTCATCTTTTCCAGCACTCCGATCGCCGCTTTCATCGCCGTGGGGCTGGCATTGTACGCATCGTTCAAGATCGTCACGCCGCTTGCGCCGATGATGCGCTCGATCCGCATTCCGGTTAGTTCGGCATGGCTCAGCCCGTCCCGAATCGCGGCTTCGCTGACCCCATAGCGGCGGGCGACCGCAAGCGCGGCCAAAGCGTTCACCACGTTGTGCTCGCCCAGCAGAGGCAGCTCCAGCGGTCCGCCGCCGTTCGCGTGCGAAGTGAACAGGGTGCGATCCTCCATGAACATCATCCCGGTCGGGTATTCGTCATTGCCCTGGCCCAGGCCAAACGTGGCCGTCTGCAGCCGGTCCGGCTTCGGCATGTCCGCCTCCGCGAGCACCTGGGGAATCAAAGGTTCGTCCCCATTGTAAACGAGCAATCCCCCGGGCTTCATTCCCGCGAGGATCTCCAGTTTGGCCCGCGCGATTTCCTCCCGCGAGCCGAGCTGCAGCAGATGCGCTTCACCGATGTTGGTAATGACCGCCGTCTCGGGCTCGGCCAGTTTGGACAGCAGCTCGATTTCGCGGCGGCCGCTCATGCCCATCTCCAGGACGGCGATCTCCGCATCCTCGGGCATCGCCAGGATCGTCAGCGGCAGCCCGATGTGGTTGTTAAAATTCCCTTTGGTTTTATGCACTTTATACGTGGTGGACAAAAGCGCGTAAACGAGGTCTTTGGTCGTCGTTTTCCCGTTGCTGCCCGTAATGCCGACTACCTTGGCGCCCGTCTGGGCCAAGTAGGACTTGGCCAGCGTTTGCAGCGCCTCCAAGCAATCGTCCACCAGGACGGCCGGCCCGGGAGGCGTTCCTTTGGACCGCTCCCACAGGGTTGCGGCCGCTCCCGCGCCCAGACAGCCGGCGGCAAAATCGTGCCCGTCAAACCTTTCCCCGGATAACGGAATAAACAAACAGTCCTTTACGATTTGCCGGGAATCGGTAACCGCACCGTGCACCGTAATGCCCGAATCGGCTGCCTCCCGCACTTGTCCGCCGCACATCGCGGCTATATCCGCCAGTTTTCTAATTATCACTTCGCTAAACCCCTTATCGCTTCTTTTGCTACGATTCGATCATCAAAATCGAGCACCGCGGTTCCGATCAACTGATAGGTTTCATGACCTTTCCCCGCAATCAATACTACATCTTCACGGCTTGCCATTTCAATAGCCTTTTGAATGGCCTCGCGGCGGTCTACGATCAGCTCGTAACGGCTGCGATCCACTCCGTCGCCGATCAATCCCTGCTCGATGTCGACTAGTATAGCATCGGGATTTTCGGTGCGCGGGTTGTCGGAGGTCACGATGACGTGCTGGGCGTATTTCGCGGCGATTCGCCCCATGATCGGACGCTTCGTACGGTCGCGGTCGCCGCCGCAGCCGAAGACGCAGATAACGCGGCCTTGGGCAAACTCGTTTACGGTCCGCAGCACATTCTCCAGCCCGTCGGGAGTATGGGCGTAATCGACGATAACGGCGAAGGATTGGCCCTCATCGACCGCCTCGACCCGTCCTTCCACACCTTTGACCGCTTCCAGGCTGGTCTTGATCCGTTCGAGCGGGATCCCTTCGAGCAAAGCGGCCGCGATCGCGGCAAGCGCGTTGTACACGTTGAACTTGCCGACCATGCGCAGCGAAATATCGGCGCTGCCTTGGAAAGTGTCAACATGGAACGAAGTGCCTTTCGCGGTTACGGAAATGTCCGAGGCGCGGACATCGGCCTCGTTCTCCACCCCGTACGTGATCGTTTCCGCAGCGGTTTGCTTGGCGAAATAGAAGCTTGCCGGGTCATCCGCATTAAGGACCGCGTAGCTTCGTTCGTTTGGATCGGCCGGATAGGCGTTGCCCAGGCGGGAGAAGAACAGCCCCTTGGCCCCGCGGTATTCTTCCATCGTACTATGATAATCCAAATGGTCCTGGGTCAAGTTCGTAAAGATGGCCGTCCGGAAAAAAGTTCCTTTAACGCGGCCCTGTTCCAGCGCATGGGAGGACACCTCCATCACGCAGTAATCCGCGCCGCCTTCGGCCATTTCGTGCAAATACCGCTGCAGTTCGAGCGATTCCGGCGTTGTGCCGGACATCGGATGCGTCCGGCCGGCAAATTTGCGCTGAATCGTGCCGATGAGCCCGGTGGCGAGACCTTGATCCTCAAAAATGCGCTCGATCAGATAAGTCGTCGTCGTTTTGCCATTCGTTCCGGTAACGCCTACGACCTTGAGACGCCGGCTGGGAAACCCGAAAAACACGTTGCCCAAAACCGCCATCGCCAAACGGCTGTCCTTCACTTTAAGCTGAGGCAGCTCACAATCGTCAAGCCAACGCTCCACAACGAGCGCCGCCGCTCCTTTTTCCGCGGCTTGCGGGGCAAAGTCATGCCCGTCGACCGTATGCCCGGGGAGGCATATAAACAAATCGCCGGGCTGAACCTTCCGCGAGTCGATGGCCATGCCTTCGCACGCCCGCTCCCCGTCGCCTCGTATTTGTGAAGCTATCAAATAAGTTGCCAATTCCTTAAGAAGCATAACTACCCCTCCGTATTTCAACAACGTTCGTGAACACTCACTCTATATTATCACCAAAAACTGCAAAGTTCAGGAAAATTACTCATTATGATTATGCAGTTGTTCCGCATCCGCCTCGCTGCCCATATAAATGCGGATTGTCGAACCCTTTTCGACCCGGGCCCCGGGTTTCGGCGCCTGGTTAATCACCACATTGCCCGCCCCGGATTTCGCCAGGTTGAAATTCATGTTGAGGTTCTCATAGATTTCCTGCGCCGTATGTCCGACCAGATCGGGAACTGTGACGATCGGCGTCTCGCCGTATTTGTATTTCTTGGTGACCTGTTTTTGGCGAGGCGGAACTTGCATGTATTCCAGCGCATCCTCCATAATATTCCGCACGATCGGGGCGGCTACCACGCCGCCGAATTGAACCCCTTGCGGATTGTCGACCGCCGTATAAACGACGAGTTGCGGATCGTCCGCCGGAGCGAAGCCGATAAAAGAAACGATGTGCTCGTTTGCAGAATATCGCCCGTTTACGACCTTTTGCGCCGTCCCGGTCTTTCCGCCTACGCGGTAACCATCGATGAAGGCGTTGCCGCCCGTGCCTTTGGCGACGACGCTTTCCAGTGCGGTTCGAACCTGCTTGGACGTCTCTTCCGAAATGACCTGGCGCACCAACTGCGGTGTCGATTCCGAGACGACCTCGCCCGTGTCGGGATTCGTCCACGCCTTGGCAACGTAAGGCTTATACAGCTTACCGCCGTTGATCGCGGCCGAAACCGCGGTGATCTGCTGAATCGGCGTCACCGACACCCCTTGGCCGAACGAGGTCGTCGCCAGCTCCACTGGGCCGACCCGGGACAGCTTGAACAGGATTCCGTTTTCCTCGCCGTTCAAGTCGATGCCGGTTTTGCTGCCGAAGCCGAAATTTTTGATGTACTGGAACAGCGTTTCTTTGCCCAGTCGCTGCCCGAGTGCTACGAACCCGGGGTTGCAGGAATTCTCCACCACCTGGAGGAACGTCTGGCTGCCGTGCCCGCCCCTCTTCCAGCAGCGGAGCGTGGCCCCGCCAACCTTGGCATATCCCGGATCAAAAAACCGCTCTCCCAGCAGATCGACCTTTTTCTCTTGGAGCGCGGCGGCCAAGGTGATGATCTTGAACGTGGAACCCGGTTCGTACGTCATCCAGATCGGAAGGTTCCGGTTATATACCGCCGAATCGTATTCCTGATATTGCGCGGGCTCAAAACCCGGTCTTGCCGCCATGCCCAAAATTTCGCCCGTCTTCGGATTCATTGCGATGGTCAGCGCCGAATCGGCCTGCAGCCGGTCCATCGCCTGATCCAGCTCGCGCTCGATGATGCTTTGGATCGATTTGTCGATCGTCAGCGTCAGGTTCAGCCCGTCTTTCGGCTCCACGTATTTCTCCGACGATCCCGGCATCAATCGGCCGCCGGCGTCGGACAAATAGGACACGCTGCCGTTCATGCCGCTCAGCAGGCTTTCGTATTTGCTTTCCACTCCGGTCAGCCCCTGGTTGTAGCTGCCGGTAAAACCTAAGATATGGGCGGCAAGTCCTCCATAAGGATAATACCTTTTGTTGTCTTCGGCAACAACAATACCCGGAAGAGCCAAATCACGAATTTCCTGCGCTTTTTCCATCGTAATTTTGCGTCCGCCGGGTTGCAGCCTGACTATGGATTGTTTCTTGGTGATCGACTTCAAGATCTCGTCCTCGCTCATGCCGACCAGAGGCGCCAGGCTTTTGGCCGTCTGCTCCGGATGTTTGATTTGCACCGGAATGGCCATGACCGTCGGCGTCGTGATATTGTAAGCCAGCACGTTGCCGTTCCGGTCGCTGATTTCTCCCCGTTTTGCCGAATAAGGGATGTTCCGGCGCCAGGAGTCCTCCGCTTTGGCCGACAACTCCGCGCCTTTTCCGATCTGCACATAGGCAAGGCGCACGGCAAGGGCCGCAAATAACAAACACAACACCATCAACAGCCAGAACAGTCTTCGTCTGACGGTAAATTTGGAAACTTTCACTGGTTGCCCCCCTATCCCATCCTGACGTTTGAATGTTTTCATATCAAGGATATTCAGGACAACCAGGGGTTAGAACAAGCTATGGCGAGTTCTCGGAGACGTCATACAGCAAAAAAGAGGGTGACGCATCCCCCTATCAGCAATGTTCGCAGTCTAATTCTTTTGATCATCGCAAGACCTCTCCAATTGCCTTATTTCCGAGCCGGACTTAGGCCGGCAGCGAAGCCCCCGGCGAAACCTTAACCGCTTGGGTCCCCGCTGCCGGACTGTCCGTCAGCGCCGCTTTTGTCCGCGCCAGCCACTGACTCGCCGGACGCTTCACCGTCCGCCGTCTCACTGCCGTCCGCCGCTTCCCCCTTTGTTTCCTCCTCCGTGACCGGCGGCTCAAGCGTCAATTCGACTCTTCGCGCCCCGTTCTCTTCGATCACTTTTTGCGAGGCGACGTATCCTTCCCCCTTTGCGGTGACTGGCACCTGAAGAACCGATAGCAGCTCCATCGCATCCCGCAGCGATTCTCCATTCAAGTTCGGAATTTTCATGTTCGCCCCTTCTTCGGTCAGCAAATAAACGAATTGGCCCGTTTTCAGGATGCTTCCCGCTTTGGGGTATTGGGAGATAATTCCCGTGCCGCTTCCCAAGGTCGCATAGGAGATCCCTGCGGCAACGAGAGTGTCTTTGGCTTTTTGCACGCCCATTCCCTTAAGGTCGGGAACCTTCGGCCCGCTTTCGGCATGATTCGTTTTCTCGGCGTTGGTATCAATCGTTTTAGGCACGCCCATATACTGGAGCGTTTGGTTTACGATTTTTTTGAACACCGGGGCCGCCGCCGTTCCGCCGCCCAACTCGGAATCCTTCGGTTCGTCAATCAAAACGATGACGGCGATCTTCGGATCATCCACTGGCGCATAGCCGATAAAAGAAACGACCTGCTTGGAATAGTTATATTCGCCGTTCACGACTTTTACAGCCGTTCCCGTTTTCCCGGCGATCCGGTAACCCTCGATGTAAGCGTGGCGGCCGGTCCCAATTATATGGTCGGAAACGACTTGCTCCAAATATCCGCCAACTTCCTTTGCGGTTTCCGGCGCGATCACCTGGCGGATAACTTTCGGTTTGATCTCCTCCGTTTTGCCGGTTTGCGGATCAGTGATGGATTTGACGATATGCGGCTCCATCAGCTTGCCGCCGTTCGCCACCGCCGCCACCGCAACGATCTGCTGCAGCGGCGTAACGAGCAGCTTGCCGTGCCCGTAGGACATCGCCGCGAAGTCGGCCTGCTGCACGGGATCAACGATCCCTTTGGCTTCGCCCGGCAGCTCAATGCCCGTCTTCTGCCCGAATCCGAAATTGTCGACGTAGCTTTTCAGCCGTTCGGGACCCAGCATCTCATAACCCAGTTTGACAAAACCAACGTTACTGGAACGCTTCACACCCTCCAAGTAACTGATCGGCCCCCAGCCGGATCGTTTTAAATCGTGGATCGTTCGCCCCGGAACACGAATACTACCCGACATATACGTGGCATTCGGGTTAAAAACCCCTTCCTGAACAGCTCCGGCCAAGGTCACGATTTTAAACGTCGATCCCGGTTCGTACACCGATTTGATCGCGTGGTTGTAAAAGTTTTTCTGATCGACATCGGCCCAATATTCATTGGGGTCGTATGTAGGCATGTTTGCCATTCCGAGAATTTCCATCGTTTTCGGATCGACGGCGATGACGCTCATGCTGATCGGCTGCAGTTCAGCATACGCTTCCTTCATCGCTTGTTCGATATAATACTGGATCGTATCATCGATCGTTAGCTGCAGGTTCTGCCCGTTTTTCGCCGGCTGGTAAATTTCGCTGGCTTTCGGGATTTCAATCCCCCTGCCGTCGCGTTTATACTCGATATAACCGTCTTCTCCCTTTAGCTTCTCGTCGTAATAAGCCTCCAGGCCGGACACCGCATTGCCGTCGCGGTCGGTATAGCCCAAGATATGAGCGGCCAGGCTCTTTTGGGGATAATAGCGTTTTTGTTCCTTCATCAAATAAATGCCGGTGTCTTCCAATTTCTCATGCTCTTGCAGCAGCTTGTTTCTGAAAGCTACCACTTGATCGCTGAGCTCCTGGTCAATTTTCAAACCTTCGTTGCGCACTTCCCGCTGGGCGTAATATTTGCCGTCTTTCATCTTCGCGTTGAGGAGGTCGCGTATCTCCTGCCCGTCTTTGCCGAGAATCCGGCTGAGCCCCTCGACCACTTCATTTTCTAAACCTTTGTCATGAATGATCCTAGGATTGACCACTACCGTATAGGCGGGAGCGTCCATGGCCAATACGTCGCCTTTACGGTCCGTGATCGTTCCACGGGTGGCGGGCAGATCCTTTTTGGTGGACCAAAGCGCTTCGGCACGCTTCTGCCAAAAATCCTCTTGGACGATCTGCAGCCAAAACACTCTCCCTATCAATACAGCAAAAAAGAGGGTGACGCATCCCCCTATCAGCAATGTTCGCAATTTTATTCTTTTGGTCATGGCCAAACCTCTTTAAAGTTGGATTATTTTCGGATTGCCGCCAGGCCGTCCGCATGGTCCGTCTCTTCCGATGAGCCGTCAGTCTCCGCACTGTCACCCGGAGTTGCCACCGATGATGCCCCCGGCGGAACCTGGACATGGAACCCTTCTTCTTCCGGCTCAACATAACCAAGTTTGGCCGCTTCCTCCGGAACTTGTTCCTCCAGCTTTTCTTTTTTGATCGACAATTGCTCGATCTCGGCGCTCATCGCTTGAATATCCGTATTCAAATTAAACATTTGCCGCTTGATGCTGTAAAGTGTAACATTTTGCCATAAGAGACCAGCCATCACCGCCACGCAAAAAATAATCGTCATCATATACAGCAGTTTCTCGCGCACCGGAAGCGTTGAGCGGCGAGTGACGACCTTCGTCGTTTCGCGATAGCGCTGTGACGGATACTTACGTTCTGCTGACTTTTCTTTTACTGCCAAGTTCCCCCGCGAATAAGCCATTTACGATTCCTCCACTAAGGTTTGCAATTTCTCCGCCACGCGCAATTTTGCCGACCGCGCCCGCGAATTTTCGGCCAGTTCCTTCTCCGACGGAACCACCGGTTTCCGGTTTATTAGCTTCAGCGATCCCTTCCCCCCGCACACGCACATCGGAAAGTCGGGAGGACAGGTGCATTTCTCCACATAACCGGCAAAAATCTGCTTGCAGATGCGGTCTTCCAACGAATGAAAGGTGATGACCGAAACTCTGCCGCCCGGCGCCAAACAACGAATCGCGGCATGCAGTCCTTCTTCAAACGCGCCTAGCTCGTCGTTTACGGCGATCCGCAGCGCCTGAAAACTGCGTTTGGCGGGGTGCCCGCCCGTTCGCCGGGCCGCCGCCGGGATTCCTTCCTTGATCAGTTCGACCAGTTGACCGGTCGTTTCCACCGGCTCCTGATCGCGCCTCTCCACTATGACCTTGGCGATGCGTCTGGAGAACTTCTCTTCTCCATACTGGAACAAAATGCGGGCAATTTCCCGCTCCGGCCATTCGTTAACGATATCCCGCGCCGTGAGCCGCGCCGTTTGATCCATGCGCATATCGAGCGGAGCATCGGCGTTGTAGCTGAAGCCGCGTTCTCCCTCGTCGAACTGTGGAGACGAAACGCCCAGATCAAACAACACGCCGTCCACTTGCGGAACCCCGTTCTGCCGAGGAAGACCGCCCTGCTCCAACAGCTTTTGTTCCAGATGGCGAAAATTGCTTTTCACCAAAGTTAACTTGTCCGCATAAGAGGCCAAACGTTCTTTGGCATTGTCCAGCGCCCAGTCGTCCTGATCAAAAGCGATTAGTCTACCGCCTTCGCCAAGCCGGGACAAAATGACCGAGCTGTGGCCGCCGCCTCCCAGCGTACAATCTACGTAAATGCCGTCCGGCTTGATGCGCAGCCCTTCTGTCGCTTCTTCTTTAAGCACCGTGATGTGATGAAACACGACTAACGCCCCTCCAGACTAGAACTCGATTTTAAATAAACCTGGTTACATCTTCGAAAACCGGCTTTTTGACTACCTCTACCGTGATCAAAAGCCGACTTTTTAACCACCTCTACAGGTCGAAATTGAAGTCGACCAGCTTCTCGGCGATTTCGTTAAACGTATCCTCCGACTGCTGGAAGTATTGCTCCCAAGTATCCCGGCTCCAAATCTCAACCCGATTCGATACGCCCAGAACAACGCAATCCTTCTCCAGCTTCGCATACTGCCTTAAATTGCTTGGCAAGTTTACCCTTCCCTGTTTATCCCACTCGCATTCCGTAGCTCCGGAGAAAAAAAAGCGGGTAAACGCACGCGCGTCCGACTTCATGAGCGGCAAAGCTTTCAGCTTCTGCTCCAGCACTTCCCATTCCTGCATCGGATAAACGAAAAGACACTGGTCCAAGCCGCGGGTAACAACAAAAGCGCTTCCGAGGAGATCACGAAACTTAGCCGGGATAATAATCCGGCCTTTGTCGTCAATGCTATGTTGGAATTCCCCCATAAACATTGGTGTCTCACTCCCTACCTCTTTCCCCCACTTTACACCACTTTGCCCCACATGTTAAGTACCTATTCTGCATTTAGCGGAAAAATCCTGCTTACGGGCGGAAATTTTTTATCAAGGGGGAGGCGGAGGTATCGGCATAACTGTGAAAATGTTGGGCTTCGAGCGCTGTTGCTATCGGTTGCTGCCGATTCTCCAACTCCAAACTTTTCACCGTTACGGGCCACACCCGTCTTGGGGGAAATAGCAGAAGTCCCTTTTCCGCATAGCCTTTTGGAAAAGGGACTTGGTTCGATTGTTCAGCACCTTATCTGATTGTTTAGAGGCCTGTTCAAAGCGTTTAGCGGCTCATTGGATATATCCAATTGAATTGGAAATTCACTTCCAACATAGGAGGCCAGATTGGACTTTTTCCAATAGAATCAGCCGAAAATCGAAAAATCAAGCTGATCAAAGCTGATCTATTGGATTTTTTCCAATCAACTCGTCTATTTACCCGCAATTCAAGCTTTTCTATTGGATAATATCCAATCAGCATCCGGGGCAGGCATCTTGAAACAGCGATATCCGTATCTTTAAGCATACAAAAAAGCGAGCCGCCGGGAGGATCACTCTCCGGCGGCTCGCCCAAAATGAAAGACCCAGCCGCGCCGCAGCCGGCGGATTAATGCTCCTGCCAGCTGTCGAGGTAAGCGCGCTGCTCGGCGGAAAGCGTGTCGATGCCTACGCCGAGGCTTTCCAGCTTGAAACGGGCCACTTGCTCATCAAGTTCGTACGGCACGTTAACGACCGTGCTGCCGATTTCTTTATAGCGGTCATTGACATACTTCAGCGACAACGCCTGAAGCGCAAACGTCATGTCCATGATTTCCGCCGGATGTCCGTCGCCAGCGGCAAGATTGACGAGACGGCCTTCGGCAAGGATATACATTTTCCGTCCGTCCTTCAATTGATATTCCTCGATATTGCGGCGTACGGTCCGCACCGAGACGGAACGTTCCTGCAGTTCAGGTTTGTTCACTTCTACGTCGAAATGGCCGGCATTCGACAAAATCGCGCCGTCTTTCATCACATCATAATGCTCGCCGCGAATGACGTCACGGTTGCCGGTTACCGTCACAAAGAAATCGCCGAGTTTGGCGGCTTCCCGCATCGGCATTACACGGAACCCGTCCATATAGGCTTCGACGGCTTTGATCGCATCAACTTCGGTGACGATGACGTTTGCGCCAAGCCCCTTAGCCCGCATCGCCACGCCTTTGCCGCACCAGCCGTAGCCGACGACGACGACGGTTTTGCCTGCGACGACCAAATTCGTCGTGCGGTTGATGCCGTCCCATACCGATTGCCCGGTACCATAGCGGTTGTCGAACAAATATTTGCAGTACGCATCGTTTACTGCAACCATTGGGAATTTAAGCTTTCCTTCCTTATCCATCGCTTTCAGGCGCAAAATGCCGGTCGTCGTTTCCTCGGCGCCGCCGCGGACATTTTCCAGCAAGTCCGGCCGTTCGGAATGCAGGATCGTCACCAGATCACCGCCGTCGTCGATGATCAGATCGGGTTTCGTTTCCAACGCCTTGATCAAGAGAGCCTTGTACTCCGCCGGTTCCGGGTTGTATTTGGCAAATACCGTAACCCCGTCTTCCACAAGCGCCGCGCAAACATCATCCTGGGTCGACAGCGGATTGCTTCCGGTGATCGTCACTTCGGCTCCGCCGGCTTGCACCACTTTCGCCAAATAAGCGGTTTTCGCTTCAAGGTGCAGCGAGATCGTCACTTTCAATCCTTTAAAAGGCTGTTCCGCTTCAAACTGTTTGCGAATCCGGTTCAGTACCGGCATGTGGGCCTCCACCCAATCGATTTTGAGATGCCCCTCCGGGGCAAGCTTCAAGTCCGTAATAATGCTGTTTTGCATCGCTGCTGAACTCATTTTGTTCTGCCTCCTTTATAAATAAATAATTCGATGCGTTCCCGTGATGTCATAAGGAATATCCATCAGAGTGTCAATCCATTCCACGCCAAACCGGTTCATATAATAAAATATGTTATAAACCCGTTCCTGCGGCTTCCGCAATGGAAACAGCGATAGCTCGATCCGCTCAAAATGGCGCAATCCCGCTTCATTGCTTTTTTCCAGGGCATCCTTTGCCTTGCCGCGCAAATAGTCGATCTGATCGTAAATTTTATCGCGATTGGCGGTCCCTAATTTCAGCAGCCCGTTTTGGATGGCGGCGAGCTGTTCGATCAGCGGATCGTACATTTCGCCAAAGCCCGACTTGATTTCATCGAAACGGGCATCGATATGGAGCGCGTCCTGATTCGCCAGCCATGCTTCACGTTTTTGCCGCAGGACCTCGATGTCTTTGACGTCGTTCCAGCTAAGGCCGTATTTTTCCATATGCTTCTGCAATGTACCCTCTACCACGGTAAAAGACTCCCGCGCCAACAGCAGCGGCATTTGCAAGCCCAGCTTGCCGAACGCTTTGCGGGTTAACGCCCAGTAGGAGATTTCCCCCGCACCCAGCACGGCGCCGAGAACCGGAAAAAGGCTGTCCTGCATCAGCGGCCGGGTCAGCACATTGTTGCTGAAACGCTCCGGATGCTCGCGAAGCTCGGCCAACAGTTCATCCCGGGTGAAGGAAACCTTGCCTTTCCGGTCGGCGAAGCCGCCTTCCCGCTTGAACAACAGCAGCCGCTCCTGCTCATGTATGTAAAACAGATTGGCTCCGCCTTCGCTTACTTCGGCTTGCGGTTCATATCCAAGCCCAGCCAAATCGCGCAAGCTTTCGAAGTAAGCCGACTCCAGTTCGTCGTTTTGCCGGATGATCGCTTCAAACACCGGGGTCTCCAGTTTGCGCAGCTCACGATCGGCGGAATCCAGCAGCACAAGGCCGTATTTGCCAAACCAGGCCCCCATCAGCTTGGCGAAACATTCAGACAGACTCGCCGATTCCGCAGCGGAACGTTTGAACAACTCCTTCAAGCCGGACTTAAACTCGCTGCCCGGAAGCAGTTGCTCCAGCTCATCCGCCGCCTGCTCCCATTCTTCTTTTTGAACCTGGCTAAAGCTGACCGGCAGACGGTTGTCCGGATCGCGCAAGATGCGAATGCGCTTGACCTGCAGGTCCGAAGACAAAATGTAAGTATGATTCACTTCATCCCAATCGTGATCCTCCCCGGCAATCCAAAATACCGGCACGACCGCCCGATTCAGTTTGGCGGCGGCGGTTTGGGCCGCTTTAATAATCGTGATCGCCTTGTAAATCACCAGCAGCGGCCCGGTAAACAAGCCGCTTTGCTGCCCGCCGACGATGACCGCGGTCCCCGGCTGCGTTAGCCGGTCCAGCGCCTGCTCCACCGCGGGATCCGGGTTATGCAGGCGATTGTATTCGCGCAGCCGGTTTACCAAGGTCGTCCGGTTTATCCGTTGATGCTCCGTTTCATCCAGCCATTTTAGCCGTCTGTGCCAGCTATCATCCAGCGCCGGATCATATTCGTAAAGAGCGGCGACCGCTCCAAAACGATGGGCATACGCTTCCGCCAGCGGCCCGGCAGGTGCCAGAAGTTCTTGTACTATATTCATCAGGTTAATGTCCTCCTGTTCTTCCATACCAACCTTCCTTGATTGTACCGGATACTCCGCGTACCCGTCAAAGCTAACCTTACTTTTGTTAAATTTCTCACTTTCCGTAAGCCGCGAACGGCAAAAAACTCCCGCTGCCGGTTTAACCGTGCAGAGGGAGTTTACCTCAAAACAGCCTAGCCTTTTTTCGGCATCGCCACAAAATGGCCTTTGGACACTTCAACCAGCTCCGAGTTGTCCAAATCGAACAAACCGCCGTCGGTTTTACCGTCCTTGGAAGTAATCGGACCGTTGCCCGTATCCTCCAAATGAATCCGCTTCTTGTTTGCTTCGATCTCCGGGTCCGGAATCGGAATCGCGGACAGCAGCGTTTTGGTATACGGATGCTGCGGGTTGGCGTAAAGCTCTTCGCTTTCCGCTAGCTCAACGATCCGGCCCAGATACATTACGGCTACACGATCGCTGATATGCTTAACCATCGACAGGTCGTGGGCGATAAACAAATACGTTAAACCGAGGCGGTCCTGCAGTTCTTTAAGCAGGTTGACCACCTGCGCCTGAATGGACACGTCGAGCGCCGATATCGGTTCGTCGCAGATAATGAACTTCGGATTTACCGCCAGCGCGCGGGCAATCCCGATCCGCTGCCGTTGTCCGCCGGAAAATTCATGCGGATAACGCGTCGCATGATCGGGATTCAAGCCGACCATATCAAGCAGCTCTTCCACGCGTTTTTTGCGTTCCGCCCGCGATCCGGCCATACCGTGGATGTCCAGCGCTTCACCGATGATATCCGTAACCGTAAACCGCGGATTCAACGAGGCGTACGGATCTTGGAAAATCATCTGCATATCGCGACGCATCGCCTTCATTTTCCGCGGATGCAGTTTCGTAATATCGGTTCCGTTAAAACGAATGCTGCCGCCCGTCGGCTCGTACAAGCGAAGGATCGTGCGTCCCGCGGTCGATTTGCCGCAGCCCGACTCGCCAACGAGGCCCAGCGTTTCGCCTTCGGCAATCGAGAAGCTGATGTCGTTGACGGCTTTCAGCACATTGCCGCCGCCGACGTTAAAATATTTTTTGAGTCCTTCGACTTCGATCAATGTCTTCCCAATACTCATGACGACTGTCCCTCCTTGGCCATCGGATGAAGATCCCAGCAGCGGGCCATGTGCGTATCGCTGAATACGGTCGCACCCGGATCGATACGCTCGCAGATCTTCATCGCATGTTCACAGCGTGCCGCAAACGGACAGCCAACCGGCGGTTTAATCAAATCGGGCGGAGTGCCGATAATAGGAATAAGAGGCTCCCCTTTCTTCTGATCCAACCGCGGCATCGAGCGCAGCAAACCTTTCGTGTAAGGATGCTGCGGGTTTTTAAAGATTTCCCACTTCGTTCCGGTTTCTACAACCTCACCGGCATACATGACGATGACGCGATCGCACATGCCGGCAACGACGCCAAGATCGTGGGTAATCAAAATGATGGAAGTGCCGAGATGTTCCTGCATCTCTTTCATGACGTCCATAATTTGTGCCTGAATCGTAACGTCAAGCGCTGTCGTCGGTTCGTCCGCGATCAGCAGCGCCGGACGGCATGCAAGAGCAATAGCGATCATGGCGCGCTGCCGCATGCCCCCGGAAAACTCGTGAGGGTATTGGTTAAAGCGGGCTTCCGCATTTTTAATGCCGACTAGCTTCAGCATTTCAATGGCACGTTCTTTCGCTTCGCCCGCTGACATTTTCTGATGTTTGATTAACACTTCGGTAATTTGCCGCCCTACTTTAATGGTAGGATTCAAAGAGGTCATCGGGTCCTGGAAAATCATGCCGATATCTTTACCGCGAATGGCTTCCATTTGTTTATTGCTTTTGGTCAACAGGTTTTCGCCTTGAAAAATAATTTCACCTTGCTTAATGATTGACGGAGGGGACGGAATCAGACGCATGATCGTTTGGGCCGTTACGCTTTTACCGCTGCCGGATTCACCGACTATCGCAACCGTTTCCCCTTTCCCCACTTCAAAGTTCATGCCGCGAACGGCTTTGACTTCTCCGCCTCTGACTTGAAAGGACACATGCAAATCTTTGACTTGTAGAATCGGCTCCATCATTCCACCTCCTATTTCTTCAGTTTAGGATCCAGCGCGTCACGAAGGCCGTCGCCGAAAATGTTAAATGCCAGCATGATCAAGCTGATCAATATGGCCGGGAACAGCATGCGCCACGGGTAGTACAGCCATCCTGTCAAAGCATCATTTATCATCGAACCAAGCGATGCGATCGGAGCCTGCACACCGAGACCAAGGAAGCTTAAGAACGCTTCGGCAAAAATCGCTTTTGGCACGGACAACGTCACCGTGACGATGATCGGTCCAACCGCATTCGGCAGCAGATGGCGGAACAGCAAACGTCCCGAGCCTGCGCCCATCGAACGGGAAGCCAACACGAACTCGCGGCTTTTGAGCTGCATAATCTCGCCGCGGACAATCCACGACATGTTGATCCAGCCCGTGATCGTTAAAGCCAATATGATCGTTCCCAAGCTTGGCTCGAGCACGACCAGCAGCAAAATCGTAACCAGCAGGTACGGAATAGCGTACAAAATCTCGGAAAACTTATTCATAATTTCATCAACACGGCCGCCAAAGAAGCCCATGATTCCGCCATAAATAACACCGATAAACAAGTCGATACATGCAGCAGCCAAACCTACGATTAGAGAAATGCGCGCGCCCATCCAAGTACGGACGAACATATCGCGTCCGAGGTCGTCGGTCCCGAACCAGTGCTGAGCGGACGGTCCTTTGTTGGTGCTCATCAGATCGTTGGAATAATAGTTTAAACCATTGATTTTTTCGACGATCCATGGGGCGACGATAGCGGCAAGCGAGATTATAACAAGGACGACAAGCGCTGTCATAGCCATCTTGTTGCTGCGCAAACGATACCAGGCATCCCGCCATGCGGAAATACTCTCGCGCTGAATGACCTCGGCTTCTTTCTCGTCCGTTCCGATTTTCCGAAAATCCTCGGGAGTCAGATCCGCCGGAGCCGGCATCACTTTTACGGAATTCGCATCCATCCTTTAGCCCTCCTTCCTTCCGCTTAGCTTGATTCGCGGATCTACGAATACGTAAGCGATATCCGTTATAAAACGCGCCACCATCAGCAATACCCCATAAAAGATCGTAATCCCCATAATCAGCGGATAGTCACGGGTGCTGATCGCTTGCACGAACTGTTTGCCGATCCCGCCAATCCCAAAGATTTGCTCGATGACGACCGAGCCGGTTACGATGTCGGCCGTCATTGGCCCAAGATAAGTAATGACCGGCATAATTCCGTTGCGGATAACGTGGCGGAACAAAATCGCCATCCAGCCCAAACCTTTCGCTTTGGCCGTCTTGATATAGTCGGCATGCAGTACTTCCAGCATGCTTGAACGTGTCAGGCGCGCGATAAAAGCGATCGGCTGCGCGGTTAACGCCGCTACAGGAAGCACGTAATACAGCGGACCCTTAAAGCCCATTGTAGGAAGCCAGTGCAGTTTGGAGGCAAATACATACTGCAGCAAAGAAGCAACCACAAAGCTCGGCACCGCGATCCCTAACACCGCCAGCACCATAGCCGCATTGTCGATCAATTTGCGATGATACAACGCTGCCAGCATACCAAGCAGCACCCCAACGATTACGGCAACGATAATCGCAACGACTCCCAGCTTCAAGGACGCCGAAAACGTTTGCCCGATGATTTTGGACACATCCTGGTTAATCATCTTCATGGAAATGCCCAAATCTCCGTGCGCAACGTTCCCCAAATATTTTAAATACTGCTCATAAACGGGCTTGTCGAGTCCAAGCTGTTCATAAAGGCGCTCCTTTATTGCGGGAGGCACCTGTTTCTCCGAAGTGAGCGGATCACCCGGAATGGCCTTCATGAGAAAAAAGGTGGCAGTGATTAGAATAAACAGCGAAACCAACATGTAAAAAAACTTATTCGCTACGTAACGTATCATGCCCGTTTACACCTCCTTTTTTTATATTTCGACATATATCGATTTTAGGCGAAAAGACCTAGCTTGTCTATTACATATATTTGTATTAGAACGAAATGCTTGGAAGAACCCCGCACACAAAAAATCGGGATATATATGAAGTAGTCCACATATATATCCCGAAGTTGCTATTCGCTTCGTTCTTGCATGGGTCTGCCCTCTACGGATTAATGTTCGAGCAGGTACGCGCGGGTATAGTCTACAGCACCGCTAAAGTCAAGGACTACGCCCTTCAGGTATGGCTTCTCGGCCGCAACGTTCGTGTAGTAGTAAAGCGGCATCACGACCATGTTGTCTTGAATGAAGATTTTTTCGGCTTTTGCGAAAGCTTCATCACGTTTAGCCTCATCATCGGTAGCTTTCGCTTCGGCAATCAGCTTATCGTATTCCTCGTTGGAGAAACCGGTGTCGTTGTTGCCGCCGTCAGTTACCCACATATCCAAAAACGTCATCGGATCGTTGTAATCGGCGGTCCAACCAGCGCGAGCCACTTGGTAATTCAGGTTTTGGCGATTTTCAATAAATACGGCCCATTCTTGGTTTTGTGTCTTCACGTCAACACCAAGATTTTTCTTCCACATGTCGGCTACAGCAAGCGCTACTTTCTTATGCGCATCGCTGGAGTTGTAAATCAACGTGATTTCAGGAAGTTTCGTATAACCTTTTTCCTTCATGCCTTGCTCAAGCAGTTTCTTCGCTTCTTCCACGTTTTCCGTGAAATAGTCGTCTTTGTGCTCGTTGCGGTATTCGACTTCAAATGTTTTGCCTTTGATGCCCGGAGGAACGTAACCGAACGCCGGAAGCTGTCCGCCAAGGGTTACGTTATCGACGATCGCTTGACGGTCGATAGCCATAGCAAAGGCTTTACGGATATTTACATTATCGAACGGTTCGGCCGTTACGTTAAATTCGTAGTAATACGTACTTGCAATACCTTTGATTTCAAGTTCATCTTTCAACTGATCTCTGAGAATCGGAATTTGGTCGGTTGGGATTTCGCCGTTAGGATGCCCGGCGCGATCCAGCTCGCCGTTTTGGTAACTAGCCAACTCAGTCGTACTGCTGTTTACCAAAGACATGGTGATTTTGCTGAGCTTAATGTTGTCCTTATCCCAATAGTTTTCGTTTTTCGTAACTTCAATCGTTTGCCCTTTCACCCAGTTGGTCAGCGTAAACGCACCGTTTACGATCATTTTGCTTTGGTCAACCGCCCATTTCGGGTCATCCTTGACCGATTGGTGAACCGGATAAAAAGTGTAGAAAGAAGTCAGGCCAAGGAAGTAAGGCGTTGGCGCCGTCAATTCGACTTCCAGGGTGTAATCGTCAACCGCTTTTACGCCAACTTGGCTGAAGTCGGTAACTTTTCCCTCATTATATTCTTTACCGTTTTTCAAGTAGTACAATTGATAAGCGTAAGGTGCAGCCGGAGATGTTTTCGGGCTCAGCACGCGCTCCCACGCAAACACGAAATCGTTTGCCGTTACAGGGTCGCCGTTGCTCCATTTTGCGTCTTTGCGAAGATGGAAAGTATACTTCGTTCCGTCAATATCCCATTTTTCGGCTACGCCCGGAACGGATTGGCCGGAATCATCTTGACGCGTAAGACCTTCATACATCGTCTTAAGCACCGTATTGGATTGGCTGTCTTGGGCTTGAGCCGGATCGAATGTAGGCGGTTCCGCGCTCAGGTTGATTTTCAGCGTTTGATCCGCAGCCAATTTTTCTTCGCCGCTGTCGCCGCTGTTGGATGCCGTATTGTTGCCTCCGTTAGCAGCACCGTTGCTGCCGCCGTTTGATCCGCATGCGGAAAGCAAAGTGCCTACGGCGAGAACGAGCGTCAGAAGCAGGAGTAGACTCTTACTCTTCTTCATCTAGCGATATCCCCCTTAAAATATTGTGGTATATGTTTTTAGATTATACAACCAGCGGTCAAAAAAATCCAACATAAAATTTCGGTAATTCCGCGTTTTTCGCCAAAAACGGTCCGCTCATGTAACAAAATCGTCCGTTATCCCATATTGACAATTGCTCTTTCTTAACAATTAACCTTGAGTGTCATTGTTTTATTCGTTATTTGGTGATTTGTGGTTTGTATAGTATAGTTTAGGCGGTAAAAATATATGTAATAAAACTGATCAAAAATAAAAGAATGTAAGCCACCCCTGTCCCCGCAAACGCCAAGCGCCATACCGCGCGCAGCAGCCGACGCACATCCACCTTGCCTTTCAGGCGTGTCTGCGCCCCGCCGATCAATCCGCTGGCAACGAGCAGAATAAGAACGATCAAGTAAAAGCCAAACGTGGAGTGAAACACATTGTTGAACAAGGCGGCCGCCCCCAAGATCAGAAACAGCGTCGTGACGTCCATCGCCAGCATAATGGCGGCTTTTTTCTCGCGTTTCCCCCCATAGTAATAGATGAAATAAACAAGCAGAAACGGAATGACCGGAATCATGGCAAATACGATAAGAAAAGTGGCCAAAACACTCAAAAACCCACCTCCTTTATGTTGGAAAAAGAAAAGCTCACACAAAAAGTTAGTAACTATATTTTTATATGCATGTCAGGTTGCATCGCCCTGATCAGCTGCCAGACCAGTTCATGTCCAGGGGCGGAAACCTGCTTGGCTCGCGCCATTTCCACCAGGCGGCCGTTAATAAAATCGATTTCCGTCGGCTTGCCCGAAAGGACATCCTTCAGCATCGATGAGGTGTTGCCGGCGGTAGTGCGGCAAACTCCCAGGATTTGCGCATAGATATCCGCGTCGTACGCGATCCCGTTTGCCTGAAAAATGCGTTCTCCTTCATCACACAGCTGCCGCATCACCGTTTGCCGCGCCTCCGATTCCAGCAATTGGCCGTTCGGAATCCGCCAAATCGCCGTTAACGGATTGATAACCGCATTGATGAGCAGCTTCCTGAACAATTCTCTCCCGATGTCATTCGACAAAAAGGCGTCAAATCCTGCCTTTCGGAGCATTTTTGCCAAACTTTCTCCCGAAAATTCGAGAAAATCCATCGTTTGATCGACCCCGACACGCGTTTCACCAAAACCGGCCCGGGTTATACGGCGGCCGTCCGCTCGCTTTGCTCCCTCCGTGGTGATCGCCGCATACAGCGCCTGCCCCGGGATCATTTGCCGAATCCGTTCCAAATGCCCTGCGCCATTTTGAAAACAAACGATGTTGGTATGTTTTCCGGCAAGACGGCCGCAAGCAGACAATAAAGCTTCGGTAATGTGCCCCTGCTTCGTCATCAACAGCAGCCAATCCGGTTCCTCCGCCCAATCTGTTCCGGCAGTCTGATCAAGCGTACCCGCCGCAAACCGTTTTCCTTCTATAATATGCACCGTCCCGTCAGGCTCCGTAAGCTCGATTCCTTCCTTTCGTAGCAGCGCCGCCTGCTCGGCTGTCCTTGTCCAAAACCGCACCCGTTCTCCCGCCGCAGCCAGTTTCCCGCCAAACAGCAACCCAAGCGCCCCCGCCCCAACAATATCTATCTTCACCCCAACTAACTTCCTTTCGCCGTCTTATCGCGTACCTTCTATAATTACTCCTCTTCATTTTATACCAAACCCTTCCCCCAAAACACAAAAATCCCGCCATAACGGCGGGACTTCTAGCAACTTCCTGAATCGGAAGCATTGATCTTACGTATAATAATACGGTTTGAACTAAAGATAGTGTGTCATAGGCAAAGTGTGAAATGATTCTGAAGAAACTAAAAGCTTTCTGTAAGAAAGCTGCATCGGAAGCATATGCTTGGTCGCCTTTGCGAGCGGATTTCTTCCTCGTTGGAATCTATAGAATCAAGAAATCCGCGAACAACAGCGATCGTAAGAACATTTCACATGGCTGCCTTTTAACACACCGGCCATAGTTCAAGTATCCTCAACGTAAACTATCGTAAGATCGAACGATTCACATACAGCAAAGTTTTTCGAGCCCCGCCCAGGCGGGATTTTTGCGTTTTACGGCTCCCTACTCGATACGCTCCAAATTCCCGTTCGCGTCCATCTTAAATCGCGATTTGCTTTCTTCATCCTCTTCGTTCAGAAAGGCAAGGCGACGGGCCCGGTCCATGATTTGGATTAAAGCCTTGTAGTCATCATTAACCGCTCTGTAGTCGGTCTGCACTTCATTGACCTGCGCCGAGAGGCGTTCGTTCTCCTCTTTCAGCACCGCCATTTCCTCTTCCTTTTCCCGCAATTCCTTTTCCAGCGCTTTTACATGCCGGTTCGATTCCTGCACCGTGTTTTTCCAGCCACGCAAAAAGCGGATGACCGCGTCGATGGAAATCGTTTCTTCCGTCACGCCTTCACTTCGGTAACCGTCCTCCGTCTCCACCGAAGCGAGGGAAGCGATGCCGGAACCCACCGAGAGTGATGTTTGCTTTTTCATATAATTCCGTTTTTGCCGTTGGGCTTTAGCTATGCTGATCGCCGCTTCATATTTCTTACGGACGCAGCTGTTCCAGCGGAACCCGCAAGCGGCCGCCGTTCTGCCGATCCGTTCCCCAACCTCCTCGAATGCGGTAAGCTGTGTGCTGCCCTCTCGAATATGGCGAAGAGTCACCTCGGCCAAAATCAAATCATCTTCCGCACTCCATGCGTCTTGTCTCACTGCTGTCATGCTATAAAAACCTCCTAACGACATCCTAGTCTTAATCCGTTTTCCGCCGGCATACCGGCAGGCGAATAAGTAAAAAGCTTCTTACTCCATTTCTATGCCTCTCATAGAGTTCATAGAATCTATTTGATACTAAAATGTATTTCCAAAATCCGGGTTCTCCATACCTCATGAATAAACGCGAAGAAAAACATTGCAAAAGTTAAGCGTTTTCCATAATATTCATCATACTTGCCATGCAAATCCAGGCTAATTGTTGACTTTTCGTTTACACTTACCGGGCTAACGGGTATAATAATTAGAGAAATGAGACGTTCGTTGATACATATGAAAGGGGGATTTTTCGTGGCACGCATGTTCCGTGTTCTTGGTTTCTTTACCCTTGCCATTGGACTCATGGCCTTTGCCGGCGGTATGACCGAAATGGCGTTGCTGTTTTTCCTGCAAACGGCCTTTTTTGTTCTTTTCGGTTACCTGAAGTTTACGGAAAGAACGTATATCCTGCTGTTCTGGGGATATATGATCGTCGCCTTTACAGGTTTCAGCTATTGGACGGTTTTCAAAATGGGTTTGCCACTATAATCCGAATAAAAAAGCATTGCAAAAGGCGGTTCGACCTCGGGTCGAGCCGCCTTTTTTCATGATCCCTGCTATTTCCTCGCTTGGTAACATATATATAGTACAACTACTCACGGGAGAGGATCTTTTTTGAACAAACATTATCCTTCCTTGATCTTGCTGCTGCTTTTCATCTTCGCTTCCCTCCTTCCGCCGCCGGTATGGGCCGAGCCGTTTACGGAAGAGGAACAGCAAATATTGGAACAAAGCTTGTCCATCAAGGAGATCGATAGAGAAATCGCCCGCGTTGAAGCCCGGCAGCAAGAGACGAAAACGGCGATCCGTCAACTGGCCGGTCAACTGGCCGAGAAAAACGAACAAATCCGGAGCAGCCGGGAACAGGCGGGAGCACGCATCCGCGCTTATTATATGGGGGAGCGGGAGAATCTGTTTGCGGCCTTGCTGTCGGTGGGCAGTTTAAAAGATTTTTTTACCGTGCTGGATTATTATCAATTGATCTTGGAGCGCGACCGCATCGTTCTGGGCAGGTACAAATCCGAATATGCCGATTTGGTGCATACGAAACAGGAGCTGGAAGCCGTGTCGGACGATCTTGCGCAGATGAAGGCGGAACTTCAGCTTCAACGGGAGCGCGTCACTGCCCTGCAGCAGCAAGTAGACAAATCCCTCAGCCTTAGCGCGGATCCGGAAAAATTGAAAGCGATGATTGAGGAATTGATGGCCTATTGGGAAAACGTCGGACTCTTTGAGCTGAGAAAATATTTCGCAACGCTGTCCGGGGTGATGTCCGAGTTTCCCGACTTTTTGAATCAATACGAGGACAGCCTGGCTGCTGAAAAAGGCGGTTATAGCCTAACGGTCCGGCAGGAAGAGCTTAACGAATTTCTGCATCGCAAAAATGAACTGCTGAAAGACATTAGCTTCACCTTCCTTGAGAACCAAATCACCGTGCAGGGCAGCCAGGAGCAGCTTAAGCTTAAAGTGGTAGGACATTACACAGTAGAGCATGAGCCGGAAAACTCCATCACTTTCCACGTTGACCGGTTGCTGTTCAACGGCTTGGAGCTGCCCGACACGACCCGGGCCGAGCTCGAGCGCGATTTTGATCTTGGCTTTTATCCCAAAAAAATCGTTCCATTTGTAGAAGCCACCGAGGTGATGATTGCCCAGGGAATTTTAGTCGTCAAACTGAAGTTGTCGTTTTGATTATTGGCCGATCCGGCCAAGCTTGTCCGCAAAAGCCCCTGCACTCACCTTGCCGTTCAAATAATGTTCCATGAGACGGGAAAACTCCTCCAGCTTGGCCGGAAGGCCGCTCCCGGCCGGCATTGCGGACATCGCTCCCGATGCCGCAAACGATGAGATCCAATCCGGCAGCTTGTATTTCACGGCCTCATCGTAGATCGCACGCGATACCGGGAGATGCCCCGTTGCTTCAAACCATTGTCTTTGACTGTCGGAGGAGGTCATGGCTTCGATCCACTCCCCTGCGGCATCTGCGTTTTGGGAATGAGAAGAAACCACGAAACTCCGCCCGGCGATCCAGGTCGTAAACCGGTCCCGCTGCTCCTTGGGAAACATAGCGGTTGTTCCTGCTTGCCGATGATTTGCGGCCTCTGAAGCCGTTGTTAATATCATCGCAAGCTCGCCGCGCTGCAATTTGCTCCATATGTCCTGATCACCCGCCTGCGGCGAATTCGACGATATCAAAAGAGGCCGAAGCTGCTCCAGCCGCTTTAGCACGGTTCGCATTTCGCCGTTAAGTGTAAAAGGGGAAGCTTGTACGTTCTCCCGGGCGCCACCGCCAAGCTGCCAAAGCAGTGTCAGGGAAGCATAAGGGTCGCTTCCGTCCATACCCAGCAAATGCTGGGGAAGCCGTCTTTTTTCAGATCCGGGCGCAAGCAAAGCATTCCATGCGTCCGGCGAATCCGGGGGTGTCTTCACCCCCATATCTTTCAGCACCGCATTGGAGAATACATATACATAAGGGTCGGCATCCGCCGGTACTCCCCACACGTAACCGTTCCATTCATTCGGAACGAGGGATGCGCTTAATACTTCTCCCGACAAAACCCCCGAATAGTAGATTTCCGTTGGCAGCAAATATCCGTCCGCCGCGAATTGACGCACCCAAGCATTGTCCAGCAGCAGAACGTCAGGCGACTCGCCCAGCTTCAACAAATTTTGAAACGAAGCGTGGGCTTCTTCCGATGCGACGTTCGTCATCTCTACCTGGACCTTATGGCTGTCCATAAACGTCCGGTTCATTTGCTCAAGCTGGCGAAAATCGGACTCGTTCATTTGCACCGCTACTCGGATGTGGCCCGTTTCCTGCGGAACCTCGGTTTGCGGAACACTGGCCGGCGGCTCGTCGCCGCGATCCTCGGAACGGACCAGCGCCGTTTCCTTGCTGGGGGACAAGTTGATCAATGCCAGAAGAAGGAGGGCAAAAAGTACCCAATGGTTTTTTCGCTTCACACCCGTTCATCCTCTCCGCCCCAGAGGAAGGCAGCAACCCCTAGCCTCTGTACGGCCCTGTCATAAAACTATCGCTATTTATTGTAACAAATGACAAATCAAATTGTCCCGCCAAAAATTAGAAAAACCTCGCCACTGACAAGGTTCTTTATCATGTAAACCCATACGCTAAGTGCAAGGGGAGGGATGGGTATGGGGTTCCACCCCATACCCATTCCCTCTTCAGTTCTACTACGAGTACCCTTCCCCTTCTTTCATGAGCAGAAGCACCGAGTAATTCGGCTCTTTCTAATCTGTGGGACACTGCTCTAACGGACTCCAGCGACGTTACTCGCCCATTTCCCGGGTATTTCCCAGCCTAACGGACCCACATGACGCTATTTCGCTCAAAACGAGTACCCTAGGGCCGATTCGAGATAAATAAGGTCATCTCTGTCACTAGCCATGCGTAAAATCTAACATGAAACGTTAGGAATTAAAGGGAACGAAAAAGTTCAAGCACTTTCCAGGATTTGGTCTTCCCAAGTAAAAAAAATTCTCCTAATGTGGAAGTGTGG
>NZ_JBKIAX020000009.1:0-316604 GCF_046567315.2 Paenibacillus lacisediminis | reverse complement strand
AACGTTTGGTGGCGATGGCGGAGGGGTTCCACGCGTACCCATCCCGAACACGACCGTTAAGCCCTCCAGCGCCGATGGTACTTGGACCGAAGGGTCCTGGGAGAGTAGGACGCCGCCAAGCAATGTTCCCTGATAGCTCAGTCGGTAGAGCACTCGACTGTTAATCGAGTTGTCACAGGTTCGAGTCCTGTTCGGGGAGTTATCCCGGAAAGCAAGCGGATCAACATTCTGTTGCTTTCCGGGGAGACCAACTCTTATGGAGAGGTGTCCGAGTTGGCCGAAGGAGCACGATTGGAAATCGTGTAGGCGTCACAAGCGTCTCGAGGGTTCGAATCCCTCTCTCTCCGCCAGCTTGGATTTATATTGCGGCCCGTTGGTCAAGGGGTTAAGACACCTCCCTTTCACGGAGGTAACAGGGGTTCGAATCCCCTACGGGTCACCACTTTTTTATAATGTATCAAAGTAGGCAAAACTAAAGTATCCCATGGAGGCTTAGCTCAGCTGGGAGAGCATCTGCCTTACAAGCAGAGGGTCAGCGGTTCGATCCCGTTAGCCTCCACCATAAGAATGTTTTTATCGACGCGGGGTGGAGCAGCCCGGTAGCTCGTCGGGCTCATAACCCGAAGGCCGCAGGTTCAAATCCTGCCCCCGCAATTAACTCCAAAATAGTGATGAGAGGCCTGAGATTGCTCGGATCGATATGCGGAGTTTGTAATTATCAAGTGTGGAGCCGTGGTGTAGAGGCCTAACATGCCTGCCTGTCACGCAGGAGACCGCGGGTTCGAATCCCGTCGGCTCCGCCATTTCATCCTTGAAAAGGGATGAGAAATTTTTTTTGTACGAGCCATTAGCTCAGTTGGTAGAGCACCTGACTTTTAATCAGGGTGTCGAAGGTTCGAGTCCTTCATGGCTCACGTTAATTTGATACGCGGACGTGGCTCAGCGGTAGAGCATCGCCTTGCCAAGGCGAGGGTCGCGGGTTCGATTCCCGTCGTCCGCTCCATAATTTGCGCCCTTAGCTCAGCTGGATAGAGCGTTAGACTACGAATCTAAAGGTCAGGAGTTCGAATCTCTTAGGGCGCGTATTTTTTTTGCCGGTGTGGCGGAATTGGCAGACGCGCGCGACTCAAAATCGTGAGGGAAACCGTGGGGGTTCGAGTCCCTTCACCGGCATCATACTTCATCCATAATTAGTTCATTTAGAGAATTAAATTCTCTGATGAGCTTTTTTTATTTTATATTTAGTTTCCCGGCCATCGTCTGAGCGGAAGACATTTTTGCGCCATACCCCAAGTAGGGGGATTTATTGGCTGTTGTTGCGAGATGTGTCTAAAGCGTTAATTAGGATGGGGATGGATGACTCATCCATTGCCGAAACCCCCCGGATGTTCTGTCCGAACTATTGAAGATTGGCGTAAGCAAGCTTACTAATTCCGTTCCTTTGGAGCGGTTTCCTTTTTTATCAGGGGTCAGTGTTCCATTCCTTCGCATTTACCCAAATTTTCAGTTTGTTGCTCATCCTCCGGCTCATCTAGTGCTGCTTGCTCCTGCAATTCCTTAAACTCCAATGCGGAGTTAATCTCAGACTCCCCCTCGCTTTTTCAAATACCGGTTGAGCTTCGGCATGGATTTGCTACAAAAGTGGTAGCTGAATCCGCCGGTGGAATGCTTCAGCGCCCGAAGGTGCATTCGATCTTGAACCGGGCGGCATACAGCTCGATGATCCCGGTCGCCTCCAGGCTCAATAATTGATATTGATTATCATTATCATATATGCTAATATAAATTTTGTTCACATGCGAACAAAAAAGGATAACAATCTGGTGCTGACACTGAACTTGGTCTGCAACTACTACAAGAGAGGGGAGATTGCGAAATTGGAGTTTCAAAATGATTTTAAAGGTCATCTTTACGAGCAATATATTAGAATGCTGCATCTGAATGAGTTGTATACTGAGCATGAAATTGACATGTTTCGGCAACAAGCCAGAGAGCACCAGATCGACATGCTTTCTAACAATATTACAAGTGTACACGTTATCGATTGCATTGGTGATTATGAACCGATAAATCATACCGGAATTGTGAAGAAAATGGATTTGTCCAAAGCAAGCATTACTTATATTTGTTCAAAGCTGCTGGAAACGGACTTTATTATGAAAAGTCAACTGAACAACAATCGGAAGGAGATTTATTTTAGCTTAACGGATAAGGGAAGACGTGTTTATCATTTGCATAAAAAGCTGCATCAAGAGAAAGAAGAAAGTTTTTACCGATTTATCGAATCCTATTCTGAGACTGAGTTACAGACTATCGGAAAATTTATGAGTGATTTGTTGGCGCGTGCCGAAAAACTCTACGGAAGGGAAGTTAGGGAAAATGACGACCTTAAAGATTGAGGAATTAAGATCCAAGATTGAAGGGAAAGAAATTTTAAAAGGGCTCACACTGGAGATTCATGGCGGAGAGATTCATGCGATTATGGGGCCTAATGGGACGGGAAAAAGTACGTTGGCTTCGGCTTTAATGGGCCATCCCAAATATGAGGTTACTGGCGGCAAGGTGACACTGGACAATGAAGACCTTCTGGAGATGGAGGTGGATGAGCGGGCCCGGGCAGGCTTGTTCCTCGCTATGCAATACCCAAGTGAAATTGCCGGAGTGACGAACTCGGACTTTCTCAGAAGTGCCATCAATGCACGGCGTGAAGAAGGCGATGAGATCTCCTTAATCCGTTTTATCCGTGAAATGGAGAGCAAAATGAAGGGGCTGGAGATGAATCCGGAATTCGCGCATCGTTATTTGAATGAGGGATTCTCCGGCGGCGAAAAAAAGCGGAATGAGATTTTGCAAATGATGCTGCTTGAACCCAAGTTTGTGATTTTGGATGAAGTAGATTCCGGGCTTGATATTGATGCACTGCGTATTGTGGCTAATGGTGTAAATGAGATGCGCAGCCCGGATAGAGGTTTTTTAATCATCACCCATTATCAACGCCTGTTGAATTATATCACCCCGGATTTTGTGCATGTCATGATGCAAGGCCGGATTGTCAAATCTGGCGGCCCGGAGCTTGCCCACCGTTTGGAGGCTGAAGGGTACGATTGGGTGAAAGAGGAGCTTGGGATTACGGATGAGACGGTAGGCGAGGAAGTTTAAAAGCTGAAGAGGAGGAAAAGCAAGTGGGTATACAAGCAAGAATTTCAATAAATGCGAACGCTTTGCGCGCTTGGTCAAGTGCTAAGGATGAACCTCGTTGGCTGCTTGAACGCAGGATGCGGGCACTCGAGCTGGCAGGGACGCTGGAGCTGCCTAAAGTGGAGAAAACTAAACTTGAGAAATGGGATATCTACGAAACAGGAGATTACAAAGCTGAGAATCCGTGGTCAAGTTTGGAAGATGCGCCGGAGGTTGTTCGAGGTTTGGTTGCTTCTCCAGTGAAAGGCGGACTGATCGTTCAGTTCAATTCGGATGTAGTGTATACGGAATTGTCCGAGAGCTTAGCCGCCAAGGGAGTCATTTTAACGGATCTGCATACTGCGGCAAAAGAGCATGAGGCGTTGGTTCAACGTTATCTCTTTCAGGCAGTGAAGCCGGAAGAGCATAGTTTATCTGCTGCACACAGTGCCTTATGGAGTGGTGGCGTTTTTCTATATGTCCCGGACGGTGTAGAGGTTGAAGCGCCCATTCAAGCGATCTTTCTTAACGATACAAGCGGTGTGCGTTTCGCCCCTCACGTCTTAATTGTGGCCGGGAGCAACAGCAAGATCATTTATGTGGATAATTGTGTGTCGAGCGGGGATGATGTCAAGGCATTGCATAACGGTGTGGTTGAGGTCTTTGCGGGAGCGGGCTCAAAGGTGCAAGTCGCTTCGGTTCATCAGCTTGCTGCAGCAACAACGGATTTCACCGAGCGGCGGGCGGTCGTTCTTGCCGATGGGGCTGTGGAATGGATTATCGGCGAGATGAACAATGGTTATACCGCCAGCGATACCAAGACTTTGCTTCAAGGCAATGGGTCGGTATCCGACACTAAGGTGATTGCGATTGGCACGGGCATTCAAAAATCGAGCTACACAACTCAAGCCCGGCATTTTGGCAGAAGCTCGGTAAGCCAGATGATTACGCGTGCAGTCATGCTTGATGAAGCTACGGCCATTATCAACGGCATTACAAAGATTGAAAAAGGCGCAACCCATTGCGATGGTCAGCAAACAGAACGCGTGCTTATGTTAAGTCCTAAAGCGCGCGGCGATGCCAATCCGATCCTGCTGATCGATGAGGATGATGTAACCGCCGGTCATGCTGCATCCGTGGGGCAAGTCAATGCGGAACAAATCTATTATCTGATGTCGCGCGGGATATCTCGGAGTGAAGCCGAATATCTTGTTATTTTCGGATTCCTCGCTCCTGTCATTTCGGAAATCCCGCTGGAGGGGGTTCGCAGTCGACTGCAAGATTTGGTGGAGAGTAAGCTCGGCAGATCATAGTAAATCAAAATAAGTCTCGGAAGGTTAAAAGGAGTGTTACTAATGGCTAAAAAAGCGCCGGATATGGGCGAATATAAATACGGGTTTCGCGACGAGCACCAGTCTATTTTTCAATCCGGAAAAGGTCTGACTGAAGAGATCGTCCGGGAAATTTCCCGAATCAAGGAAGAGCCGGAATGGATGCTCGATTTTCGGCTGAAAGCTTTGAAACAATTCAATAAGATGCCGATGCCTCAATGGGGAGCGGATTTGGCCGGACTAAATCTTGATGACATCCAATATTACGTTCGCCCTTCTGAAAAACAGGGAAAGACCTGGGAGGAGGTTCCTTCCGAGATCAAAGCAACCTTTGACAAGCTGGGGATTCCTGAAGCGGAGCAAGAGTTCCTGGCGGGCGTATCCGCTCAATACGAGTCAGAAGTAATCTATCACAGTATGCAGAAAGAACTGGAGGATCAGGGCGTTATTTTCCTTGATACGGATACTGCCTTAAAGCAATACCCCGAAGTGTTTAAGCAATATTTTGGAACGATCATCCCTCCCGCCGACAATAAATTTGCGGCGCTTAACAGTGCGGTTTGGTCAGGCGGCAGCTTTGTATACATCCCGAAGGGTGTTCAGTGTGAGGTTCCGATACAAGGGTATTTTCGTATTAATTCTGAAAATATGGGCCAATTCGAGCGGACATTAATTATTGCCGAAGAGGGCAGCTTTGTCCATTATGTTGAAGGATGCACAGCGCCTATTTATAGTACCAGTTCTTTGCATAGCGGAGTTATTGAAATTATTTGCCGGAAAGATTCCCGTGTCCGCTACACGACCATCCAGAATTGGGCTCCTAATATCTACAACTTGGTAACCCAAAGGGCTGTGGCAGAGGAAAACGCCACAATGGAATGGGTGGACGGCAACATCGGCTCCAAGGTAACAATGAAGTACCCGGCTGTACTATTGAAAGGGCGGGGAGCCAAAGGGTCCATCCTGTCTATTGCCGTAGCCGGTAAAGATCAGCATCAAGATGCCGGCGCGAAGGTCATTCACCTTGCTCCCGAGACAACATCTACGATCATATCCAAATCCATCAGCAAACAGGGAGGCAAAGTAAACTACCGGGGGTTGTCCAGCTTCAGCCGCGATTCCGCAGGGTCCAAGTCCAATATTAAGTGCGATACGTTGATTTTAGACAACCTCTCAACATCAGATACAATTCCGTACAATGAAATTAAAAACGATCAGATTACTTTGGAGCACGAGGCAACAGTATCCAAAGTGTCCGAGGAGCAATTATTTTACTTAATGAGCCGCGGGCTTACAGAACAGGATGCCACACAAATGATTGTAATGGGCTTTATTGAGCCATTTACCAAAGAATTGCCGATGGAATATGCCGTTGAAATGAATCGGCTGATTCAATTTGAGATGGAAGGAAGCATCGGTTGATTCATTATTTAATCATCAAGCGTTTTACTTTTTAAGTGGCATGGGGTGTATTTTAGTGAAGAAAAATAACTCAGACATCTCAGAATTAGAGCAAATTACTCGAGAGAAAAAGAAAATTCAGTTCTATCTTAATATGCTCCTAGGACTGAGTGCCAGTTGTGGTGTGATGATATCTACGGATCCCATTTATAAGATTTTAATGGAACTTTCAGATCAAGAGGCCTCTCTTACCAAAAAGGCAAAGGATCAATCCGACCAACCGGAACGATAAAGGCATGAATTCATGTTGTTAAAACAATGAGAGGAGCTGGCATTATGGAGGATAACGGGATTTTGTTCGACGAAGTATCGGAAGTGCTATTCAAGCTACGTCCTTTCTTATTGCGTGACGGGGGAGACGCAGAATTGGTCGAGGTTGAGAACGGTGTAGCCAAATTAAGATTTTTGGGAGCTTGCCACGGTTGCCCAAGTGCGACGATCACATTAAAGGCCGCTATTGAACGCGCCATTCTTGAGGAAATTGATGATATTAAAGAGGTTGTACAAGTATTCTAAATTTCAATGAACGATAAGAAGGTATCGTCGAAAGAGAACGCTTCTTCATCATGAGATGACATTCAGGAGGAAAAAATGCCGAATCCAATCAAGAAAGTTAGGAAAAATCAAGCCGCTACGACCTGGCTGATGGTTCTGGGGATTATTGTTATTGCAGCTAATTTACGCGCACCGTTAACCTCAGTCGGTTCTTTAGTGAGCTTTATACGGGACGACATTCAGATTTCAAATACTCTGGCAGGTTTGATTACGACGGTACCCTTACTTGCTTTTGCCTTATTATCGCCTCTAGTTCCTAAATTGGGACGGAAATTGGGAGCTGAGCTCCTCATATTGATTGCCCTTCTATTCTTAATCGTTGGCATTGTCATACGTTCTTTATCAGGGGCAGCAGACTTATATCTTGGGACAGCCATACTTGGATCTGCAATTGCAGTTTGTAATGTATTATTACCCAGCATCATCAAACGTGATTTCCCCCATCAAATCGGCGCCATCACAGGCGTATATTCGATTTCCATGAGCTTATGCGGAGCCATCGCTTCAGGAATCAGTGTGCCCTTAGCAGTTGGAGCAGGTTTGAAATGGCAAGGTGCGTTGGGAATTTGGGGGATCCTCTGTGTTGTGTCCATCCTCTGTTGGTTGCCGCAGTTAAGAAATCAAACCAAGCCAACAACGATTTCCGGTGAGCACACGGTGAAGAGAGAGGTGAATGTTTGGCTGTCCTCCCTTGCTTGGCAAGTAACGATGTTTATGGGCATTCAGTCCATGATATTCTATGTGCTTATCGCGTGGTTGCCTGAAATTTTGCATGGGCAGGGGATTGACTCCAGTCGATCTGGATGGTATCTCTCGATCATGCAATTATCTCCTCTTCCATTTTCCTTTATTGTGCCCGTTATTGCTGGTCGCATGTCTAACCAACGATCATTAGTGATCATCACGGCGATTTTGCTGATAACGGGGATACTCGGGCTGCTTTACGGAAGTTCTTCTCTTCTTTTGTTATGGGTCATCATGCTCGGAGTTGGCGGAGGATTCGCCTTTGGTTTGGCTATGATGTTCTTTGGCTTACGTACTGAGAATGCTCATCAGGCTGCTGAACTATCCGGCATGGCGCAATCGATTGGATATCTCTTTGCAGCAAGCGGGCCGGCCCTCATTGGTTTTTTGCATGACATAACGAAGAACTGGACTCTGCCACTCCTGATATTACTGAGTGCTTCTGTCTTCCTATTTGTGTTTGGGATAGGTTCAGCACGAAACCGATTTGTAGGTGAGCTCCATCATCACTTATAATTTCAGTAATAGTTGGAGGTGTAGAACAATCAATGAACGTATTTTCTAAAGGAACAAAAATGGTATTTGGATTGCTCCTTTTACTAGTCACGATTACAGGATGCACCACCCCAATGCCGATATCTTCAAATGAAAATCAATCTCTATCTCATCAACCTCAAGATACGAAACCTGTAGAAAATGCTGTACCTGAAACACCAGTTGCCGAAGTGAAGAACATTCCCCCAAACAAACCGGTTGAATATGATCCTGCCTGGCCGGATCAGTCGGTGAAGTCTTCTAACGGGCATCTTGTGAATAGTTGTGTTCCGGATGAGCTGCGCGATAAAGCAACTACCTTAACAACCAGTGATGGGGTGTATCTGTCTGCACTTGTGCTTGGCAGCGGAGATAAAGGAGTCCTGCTTGCACACGAGCAAGGCTATAACATTTGCTCTTTTCTTGACATGGGAACTGAACTGGCTGACAGCGGGTATCTGGTGGTTATTCCTGAATATCGTAATCATGGTGCCTCACAGGATTTTCCGGAGGATAATCAGAATATAGATCGTGATGCAGATGCTGCCTTAAGCGAACTCGAACGATGGGGTGCAAAAAGAGTGTTTTTGGCGGGAGCATCATGTGGCGGTAGTACAGCAATCATTGCAGGCGTTCGTCAGGCGCTGCCTATTGAGGGGCTGATTATTCTTTCTTCTCCTGCACAATGTGGGCCCCTTGATGCCATTCCGAGCGTGGAGAAGATTAAAGCACCATCCATGTTTGTGTTTTCACCTGGCGATTATGGAGGCTCCATTGAACAAGAAGTGCGCAAATTATATCAAGCATCCGGAGCAACGGATAAAGAGCTAATTGTGGATGAGAGTGGTTATCACGGAACAGATATGTACCATAGGGGAGAGCACGGTGATGCCTTGAAGTCCAAGCTTATAGACTTTGTTAAGAAGGTATTTACTTAAAGCAGATAACTTTTGTAAGGTCAAGAGAAAGCCGCTCGTTTCCCGGCAGGGGAACGGAGCGGCAATATGATGCAGGGTCAGGGAAGATCATGAAGCAAACGGGTAATCCATAACGACGATTCCTTCCACAAACGGGCCAATAGATTGCAATAATCCTTGATGCAGGGGGTGCTGAATATAATCCCGGCAAGCCTGTTGATCCTCGAAAGTGACTCTGATTCCGAGCGTAAACCCCTGCATATGCTCTATTTCCTCCGTAACGTTAATCCCGGCGCTAAGCTCCACGATCCCCGGAATGTTCCCTTTAAAGTCATGTGCGCGCTTTATTGCACTTTCTATTCCTTCAATAGAAACATCGGGTTTGAATTTCAATAGCACGATATGCTCAAACATCTTACTCCCTCCTAGGTCTTGGTTTATTTTTGACTTTGGAGCTGCTTCAATTGGGAGAGCTCCTTCATCCCTTTCACGAAATTGTCGGTCATAAACTAGTCTATAAGGACCCTAAGAGGCTAGGAAGAGATCTAGTTATCGTAGGATTGGGAATCCTACGTTCATGAATAGATAGGAGGCATGTAGAGATTATGGCGAACAGATTGGACCGTTATGAGGAATTGTCCCGTTTTTTGCGTTCACGCCGTGAACGAATAACCCCGGAACAAGCAGGCGTGCCGGATTCCGGACGCAGACGAACCCCCGGGCTTCGCCGCAGCGAGGTAGCTCTGCTGGCAGACGTGGGGCTGGATTGGTACACCTATTTGGAACAAGGACGTCATATCAACGTATCCGCTGAGGTTCTTGATCGAATCGCGAAGGTGCTTCGGTTAGATGAGTCGGAACGCAGGCATCTGTACCATCTTGCCCGTAAGCAAATTCCCTTGACCGGTATGAAGCAACCGTCTGAGGTATCGCCGGAGCTTCAACGTTTCTTGGATAGCCAGAACCTCTCCCCTGCGAATGTCATGGATGCGCGCATGAACATCATTGCCTGGAATGAAACCTACTGCGCATTAAATGGGAATCTCTCGGTGATGTCGGAGAGGGAGCGGAATTTGGTTTGGATGACGTTTACCTCTCCCCGTTTTCGCTATCTAAAGGGAGACCAATGGGAACTGCATGCCAGACGAATCGTTGCTCGTTTCCATGCCGGGTATGCGCGTCACGTCGACGATCCTTGGTGGTCCGAACAGTTCGAGTTGCTTTCACAGGCTAGCAGGGAATTTCGAGAATTTTGGGATTCCCACGAGGTTCTCGATGCGATGGATGCGCCTAAGACGCTGCATTGTCCGAATCTCGGGATCTTGAATTTTGATCTGGTTTCGTTTCATTACTTGAACGATTCTAATTTGACCGTCTCCATTCATGTTCCTCATCCGGATGGCACGGTGGATAAGATGCAGCAACTGTTAATGGATTATCGGAGCCAGCAGTTACATTAATTTCTCTTGTTGTAATGCTTTTAATCCTGCCGCATTTATTACATTCCATGGTGTGTTTAATTCTGGCTGAAAGAAGAAGTCGGCATAGGCCAATTGTTCTAAGGTGCATCCGGTTTGAATCGCAAGGGAGACCGTATTAATATGAGCAGTCAAATCAACTGTAGACATGATTTGTCCCCCTAAAATCTCTAAAGTGGTTGGATCGTAAACCAGTTTGAACATAACGGTCGTCTCCGGAGAGAACAGGGCTGCCCCCTGTTCCAAGTAGACGGATTTGATTTCAATGCCAAGCTTTTTTGCCGTTTTATCATTCAAACCAGCTGTAGCGAAATAATAATCGAAAATATGTGCACCTGAAGAGCCTTGTACACCAGGAAGCGGATGAATGGCTTCGTATAAGTTTTTTACTGCATAATGGGCTTGACGACGCGCGTTGGTTCCTAATGAAACATTCATCCGCATTTTACCGGGATTGTACCAAACCGTTGTTGCATCCCCAATGGCGAAAATATCGGGCGCACTTGTACGCATGTATTCATCTGTTTTAATTCTGCCATCCGGCAATAATTCCACTGCGCCTCGCAACCATTCCGTGTTGGGACGATTGCCGGCAGACAAGATGACCAGGTCTGCTGAATAGGTGCCTTTTTTAGTGACAACCTCGACGACTCGATCATTTTCATCACCGACAAATTCGAGGATCGAGTTGCCTAGTGCCAATTCCACATCCCGATCTTTCATTTCTTCTTCAAGTACATCCGTAAATTCTTGATCTAAATAGGAGCTTAAAGGACGATCGTTGATGTCCATTAACGTAACCTTTTTCCCTGATTCGGCAAATAATGAAGCGGCTCCCGTCCCAATGTATCCTGCGCCAACAATTACAACGTGTTTAATACCTGGATCTGCAGCATGTTTTCTCATATTGAATAGATCTTGTCGACTGCTCATTGTACCGATGTTTGTTAAATGCTGTCCAGGGACAAGAGGAATAAACGGCTTTGCACCCGGACTTAAAATGATTTTGTCATAACCCTCCTTTCGCGTTTCCCCTGTCATAAGATCGATTATTTCTACTTGGTGTTTGCCAGGTTCTACTCTAGTTATTTCAGTGTTGCTGAAGATGGATACTCCTTGTTGTTGAATGGCTTCAAGATCCTTGGCCGAAATGGAGGAGAAGTCCCCTTTGTCATACCATTGAACGTTCGCATTCGGACACATCAACCGTAACGCTTCAACCGCTTCAATCCCCCCGTGCGAGCCTCCTAAAACAATAACTTTCATGATGATCTCTCCTTTGGATACATGACTGTATCTTATTTTATAATTAGGATACATCAATGTATCTTAAGAAGTCAATTAGATACACATTTGGATCTTATTTATTTAAGATACAGTTTCCTGTATAATGAGCATACAAGGAGAGAAAAAGGGATGACGGAATCAAATAAAAGCCGCCGCCGCGGCGACCAATTACAAAATGATATTTATGCAGCAACGTATCGTCTGCTGGAGACGGAAGGGTACAGTGCGATTAATTTTGCGCGTATTGCTCGTGAGGCGAATACCAGTCGTTCGGTGGTTTATCGTTATTGGGATACTCCGTTTGATTTAGTGTTTGCAGCTGTCCAACAACGGATGCAACAATCGGAAGGGATATTCAAGAGTCTGGATCTCGACAGGGGCAGTCTCCGTGATGATTTAGTATCTGTGGGTCAGCATTTTATTTTGGAGTCCGACAATGGACCGTTTAGATTATTTAAAATGCTGTTTTCCGAGATGATTAGCCAGCAGGAGCGAGAACGGACCAGCCAGATGTTGGCCGAAGCAACAGGTTCCAATATCAAGATTATGGATTACGTTCTTCAACAGGCCATACAACGGGGAGAAATCACAAAGCTCCCACCTAAAGCGACCAAACTCATTCTTTTTGAGCAAATTCGTTATACGTTTATGCTTGAAAATGGAGGGGTGTCGCATCAGAAATTGGAAGAGATTGTTGATCATGTGGTGCTGTCGGCTATTTTATATTTTTCGAAACCGTGAATTCTCATCTGGAGCATTTGACAAGTTATATTATTACTAGTTATATTATGAACAAAATGCAGCAGGAGGGAAGCATTGAAACAAATAGTAATTCCATCGGTTCTGCATGATGTTTTTGGCGAAAGGCAATCTCTTGGATCTATTCTTACGATCCTACTGTTTGGCGGACTGTTGACTGCTGTATTGTATTGGATGTACCCTGAAATGACATCCAATCTACCGGTATGGCGCAGCGTGCTTAGTTAATTGTTGATATTCGATATTTTCGCGGGTTGTATCGCCAATTTTACGCCTTCAACAAGCAATTACTATGCAACGAGAAAAAGGAACCGGATCGTGTTCATTGCCATTCATTTTCATGTCGTATTGATTGCGGTTTTACTAAACACGGCGATCGGATATGCTATAGGGGTATGGGTGTATACCCTAATAGGGGCTTATATCGTGAACTCGCTTAAAGGAAAGCAGTCGCAGCTGTTTGTTGCCGGCTTGCTTCTGTCGATCGGTTTAGGTTGTGCTCCCTTGCTGCCTCATATCCCGCCTTATATTTTGATCCCTTGTCTCTTATTTATGTTGAAAGTCATCTTTGGCTTTGCGGTTGACCACTATAGCCCAAAACGATAGGAACCAATGGCATGAGCACGTCAAGAGGGAGTGAACCAATGGTAGAACGTGAAGATCTGCTTGCTCGTCAATTCCAGCTGCAAGCGGAGGCCGCTGCAGTGGCGGAAGAATTGAACCTTATCCAATTGTTAAAAGCAGCCGGCATGCCGGTCAAAGTTGGAAGTGCGGCACTCGGTTTAATGGCTTGGAGAGACCTTGATATGACGGTCGTTTGTTCCAAGTTGGACATAGCTGTAATCTCTCGAATTGCTTCGCAATTGATGTTGAATCCCCAGATTCGGCAGATGAAATTTATGAACGATACCGGTAGCTGGAACACCGATCCGACTTACCCGGACGGGTATTTTATTGGATTGGATTACTTATCTAAAAGCGAGAACCAATGGTCACTGGATATTTGGTTCGTTGATGATCCTGAGAAACAACCTGATCTGCGGCATATTCGGACGTTGCCCGGTCGTCTTCATGAAGAGGCGATTCTCTCTATCCTGCGGATCAAAACCGTCTGGGCATCGAGAGCCGAGTATGGGAAACAGGTGAAAAGCTTTGATATCTATACGGCTGTATTAGACCATCAAGTGAGCACACCCGAAGAATTCGAACAATGGTTGCAAAGCCGTAACAATATCTCACTTTGAGTGCTTTTGAAGGAGGAGGCCCGATGCCGGATTTTTCAACGTTATTGGCATATGTTATCGTTGTCATTCTTCTATTTATAATTCCAGGACCCGCCGTTCTTCTTACCATTACTCGTACCGTTCAAAACGGGCGAAATGGAGGTATTATGGCAGGGCTTGGCATCGCCATCGGGGATTTTCTTCACACCTTATTTGCTACTGTCGGGCTTTCCACTATACTGATGACCTCTGCACTAGCTTTCAATATGGTTAAATATGCAGGAGCGGTATACTTACTATATTTAGGAGTTCGGGCATTGATGAGTAAGCCATCAGATCCGCAACTTCCCAAGGTTAAAACGGCAGGAGCTTTAAAGTCCTTCTTTTCGGCAATTGTTGCAGAAGTTCTTAATCCAAAGACGGCTCTGTTTTTTCTGGCGTTTTTGCCTCAATTTGTTCATCACGAACGAGGTCAAGTCACCACGCAGTTTTTGATCCTTGGTGTCGTCTTTGTGATCTTAAGTGCATTGTATACAACCTCAATTGTACTAAGCATCTCTGCGCTTGGAAAACTGGTGAAACGGAAGACATGGTTAAGCCGGATAAGCCGGCTAAGCAGCAAATTCGTCGGAGCAATCTATATCGGACTTGGCCTAAAGGTCGCATTCCAAAGACAGTGAGCCGTCCTTTAGTGATATCGTGGAGTAAAACAAAATGTCTAAACAGCCTTAGCTCGAATTTCTCATCGGGCTAAGGCTGTTTTAGTCTAGCATACTTCTCCCATCATCGAGAAAGGCGCGTTCACAATTTTTTCCATAGAATATATCAATAAAATATGTTTACTTATTATATTATTTTGATATAATAAAAATCAATCAAACGAATAAGGAGGAAACATAAGATGTTCAAAAGCGGCAATGTGACTGTAATGGTGGCGGATATGAAAAAGGCGGTAAAATTTTACGCCGAAACACTGGGATTGGAACTGCAGCACGGGGACGGGCATTTTGCGCAAATCGCGGCACCTGGATTGACGATCGGTCTCCTGTATCTTGCCGGAGAACAAGGTTCCCTTCCGGAAAAATCGGGCAGCATGTCCATAGGATTTGAGGTGGAGGACATGGAGTCAGCCATCGAAACGCTGAAGTCCCGCGGCGTTCAATTCCACGATTCCGTGGAAGGCAAGGCGGCCAATGTCGTGCATTTCAACGATCCTGAAGGCAATACCCTTTACTTGGTTTGCAATCGTTAAACCAAAGGGAGGCATAAAGAAATGTAAGGAGGCGTTTTCCGCATGGCCTCGAAAACCAACGTCAACATGGTGGTCGCCGGACTGCTGGCGGCGATGTTTATCGGCGCTTTGGATGCGACCGTCGTCGCCACCGCTACCCCGCATATGATCAAGGATTTGCACGGCGAGACGTTGTTCAGTTGGGTGTTTGCGATTTATACGTTGACCACCTGCGTGGCTACGCCCATTTTCGGCAAGCTCGCCGATTTGTTCGGGCGCAAACCCGTGTTCGCCGCTGGCATCGGTTTATTCGTGCTTGGTTCCATCTTGTGCGGAGCCGCGCAATCGATGACGGGGCTCATTGGGTTCCGGGCTTTGCAAGGATTTGGCGCCGGGGCGCTTGCGCCCGTGTGCTTTACCGTCATCGGCGATTTGTTCTCGGGCAAGCAGCGCGGCAAAATGATGGGTGTCTTTTCGTCCGTTTGGTCCGTGGCTGGCCTTCTCGGCCCGCTAATCGGAGGTTACTTCGTCGATCAAGTTTCCTGGCGATGGATTTTCTACATCAACGTGCCGATCGGCATCATCGCCCTGCTGCTGGTCGTCGTATTTTTACACCAGCCGATCGAACGTCAGGCGAAAAAAATCGATTACCTCGGCGCGATTATGTTTACCATTGCCTTCTCCGCGCTGTTGTATGCGCTACTGAGCGGCGGGTCCCGGCATACCTGGGATTCCCCGGTGATCGTGGGGCTGTTCGCAGTATCGGCCGTATGTTTTATGTTGTTCCTCTGGATTGAAAAACGGGCGGAGGAACCGATGATCCCGTTATCGATTTTCCGGATGCGCGTATTGAACGTCACCTATATCAGCGGTTTTCTGACGTTCAGCATTACGACGGGGTTGACGGTGTATTCGCCGATCTGGATTCAATCCGTGCTCGGCAATTCCGCAACAAGCTCGGGCCTGATCGCTATGCCGATGTCGCTGGCCTGGCCGCTCGCCTCCAACATCGCCGGTCGGCTCATGTACCAGATCGGGGTGAAGGCATCGATCGTATTCGGCTCTTCGCTGGTCATGGCAGGCTCCACCTGGCTGATTGCGCTTCAGATGAACTCGCCCTACGTATTTTGGATTGGGATCCTCGTGCTAATCGGACTGGGAATGGGGTTCGTTGCGACGCCCTCCACCGTTGTCGTGCAATCGGTCGTCGGCTGGGAAAAACGCGGCGTCGCCAACGCTTCCAGCATGCTGGCCCGTGCGCTTGGCCAAACGGTCGGCATCGCGGTTTTCGGCACGATTTACAACCAGTATGTAACCATAATCGGCTCCAAAACGGAGCTGGCTGCCGGAATGCATGCCGTTTTTCTGCTCATGTTGGGGATCGCGATTACGAACCTGCTCGCCGTATCATTCCTGCCGAAACACCGCCAAGTGATGGCGCAACAGCATTCGGCGTAACGGCAGGTAATAAAGCAAAATACCGGAACTGGCCGCAAACGGAGGTGGCCTGGAAAAGCCGCGACCTGCGGCTTTTCTGTTTTTTCAGGCAGCTGTATGTTATACTGAGGTTTGCTTAAAAGCAGTAAAGGGGGCCTTTCGTTTGTACGAATTGTTCATACTCGGCGAATTGATGAATAACCCGATGCACGGCTATTTGCTGCATCAGATTTTGAACGGGATCGTTGGTCCTACGCGAAAAGTCAGCTGGGGGGCGATTTATCCGCTGATCCACGGCATGCTTGCGGACGGGTTGATCGAACAGGTTCCCGATAAGCAACCGGAGGGTGCCAAACAAGGAAAAGGGAAAAAAATAAAGACTTATAAACTTACGGACGAAGGCAGAATACGTTTTTTTCGGTTGATGGAAGAACCGATTCCATATTCGCCGGATTACGAGCTGCATTTTTATACGAAACTGAAAAATTTTGAACTGATCAGCAAGGAATTGCAGTTTTTAATTTTGCATCAATACAAAGATTACCTGCGTTATGAAATCCGCCACGAGGAAGAACGGTTGGAATATGCGAGCAAAGACGATCGGATTCCCGGCGGGGAGCAGAAATATATTCAGATCTTTTTCCGGCATCGGCTGGAAAAGCTTCGATTTGATGAAACGTGGGTTATGCAGTTAATCGAGAGCCATCGCGTGGATGGACAAGGGCTTGAGTGAATGCAAGAGGACATTGTCCTTGGAGGTCGATTACCAACTATGAATGCTCCTTCTGTAGACCGAATCAAGATTGCGCCGGGTTTCTGGACCAGCCTGGAGGGAATAGGGGTAGAACCCATAGCGGTAGCGCGCCAGGCAAGTCTGCCGCTAACCGTCATCACCGAACCGTTCGTGACGACCGCACAATATTATTCCATCTGGCAAGCCTATTCCGAATTAGTCGGGGACATCGCTACGGGAATCGTCAAGCTTGCAACCGCTTATGAGACCGCTCAGTATCCGCCGGCTTCTTTGGCGACCTTTCACGCTCGCGACTACCGGGACGCGCTGAACCGAATGGCCCGTTATAAGCAAATGTGTCCTCCGGAAAACTTGAGGATTCAGGATGAAGGCGAGCAGTATTCAATGGAATTGGAATGGCAGCATGCCGAGTTACCCGGACCGCCGGTGCTTGTCGGCATTACGCTCGCTCCGGAATGAAAAAGGAATTGACTGTTGTTAAAACAATGAGAGGAGGGTGGGATAAATGGAGGAGAATGGAATTTTATTCGATGAAGTCTCGGAAGTGCTTCTCAAACTACGTCCTTTCTTACTGCGTGACGGTGGAGAAGCTGAACTGGTTGAGGTTGAGAACGGTGTAGCCAAATTAAGATTTTTGGGAGCTTGCCACGGTTGCCCAAGTGCTACGATTACGTTAAAGGCCGCTATTGAGCGCGCAATTCTTGAGGAAATCGATGATATTAAAGAAGTTGTACAAGTATACTAGGCTGTTATATAAATCCGCATAGAAGGTATCTTCGGAAAGGAACTCTTTAAGGGTTCCTTTTTCAATAATCATACCATTTTTCATCATGAGGATGACATCCGCAGAATTTTATCGGGGAAAGCTGATGAGCAGTATTTCGTGGCCCAATCTGTTTTTTTGTAAACTATTTAAATTTGCAAATATACAAAATGCAGTGATGGGTGTAAAATGACATTACTTGAGACTACTGGACGGGCAATGGTCTATTTGTAATATTACTTGTGAATAAAAGTGCAAGTTAGCGGGAGAGGTCTCAAGTAAAGCAGGCATATCGCTATGCCGAATCTACTACATAGACACATAGGGGAGATGGGACAACCATGAAGTTTGGGGCAACAAGAAAAATGATGATGTTGTTGGCGCTGGTGCTTGTCGTCAGCATAGTGGGCGTGGCGTGCGGAAGCAAGACGAATAATGCCAACACGGGCGGCGCGGGCAACATACCGGCGGCGACGGGGAATACGGGAGATACACCGGCGGAGTTGCCGGAGCTGTCGCTGGGCCTCCTGCCTTCGATTGATGCGATTCCGTTTATTATTGCCCATGAGCAGGGCTTTGATCAGAAGCGTGGGGTGAACCTGAACATTCAGACGTTCAAAAGCGCCAAAGACCGCGACGTAGCTTTTCAAGCAGGGAAAGTTGACGGGCTAAGCGCCGATCTGGTCGCGATTTCGATCTACAATGAAGCAGGGCTGAACGTAAAAATCACCAGCACGACCTTCGGGGAATTCGATCTGCTGACCGGCAATAACGAGATTCAGGACGTGAAGGATCTGAAGGGTAAAACCGTGATTCTATCCAAAAACACCTCTACGCAGTACACCGTTGCCATGATGCTGAAGCAGGCGGGTCTGACGGAGAAGGATATCCATGTAACGGAGGTGCCGCAAATTCCCACCCGGCTGGAGCTGCTGAAAAATAACAAAGCGGACGCCGCGATTTTGCCGGAGCCGTTTGTCACGATGGGGAAAGCGTCAGGCTTACGCGTGCTTAGCTCCACGAACCAGGCCCAGGTGAACCCGTTCGTGCTGGCCTTCCCGCAAAGCGCGATTGATGCCAAGCCGGAAGCGATCCGCGCCATGTACGCGGCTTATGACGATGCGGTAGCGTATATGCAATCCCACGACCAGAAGGATTACATCGACCTGGTGATCAAAGAGGTCGGCTACCCGGAAACCTTGAAGGACCAAATCGAGGTACCGGCTTACATCCCGGCCAACCAGGTCGATGTCAAAGAGGTCGAGGCGGCGTTTGCCTGGGCCCGCGAGCAGGGTCTGCTGACTAAAAACATCACCCCCGAAGAAGTGATCTCCGATGTCCAGTTTAAGAAATAATAACGGACTGTGCGTAAAGGAGCTTGAGGTTGAATACAAGAGCGGGGAGCTGGCGCTTGGCAGAGTGGATTTCACCCTGCCGGAGCACGGGATTTATACCATTCTGGGGCCATCCGGGAGTGGAAAATCCACGCTGCTGCGTGCCGTGTCCGGCCTCCTGCCGGAATACCGGGGCGAGCTGCTGTTCAATGGACAATCCCTGCGCGGACAGGACGTTCTGATCGGTCTGGTGCCGCAAAATTACGGCCTCCTGCCCTGGAAGACGGTGAAGGCCAACATCAGGGTAGCGATGAAGATCGCTAATCCTAAGGGGCAGGACAGGCAGGCCCAGGAGGCGCAGATTGACCGCTGGCTGTCGGCGATGGGCATTCAGGAGCTGGCGGAGCGTTATCCGCTATCGCTGAGCGGGGGCCAGCAGCAGCGGGTGGCCATTGCGCGGGCGTTCGCGATTGTACCGTCTATTTTATTGCTGGACGAGCCGTTCTCTGCGCTGGATGCCATTACGCGGGAAGCGCTGCAGCAGTTGTTTCTGGAGCATTGGCAGGCGAACCCGGCCACAGCGCTGTTCGTGACGCATGATGTGGATGAGGCCATTCTGCTGGGGCAGAAGATCATCGTGCTCCCGTCAAGCAAGGGCGAGGCGCCGGAGATGATTGACAACGAAGCGGTATTTGGGCTGGAGCATGGGGAGAAGCGGGCTAGTGATGCCTTTTTTGCCCAGATCAAGAGAATCAGAAAGGTAATGCAGGAGAAATGGTGAATAAACGGCGGCTTAACTATATTTTTAGAATATTGCTGGTGTTCTTGGGAATGAATGCGGTCTGGTACGCGGCGTATTTGCTGGTGCATCATCCGATGCTGCCCAGCCCGCTGGGGGTCTATCAGGCGATGGGACAACTCGGCGGAAGGGACATTGTGCTGAATGTCGGCTATAGTCTGATGCGCATTTTTGCCGGAGTCCTGCTGGCGCTGATCGTCGGCCTGATGATCGGGCTTCTGATGGGGCGTTCGGCGCTCTGGAACAAGCTGCTGGACCCGGTAGTGTATTTGACTTATCCGGTGCCCAAGATCGCCTTGCTCCCGGTGGTGATGCTGTTCTTCGGGCTTGGCGAGACCTCGAAGATTCTCATGATTATGCTGATTCTGCTTTTCCAGATTATCATTTCCGTACGCGACGGGGTAAAAGCCATTCCGGCAAGCACCTATGATGTATTGACAAGCATTGGCGCAGGGGCTGGTCAGAAATTTTGGCATATCACCCTGCCCGGCGCGTTGTCCGTGATTCTCAGTACGATCCGTATCTCGCTTGGTACGGCCATTTCGGTCCTGTTCTTTACTGAAATCTACGGCACGGAGCATGGCATGGGCTTCTTCATTATGGACGCCTGGCTCAGGCTGGATTATCCGCAAATGTACGCCGGGATCCTGCTGTTTAGTCTGGTCGGCTTCGTCCTCTTCTTGCTGGTGGACCTGCTTGACTACCGATTCATGAAGTGGCGGACGTAGGATGAGGCCCTGAAAATGCGCTGTTATACCCAGCCAATTTGGACAATGTTTGAGTGAATTGCATCATATGACATCTTAAGCATTTTACGTATTATACAAATAGAGGAAATCCAAGTACCCTTAGGCAAGAAGTTTAGGGTACTTTTTTATATCAATGAAGAAATGATTTCCCAATTAAGGGAGCTATTATATTCCATGAAAAAGATCTGGTTCCGCTTTGTGAATTTTTATAAAAATGCAACGCTAAACGTAAAGCTCTTAATCACGATTACCTTGATTATGGTGGTAACGCTGGTCCTTGTCTTGGGAGGACTGCAATATGCTTTTTCCCTCTATGATGAGCAAATCTATGCCAAATCCTCGCAAGTGTTGATGATGTCGTCCAACAGCATTGAAGAGGAGCTTGAAAGAGTGGAGGAAGTCAGTTATAACATCGCGGTCGATCCGTACATTCAAAAAATTTTACTGGACCTTCAAGCAAATGTAGAAGGTTATGATTTCTATCGGCTTGAACAGAAAATGGGAGATGCCTTGGAGAAATATGTGGATCCGGAAAATTATATTGCTTCCATTTATTTATACGATTCGGCAGGCAGGGAATTTTTAGCCGGGGATAGCAGCAACCCCCTGCAGCAGCAGGATAAAGAACTTGCTTTTAGCCAGGCGGATCAGTATGAGGGGAAAAACTATTGGCTGGAGCTTGCCGGTTACAATGGGGATCTTATTTCCGTTCGCCTGATCCGGTCTTATGGAAATCTAAACTTTGAAAACATCGGCAAACTGCTGGTTCGTGTTAACTTAAATAGAATTGTAAGCGATTTACCAAAACCTCACGGCGAAATCGCAGGAAATATTGTGATTACAAAAGGGGATGGGGTTTTCTATTCGGAAAAAGGCATGGATGACTTGAAAGAATATCATTTTATGGCCAACAATGCTCAGGGCTATAGTATTGAAGACATTCATGGGGAAAGAACCTTTGTCAATCATATTACAACCGATTTTAAGGATTGGACATACTGGAGCCTCATTCCGTTTAACATGATGTTTTCCAAGATAACTGCCGCGAAATATACCTTGGTGCTGATGTTTATGTTCATGTTCGTTTTTCTGATTTCCCTTGGTTTTAATTTTTTAAGAAAGATCACGGATCCCATTCAGGAATTAGCCTTTACCATGCAGGAAGTCCAAAGGGGGGACTTTCAGGCCGTCAATTTATTAAATCCCTCGATGGTTGATGAAGGAGAGGTGGGCATTCTTTATCGGAATTTTATAACGATGATCCATAGAATCGATGAGTTGATCCAGGAGAATTTTTCCAAGCAGCTGCTGATCAAGGAAACCGAATTTAAAGCGCTCCAGGCGCAGATTAACCCGCATTTTTTATACAATACACTGGAGTCCGTTAACTGGTTGGCGAAAATAAATCAACAGGAGCAAATTTCAAATATGGTGGAAGCCCTAGGCCATCTCATGAGATACTCCACAAATTTCAAGCAGGATTTCATTATATTCGAGGATGAAATGGAGATCGTCAACAGTTACTTAACCATCCAAAAATACAGGTTTGACGACCGGGTCGATGTTCAAATGGACATTCCTGTTTATGTGAAAAAATATAAGATTCCCAAACTAATCTTGCAGCCGCTGCTGGAAAATTCGTTTAAGCATGCTGTTGAGCCTTCGGTCGATTTGTCGGTGATAAAATTACAAGCTTATCAGGAAGAAGACAGGTTATTTATCCGGATCGAAGATAATGGGCCTGGCATAGATCCGCTAATCCTTCAGAAAGTAAAAGAAGGCAAAATAAATCCCAAAGGTACGGGTATAGGATTAAATAATATCGATGACCGGATCAAGCTTTATGCTGGCGAACAATATGGCTTAAGCATTGAAAATCTTTCGGGAAAAGGGACCGCCATTACGGTGGTACTGCCTGTTCAAACGGGGTGATCGGATGGCCTATAAAGTGTTATTGGCAGATGACGAAAAGATTATTGTCGAAGGCATTGCCAGTGTGGTTGATTGGGAAGCATTGGATACGGAACTTGTAGCAACGGCAAGAAACGGGATTGATGCGTATGCGAAAATGGTTGAACTGGAACCCGATATTGTGATCAGTGATATCAAAATGCCGGGTATGGACGGGCTTAGTCTTGTTTCAAAGGCCCATAAGGAGTACCCCTCCATCAAATTTATCCTTTTGTCCGGATACAGTGAATTTGAATACGCCAGAACCGCCATGCAATATGAGGTTAAAAATTATTTGTTAAAGCCATGCAATCAGGCTAAAATTACGGCCGCACTTAATGATATCGTTCATGAATTAAACGAAAAGAAGGCTCAGGAAACCTTTATCAGCGAGCTCCGGGAGAAATATGAAAACGCTCAACTTTATACCAAAGCGCATCTGTTGACCGAATTTTTAACCAGCAACAGCTACCTGGACAACGATTTATCATTTTATCAGCAGCTTTTTCAGTTTGAGATCAATCGTCAGCAGATAAGACTCATCCTCTTTAAGCTGGAAGGTTCTTTTTCTTATGAGCATTTGTTTGCGATCAAAAATATTGGAGCCGAGATCCTTGATTCGGTCCTGGTCACTACCCATATCGGGGAATATGCGCTGTTCCTGATCAAGGATGATCATGATACGGAGAAATTGCAGCAAAAAATTATCCGCATCAGAGAGATTATGGCTCAATATTTCAAAAGAGATACCACGGTGGCCATAAGTGAGGGGGACTATTTCCGCAATGCCAGAAAGCTGTACCGAGAGGCCATGGAGTGTTTGGAACACCGTTTTTATTTGGGAGAAGGAAGCATTATCACGAGAACGAATGAATACTATCATCGTTTCAAGTCAAAGCGGTCTTCCGTGATTAGCCGAGTTATAGAAGTGCTAATCGTGAATCTGGGCAATCCTGATTTATCGCTGAAAATGGTGGCCAATGAGATTCTATATATGAACCCGGATTATCTGGGAAAGCTGTTTAAGCAGGAAACCGGTCAGCGATTCTCAACCTATCTGACTAAACTAAGAATTGAAAAGGCAGTGGAGCATATTGCAAAAATGGATGATGTGACCGTCGGAGCATTGGCGGAAATCGTCGGTTTTGGCGACAATCCCCAATACTTTAGCCAGGTTTTCAAAAAATATACCGGCTGTACACCGTCTGAATATCGGAAAAGGGAGGTTTAAAGCTTGAGAAGATTTGGCTTGATCTTATTGTCTTTTATCATGCTCCTCTCAGTCACTGCCTGCGATTTAAGCAATCATGGAAGCAATAGTGAACAAGTAAATGAAAAAGTGACCCTGCGCGTGGCCTGGTGGGGCGTGCAATCCCGGCATGATTACACCATGAAAGTGATTCAAATGTATGAGCAAGCAAATCCAAATGTAGAAATTGTAGCGGAATACGCCAGTTGGGATGATTATTGGAAAAAGCTTGCCCCGCGGGCGGCCGCTAGTGGGTTGCCGGATGTGATTCAAATGGATCGAGCTTATTTGTTTCAATATGGCCAAACCGGCCAACTGGACGATTTAACTCCGTATATAGAAGACGGCACGATTGATATTAGCTCCATTGATAAAAATGCCCTCTCCGGAGGAATGCTGGCCGGCCAATTGTATGGCTTCACCCTTGGCTCGAACGTTCTTTCCGTGCTTATAAATGATCATCTGATCCTAGAAGCGGGCCTTAAAATTGACGATGAACACTGGACTTGGGATGACTTTGAACAAACAGCGATCGATGTCCACAAGGCTACAGGCGTGTATGGTACAAATGGAATGTACCCTGCCGATGTATTTTTCCCTTACTATTTAAGAACACAAGGCGCGCGTCTTTATAATGAAGATGGTACAGGCCTTGGCTACACGGACGATCAGTTATTTGCCGCTTACTTTGAAAGACAGCTTAGGTTGGTTGATGCCAAGGCCTTCCCAACTCCGGACGTACAAGCGCATATCACAGGAATTAACGATGACCTTATCGTAAAAGGAAATGCGGCCATGAGTTGGAACTGGTCCAATCAATATTCCGGATTAGCCGAATCGGCTGAAGCGCCGTTATCCATCCATCTGCCTCCCGAGCATGCGGACAAGGCGGCTTTATTTTTAAGACCGAGCATGTTTTTTTCCATCCCCAAGAGTTCAACACAAAAAGAACAAGCGGCCAAGTTTATCGATTTCTTTGTAAATAATGTGGAAGTCAATAAGTTGATCAAAGGCGATCGAGGTGTTCCGGTATCTTCGAAGGTGATCAAAGGAATCAAACCGGAGTTATCCGAAGTTGACACCAAAATTTTTGATTATGTTGAAAAAGCGTCCAGGCATGTAAGCGCTACGGATCCGATTGATCCGCTGGGCAATGCGGAAATCATAAAAGCGCTTGATGAGATATCCGAACGGATTTTATTTAAGAAAATTACCCCGGAAGAGGGAGCGAAATCCTTTAGAAAGCAAGCAGAACTGATTTTAGGAAGAAATAAGCACTCCTAAAACAAGTATGTTTTTTAAACGTAAACCTCTGTTTTTTTTATGGTTTCAAGAAAGCACTTTCACTACAATGGCAGTATAAGTGAAAACGGTCACAAACAGGCAGGAAGAGATTATGATTTGGAGGGATTACTATGCTGCAGGAAAGGACGATCGCCAAGAAAGAGGTCATTGATTACATTCATTTATTAATGAATAATCTCACGCAAATCAAAGACCAAAGCGGTGAATTTTTACTTAACTTTGATGGCTTGATTGTGGATGACAAAAGCTGGCATGTGTGGAACTGGCCGCAAGGTGTAGGGTTGTACGGAATCTACAAATACTGGAAATTGACCAATGACCAAAGAGCTCTGGAAATGATCAATGAATGGTTTCATGCCAGAATCCAAGAAGGCGCACCGCCGAAAAACGTCAATACGATGGCGCCGTTGTTAACGCTAGCCTTTTTATATGAGGACACCGGAAACCAGACCTACCTGCCTTATTTGGAGGATTGGGCCGAATGGGTCATGCATGATATGCCTCGCACAAAAGAGGACGGGTTACAGCATATGACCTACGGACCGGAGAACAAAAATCAGCTTTGGGATGACACGTTGATGATGACCGTGCTGCCGCTCGCAAAAATCGGCAAACTGCTAAACAAACCTGAATACCTGGAAGAAGCTAAAAAGCAGTTCCTCATTCATATCAAATATTTAACGGACAGAAAAACAGGTTTATGGTATCACGGCTGGACATTTGAAGGAAACCATAATTATGCCGATGCCCTCTGGGCAAGAGGAAATTGCTGGATCACGATTGCGATCCCCGAGATTATTGAAATCCTTGAATTGGAGAAAGGAGATTTTCTCCGTGAATTCTTGATCGATACATTGAATCGGCAAATTGAAGCTCTTGCTGACTACCAGGATGAAAGCGGTTTATGGCATACATTAATTAATGATCCAAGCTCTTATTTGGAAGCCTCAGCTACAGCCGGATTTGCCTATGGAATTTTAAAATCCGTGCATAAGCGGTATGTCAGCAAGGACTATAAAGAAGTCGCCCACAAGGCTATTTGCGGAATTATGAATGAAATTAATGAAGCAGGCGCATTACAAAAAGTGTCCGTAGGAACAGGTATGGGGGACACCCTGGAATTTTACAAGGAAATCAGAACAACGACCATGCCTTATGGTCAATCGCTTGCCGTGCTTTGCTTATCGGAATATCTTCATACGTATATCTAAATCTCCAGCGCTTAATTTCCCGAAATGGAGGAGAGTAAAGTGGTTAGACAACCCAAATTTATGAATTATTTGTCCTACGGGTTAGGTGATTTCTTAGGGGCCGGCGCCTTTGCCTTGACAGCAGCGTGGCTGCTTTTCTTCTTAACCACGTTTTGCGGCCTAACTGCCGTTGAGGCCGGCTCTATTTTCGCGATTGCCCGGATTGTAGATGCGGTTGCCGCCCCAACGATGGGATATATTACGGATAATTTTCATAAAACCAAACTTGGCCGGCGCTTTGGGAGACGGAAGTTCTTTATTTTAGCATCCATCCCGCTTGTTCTTGTTTATACACTCATTTGGATTTCCGGTTTTAGCTACTGGTATTACTTATTAACCTATATCTTGTTTGAAATTGTGTATTCCATGATTTTAATTCCTTATGATACGCTTGCCGCCGAAATGAGCAGCGACTATAAAGTACGCTCGAAGTTTACGGGTGCCAGAATGTTTGTCGCACAGGCATCAGCTGTATTCGCCGCATTTATTCCCGGCCGTCTTGTGGAGACATTAGGTAAAGATGATCCTCTTACATACCTGTACTCAGGTATTATTTTCACGGTCATATTTGTAGTGGTATTGTTACTGCTTTACAGAAATACGTGGGAACGTCCTTTCGATGAAATCCCTCAAGAAGAGGTCATTGATAAAAGAACCTTTTTCCAGAATGTTCATAAAATCTATGCGGATTTAATCTCGACTTTACGGGTAAAAACATTCCGCCACCACTTGGGGATGTATTTGGGCGGATATTTAAGCCAGGATGTATTTAACGCCGTATTTACTTATTTTGTTGTTTTTGCTCTCATGCAAAGTGCTGTTGCCGCCTCCAACTTGTTAACCTTTATGTATGTCATGCAGCTTTTTGGCGTATGGATTGCGCTTACCTTAACGATTAAATTGAATCCTGCCCCGGCGTATCGAACGGCAATTTCTCTGTTTATCGCAGGAATTATTGGATTTATCGTATTAAAGTTCACCGGAACGCTAAATAGCACCGTTTTATTGTTTGTTATGATTGGAATTTGCGGGTTGGGACGCGGGGGGCTGAACTATATCCCCTGGAACAACTACGCATTTATTCCGGACGTAGATGAAGCTTTAACCGGTCAAAGACGTGAAGGCGTGTTCGCCGGTGTCATGAGTTTGATCCGAAAAGGGACACAGGCGTTGGCTGTCTTTTTAGTGGGGGTGGCCTTGCAAGAAGCAGGTTTTGTGTCCGGGCAAGCATCACAACCGGATTCGGCCGTAACCATGATCATTTCTATCTTGCTGTTTGGCACACTGATCTTTTTGGCGGGAGGTTTAATGGTCTCCTATCGTTACAAATTAACGAAAGAAAATCATGTCGTTTTGTTGGATGAAATTAAACGCTTGAAAAATGGCGGCTCTAAACAAGAGGTTACGCCCGAAGCCCGCAAAGTTTTTGAACAATTAACCGGCTGGGAATATGAAAAAACATGGGGAAATAACACGGTGGGATATGAAAATCTGGTGAAGTCTAAAGAAAATACAATTTTTGGAGGTTCATTGCATGACAACGCCATCAAGTGAATTTTTATTGGAATGGTTTACGCGATAACGATTATTTTCATAGCCGTATCACATGGAATTTCATGTGGTGCGGCTTTTCTTCAGCAGATGAATGGTAACCACGATTAACAAAGGAATTGTAAATCCGCTCAACTTCCAAAGGGGAAGGATTACCGTGATGTGCTCGGTCAATCTGGTTTCGCTTCTTTCTAAAATAAAAGAACTTATCATATTGATAAAAGTCAGAGGAAATACGAGCACTTTCTCATCCTTTAGTTTACATACACGTACGATTAATTGATTTAAGATGAAGAGTGTAATGCAAGCTTTCATGTAGGAACCTACGATTAAAGCTATCCCAACAATGAACTCAACCCGCTGAATAATAGGTTGTATATCAATCATCCTCGCGACTTCTACCATCGAATACTTTCTTTCCCCGGCCAAGGGTCCGAAAACAAGAATGGTTGATATCGTGACCGCAATCAATGTGATAACGCTGATAGCAAACGCAATAATCAGCTTTTTATGTAAATCCCCGGCCGGCCGACGAACAAAAGGAAAGAGCAGGGTAAGCAAGATCGGTTCCGCGTGGGTGAAACCAAACGAAACGTAGGCGCCATGTAATACAGGTTTGAATCCTTCAGGAAGAACAGGCAAAAGAAATTCGCTGTGGTAATTAGGAAAGGACAACAACATCGTCAAGATGATGAACAGCATCACGACGAAGATTAAAATGGTAAACATTCTGCTCATGACTTCAATCCCTGCACGTACAGTCATCGCCAATGTGGTGAAGATAAAGATATCGAATATGTATTGGGGAGTTTGCCGCATTAAAGAACTGTTAACATATTTGCCTACTTCAAATACGATATCCGTACTCATTTCAAACATTAGCGAAATAAACGGGATAACAATAATCACGGTGGGCCAGATTCCCAAAACAGCTTGGCTGTATTCAATAAAAGACTGTCCGGGATATTCCTTATCCAAGTAAAGAACAAGCAGCAATTGAATCATGGCAGCCGCGCCGGAGAGCAGGACAGAGATCCAAACACCGTTATAGGCGAATCCAATTAACGGACCGGGAAGGTTTACAATAACCGAGCCGGTCAAATAAACAAAAAATAATACGATCAATTGTTCCTGACTTATAATTTGCTTATTCATTAAAGATTAGGCTGCCCCTTTCTAAGAAGCTACGTCTAAATACTTGACAATACTATGCCCCAAATCTTTATACAGCCATGCCGCAATGTCATGAAGAATTGGCAATCCCAATTCCCCGACATACTCAATACCAAGATAAATGGAGACAATAACGGTCACTCCATATGCAATCTTGTCGCGCCGCCCAATTTTCTTTATTTCGGCAAAATTATAGAACGTCATCAACAAATAACTCGAAATCACAACCATCATTTTTTCAGCCATTTGTTCGAGCTCCTTTGTTACTATTTGTCCGTAGAAAGCGGTTTTGGTGTTGCAGTCCCGCTATTCTTTATTTCCACTTTTACTTTAATGTCGAATTGAGTATCGGCGAAACGCTCTTCCCAATTCCGCTTCCACCGTTTCCATAGGGCTGGATTTTTACGATAAATCCGGTCTCCTAATCCAATCAGATCCCATTTCTTTTGTTTCATTTGGTTCAAAGTTTGCCTTAAAGATTCTTCAACGGTCTCGGCTGCAGCCTCGGTAAATTTTTTTTCATCTTCCGGAGTTTTTAATTTTGTGCACCGCATCTCTCCAAGAGCTGCTGAGAACTGAACGTATACTTGAAGTTTGACTGCTTCATCTTCAATTTGCGGTTTTAGTTTGGAATGGAAGGATAATACCTCCAGGGAATTGTCTCTTGTAGCGCTCGAATTGCTCCCCGTTCCGCACGGAACGCGGATAATGCCACCCTTGTACTGATTAAGCAACATATGGATCTTTTGCGTATCTTGAGGAGAAACGGTTCCCTGCCATTTTCCTTTTTTTAAGACGGCCATTCCGCTAGCCACCGGCTCGTCTCCTTTTTTAGTGATGTAAGGAACTAACGAAATCCCCGTCTGGCTGCGAAGACCGAGGAAAAGATCAAGTAAAGAAGCGTCGGTGGTTTTGTAATTGTGGTGATTGGCATATCTTGTGATTTGCAATAACTGTTGACTTACTGTTTTTTCGATCAAAGGCTTCATCTCCAAATATTGCGCTGCTTTCCCGTGGGAAATAAAAAACGAAGAACTAAGTCTGGCCTCATGATCCCGATAAAAGAAATCCAGGACCTCCCCGATAGGATAAATTTGTACTAGCTGATCTTCTACAATGATAGACTTCAAATGGCTCCATTGTCCTTTACGTCCTGTATGAAGGATGATATCCCGAATCCCGTCAAACATCGTTTCACCTTTAGTTTGCACATTGACATAGGAAATATTTCCGCCGCCTTCTTTTCCTTCTGAACCGCCGGAATGCACAGGCTTGTATATTTGCACGGTAAGATCAATCAATCCATTATCGGCTTTGTCGAGAGCCAGACCTATGATAAAGGAACGATCCGTAAGTTCTGCCTTATCCCAGCATCCCGCCAGCAATAGAACGCAGACCATCAGCCAGCCGGCAACCGCAATTTTCCGCATCATAAAGCCTTCTTTCAATAAAATTGCCTGTTATTTTTTAGCTCCGAATATCAGTTTGCTGCGCGGTGAACGCAGTAAAGTTTTTATCGGAGCACGAATAACCGTATCCAATAATTGTTTAGGCCGAAGAGGAGCTAAAGGGGTTAGATATGGCTGCCCAAGGGATCTGAGGCTCGTTAAATGCAGCAAGATCCAGAGAAAACCGATCATCAGACCGAATCCGCCCAGGACTGTGCTTAAAATCATCAGCGGAATCTTTATAATTCTTAAAGCGGTAGCCATGTTGTATTGTGGAATAGCAAAAGATGCAATTCCGGTTAAGGCAACGACCACGACCATCGTCGGCGAGGCAATCCCCGCAGATATGGCTGCTTCACCAATCACGAGCGCACCGACAATACTGATCGTAGCGCCAATCTGCCTTGGCAATCGCGCCCCGGCTTCCCGAAGAAGTTCAAAGAAAAACTCCATGATAGCCGCTTCGACAAATGCAGGGAAAGGAATTCCTTCGCGCGCATTCATGATGGCAAGCAAAAGAACGGTGGGAATCAATTCCGGATGAAAAGTCGTTAAAGCAATATATATGCTAGGCAAACTTAAAGCAATAAAAAATGCGATGATCCTCATGATGCGAATTAGCGAGGCCATGATACTTCTTTGGTAGAAGTCTTCCGAGGATTGATACATTTCCGTAAAAAGTCCCGGACATATTAAAATCGAACCTGTGCCTTCGACGAGAACAAGGATTTTGCCATCCAACAAAGCTGCTGCAGCGGTATCCGGCCGTTCTGTATAGCGGTATTGAGGGAAAGGAGAATAAGTCGAATCCTCAATCCACTCTTCAACAAAAGAGGTATCAAGAACATTAACTTGCTTCATTCCGGAAACTCGCCTTTTTAACTCGGCCAAGACCTCCAAGTTAACCGTATTTATCAAATAAGCGATATTCACTTCTGTTTTGGTTTCTGCGCCAAGCATAAATTTTTCTAATTTAAAATTAGGAGTTTTTAGCCGCTGCCGCAACATACCGATATTCTTTTGCAAATTTTCAACGGTGCTCTCGCGTGGACCATGAACTACGGATTCTGCATTCGGTTCGGTGACTTGCCGGGTGATTAGTGAAGCAACTTTGTAAGACAAAGCCTGCTCCCAACCATTAAAGAAAATAATAAGATGCCCTGTAACGATATGATCCGTTGCTTCTTGTAAATCGTTTATAAGCTTGGCCGATTGCGAGGAAACACCGTGGTTGCTGAAAAAGCGAATTACATCTTCAGGAATGACGGAATTTGCCGGGCCTAATTCGTGGGGAACCAGATCCTGAAGCGATGTTTTCATATAATTTAATGTTTTATGCTCGATTAACGAATCAAAATAAACGGTAAATGCGATGTGCCGGAGCTCCGGTCCAAAGTGCCACTCAAAAATGGATAAATCATCGCATTGTTCAAACCGCGATTCGAGCCATTTCAAATTAGATTCCAAGACGGGTGAAATCGGCAGTATATCCATTTCTGATCGGGGATCGGAAAAGCTCATTTGGTTCACGCCGTTAACCTCCGGAAGTAAGAATTATGCTAAAATTATCCCCAGCTCAAGTTGGACTCATTCATGCTTTTTAGGGTTGACTAATTAATTGCCGGCGCTATAATAGAAAAAGTGGCCTGATTTCCGAAGGCCTGAAACTTTACGGGACGTAGCTCAGCTTGGTAGAGCACCTGGTTTGGGACCAGGGGGTCGCATGTTCGAATCGTGTCGTCCCGATTCATCAACAGTCATCCGCGCGGATGGCTGTTTTTTAACGTCAAGAAACCATGAACTGAATAAATCCCCTTTCCGCCGGTCACAATAAAAAATAAACTCCGACAGAAGGGGATAACCGTGAATATCTTCCATATCAAAAAGCATCTCAAAAGAAGATGGAGAAGATGGAGACGTGCCATCTGGACGATCGGCGCCTGCAGTTTGGTTGCGATCATGGCTTGGCTCGGGATGCCCTTGTCCGATCAGATGGAAAACTTGATGACCAATGAACCGATCGCGATGGAAACTTGGGGCAAGCTGCAGGAGGCCGCGCCCGAAGCCACCAAGGAGGATTGGTTAGCCGAATTGAAGCGAACGGATCGCACCCGCATCGTTCATTTGAATAAAATCTATACCTGTGGCGAAGAAAGCAACGTATTAGGCATTATGCGGCCGGACGAAATCGCGGCATTGATGAAAGCCCATCCGGAATGGGAAGGGCGGCTTGGGGCCGGCGGCGATGTGTGGATCGACGAAAGGATTAACGGGTTGTCCGAAACCTGCAGCAAGCAAGGATACATCGGCATCGACAAGGACGGCAATCTGACGTTGTTCGATGGGCCTCCCAAAAAGGAGAAGGTCATCCGGACCTTTTTTCAATTGGATGTAGAGATGATGGAGAGCGCCTTGCCGGCGGATGTTTTGAAGCAGCTGCACCAGGGCATCCGCATTCAGGACGTTGAAGAGTACAACAGCGTTTTGTCCACGTTTAGCGATTTTGCCTTGGAGCAGACCGAAAAGGTTATGCAGCAAAATGAAGAGCAGTAGCAGGTGCAGCAGGCCAAAAGAGCGCCCCCATTCCGATTGCCGGATGGGCGGCGCTTTTTTAATGGACGTTGACGATGCCCCCCAGTGTGGTACTATCGGAGAAAGAAGCTGCTTATTTTCATCGCAATGGAGGCTTTTGTGTTGACCAACCTTATCTCGGAGTGGGCGGAGTTCCGCTTTCCATTATATACGGCTGTGCAAATTCGTTCGCTATACGGTACTTCAAGTTTGCCGGCGCAAAAAATCCATGAGGAATTTGCTGTGCTGATCGGGGCCGCCGGCGGCAAGGCTGCCCTCAGCATCGGCGACCAGACCTTTGAGCTTGCCGAAGGCGCGGTCTTGCTGCTTCCGGCCGGGGCCCATGCCGCGCTGGTGACGGATTCCCTTGGGCCGCTGCACGCCTACAAGCTTTCCATCGGCATCTCGGAACAGACCCTATCTCAGTATGGGGGTTCCATGATCCGCGGCGGCGAGCTGATTGACGGTAAGAATGTGCGATTTTTTCCAAATGAACCTGCGATTGTGGCTATGCTGGAGGAGTTGTATCTTTATCGTTCACCGGCTTATGAAGCCCGGCATGTGCAAAATCAAATGGTGTTTTACCGGATTATTTTTGAACTGCTGTCGCGAACCGGGAGGGCCCCTTCGGATTTGGACAATGGGCAGCCAAGCTTGGAGCGCAGCATCGCTTATATGGAGAACCACTTTAAAGATAAAATAACCCGCGAGCAGCTGGCCGCGATGGCGGGCGTAAGCAGTTCGCATTACTCTATTTTATTTAAACGGCTTACCGGCTTTTCTCCGCAGGAATACCTGTCGCGGCTGCGCGTCCACCGGGCTGCCGAGCTGCTGATCGGCGGTTCGGGCACGCTCCGGGAGATCGCGCAGAAGGTCGGCTACAAGGATGAATTTTACCTTAGCCGCCGTTTCAAACGGCTGACCGGAGTATCGCCGACGGCATATCACAGCGTTTCTCCGCAGCGCGTGGCCGTCATGCTCACGCCTTATGCCAGCCATTTGCTGCTGCTTGGGCGGGAACCGGTGCTCACGATTTCGGAGAACGGCGAGTATGTCCATACCGCTGAACTGCCGCAGCCGCAAGCGATGAGATTTATCAATACGGACTGTACTTTCGAGCAGTTAAAGTCGGCCCTGCTGGATACCAAAGCGGACATGATTATCGCAGCGGGGCAGCATTTGCACGGACACGGCCTGAATCCCGAGCAGCTGCGGGCGATCGCGCCTGTGGTAGACATTCCGTGGATGGAGCTGGGCTGGAAAGAGCATTTTCGCCTGATCGCCCGGGCGATTCGGCAGAGCGAAAAGGCGGAAGCGTGGCTGGCCGCGTTTGAACAGGAGGAGAAGGCGGCGCACCAGCTTGTAAGGCAATGTGCGGCCGCGGCTGAAACTGTGGCGATTTTGGTGCTGCGGCCGGATGGGCTGCTCGTTTATGGCGCCCGCAATGTCGGATACGTAATATACCATTCGCTGGGGTTAAAGCCTCCGGCAAAAATAGAGCAGCTTATAAAAAAGCTCGGCATTTCATTTCATTCCATTCCCATCGAGCCGGCAGAGCTGGCCGATTACGCGGGGGACCGCTTGCTTGTAATTGTGTTTCCCGATGCCAAAGGTTCCACCGCACATGCCGACGTCTTGTTTCAGTCCCCGTATTGGAGAGAGCTTTCCGCCGTGCGGCAAAACAAGGTGCATCAGCTGGACGTGGACGAATGGATCCCTTACAACCCTGTATCCATCCGCCTGCAGCTGCAACGTGCTGTAACATTGTTCGCCGGCATTCAATAGTCCAAGCTCCTTCCCTAACAATAAGCTATGGTTAAGCGAAATGAGGCTGAATATAATAAGTTATGAAAATGAAACTCATTATCAATTAGTGTCCTCATTGACACATAGCCATTGTAAAGGGAGAGAGTCATCTGATGAGAAAGCTACTTATTCCGTTTGTTCTGTCATTAGCGGTTATGCTGAGCGCGTGCGGCGGAAACCAAGGCGCAAATCAAACCGGTCGCACAGGCAATAGCGGCACTTCTTCCACCGGGACCGTTACTTACGAATCAGAAAACGGACCGGTCGAGGTTCCGGCTCATCCGCAGCGCGTCGTTGTCTTGACTAGGTTCCTGACGGGCAATGTCATGCAGCTGAATGTGCCGATCATCGGAGCGGACGAGTTGTCCAAGGAAAATCCGCAGTTTAAAGACCGGCTGAAAGACGTGGAAGCGGTGACGGACGAAAGCCTGGAGAAAATCATCGAACTGCAGCCGGATCTCATCATCGGACAGTCTGATATTAAAAACGTAGACAAGTTCAAGCAAATTGCGCCGACAGTCACTTTTACGTACGGAAAAGTTGACTATTTAACGCAGCAGCTGGAAATCGGCAAACTGCTGAACAAGGAAAAAGAAGCCCAGGCTTGGGTGGATGATTTCAAGGCGCGGACGAAGCAAGCCGGCGAAGAGATTAAAGCGAAGGTCGGTGAAGGCGCGACGGTGTCGGTAATCGAGACGTTTAACAAGCAGTTGTACGTGTATGGCTACAATTTTGGACGCGGCACCGAACTTTTGTATGGCGATCTGGGCTTCAGCTTGCCTGAGAAAACCAAGGAGGCAACGAAAAAGGACGGCTATTTCGCGGTATCCTCCGAAGTTTTGCAGGATTACGTGGGGGATTATATTATTTTCAGCAAAAACGCTGACGAGGACAATTCCTTTCAGAATACACAGTCCTACAAAAATATCCCTGCCGTCAAAAACAACCGGGTTTTTGAAGCCGATGCGAAAGCTTTCTATTTCAACGACCCGCTCAGCATGGAATACCAGCTGGACTTCTTCATTAAAAGTTTCCTGGGCAAATAACCAAGGCAGTGATACCGATGAGAGTTAATATACGTTCGATTCCGTTTATTTATAAGCTTCTCGGCAGTGTGCTGCTGCTCGTCGTCTCCTTCGTGATCTCGATGTTGTTTGGCGCGCAGGAAACGACGCCGCATGAACTATGGCTGGCGCTTACTTCGGTTGCCTCCGAAGGGAATATACTCACACTGCAAGAAATCCGCTTGCCGCGTGAACTGGCTGCGATGCTGGTCGGCGCCGCGCTGGCGGTATCCGGCGCGATGATGCAAGGGGTCACCCGTAACCCGCTCGCCGATCCCGGTTTGCTGGGGCTTACGTCCGGCGCTAACCTGGCGCTTGCCGTCATTTTCGCTTGCTTACCGGGAATCAGCTACTTCGGCATCATGCTGGCTTGCTTTATCGGTGCGGCCGCAGGCGGCGGGTTGGTCATCGGCCTTGGCGCGGTGCGCCGGGGGAAGCTGTCTCCCGTTCGCATCGTGTTGGCGGGAGCGGCCATTTCCACCTTTCTGCAGGCCGCCACGGAAGGCATCAGCCTTGCGTTCAAAATTTCCAAGGACGTCTCCATGTGGACGGCCGGTGGTTTAATCGGGACAACATGGGCACAGATTCAGGCGGTTGCGCCGGTCATTGTTGCCGGAATCGCGGTGTCCATCATGTACTCCGGCCATTTAACGATTCTCAGTCTGAGCGACGAGGTGGCGGTTGGTCTGGGGCAAAAGCTCGCGCGGATCAAATTCATTTTGTTTGTCCTGGTCATCCTGCTGACGGGGGCTGCTGTGGCGCTCGCCGGAAACATCGCCTTCCTCGGACTGATGATTCCGCATATCGTCCGCAAGGTTGTCGGCACCGATTACCGATATATTCTGCCTTTTTCGGTGTTTGCGGGAGCCGCCTTCATGCTGCTGGCGGATACGCTCGCCCGGACCATCAACGCGCCTTACGAGACGCCCATGGCGGCGATTGTGGCTATGGCAGGCTTGCCGTTTTTCCTGCTTGTCGTGCGTAAAGGAGGCAAAACGCTATCATGAGTCCGTTCGCTCTTGTTCGGAAACAGCGTCTTATTTTGCTGATCAGCTTAGGGGCCATCGTCCTGACGGCTGTCGCCAGCATGGGGTTTGGTTATTCGTCTCTGTCCTTCGACAGGCTGATTCCCGTGTTGTTGGGCCAAGGCACGTTCAAAGAGGACTTCGTTCTGTTCTCCGTCAGACTGCCGCGGATTCTGATCACGTTGTTATCGGGAATGGCGCTGGCCTTATCTGGGTCGATCCTGCAAAGCGTTACCCGTAACGATTTGGCGGACCCGGGCATCGTTGGCATTAATTCCGGGGCAGGCGTGGCGATCTCCGTATTTTTTCTGTATTTTCCGATCGAGACGGGATCGTTTGCCTATATTCTGCCTTTTGTTGCGTTTATCGGGGCTTTGATCACAGCCATACTCGTTTATATTTTCTCGTACAGCCGGACCCGGGGACTTGATCCCGTTCGCCTCGTATTGGTTGGAGTAGGTTTCTCCATGGCGCTGTCGGGGATTATGATCGTGATTATCTCCTCGGCGGAACGCACCAAGGTGGATTTTATCGCAAAATGGATTGCCGGCAACATTTGGGGCACGGACTGGCCTTTTATCGGGGCCTTGCTCCCGTGGCTGATCCTGCTCGTGCCGTTTACTTTGTTCAAATCCCGGCAGCTCAACCTGCTTAGCTTAAGCGAGACCTCGGCAATCGGCGTGGGCGTGCATCTTGAGCGCGAACGGCTGGTCCTGATCTTGGCCGCCGTCGCCGCATCCGCATCGGCGGTTTCTGTCACCGGGGGCATCGCCTTCATCGGGCTGATGGCTCCCCATATCGCCAAAGCGCTGGTCGGACCGCGCAATCAGCTGTTCATTCCCGTCGCCGTGCTGCTTGGCGGATGGCTGCTGCTCATCGCCGATACGGTCGGCCGCAATCTGGTCGATCCCGACGGGATTCCGGCCGGTGTCATGGCCTCGCTGCTTGGAGTGCCTTATTTTGCTTATTTATTGCTTAAGAAATAGCGTCAATATATAGGCTCGACCTCTCAACTTAGAAACCGGCGCTTGACGGCTGGCTGCTGGAACGATGAACTGAACGAGTGAACCATCGGCGTTCAAAATAGCGGAACTTTATGTACTTATTATCCGGAGCTAGGCATGTTCACCCTCATTAACGGAATTTTATGGCCTTATTTTCCTAAGAGTAGTCCAGATCGCGAGTATTTGTTGCGGTTCGTAGAAAATAGCGACATAAATTACCTCTATTTCTCTTTGATTGAGGGATATCGCCGCAATAACGCCATTTTGTACCCTTATATTTTTGCGGGAGTCCCAAAAGTATGAAACAAGCGCATGCACAGAAGATGGTAATATCCTCTTCCTGCTTGCGCTTGTTTGTTTTTACCCTTCATCGACCCTGGCACTCTACAAACTTTTTCCTCAATGTACGCGATCTTTTGTTATAATAAAGTGAATACATATGTTCGCTTCAAAAAGGGACGCGAGCTCCGTTAGCAAGACGGGAGTTCGAGCACACACTTGGGGAGAGATGAGCTTGCGTATACTTGGAATCGACCCTGGGATCGCGATCGTAGGGTTTGGGTTTATCGATAAACAGGGAAGCAAACTGACTCCGGTACAATACGGCTGCATTCAGACGGAGGCGCACACGCCGGAGGAAGAAAGGCTGCTTCATGTGTACGAGGGTATGGTTCAGTTGATCGAAAAATATAAGCCGGACGCGGTGGCGTTGGAAAAGCTGTTTTTCAACCGCAACGTTACGACGGCGATGTCGGTTGGACAAGCTAGAGGCGTGCTGGTGCTGGCGGCGGTCCAGAAAGGCCTGCCGGTTTCGGAATACACGCCGATGCAGGTCAAGCAGGCGATCGTCGGATACGGCAAAGCCGAAAAGCGGCAGGTGCAGGAAATGACCCGCATGTTCTTGAAGCTGCAGGCGATCCCGAAGCCGGACGACGTGGCGGATGCTTTAGCCGTGGCGATTTGCCATGCGCATTCTTACACATTAAATTCTAAATTAAACGAGGTATTGCGTTCATGATCGATTTTTTGCGGGGCCAGGTGGCCCATTTGGAAACGGAGTATGTTGTACTGGATGTGCAGGGCGTAGGTTATCAGGTGTTTTGCCCGAACCCGTATGCGTTTGCCGCGAAAGGACAAGAGACGGTGACGATCTATACGCATCATCATGTCCGTGAAGACGCGATTTTGCTGTTCGGTTTTCCGACCCGTGAGGAGCAGAGGTTGTTCCGCAAGCTGATCGAGGTGTCCGGCATCGGGCCGCGCGTGGCGCTGGGCATTTTGAGCGGGGGCAGTCCCGACCATGTGGTGGCGGCGATTCACCAGGAGAATATCGGCTTTCTGACCAAACTTCCGGGCATCGGCAAAAAAACGGCGCAGCGCATGATTTTGGACCTGAAAGACAAGCTCGAAGGGATGGGCGGCCCCTCTTTATTTGATGATCCGTCCGAGGCTCTCCCTGCGGCCGAATCCGCTTATCCCGGCTGGCCGGAAGCCCGGGAAGGGCTTAAGGCGCTCGGATACACGGATGCCGAATTGGACAAGGTGTGGCATCGCATGAAGGAGGATGTCGCCCCGGATGAAGCGGTGGATTCGGTAATGAAAAAGGCGCTCAAGCTGCTGTATGCCGGCTGATGAGAGAAGGACTGGAAGGAGAGCGAACGCGCAATGATGGAAGACCGGATCATATCGGCGAATTTAATGATGGAGGATCAGGCCGTCGAACTAAGCCTCCGTCCCCGCTACTTAGCGGAATATATCGGACAAAGCCAAATCAAGGAAAATTTGAAAATCTATATTGAAGCGGCGAAAATGCGCAACGAAGCGCTGGACCACGTTCTTCTTTACGGGCCGCCGGGACTGGGCAAAACGACGCTGGCGAACATTATTGCCAACGAGCTTGGCGTCAACATCCGTACGACATCGGGCCCGGCGATTGAACGGCCTGGCGACCTGGCCGCCCTGCTGACGAATTTGCAGGAAGGCGATGTGCTGTTTATCGACGAAATTCATCGCCTGCACCGTACGGTGGAGGAAGTGCTGTATCCGGCGATGGAGGATTTTGCCCTGGACATCATGATCGGGAAAGGGCCAAGCGCCCGTTCGGTCCGGCTTGATTTACCGCCGTTTACGCTGGTGGGGGCGACCACCCGGGCGGGGCTGCTGTCGGCGCCGCTGCGCGACCGCTTTGGCGTCGTCAGCCGCCTCGAATTCTATACGGTCGACGAGCTAAGCTTCATCGTATCGCGGGGAGCCGATATCTTCGGCATCGAAATGGTCGGCGACGCCGCCGAGGAGATCGCCTTAAGATCGCGAGGGACGCCGCGGATCGCCAATCGGCTGCTGAGACGCGTCCGGGATTACGCGCAGGTGCGGGGCGACGGAATGATCACGACGGACATTGCCAAGGAAGCGTTAAAGATGCTGCAGGTCGATCCGATGGGACTTGATCTCATCGATCATAAAATGCTGCGGGCGATGATTACGAGCTTCCGGGGAGGTCCGGTCGGGCTCGATACGATTGCGGCAACGATCGGCGAAGAAAGCCAAACCATCGAAGATGTGTATGAACCTTATTTGCTGCAAATCGGATTTTTGCAGCGGACCCCGCGCGGCCGCATGGTGACCCCCGCGGCTTATCAGCATTTGGGGCTGCCGATGCCGGAAACGCCTTAATGGCGGCAAATCGATAACAATGCATCATAGAGAGGAGAATCGGGTTTGATGGGGACGAGACGGGCAATGACATTCAGCAAATGGGGAAAAGGAATCGCAGCCGCCTTACTGCTTACTTCAGCGGTACAATTCCCGGGGGCGGCCGGCGCTGCGGCTTCCGAACAAGTCCGCGTAGCCATGTACCTGGATCTTGGCAGCACGTACAAATCGACCGCGCCGGCGGTAACACTGAAGGCGGAGGGGGCCGCGGAAGCGGGTATTATGGCTGGTGGAGAATTCGAGCCTTGGCTGGAAATGGGCGCATCCGAAACCTCCCGATTTAGCGTCAACGGCTTTAAAGTCAAGGCGCTGGAAAGCGCTGATTGGGGAACGGCCGCCGCCGCAGTCAAAAAACTGCAGGGTACCGCCGACAAACCGGTGGCCTACGCGGTCGATCGGCCGGGCGGCACGGTTTACCGGATTTATACCGGCCCGTACGCCAGCGCGGCTGAGGCCGTGACAGCGGCCGGCCGGGTCGCTCAGACGTTATCCGGCCAGCTTCAAGTACAAAATCCAAACGTACGGGGGCCTTATTACATATCGGCCGGCCTTTTCGGTTCGCAGAATGAAGCGGAATCGCTTGCCAGCACTTTGAACGGTCAGGACACCGAGGCGTTTGCGGTCATGACCGGTCCGCGGAAGTATGCGGTGTGGATCGGGGGGATGTCCAGCGTGGCCGAACAAGCATCATTACAGGCCAAGCTGGCCCTAACCGAACCGCAGCTGTTTTTAGCCCCTGTGGATATGGCGACACCAGCCCTTCTGCTGCATAATGATGTTTCACTTGCTGTGGACGCTCCGAAGAGGGCTGCACATTACGAGCTGTACGGAGAAGGGGCCAAGCTGATAGTCCGTGGCAATAAAGACAACTCGGCCATTAAGGTCGTTGAGCGTTCCGAACGCAGATACCGGGGCGATTTTGAAATCAGTAAAGTGAACGGGCAGCTGGCGCTCGTCAACGTGCTGCCGCTTGAGCAATATTTATATTCGGTCGTATCCGCCGAAGTACCGACTTCTTGGCCGCAGGAGGCGCTCAAGGCGCAGGCTGTCGCTGCCCGCAGTTACGCTATGTACAATGCGGAATTGAACAAGTTTAAGATTGCGGGCTTGGTGGATACGACGTTAAGCCAGGTTTACAATGGCGTGGATCAGGAGGCGAACAGCGTCGTGAAGGCGGTCGAAAGCACCGCCGGCGAAGTACTGGAGGCGAATGGGAAAGTGGTTGAAGGCCTGTTCTCGTCCAACAGCGGCGGTGTCACCGCCGACGCCTCGGAAGTGTGGAGCAACGTCAACCCGATTTACGCCAGCGTAACGAGCGCAGGCGACGAGTCCGCCGGGGCTTCTTTGAAATCGTGGTACCAGATTCTGCTCGACAACGGCAAAACCGGGTATGTCCGGGAAGACAACGCCAAGATCGCGGGAACAAACGAGGCCGGGCTGGAGCTATTGACCGTGACGACAGACAACGTGAACGTGCGTCCGCTTCCCCTGATTCAATCCGATGTCAACCCGGTGGCGAAACTGAACCCGGGAGATAAGGCCATCGTGCTCAGCAAGGTGGAGGAGTCCAGCGCTTATGCCTGGATTCGGGGGCCTTACACCTCCGACCAACTGTCCAAATCGCTAAAAGGCAAAACGACGGCCGAAGCGCCTTCAGCGATTACGAGCCTGGAGGTTGCGCAAAGAGGACCGTCCGGAAGGGTGACGCAAATCAAGGCAAACGGACAGGTTTTGGACGTCAAATATCCGGATTCATTGAGATCTGCTTTAAACGGCCTGCCCAGTACCTTGTTTGAAATTGTGCCAACCGGAAGGTATACTGTTCAAGGTGCCGGGGAGGCTTCCGGTACGGCGGCTTCTGACGCGGCGGTTTTATCCGCTTCCGGCAAAACGTCCTTGAGCGGCGGAAATATGGTTGTGCTGGGCGCTGACCAAACGGCCCGGGTCATCGATAAGAGCAATGCTTATCTGTTTGTCGGCCGCGGAAACGGCCACGGGCTCGGATTATCCCAATGGGGAGCCAAAGGAATGGCCGACGCCGGGTATGATTACCGGGAAATATTGCAACACTACTACCAAAATGTAACTATCGTTAAGGAATGAGCAGAACTATGAATGTGGATATGTACGACTTCGAACTCCCGGAGGAGCTGATTGCCCAAACTCCGCTTCCGGAGCGGAGCGCTTCGCGATTGCTGACGTTGAATAAAGAAACCGGAGAAATCCGCCATCATACGTTTTCCGCTATTTTGGATTATCTTCATCCCGGCGATACGCTTGTGCTGAACGATACCCGCGTGATACCGGCACGGCTGTTCGGGGTCAAACAGGATACCGGCGCCAAAGCGGAAGTGCTGCTTCTGAAGAGTCTCGGAGAAGACCGTTGGGAAGCCTTGGTCAAGCCAGGGAAGAAACTGAAGGCGGGCGCGGTCATCGTTTTTGGCGATGAGCTGCGGGCGACGGTGGAAGCGGAAGCGGATATGGGCGAGCGGGTGCTTCGTTTTTCTTACGGAGGCATTTTTAACGAAATTTTGGATCGCTTGGGCCAAATGCCCTTGCCGCCTTACATCAAAGAAAAATTGGACGACCGCGAGCGGTATCAAACGGTTTATTCCAAACACGAAGGCTCTGCGGCGGCGCCCACGGCCGGGCTTCATTTTACCGAAGAGCTGCTGGAGCAGGTACGGGCCAAAGGGATTAACATCGCGTTTGTTACGCTGCATGTCGGTCTCGGCACGTTCCGCCCGATGTCGGTGGAGCGGGTCGAGGATCATGTCATGCACGAGGAATATTACGTGCTGCCGCAGGAAACGGCCGATATTATCAACGAGACCAAAGCCAAGGGCGGCAGAGTTGTTGCTGTAGGAACGACTTCCGCGCGCACGTTGGAGACGGTCGCTCAAGCATGCAAAGGCGGTCCGATCGTCCGCAGCAGCGGATGGACCGGGATTTTCATTTACCCGGGTTATGAATTCGGGCTGGTGGATGCTATGCTGACGAATTTCCATCTTCCCAAATCGACGCTCGTCATGCTGGTCAGTGCGCTGGCGGGACGAGATCATATTATGAAAGCCTACAAGGAAGCGATCGCGATGAAATACCGCTTTTTCAGTTTTGGCGACGCCATGTTTATTTATTAAGAAAGCAGAGGACGGTTGATTAGAGTGGCAGCAGCAATAACGTATGAACATATTAAAACCTGCAAGCAGTCCGGAGCAAGACTGGGCCGCGTGCACACGCCGCACGGATCGTTTGATACTCCGACATTTATGCCGGTCGGCACCCAAGCCACGGTTAAGACGATGAGTCCCGAGGAATTGAAGGAGATGGACGCGCGGATTATTTTGAGCAATACGTACCATCTTTTTTTGCGGCCGGGTCACGAGATTATCCGCGAAGCGGGCGGACTGCACAAGTTCATGAACTGGGATCGGGCGATTCTGACCGACAGCGGAGGTTTTCAGGTGTTTTCGCTGGCCGAAATGCGCAAAATCACGGAGGAGGGCGTGCATTTCCGCTCCCATTTGAACGGCGACAAACTGTTCCTGTCTCCTGAAGTGGCGATGGAAATCCAAAACGCGCTGGGCTCGGATATCATGATGGCTTTTGACGAGTGCCCTCCTTATCCGGCGGAATACGAATACGTGAAAAGTTCAACGGAACGTACGGCGAGATGGGCCGAGCGCTGCCTGAAAAGCCATGCCCGCCCGCATGATCAGGGCCTGTTTGCCATCGTGCAAGGCGGCATGCACGAAGATTTGCGCAAGCAGAGCGCGCGCGATTTGACTTCCTTGGATTTTCCGGGGTATGCTATTGGTGGACTAAGTGTAGGCGAACCCAAGCAATTGATGTATGAGGTGCTGGAATATACCGTCCCCCTTTTGCCTGCGGACAAACCGCGGTATTTGATGGGCGTCGGTTCGCCCGATGCATTGATCGAAGGCGCGATTCGCGGCGTTGATATGTTTGACTGCGTCCTGCCGACCCGCATCGCCCGCAATGGCACGACAATGACCAGCCAGGGCAGACTGGTGGTACGGAATGCCCAGTATGCCAATGATTTCGGACCGCTTGATCCCGAATGCGATTGCTACACGTGCCGAAATTATTCCAGGGCTTATCTTCGCCATCTGATTAAAGCGGACGAAACGTTCGGGCTTCGGTTAACTACATACCATAACCTGCATTTTCTCATTAACCTGATGAAGAATGTTCGCCAGGCTATCATGGAGGACAGGTTGCTTAGTTTCCGCGATGAATTTTTCGAACAGTACGGGTTGTTCGGCAATGAAAAGGGATTTTAATAGTCCGCAGTTTGTTCTTTGAAAGGGGGGAACGCGCATGTTTCAGTTTGCAGCAGCGGGAGGAGCAGGAGCAGCCGGAGGCACAGGCTCCCTCATCCAAATGATTATTCCGTTTGTTATCATGATCGCCGTATTTTACTTTTTGCTGATCCGTCCTCAAAAGAAAAAGCAGCAGCAGCGCAACACCATGCTGAATCAGCTGAAAAAAGGCGACAAAATCGTGACGATCGGCGGCCTGCACGGTACGATCATGGAGATGACGGACGATACGGTCGTCATCCGTGTCAACGACGTCACCAAGTTGACGTTCGATCGCAGCGCCATCAGCCACAGCGTCAATTCGGAGTCTAGCGGCAAATAATCAAAACAAAAAAGGGTCTTAGCCATTTCTCCGGCTTAGGCCCTTTTTTTCATTCACTTCCGGTTTAAATTCACCCCGATCATTCCCCCAAAAGCCCCGATGACAAGCCCCGGCACCAACAGGATGCAATCGCGCAGCGTCAGCGACGTGTCGAGAGCGAGAAAGCTGATGAGCAAAAGCAGCACAACGTACAGCAGACCGGTCAGGCCACCCTGGGACCAGCCTTTCTGCTTCGCTCTTTTTCCGGATACGATGCCGCCGAACAAAATGGCGATGCCATGAACGAGATAGGTGTACAGCGCAAGTTCGGGCTCCTCCAGCATCTCGCCCTGCAGCAGCAGTGACAAAACCAGGGCGCCGATCATCATCCATAAGAAAGCGTACCAAAGTCCCGAGACGGTGGGCTGCGAAATCCGAAAACCAAATAAATTGCGGATGAAGTGCATTAGGTCATCCTCCTGTTCTCTTATTACCACCATTTTATGGTCAAGCCCATGCAGTTATTACCGCGTAACGTTGATTTTTTATAACGGTAGGCATTCAAAGTGCGTGTTCAAAAAGTTCGGTTTTCAGCACCGAAGCGTATGCTTCCGATGTGCGTTTTTTCAAAACGCTTTAGGTCGAATGAAGCTAGGGACGTCAGGAGCGGAGCGTACGTTATGGGTACGTGAGCAACGGAAGGCCCGGCTGAATTCAAGATTCGACGTCGAATCCGCTTCTTGACCTGCTACGTGATCAAAAGCGAACTTTTTGAACTACCTCTTAAGGAAGATCTTTGCAAGCAACCCGCTTTTTAACCCTATGTTCCACCGCATGGAATGGAGAATCGGCGGTCAGAATACGAGTACTATGTTCTGTTCGACCTTTTCGATGAGGAGGGATTGGCGTGGTCGATCATATGCTGGCCCATGTTTTTAGAACTATTCTGATGTATATTGTCGTGTTTGTGGTGATGCGGATCATGGGGAAAAGAGAGATAGGCGAACTGTCGATTTTTGATCTGGTCATCTCGATCATGATTGCGGAAATCGCCGTATTTGCCTTGGAAGATGTCAAAAAACCGCTGTATGAAGGATTGATCCCCATGGTCACGCTCGTGATCATTCAAATCGGCATAGCCATGCTGTCGCTTCGTTTCCGCAAGCTGCGGTTATGGTTTGACGGTAAGCCAAGCGTTATCATTCGCGACGGTAAAATCAACCGCGAGGAAATGCGGAAGCAGCGGTACAATTTGGACGATCTGCTTATGCAGCTGCGTTCCAAGAAGGTCGACAGCGTGTCGGACGTAGAGTTCGCCGTTCTGGAGACGAGCGGACAGCTGAGCGTATTCCCCAAGGACAAATCCGGCAAAGTCGGCAATAGCGGCGGGCGCAAAAGCAAGGAACGCGAGTCCATTGCCTCCAAAATTAAATACGAAGAGCTGCCGCTGCCGCTGATTATGGACGGGAAAGTGAACGAAGAAAATTTGCAAAAGATCGGGAAAACCAGGTTTTGGCTAAAAAATCATATTCAGTCCAAAGGGCTGAGCGATTTTAAACAGGTGTTTTTCTGCAGTATCGATCATAATGGCAAACTGTATATCAACCCCATGGACGAGATGTGAAAAGCCTAAGCCGCATCAGCGGCGAAACCATTTGCCCAGGAACGGCAGCCGCTTAAGGTCGTGCAGGTCAAACAGGCCCATGACGCCGGCCAGTACCAGGTACAAGATTCCGGAGGCCGCTGCCGCGGCGATAAATTGAACCACCGGGACGGAACCAAACGGCAGGCGGTTCATCGCGTAATGAGCCGCTGCGGCCATAATAATCATGGCGGCGCATACTTTGGTGAAATCCAGATATGGCAGCGTATAGCGGAGCATACGGGCCACGCTATACCCATGCATAAGCGTCACGACGATAAAGCCTGCGACAATGGCGATCACGGCTCCATAAATGCCCAGGGACGGATTGGAGGCGAGATAAAAGATCAGCGATATTTTGATAACGGCTCCGGTCAGGGTGTTGATCAAGGCCCGCCCCGGCTTGTCTAAGGCTTGGAGCGTCGCCTGCAGCGGCGCCTGCGCGTAGAGGAAAAGCGCAAACGGGGCCATCGTCTGCAGCATCCCGGCGATTTCGGCGTTGTCGTAGATGATCAGGCAGAGCGGCTCGGCCATCACAAACATGATCGCGGCAAACGGGGCGCCGGTGACCAGCGCAAGCCGCAGCGATTGATGCAGCCGCAGCTGAATCGACCGCATATCCCCGCGGGCCTGGGCCTCGGCCAGCGAAGGAACAAGCGAGACGGCCAGCGAAGACGTCAGCGCCCCGGGCAGCAGCAGCAGCGGAATAACCATACCTTGCAGCGCCCCGTATTGGGTGGTGGCCACGGCGACGCCGATGCCGGCCAACGCTAGACTGCGCGCCGTCGTGATGGATTCCAGCAGGTAGGACAGCGAGCCGACGAGCTTGCCGCCGGTAACCGGAATCGCAATGCGCAAAATGGGGCGGAGCAATTTGCCGGGCAAAGGCTGTTTCTCCAGGTCAGGCTTGGCCGGCGTTTCCCCGGTCTCGACTTCCTTCCGTTCACGCCGCTTGAGCTGACGGTATTGCCATAACAACACGCCAAGCCCGGCGATTTCCCCGACCACTACGCCTAACATCGCTCCCGCCGCGGCGTACGCCATCCCCATCGGAAGAAGCAAATAAGCGAACCATAACGTGCAAACGATCCGGGCTACCGTCTCCATTATGGAGGAGACGGCGGACGGAATCATGTCCTGCTTGCCCTGAAAATAACCGCGAAAAACGGAGGAAACGGAAACGATGACGATCATCGGGCTCATCGCGATAAACGTATGGTAAACGCGGGCATCCGTAAGGATATAGCGGCTTACCCATGGAGCCCCAAACAAGCATAAAAAGGTGAACAGAAAACCCGCCGCCGTCGTGAACACCAGGCTCGTCCGCAAAATGGCGCGGGAACGCCCCGGATTCCCCGAGGACTCGGCTTCGGCCACCAGCTTGGCGACGGCCAGAGGAATCCCTCCGGTAATGATCGTTACGATTACAAGGAAGAAAGGATATCCAAGCTGATAAAGTCCTACCCCTTCCGCCCCGATCACGCGGGGCAGCATAATGCGCGGAATGAAACCAAGGAGCCGGTTGACGATTCCCGCCACCAGCAAAATCATCGTTCCTTGGATGAAGGTTTGTTTGTTCAAAGTGCTTCCCTCTCTCCCGGAAATAGCTTCGCCGATTGTTTATTCTTGGGGTTACTCTATGAATATGTCCTACCTGTACAAGTTCATGACTTGTCTTTTTGGAAGCTTTTTAAATTGGAAAAAGTCGGTAGAGGCAGGAATCTGTAAATTGGGGTAGAATGTATTAAGACGGGGGTTGAAGGGGGCAGAATCGTGGCTGAAGAGGAATTGACAGAACAAGAGTTGAACGAGGCGATAGAAAGCCTTTGCCGCAGCAAAGCGGAGGAATTCAGACTGATCGGTTACGAGCATGTAACCGGCCCTGAGATTTGGGAATGCGTCAGTCAAAAATATGAAAAAGAAGGCATTCCGCCAATGCACCAACTTGTCAACGATATACTTTCCTTAAAAGTGACCCAATTTATGAATTATATGACGATTTCCGCATACCGTGGATCCCGTCTTATTTGAGGCAGGGGTCTTTTTTTCGTCAAAATTTGATAAATTGACTCGCTTTTCAGGCATCGCTATAATAGGAATATTGAGAATTTGAAAGGGGAACGAAGTACGGAATGAAAAGAATCATCGCATTCATAACCGTCGTGGTTGTCTCGCTCGGGATTATGGGATGGACAAGCCCCGACCTGTTGAAAAACGTACGTCTCGGCCTGGATTTGAAAGGCGGCTTTGAAATTTTATATGAAGCATCGCCGCTGGAGGGCGGAGGAGCGGTAACGCGGGAATCTCTCCTCAAGACGGCACAAAGCCTGGAGGATCGGGCGAACAAGCTGGGGACGAGCGAACCTGAAGTTACGACCGAAGGCACCAACCGGATTCGTTTGAAGCTGGCCGGTGTCACCGACGAGGCAACGGTGCGCAAAACGATGAAAGAGCCTGCTTCGCTTACATTCCGCAGCAAGGACGGCACGGAGAAACAAGCGGATGAGTACAAAAAAATTGAAATGGTTGGCACCGATTTCGTCGAAAACGGAGCAAAACTGGAATATACCCAGATGAACGAGCCGGTTGTCAGCATTAAAGTGAAAGACAAAGAAAAGTTCGCGGAAATAACCAAACGTTTGCTCGGAAAACCGCTGGCGATTTACATGAACGACAAGCTGATTTCGGCTCCGGTGGTTCAGGCGGTACTGGCTGAAGGATCCGCGCAAATCAGCGTTGGCGGAGATTTAAACGAAGCTAAGGAACTGCGCGACCAGATCAACCTTGGCGCCCTGCCGCTGAAATTGACCGAGAAATATTCGCAAAGTGTAGGCGCTACGCTGGGTTTGCTATCGCTGCAACAGACGATTGAAGCCGGGCTGATCGCTTCCGTATTCATCTTGCTGTTTATGATCGGAATGTACCGGGTTCCCGGGTTGATCGCCTCGCTTACGCTAATCATTCATACCTGGCTGCTTATACTGGTGTTCGTGTGGGCGGACTTTACGCTTACCCTGCCAGGGATCGCGGCTTTAATTCTCGGGATCGGGATGGCGGTCGACGCCAACATCATTACCAATGAACGGATCCATGAAGAAATGCGTTCCGGCAAGAGCGTGATGTCCGCCGTGAAGGCAGGCGACAAGCATTCCCTGCGCACGGTTCTCGATTCGAATATAACGACGATTATCGTTGCGGCGGTAATGTATTGGTTCGGCACCGGCGCGGTAAAAGGCTTTGCGCTCGTGCTGATCGTGGAAATCGTGCTCAGCATCGCCACGAATGTGTATCTCTCCCGCTTCCTGCTGAATCTGCTGCTTAAGGCGGGCAAGCTGTCGAAACCGAAATATTTCGGCGTGAAGGAGCGTGATATTCGTGCGCTTTAATAAAAACCTGGACTATGTACATCTCAGCAAGTACTTTTATATTGCGTCGATCGTCTTAACGATCGCCGGCCTCATCTGTCTATCGGTGTTCGGCTTGAATTACAGCGTTGATTTTAAAGCAGGCTCCAATGTGGACATCTCGCTTACAAAACCACTGACGGCGGAGCAAGTGAAACCGATCTTGGACAAGCTAGGCATTGCGGAAGGCACGACGGTCAGCCCGGGCGAGGATCGGATGAATATCCGCTTTACGCAAGTGCTTAGTGAAGATAATGATGCGCAGCTGAAAAGCGAAATCTCGAAGCTGGACGACAAAGCCTCCTTCGAAGTCAATACGGTCGATCCGGAAATGGCCCGGGAATTGGCGCGCAACGCGATTTACGCCGTGCTGATTTCCTGTATAGGGATCATCATTTACGTCAGCATCCGTTTTGAATGGCGTTTTGCTCTGGCCGCGATCGTGGCCTTGCTGCATGATGCCTTTATGGTCATCGCGGTTTTCTCGATTTTCCGTTTGGAGGTCGATTTGACCTTTATCGTTGCAGTATTGACGATCATCGGTTATTCGATCAACGATACGATCGTTATCTTCGACCGGATTCGCGAGAATCTGCGGTTTGCCAAGCTCAAAACGCGGCAGGACCTTGTCGAATTGGTCAACCACAGCGTAGCGCAGACGATTATGCGTTCTTTATATACCGCGCTTACCGTGTTTGTGGCCGCCTTCTTCCTGTTCCTGTTGGGCGGCGCGTCGATCAAGATGTTCTCGCTCGCCATGGTCATCGGCCTGCTGTTCGGGGCTTACTCTTCGATCTTTATCGCCAGCCCGCTCTGGTTTACCTTTAAAAGTAAGCAAAAGAATAAACCGGCTAAAGCATCCTAAGCGGCTTTTTGAAGATATCTAGCCATCGGTTGGTTCAAAAAAGAGCCGCGTCGATTATAGACGCGGCTCTACCGTTCTTCATCAGTTTTCACATGGTTTAGGAGGTCATTATGAAACGCGAACATGCTGCCTTTTCCGATTCCGCCGCTTGGCTCAGCATCGTGAGTCATGTTGCGCTTGCCATCTTTAAAGGGCTGGTGGGGCTATGGTTTGACAGCCGCGCGCTGCTGGCGGCCGCTTTGCATTCCGCTTCGGATGCCGCGGCCGAGATCACCGGCAAAGTGGAGTGGCCCGGTCTGAGGAAGCGGAGAGCGCTGCACGCGGCGTATGCCGGGAGAGAAAGGGCTGAGCCGCTGCTCGCGATCTTTTTTTCCGTGTTCCTGCTTATGGGCGGACTGCAGATGATGATTGCCGCCATATCGAATATCGCCAGGGATGAGATCCAGCCTCCGGAAGTGATGGCCGGGGTCGCCGTCGTCGTTTCATTTGCCCTGAAGGAAGCGATGTTCCAATTTCGATTTCGCCAGTCCCGGAAAGAGGATCCCAAAACCGCGCAGTCGTTGATCGCAACGCATCGTTACTCACTCTATTCCTCTGTGGCTGCGTTCATCGGCGTCTTTGGCGCGGTGGCCGGGCAGGCGATGGGTATTTCGGAATTGCTTTATCTTGACCCTGCAGCCGCTTTTTTCATCGCTTGTCTCGTCTTTTGGAGAGCGTACCGCCTGATCAGGGAGTCCCTTTACGGGCAGCTGGTTTCCGCCATTCAGGAGGAGGATGCCGCTTCTTTTATCGAGACGGTTCAACGGGTTCACGGCGTGATTGCCGTCGAGGAGCTGAAAGCGCAGGAGAACGGGCATTACGTCACCGTGGACGCCAAAATCAGCGTGAATCCGCGGATCACGGTCATGGAAGCCAACGACATCGCCAACCGCGCCAAAATGCTGCTGCTCAACCGCTTTTCCCATGTGAGCGACGTACGGATTCAAGTATCGCCTTACGACGCCGGCTATCCCTATAAGAGCAACACGGAGGAGAACGGCAGCGATCTGCCGAATTTACTGCAATGACACTGTCCCTGCGTAAAAGACATTAATGAAGTTCAACCTCTAGAAAGAAGGTGACCGGTTATGCTTCATCCTAAATATCGCTGGGACCCGCTACCCGCGGACGAAGACGCCGCCCGTCTGCTCACCGATCGGCTTAATCTCTCTCCGCTTGTAGCCTCGCTGCTGGTCACGCGGGGGATTGCGAAGCCGGAGGAAGCGGAGCTTTTTTTGCAAGGAACGGTCGCCGATCAACATGATCCAATGATGCTTAGCGGCATGAAGGAAGCAGTTCCGCGAATCCGCCGCGCCGTGGAAAACGGGGAGCGGATCCTCGTGTGTGGAGATTACGACGCTGACGGGGTATCCTCGACGACGCTGATGATTTGTCTGATGCGCAAGTTGGGCGCTACATACGAATACCATATTCCGCATCGCACCAAGGAAGGCTACGGTTTACATATACCGGTTCTGGAGCAGGCTAGGCAAAAGGGAGTTACGCTGGTCATTACCGTGGATACCGGCATCAGCGCGGTGGAACAGATCGCTTTTGCCCGCGAGGCGGGCATGGACGTGATCGTGACGGACCATCATGAGCCGCCGGCGGTGCTTCCGGAAGCTTATGCCTTGATTAACCCGAAGCTGCCTAATTGTCCCTATCCGTTTAAGGGATTGGCCGGTGTCGGCGTTGCTTTCAAGCTGGCTAAAGCGCTGCTTGGGGATGACACCCCGGAATACTGGACGGAACTGGTTGCGCTTGGAACGATCGCCGATCTGATGCCGTTGGTTGGAGAAAACCGCATGCTGGTCCGCGCCGGACTTGCCGCGATGTCGCGATCCGCCTTTCCGGGGATGACGGCCTTGCTCGGAACGGCCGGCTGGTCCAAAGGCGAAGTGACATCGACGGCGGTCGCTTTCGGGCTGGCGCCGCGCATCAACGCCAGCGGGCGCATGAGTCATGCGGATCGGGCGGTGGCTTTGTTGACCGCCGAGAACGCGGACGAGGCCGAAACGATTGCCGAGGAGCTTGATGTGCTCAACAAGGAGCGGCAGATGCTGGTGGAGAGCATGGTGCAGGAAGCGCTGCTGCAGCTGGAGCAGCAAACCGGCGACACGGGTTTGCCGAATATTATCGTCGTGGCCGGCGAAGGCTGGAACGCCGGAGTCGTAGGCATCGTAGCCTCCAAGCTGCTGGAGCGGTACTATCGTCCGACGATCGTGCTTGGCATTCATCCGGAAACCGGCGAATGCAAAGGCTCCGCCCGCTCCATACCCGGCTTCGACATCTATGAGGCGCTAACCGACTGCGCCGATTTGCTCGACCATTTTGGCGGACATCCGTCGGCGGCAGGCATGTCTCTGGCGCGCGGCAACCTGGCCGAGTTTTCGCGGCGCCTCAATGCCTTCGCTGCCGACAAGCTTCGGCCGGAGCATTTTGTCCCCGTGATCACGACCGATCTGGAATGCTCGCTTAAGGAGATCACGTTATCGTCCATCGAAGAACTGGAAAGCCTGGCTCCGTTCGGGATGGCCAATACGTGCCCGCGCCTGCTGATTCGCGGTGTAAAGCTGGTGGAATGCCGGCAAATGGGTAAAGACGGCAAGCATTTGAAGCTGGTTGTCGGGCAAAACGGAAAGACCGTGGAGGCTGTAGCCTTCGGCAAAGGAGAACTTGCGCCCCTGCTGGCGGAAGAGGCGGTTTTGGACATGGTGTGCGAAGCCGGAATTAACGAATGGAACGGCTCGCGCAAGCCGCAGCTGATGATTCAGGATCTTGCGGTTTCCCATCTTCAGGTGTTCGACTACCGCGGTTCGCGGAATCCGGCCACGCAATTGGTGCAGCTTAAGAGCACGCTTGTTCACCAGCCGGCGAATGAACGGGACATCCCCGCTGTGATTGCGGCGGGCTTGGGCTCCCAATTGCTTCAGCTTGGCGATTTGAAGGACACCTCGGTTTGGGTATATGATAAGGACGATGGCGCCATACCGGGCAACGCCTTGGCGGAATCGGCGGGCGCGCGCGGCGTTACGACGTTGTTTGTGCTTGAGCTTCCGGATTCCTCCGCAGGCTGGAGCCGGATGATGAACGTGTTTGTTTCACTGGAAAGGATCTATCTGCTTCATCCGCTGCGCTCGCCGCAGGAAAGGATCGAAACGCCGTCCCGCGATCATTTCAAGCAGGTGTACGGCCTGCTGCTCAGAACCGATGGGCGTGCCCTGCGCGAGGAAGAAATGATGGCGGCGCTGCTGAAACGGACCGGCTGGTCGCGGCGGATGCTGGAGTTAATGCTGGGCGTGTTCGAGGAGCTGGGGTTTATTTCCCGAGCGTCTGGAACCATCACCGTCAACCCATCTCCTTCCAAACGGCCGCTGGAAACCTCAAACCGTTACCGGGAGCTCGGGCTGCTTGCCGAAATGGAACAGATGCTGCTGCATGCCCGGGTTCCGGAAATTACCGAATGGATGTTAACCCGGATGCGGGGGGCTTCATAAGTGTCTATCGGCGTATTATTAAAGAACGGAATAAGCTTATTTTATAAGTTGAACTAAGGAAAGAGCGGGATATAGGCAAGAGTGTGAAATGATTCTGAAGAAGCGGCAGCGTTCGTATGAACATTTCACACGGCTGCCCTAATCCGTACAATCAATAGTTCAACTCTACCTAGGAGGAGATTGAATTGGACTATAAAAATTATATCCGGGTGATCCCTGATTTTCCCCAGCCCGGGGTCAGCTTTAAAGATATCACAACCTTGCTTAACGACGGCGCCAAATACAAGCAGGCCATCGACGATTTGAAGGGGCTCGTTTCGGGCCTGAAAATCGACCTGATCGCCGGGCCGGAAGCGCGCGGTTTCGTCGTCGGGGCACCGCTGGCCTATGCACTTGGCGTCGGTTTCGTGCCGATCCGCAAAAGCGGTAAGCTCCCTTACAAGACGATTGAGGTGGAATACGATCTGGAGTACGGCAAAGACCGGCTGGCCATGCACAGCGACGCGGTGAAACCCGGTCAAAACGTGCTGATTGCCGACGATCTGCTGGCGACGGGGGGAACGATTTCCACTTCCGTTAATCTTGTCCGCGAGTTAGGCGGCAATGTAATCGGCACCGCGTTTTTGATCGAGCTTAGCGAATTAAACGGCCGGGCCAAATTGCCGGGCATCGAAGTATTCTCCCTTGTAACTTACTAAGAATGCAAAAAGGCCGAGCAGGATATGTTCCTGACTCGGCTTTTTATTAGCTCAATGATGGAGCGCGGGGCTCCCACCAAATGCAAAAATGCAGTTGCTGCGAAAGCTGAGTTATTAAATTCAAAATAGCGGTATTTTATGTTCCTATTATCTGGAGCCAGGCAGACTCATCCCCAATAGGGGAATATTTTGGCCTTATTTTCCTGTGAACGGTCCAGAACGCCGGCATTTCCCGGCAGTCCGGGTAAATAGGGTCATAAATTACCTTTAATTCTCTCCAATAGAGTGAAACCGCTGGAATAACGACATTTTTTACCGCTATTTCCGGCAATCGGGCTGCTCGTCAATGGTCCGCCGGAGTGATATTCTCCGACGGTTTTTTATCCGTTTAATCGTGTTAATGCGCGGCATCTTCCTTCTCGTTGGACCAGCCTAGCACCTGGATCAGCTTGAAGAACAGGCTGAGCAGGACTCCGACGATCGTGGCCAGAGCCATTCCTTTAAGCTCGACGTTGCCCATAGTCAACTTCGTTCCACTGAGGCCGATGACGAGTACGATCGTAGCCAGCAGCATGTTGGTCGGCTTGGAAAAATCGACCTTTTGCTCGACGAAAATCCGCAGGCCGGAGGCGGCGATGACGCCGAACAGCAGGAGCGAAACGCCGCCCATGACCGGGGCCGGAATGCAGGCGATAATCGCTGAAAATTTACCTGAGAAGGAGAGCAGGATAGCAAAGATGGCGGCTCCGCCAATGACGAATATGGAGTACACTTTGGTGAGCGCCATGACGCCGATATTTTCCCCGTATGTCGTGTTTGGCGTAGAACCTACAAAACCGGACAGGATCGTCGAAATGCCGTTCCCCAGCAAAGAACGATGCAAGCCGGGATCCTTGGACAGGTCTCTGCCGACGATATTGCTCGTGACGAGCAGGTGCCCGATATGCTCAACGATGACGACAAGCGCCACGGGGATGATCGTGATGATGGCCGGCACGCTCCACTGCGGCGTTGTCACCGTCGGCAGCGAAATCCAACCCGCTCCGGCGATCTTGGCGGTATCAACTTGCCCCAGGACTAAAGCCAGCACATAACCAACGACGATCCCGATCAGGATATGTATGATTTTGGGGAATCCGCGGAACAATACGGCGCCCAGGACGGTAACCCCTAGCGTGACGAGCGAGAGCATGATGCTGGTTGGATCGGGAGTCCAGTCCAGCTTTGTCGGATCGCTGTTGATCCATCCGGCCATGCCCGCCGCCACCGGAATAAGCTCGAGACCGATCAGGGCAACGATGGCGCCCATGGCCGCCGGAGGGAACACAACGTCAATCCATGTGGTGCCGGCATATTTGATTATGAGCGCAATGACGATAAAAATGACGCCGGTCACGATAAAAGCGCCGAGCGCCATGGCGTAACCGTTACCCGGATTGTTCGTCAGGACCAGGGTAACCGGAGAAATAAACGCAAAGCTGGAGCCGAGATAAGCGGGGATTTTCCCTTTGCAGATCAAAATATAAAGCAGGGTGCCGATACCGTTCATCAGCAAGATCATGCCGGGGTCGACGCCGAACAGGTTCGGGACGAGCACGGTGCTTCCGAACATGGCGAACAAATGCTGCAAGCTCAGCAGAACGCCGGGTCCGAAAGGGACTTTTTCGTTAACTTGAATTTCGCGTTGCAACCAGGACCACTCCTCTAAATTTAAACGTTCATAGGATAACTATCCTTAATAGATTAAATACATTGCCGTCATTTTTCAACAAGAAATTACTTGGGCGTGTCATTTTCCATAACATCCCCTGCTCGCCCATTTGACATGCAGCACGGAATCCTGCCATGCCGGAAAAGCCGCGGGCTGCCTGACGGCCGGTAGTTGACGGGACGGGGCGCAAGAGTCATAATTATAGGAAATCAAAATTAGGCGATTTATGCATATTTTCATATAGAAAGGAATCGAACGGGATCTCCATGGGCATAGAGCAATTACTCGAAAAGGCGTCTGCCTATATAAAGGAACCGGAGCTTCAGCGCATACGGGTAGCGTACGAGTTTGCGGAGCAGGCCCATCACGGACAGGTCCGCAAATCCGGGGAGCCGTATATTCTTCACCCCCTTGCGGTGGCCGATATCGTGGTTAACATGCAGATGGATGCATTGTCGATCATTGCGGCCTTGCTTCATGATGTCGTAGAAGACACTACCGTGTCTTTGAAAGAGATACAGGAACATTTCGGCAATGATTGCGCCCTGCTTGTCGACGGTCTGACGAAACTGGAACGGATCAAATTCAGATCCAAAGAGGAGCAGCAAAACGAAAACTACCGGAAAATGTTCATCGCCATGGCGCAGGACATCCGCGTGATCGTGATTAAACTCGCGGACCGTCTGCACAATATGCGGACCCTGAAATACCAGTCGGAGGAAAGCCAGCGGCGGATCGCTTACGAAACGCTGGAAATTTTTTGCCCGATTGCCAATAGATTAGGTATTTCCGCGATCAAATGGGAGATGGAAGATATCGCGCTGCGGTATCTCAATCCCCAACAGTACTACCGGATCGCCAACTTAATGCGCAAGAAGCGGGCCGAGCGCGAGGAATACATCAAAAACGTCATCGCCCGCATCGCCGAAAAGCTGGAGGAAATGGGCGTGCAGGCTGATTTGTCCGGCCGGCCGAAGCATATTTACAGCGTGTACAAAAAAATGACGACGAAAAACAAGCAGTTCAACGAAATTTACGATCTGCTGGCCATTCGCATCATTGTGGAAAATATTAAGGATTGCTACGCTACGCTGGGAATTATCCATACGTTGTGGAAACCGATGCCGGGGCGGTTTAAGGATTACATTGCGATGCCCAAAGCGAACATGTACCAGTCGCTGCATACGACGGTCGTTGGCCCGAACGGAGAGCCAACCGAGGTGCAGATCCGCACCTGGGAAATGCACCGGACGGCGGAATACGGGATCGCGGCCCATTGGGCTTATAAAGAAGGCTCCGGCGCCAACGGTCTGGTGAACAAAATTACGTTTTTCAACGAAATTTTGGAGCTGCAGCATGAGGCGAAGGACGCCTCCGAATTCGTGGAATCGCTCAAAATGGATTTTTTCTCCGACCTGGTGTTTGTGTTCACGCCATCCGGAGAAGTCATCGAGCTGCCGGCCGGCTCTGTCCCGCTCGATTTTGCCTACCGGATTCATACCGAGGTGGGCAACCGAACGATTGGCGCCAAAGTGAACGGGCGCATCGTGCCGCTTGACCATCGCTTGAAAACGGGCGATATCGTCGAGATTTTGACCTCAAAGCATTCCTATGGGCCAAGCCAGGATTGGCTGAAAATCGCCCAGTCCTCCCACGCCCGAAGCAAAATCAAGCAATGGTTCAAAAAAGAGAAGCGGGAGGAAAACGTCGAGAAGGGGCGCGAAGCGATCGAACGCGAGCTGAAACGCGCGGGGATCGAGCCGCCTTCGTTTATGACGGATGAGAAGCTGCTGGAGGCGGCCAAGAAATACGCCTTCAACGACATCGACGACATGCTGTCGGCCATCGGGTTTGGCGGCATTACGGCGTCCCAGGTGGTCACCAAGCTGACCGAGAAGCTGCGCAAGGAGCAGGAGGAGGCCGCAGGCCATATCGAATTGACCTCCGAGGTCAAGGAAGTGAAGGCTCCGGAAGAGCGCAAGCATCGCCCGACGAACGGGGTGGTGGTCAAAGGCATTGACAACCTGCTGGTGCGTTTTGCCCGCTGCTGCAATCCGGTGCCGGGCGACGAAATTGTCGGCTACATTACCCGCGGCCGCGGGGTTTCCGTGCACCGCAGCGATTGCCCGAATATCCCGTCGGGAGCCGATGGAGAAGAGGCGGCCCGCGTGATCGATGTGGAATGGGAAGACGCGATCGAAGCGAATTACAGCGTCGATATCGAGATTACCGGCCACGACCGCCGCAACTTCTTGAACGAAGTGCTGCAGGCGGTTTCGGAAAGCAAAACGAACATTTCGGCCGTATCCGGCCGTTCGGATAAAAATAAAATGGCTTTGGTGCATATGACGATTTTGATCCGCAATACCGATCACCTGCAATCCGTGGTGGAGAAAATCAAACGGGTCAAAGACGTGTATACGGTGCACCGGATTATGCAATAGCCGCATTTGAAAGGTGAAGGAAGATGAAGATTGTAGCTCAGCGTTGCCGGCAGGCCCGGGTCACGGTGGAGGGGGAAACGATCGGTTCCATCGGGCGGGGCTTAATGCTGCTGGTCGGCGTTACTCACGAGGATACGGAGCGGGACGCCACTTATTTGGCGGAAAAAATCACCGGTTTGCGCATTTTCGAGGACGAAGCCGGAAAAATGAACCTTAGCGTGATGGATGTCGGCGGGGCTATTTTGTCCGTGTCGCAATTTACGTTATACGGCGATTGCCGCAATGGCAAACGTCCAAGCTTCACAGCGGCCGCCCGCCCGGAAACCGCCGAGCCGCTTTATGAGCGGTTCAACGCTCTGCTCCGGGAGAAAGGGCTGACGGTGGAAACCGGGAAATTCGGGGCCGACATGGATGTCGAGCTCGTCAACTGGGGGCCGGTCACGCTGATATTGGACAGCCCCGGCGGCGCTTAAGCGGGGATTTGCTGGAGCTTGTTGAAACAGGACAATCCAACGATCCGGCAGGCGAATCCAATTCTAACGGACATCAGCGCCGTTATTTCGCTGAAAATGGCCGTTTTCAAAATGTAACGGACACCACAGACCTTATTCGGTGCTGATGTGCACGTATCTGGTCTTTTTCAAGCAAATAGAGGCTCTCCTGTCCGTTAGAAATGAAAAGAGCCTCTTTTCGGGCAAATAAGGTCGTCTAGGTCCGTTAGCCTTCATGCGGTCGGATATCTGCTGCCAAAGTAGGGATAATAGAGGGATAATTGAGGCTCGCCGAGGGTACACTTGAGGGTATCAACAACGATACCCTGAAGGAGCCCATTACCCCATGCGTCAATCGACGAAGTCCAAAGATTGGCAGAGCGTTCCGCTGCTGGCGGCGGGAGACCGCAGTGAAGCTCGGATGCTGGCGCGTTCGGCGGAACCGGAAGCCTACGAACTAGTACCGCGGGAAGTTAAGCCATCCGCCGAGTGGCTTCCGCGTCCGGGAAGCTGAACGCTTGCCAGGTGCGGCCGCTGCGGCGTCGGCAAAGGAAGAAATTTAGGCGGGGCCAGGTTCGTTCTGCTTTGAAACAAGCGTAAGCTGTAGGAGTTCAAGTGTTCTCCTGCCGCTTGCGCTTTTTGTTTTACGGCATTTCGGATTTCGGCGCATTCGTCATAAAGTCTCCCGATTCGGGCAATAACAAGCAAAGAATTGTTCGGCAATCGATGCTTGCACCCGAGATGAAGGAGAGATGATGAAATATGACCAAACATATTCAGGCCTATTTCCGCACGGAGGACCAGGCGGAGGGAGCGCGGATCAGCTTGCTCTCGTATGCGCCGGGTCAGGTAGAGGCGGGGCATGTGGACGACAGATTGGGCGAAGATGACAAGCTGCTGGTGCAACTGCTCCCCGTTCCGAGCGGCTCGATGAATTCCGGCGGCACCGTTGGCTTGCCGCTTCCCGGGACGCTGCGGGGCAGCCAAAGCGCGCTGCCGGCTTTCGCTTTCGGCGACCGGGGAGCTGGCGACACTTTGAATGGAGAGCATAGCGAGGCGGTGTCCGGTGAGCGGGAAATGGACCCGGCCAGAGACGTTATCGACACCGGGGACGAGCCGGAAGGGTGGAAATACGTGCTTAGCGCGGCAGTAGAGGACGAGGATTACGGCAGGATCGTACAAAAATTGCGCGCTCACGGAGCGTATATACCTGTGGGTTAAGCGAACCTGTAATATAACTGTAATATTAGATTCATGATCCCTTAACATAAGCTGTTTATAATAACAGCATGACCCCCTTTTTAATACAATATATACCTTTGGACCTGCACCCCGTTGGTGGCAGGTTTTTTCTTTGATCCGACATTTTTTTTGGGTAGACTTGACTTTAGCGCGGTGGTTACATACAATCAAGAAATAACAGTTGATGTCACCCCCTGGTATGGGGCGCGGATTGAAGTAAATAAATAAATGTATCATAGCAATTCGATGACGGGACAAAGTAATTCGACCCCACACCCACAGAGAGGGATCCCGAGTCTTCGTGGCACAAGCGCTCTTTAGGAGCCGCTATCCGCTTATGAAGCAGGCTGGAAGGATTCCGGTGATGATTGAACGAAAGACTTCCCCGAGAACCGGCGGCGAAATGCGGCGAGCGGCACTTACAGGCTTCCGCTGCGGCAAAGTAGACGTACGGCGTAGGCGGGCGATAACCGCTTAAAGCGAATCCCTTTTTCGCATGCAGCATTGCTGTTATCACGGCTGGTGTTGCACGAATCAGGAATTCGGAATGTGGGTGGCACCACGGGTGATTTGGAAACCAGTCTCTCGTCCCTGTTTGTATCAAACAGGAACGGGAGTTTTTTTATTTTAATGAGCAATTTAGGATGGAGGATGAACTATGGCTTTTCAAAAACCGAAAGGCACGCAGGATTTGCTGCCGGGCACCGTCGAGAAATGGCAGTTTATCGAAGACACGGCCAGGGATATTTGCCGCCGCTTTAATTACCGTGAGATCCGCACGCCGATTTTCGAGCAAACCTCGCTGTTTGAGCGCGGTGTAGGAGAAACGACCGACATCGTCGAGAAGGAGATGTACACCTTCCTGGACAAGGGGGACCGGAGCATGACGCTGCGGCCGGAAGGCACGGCGGGGGTTGTTCGCGCTTATGTGGAGAACAAGCTGTACGGGGAGCCGGACGTCAGCAAGCTGTATTACATCGGGCCGATGTTCCGGTATGAGCAGCCGCAGGCCGGCCGTCAGCGCCAATTCCATCAATTTGGTATCGAGGCGTTTGGGGCAACGGACCCGGCGATCGACGCCGAAGTCGTATCGCTTGGTTACGAGTTCTGCCGCGAGCTGGGACTCCAGGGAGTTAAAGTGGAAATCAACTCTGTGGGCAATCCGGCGAGCCGGGCCGCCTATCGCGAACAGCTGCTTGCGTTTCTGCTGCCGATGAAGGACTCCTTGTGCAAGGACTGTCAGTCGCGGATCGAGCGCAATCCGCTGCGCGTGCTTGATTGCAAAGTGGATCAGGATAAATTCGGCGGAGCGCCTTCGATTCTGGACAGTCTGGATGAGGAATGCACGGCGCATTTTGCTAAAGTCCGTGAACTGCTGACCGTCATGGGCGTCGATTACGTTATCAATTCCCGGCTGGTGCGAGGGCTCGATTATTACACGCATACCGCCTTCGAATACAAGGCGCAGGGGATCGGCGCGATCGACACGATCGGCGGCGGCGGCCGCTACAACGGCCTGGTGGCCGAAGTAGGCGGTCCGGATCAGCCGGGCATCGGGCTCGCGTTAGGCCTGGAGCGGATCGCGCTGATCCTGGAAAAACAGGAAATCGACGCCGGCGCCGCCAAACCGCTCGATATTTATCTTGTCGCTCTCGGCGAAGCGGCCGACAAGGAGATTACGACGCTGCTGTATAAGCTGCGGCAGACGGGATTTTCCGCCGAACGCGATTATCTGGGGCGCAAAATGAAGGCGCAAATGAAATCCGCCGACCGGATGCAAGCCCGCTATACGGCGATCCTGGGCGACGACGAGCTGGAGCGCGGAGAAATCGCCCTCAAATCAATGGAGACCGGCGAGCAGCGCACCGTGAAACTAAGCGAATTGATTCATGAGCTATCGTGATCATAAGATGACTTTTTTACAACATATATAAAGGAGTGTTTTTACATGATGCAGCGTACTCATCATTGCGGCGCCCTCGGCTCCGCGCACATTGGAGAAACCGTCACGTTAAACGGCTGGGTGCAAACCCGCCGCGACCTGGGAGGCGTCCTGTTTATCGACCTGCGCGACCGCAGCGGGATCGTACAAATCGTGTTTAACCCGGCTTATTCCGGGGACGCTTTGCAAATCGCTGACAAGGTGCGGAGCGAATACGTGCTTGCCGTAAGCGGTACAGTCGTACAGCGGGACCCGGAGACGGTGAACCCGAACCTGCCGACCGGGCAAATCGAAGTACGGATCACGGAAATCGAGGTGCTGAACGCCGCGAAAACACCGCCGTTTTTCATTGAAGACGGTATTGAAGTGGACGAATCGCTGCGCCTGAAGTATCGTTACTTGGACCTGCGCCGTCCGGAAATGCAGCAAACGCTTTGGCTGCGTTCGAAAGCGGCTAAAGTATTCCGCGACTTCCTCGACGGAGAAGGCTTCATCGAAATCGAAACGCCGATTCTGACCAAAAGCTCGCCGGAAGGCGCGCGCGACTATCTTGTACCGAGCCGTGTGCACGAGGGCGAATTTTTCGCCCTGCCGCAGTCGCCGCAGCTTTACAAGCAGCTGCTGATGGTCAGCGGCGTGGAACGCTACTACCAAATGGCCCGCTGCTTCCGCGACGAGGACTTGCGCGCCGACCGCCAGCCGGAATTCACTCAGATCGACATCGAGACCTCGTTCCTTTCGCGGGACGACCTGCTCGGCATGATGGAAAAGCTGGTTGTGCGCCTGTTCAAGGAAACGAAGGGGATTGAGATCGAAGCGCCGTTCCAACGTCTGACATACGCAGAGGCGATGGGCAAATACGGCTCCGATAAACCGGATTTGCGTTTTGGCCTGGAGCTGGTGGACGTTAGCGATCTCGTGGCGAACAGCGGTGTGAAGGTATTTTCCTCCGTCATTGAAAAGGGCGGGGAAGTCAAAGTGCTGAACGCCAAAGGCTGCGGCACCTGGAGCCGGAAGGACATCGACGATCTGGGACCGTACGCCGCCCGTTACGGCGCAAAAGGCCTCGCCTGGATTCAAGTGAAGGAAGGCGAATTCCGCGGCCCGATCGTGAAGTTCTTCACCGAAGAAGAGATCGCGGCAGTGAAAGAACGCACCGGCGCGGAAGAAGGCGACCTGCTGCTGTTCTCCGCCGACAACAAAAAAGTCGTCGCCGATGTGCTTGGCGCGCTGCGCCTTAAAATCGGCCGCGATCTTGGCTTGATCGACGACAGTGTCTATAAATTCGCCTGGGTGGTCGACTTCCCGCTGCTTGGCTGGGACGAGGAGCAGAAGCGGTACGTCGCCGAGCACCATCCATTCACCCGTCCGCGCGATGAAGACCTGCCGTTGTTCGATACCGACCCGGGCAAAATTTTGGCCCAAGCCTATGACCTCGTGCTGAATGGCTACGAAGTGGGCGGCGGCTCGATGCGGATTTACCGGCGCGACGTTCAGGAGAAAATGTTCGATGCGATCGGCTTGTCGCCGGAAGAAGCCCAAGACAAATTCGGCTATCTGCTGGACGCGTTCGAATACGGCACGCCGCCGCACGGCGGAATCGCCTTTGGCTTCGACCGCCTGGTCATGCTGCTTGCCGGCCGCTCGAACCTGCGCGAAACGATCGCCTTCCCGAAAACGGCGAGTGCGACCGATCTGCTGATGAACGCGCCTTCCGAAGTGGACCTGTCGCAGCTGGAACAGCTGCACATCAAGCTCGCCGTCAAACCGGCCGAAGCGAAAAAATAAACAACATGAAATATCATATTTCAGGAGGTGCTTAGACGATGCTTCATCAATTTTCACGGACCGAGCTGGCGATTGGGGCGGAAGGGCTGGACATATTGAAAAAAAGCACTGTAGCCGTGCTTGGCATCGGCGGGGTCGGTTCGATTGCCGTCGAAGCTTTGGCCCGGACCGGGGTCGGCCGTATCATTCTGATCGATAAAGACGTCGTCGACATCACCAACATCAACCGGCAAATCCATGCGCTGACGACGACGATCGGGCAAAAGAAAGCGGACCTGATGTGCGAACGGGTCAAGCTGATCAATCCGGAGTGCGAAACGATCGCCCTGAATATGTTTTACACGGAAGAAACGTGCGAGGAATTGTTTAAATACGAAATCGATTACGTGCTCGACGCTTCCGATACGATCAAATACAAAATTCATTTGATTAAGGAGTGCCTGAAACGCGGGGTTCCGATTTTGTCCAGCATGGGCGCGGCCAACAGGATGGATCCGACAAAATTTCAGGTGGCCGACATTTCCAAAACCCATATGGACCCGATGGCCCGGGTCATCCGCGCGAAATTACGGGAAGAAGGCATCCGCAAGGGCGTTAAGGTCGTGTTTTCCACGGAGCAGCCGGTGAAGCCGCGTGCCGATGTCACCAAAAAGATCGTTCCGGAAAACGCCCCGGAAATCCGCAAAGCGAAGCAACCGCCGGCCAGCAACTCGTTTGTGCCGCCGGTGGTGGGGCTGATCATGGTCAGCGTCGCCGTTCGCGAGCTGCTGGAGCGCGGAGGAGTGCGCGTATGAACGAGGCGCTGGCGAAAAAGCTGCGTTTGCCCGGAGGCGGCGAACGGACTTTGGTGTTGAACGCGCCCGACGGTTATTTGGGTGAGCTCGGCCTTGGGCCGGATCACGCCGTATACGATGCGAAGCTGGCTGGGAGTTATGATTTTGTTCAGATGTTTTTTCGCTCGATCGGAGAAGTGGAGGACCGGGCCAACGAGGTGCTTGGCGCGGTCAAACCGGACGGACTGCTGTGGTTGTGCTATCCGAAGGGCGGCGCCAAAGCGGGCACGGACCTGACCCGGGACAAGGGCTGGGAAACGGTGAAGGCGGCCGGATTTGAGGGGATCGCCCTCGTTTCGGTGGACGAGGTGTGGTCGGCCATGCGTTTTCGCCCGGCCGAATTGGTGAAGGTTGCGCCGTCATCGTCCCGACGCGCTGCGGGGAGCGGAGTGGCTCCGGCTAAGAAGCCGGCCCAGCCGTTGGAGGCGCCGGAGGATTTGACGGCCGCTTTGCACGATCATCCGCAGGCTGCCGCGTTTTTTGCTGGGCTCGCCCCTTCCCACCGAAAGGCTTACATTGAATGGATATTGGAGGCCAAGCGGGAAGAGACGCGGCAGAGCCGGATTGCCAAAACGATTGAAAAGCTGGGGCAGGGGCTCAAACGCCCAAGCGATAAAGCGTAAAGCCTTGGTATTAGGCCAATTTTACGGAGCATAGGGCCGTACGCGGCGTGAAATCTATAGAACTTGAGCGCAGGTTTGATGAAAGCATCGAATCTGCGCTTTTTTTGCGCGCCTATGTTATTTGTACCTGCTTTGTTGGAGAAGTTCGCCTTTTTTTCGCCGTAGTGATATAATGAGACTTCTCTGGCTCCGGATCATGGAAAATATAGCAGATGGCGGAGTACATCAATCTTAGGAGGTAACTGAAAGTGGAACATTTTCAAAGTGCCTATCAAGAAGAAAAGGCGCGGCTCGATCGCACCCTGGAAGAGATCGAAAGGCAGCTGAAGGAGCTGCGCAGCATCCCGGTGTATACGGGGCATGATTTTACGGAGCAACTGCTTGAGGAAAACCGCGAGTCGCAAAGAAAGCAGCTGGAGCAGTCGGTGCGCGAACCGTATTTCGGCCGGCTCGATTTTGCGGAACGGGGCAGAAGCCGAACGCCGATCTATATCGGCAAAGTAGGCGTCGGCGATCCGGAAGTGGGGCATCCGCTCGTCATCGATTGGCGCGCGCCGATCGCCAGTTTGTTTTATTCTTTTACCGGCGGGGATGAGGCTTCTTATGTCGCCCCCGAAGGTTTGATTGACGGACTGGTGTACTTAAAACGCAACATTGTGATTCGCAAAGGCATTCTCGACCGGGTGGTGGATACTTACGACAAGGACAGCGACGGACCGGCCGTAAGCGACGAGTTCCTCGTGTACCGCCTCGGCGAAAACAAGGATAACCGGCTTCGCGATATCGTTTCGACGATTCAAGCCGAGCAGGATCAAATTATCCGTGCGGCCAAAAATACGGCGTTGATTATCCAAGGGGTCGCCGGCAGTGGGAAAACGACCGTGGCGCTGCATCGGCTGGCCTTTTTGCTGTACCAGTACAAGGAGCAGATCTCTGCGGAACGGCTGGTGATTTTTGCGCCCAACCATATGTTTATTGATTACATTTCCGAAGTGCTGCCCGAGCTGGGGGTCGGGGATATCCAGCAAAACACGTTCAGCGATTGGGCGGCTCAGGTGCTTGGTTTGGATGCGGGGCCGTCCGACGGTTCGGAAGCGCTGTCGCGCTGGTTCGATGGAGACTGGCCGGGACAGGCGGCAGGCCGGGGCCGGGCGGAAGAGAAGGATCGGGCGAAAGAGCAGGTGCTGGAGCAAGGGCTGGGACAGAAATTGAGGCAGGGAATCGCCGAGCGGCTGGCGCAGACGCAGGATCAGGGGGAAGAGCAGGATCGGTTGAAAGAGCAGGATCAGGTGAAAGAGCAGGATCAGGTGAAAGAGCAGGATCAGGTGAAAGAGCAGGTGCTGGCACAGGGACTGGGACGGAAGCAGATGCAGGGGATGGCGCAGACGCTGGCTCGGGTTCAGGTTCAGGGACGCCTCGACGATGCTCAGTTGCCCGGCCGGTTTAAAGGCTCGATGCATTTTAAAACGTTAATTGACACCTATCTGGAAAATTTGGAGTCCATTTGCGTACCCGAAGGGGATTTTGAGCCTTGGGACGGGGCGCGATTATCCCGGAAGGAAATCATCGCCTGGTTTGAAGGCGAATACCGCCACTATCCGGTCGCCCGGCGCAAAGAGCGGGTACTGGCGCGAATTCATCGCTGGATCGAAATGGAACTGAAAAAGTCTCCTTCTGCAGCAGCGCTGAAGGAACGCAAGAAGAAGGCGCAGCAGCGGGAAAAATCGTACGCCAAAAAGTGGCCGGAGCTTGCTCCGCTTAGCCTGTACCGGGAGCTGTTTGGCATCCGGAGAAGCAGCGGAACTGCGGGCCTTGCGGATATGTCGGCGCGGATTCCGCGGGAGATTTGGCGGGAAACGCAGGGCTACTTGAAGAAAAACACCCTCAAGGAAGAGGATCTGCCAGCACTGTTGTATCTATATTCCGTGGTCAACGAAATCGACGGAAAAATGACCTTCGACCATGTGGTGATCGACGAGGCGCAGGATTTTTCGCCGTTTCAGGTGTATGTGCTGGACCGCTTTGTCAAAGGACATTCGTTTACGATCCTGGGGGACTTGTCGCAGGGCATCCACTATTACAAGGGCGTGCGAAGCTGGGAGGAAATGCAAAGTCTGTTCCGGTCTGAGGAAACAGCTTATTTTGCGCTGACTCGGAGCTACCGCTCGACGATGGAGATCATTGAGTTTGCTAACGAAATTTTGCAGCGGGGCGTAGGTACGGATTTGCTCGCTGTGCCGGTGTTCCGCAGCGGGGAGCCGGTGCGGCTGCTCCCGGCGGCCGGAGAGCAGCGCCTTGGCGCAATCCGGCACGCCTTGGACAAGGCTCTTGCCGGCTCGTACCGGACGGCGGCGATATTGACGCGGACGATGCGGGAAGCGGAAGAGCTTCATGAGGAGCTGACCAAGGCGGGCGCCGACATTCACTTGATCAACGGGGAACTCAAGGAGTATGCCGGCGGAGTGTCGGTGCTGCCCGTTTATTTGTCCAAAGGGCTGGAATTTGACGCGGTAATCGTGACTGATGTTGATCCGCTTCACTACGGGCCGGAGGACGCCAAGCTGCTGTACGTCGGCTGCACCCGCGCGCTGCATGAGCTGTGGCTCCTGCATGGCGACCAGTTGCCGGACTACGTTCCCGGAGAAAACTCCGAGTTCGCCGCCCGCGCGGATGCCGAGGGATAACGTCCTGCAGCTGCGGAGGGATAACGATCTGCGCGTACGTAGGTAAAATGAACTGCGAGCATGTAGGGAAAACGATCTACGAGTATGTAGGGAAAACGATCTGCGAGAACTTAGGGAAAACGATCAGCGGCCGCGGAGGTTTCGAGACCCGAGGTTTGCGATCAGCGGTCCGGGGGCGATTAAACTAACCGATTAGGCGAGTTGATTCACAGTCTACATCCAGCGTGTGGTGCGTAACGGACCGTAGAGACGTTAAATGCAGTAAATCGCCACCCCCAAAATGGTAACGGACCGAGATGACCTTATTTGCATAAAATCACCACAAATGGCCTCATTTGGAGCCGAATAGCGCCTGCTGAGTCCGTTATGTCGGGAAATACCCGGGAAATGGGCGAATAACGTCATTCAGGTCCGTTATGATTTACTGGCTGCCCATCTTGCTTCCTCATGTTTGCTCCTTTGCGAAGGAACGGTGGCTTTGGCGGAGGATGAACTGCAAAAGTGCATTTCATTTTTTGTATATTCCCGTTTTAGGGCGATTGAAATGCAAAAGTGCATCTGTTTTGCGGACATTGGATCAAAAAGTATCTTTTGACTGGAAATGAACTGCACATTTGCATTTGAACCGCCCATTTCGAGGGATTTCGACGAAAGTCGCATGCACTTTTGCACTTCATGTGATGCAAGGCCTCTGAATGGGCACCTGTGACCACATGTAGAGTATAAACTACGGACCTGGCCGCTGGTCAGGATTTTTCATCGGGGTCGGCCCTCGATAAAATCCTCCAGGTCTTGGTCCGCTTTGCTTTGATTGCACAAATTGCAGGCGCAGACGCAATTTACCGGAGTGGTATGGCCACCTTTCGCTTTGGGCAGCAGATGGTCGATCGTGTCCCCGTATTCCCCGCAAAAAAAGCAGGTATGATTGTCGCGGGTGAGAATATAATTGCGGAACGCTTTGTTGGTGTAAAGACGCCGGATCGTGTACGGATTGACGACCACGGCGGCATGCTCGCGAACCAGCGTTACGGCCAACTCGAGGTCGATCTCCTGCTGCCAGCGGCGGCCTTTGTCGGTGCGCCCGCGCATGCGGATCATGCCGTTGCGGTTCAGGCGTAATGTTCGCACGTCCAGGCCCTCCGCCCGCGGCGGCGGTGCGGGCAGCGCCCGCTTGATCCGGCGCTTTGGCGCCGCCCCGTGAGCCGGCAGGGAGGCGGCTTTGGCGTCCAGCCTAGCCGAAGAGGCTCCCGCAACGCCACCGCCTGCTTTGGCAACGATTGCATCCTCCTTGCGGCTCTGCCTGGCAGCTTTGTTCATGGCAGACCTTCCGCTTCGCCGTCCAGTCTTGCCAGCCTCAGGTTTACCGCCTTGTAATGCGGCCATGCCTGCCTCAGGTTCACCGCTTTCCCATGCAGTCTTGCCTGCATCGGGTTTACCACCTTGCCGTCCAGTCCTGCTTACATCAGGCTTTCTGCCTTCGCCACTCGCCTTGAACGTATCCTCCTTGCCGTTTCGCCCGGAAGGTTTGCCGGCAACCGGGTGAGCAACCGGCAGACCGCCCGGCTTGGCCAATTTGCCTGCATCAGCCATTTCGCTCTGCCGCGTAGCCTGGGCCAGGCTAGCGCCGGTGTCCACCGTCTCGGCAAGTCCTACAGCGGAGTATTCCGCGCTCACCGGCTCTTGGACCATGCGGGCCTGCTGCTTCCGAAGCGCCCGGCAGCTTCGGCAGGCCCCGCGGCGCGAGCCTTTGCCGGAGCGCTTGCCGGTGCGCCGGAGGAACTCGGAAGCCGGTTTTGTCTCACCGCAATAGGCGCAGGTTTTTGCCGCCGGATTCGGCGCGTCCCGGCGTGTATCTGGTTTTTGCTCTTCCATGTTGTCCCGGCGGAAAGACGGGGCGTGCTGCTGCGTCAAAGTTGTCACCTCGGTTTCGGATAAGCGGCGTATTCTGTGTTGGTCATATTTTCTTATTATACCTGATCAAATATATAAATATAGCCAAGACCGCGGGTCTTGGCTTCGCATATGGTTAATTTATCGTAGAACCAAGCTGCCGGTTGCCGCCTCGGCTGCGGGGCGGACTTGTATGCCCGCGTTTACTCCGTTACCGCTGCCTGGGGTCTGAGCGCCCGCATTTTGGTCAAAATTTTTCGGATGCTTTCATCGGATAAATGGTATTTGGCGGCTAAATCCCGTACGGAACACCCTGTACGGTGAAGCAGGAAAATCTCTTCGTTTCGTTTGGCGATGGACGTTCGCGATCCGCTCAATTCGCCCCATAACGCTCTCGCCCGTTCCGGTTTCGGGATGTACAGCAGCTCGCCCTGAATATAGTTTTGGAGCTCCTGCAGCAGCCTAGGGGGAAGAACATCCTTCCCATTTTTGTAGTTCACGATCATGTACCTCCTTATTTCGTGGTCCGTTTTCCATAGTTGTTACGATATAAGTCAACATGGCCGTAAATCCCCCTTTCGGCTTGGAATAATATGAGAATATAGCTTAAGATCTATCATAACACAGTCATCATCTAAACGGAAATAAGGGGAGCTGTTCCCAGCCCCCCGTTTTTTTGCGGATTCCGCTTACGCGGAAGCCACCTCACTCACTGAAATCACTTCGATCAGCCCCCTTTCCCGTGATTCGTCGGCCCGACATCTATATTAACTCATATTTCGCGGCGCGGGAAAAGTGAAAGAACAATTATAAGTGTTTTTTACGCCTCAACGCTTTTTACCGCATAGGCCGTGGGTGTGCTAGAATAGAGTAGACAATGCCTACGATCAAGGAAGTGAGCATGATGGATTTGTTTTCCTATCAACAGGAGCAAAACCCGGCGGGGCGGCTTTTGGCCGATCGAATGCGGCCCGTCACGCTGGATGAATATATCGGACAGGAGCATATCGTTGGCCCGGGGAAGCTGCTGCGGCGGGCGATCGAAGCGGACCAGGTATCCTCGATTTTGCTGTACGGTCCTCCCGGATGCGGTAAAACGACGTTGGCCCACATTATTTCCAACCATACGAAAGCTGAGTTCGTCCGGCTGAACGCGGTCGACGCTTCGGTCAAAGACGTTCGGGAAGTGATCGAAAAGGCGCAGAACGACAAGTCTTTTTACGGAACGAAAACGATTCTGTTCCTGGACGAGGTGCACCGCTTCAACAGCTCGCGTCAGGATGCGCTGCTGCCGGCGGTGGAGAAAGGAACGATCATTTTTATCGGCGCGACGACGGAAAATCCGTTTCATTACGTCAACGGCGCTTTGATGAGCCGCTCCACCTTGTTTCAGCTTGAGCCGCTGACGAAGGAGCATTCGCTCATCGCCATGCGCCGGGCGTTGGCCGATAAGGAAAAAGGGCTCGGCTTCATGCAGTTGAAAGCGGACGAGGAGGCGCTGCTGCACATCGCCTCTATGGCAAACGGCGACATCCGCCGCGCCTTGAACGCGCTGGAGCTGGCCGCGATGACCACGCCGCCGCAGCAGGACGGCACGGTGCATCTGACGCTCGAAGTCGCCGAGGAGTCGATCCGCCGCCCGCTGGTCAAGGCGGACGAATCGACGCAATATGACGTGCTGTCGGCGTTCCACAAGTGCATTCGCGGCTCCAGCGACGCCGCCGTGTTCTGGTTTATGTATGCGGTGGAAAAGCTGGGGATGGACCCGATGACGTTCATCCGGCGTTTGATCGCCGCCAGCAGCGAGGATATCGGACTGGCCAATCCGCAGGCGATGGTGCAGGCGGTCAGCGCTTTGGACGCCTACCGCAACAACGGCTGGCCGGAGGCCAAGCTCAATGTCGTCCAGGCGATTCTGTTCGCGGTGGAAAGCCCGAAATCGAACGCCGTGGTTGAGGCGATCGGGAAGGCCATGGCGGCGATTGATGAGGTCGTCTCGGCGGAAGTGCCGCTGCATCTGCGGGACACCCATTACAAAGGCGCCGTGAAGCTGGGGCATGAAGGGTACAAGTATCCCCACAATTATCCGGGGCATTATGTGGACCAGGAGTATTTGCCGCCGAGGTTGTCCGGCCGCACCTTCTATAATGCGACGGAGCAGGGCAATGAGGCGAAAATCAAACACAACCAGGAGCTTCGGCGCGGGAGGAAACGGTAAGGGGCGGGAGTTCGTATGCCTGCCCCTTAGCGTTTACCGGCACCTTATTGGTTCCCGCCGGATAAAGATCTGAAATACTCTTCAACGACCTTACGAAATTCCTGAGCGGCCCGGGAAATGTACCTGCCTCTGTGCCGCAATAATGCTATTTCCCGTACTAATTCATCTTCCTCAACTTGGAGATAATAGATATTTTCCCACGGATTCATGGCGGTGCTTGGTATGAAGCCAATGCCAATCCCGGCTTCCACAAGGGTGCTCAGCCGGGCAGGCTCATTCCCCTCGTACACATATTTAGGCGCAAATCCAGCCGATTTGCATACGGCGTCTGCTAGGTCGCGAGTATGGTAGCCACTCTTTACACCGATAAACCATTCATCCTTAAGTTCTGTCAAAGATACGCTGCTGCGGTCCGCCAGCCGATGCCCCTTTGGCACAGCTACAAGGATAGGGTCGATGTACACGATTTGACACTCAATGTCATCTCCTTGTATTGGAGGCGAAGACAAGCAGAAATCGACCTCTCCGCGCTGAAGTAGCGCAACCATTTCCTGCGTGGTCAGCATTTGCACATGAAATTGGGTATGGGGGTGCTTTTTCCGAAAATCTCGAAGGATATTTGGCAACGTGCTTGCGTTGGTCACCGCCAATTTGATCGTCCCATGTTCCGGGCTGGACAAATCGCGAATCTCCTGTTTCCCCTGGTCCAATTCAAACAATGCCCTTTCCGCACGGCGAAGGAATCTGCTTCCGAATTCATTCAACCGCAAATTTCTCCCTGTTCGATCGAACAGAGGGACCCCCAAATCCTCCTCCAGCCGTTGAATCGTTTTACTCAGCGACGATTGGGTAACGTGCAGACTTCGGGCCGCTTCAGTCATATGTTCCAATCGAGCAACCGTGAGAAAATATTGCAATTGAAGAAGTTCCATTTTGCCCTCCTATTCATTCCTTCAGGTCTATGAAATCATAACATAAAATGCGTTGGAGTGAATGTAAAGAATCAAGTAAGATGTCATTGTAACGCATTAGGGGGGACTCGAAAATGAACACTCGCAGCAGATGGTTAATGATATCCGTTGGACTTGGGATATTACTAAACCCATTAAACTCTTCCATGATTTCCATTGCTATTGCAAGGCTACAACATGTGTACCACCTGGACTTTACCGTTATTTCCTGGATTATTTTTTCTTTCTACATCGCGAGCGCGATCGCGCAACCTGTCATGGGCAAGGCCAGTGATTTGTTCGGCCAGAGAAGGATATTTCTAACCGGTCTTGTTGTATCCTTCGTTTCTTCTTTGCTGGCTCCATTGTCTCCCAATTTTGGCTGGCTTATCGTGTCCCGCATTGTACAATCGATCGGAACAAGTATGATGGTTGTAGTTGGAATGGCCATTGTACGCATTCATATTACGGAAAAACAAGCGGCTGCGCTGTCCGGTTTGTCGATTTTCTTATCCGGTGCGGCAGCAATCGGCCCGTTTGTTGGCGGAGTTTTGCTTCAGTGGTGGGACTGGCATGCCATTTTTCTCGTCAATATTCCGTTCGTGGTGGCTAGCTTTCTATTAGCTTGGAGGATGATTCCCAAAGATGAACCGGCAGCATCCGTTGCACGGGGCATGTCCTTTCGCAAATGGTTTGATTTGATAGATGTTTCGGGGGTTCTACACTTCACAGTGGGGCTGGTTGCCCTGCTCGTTAGCTTACTATCAGCAAAATCATCCGGGCATGCCTCTTCAGGAAATATAATGCTCGGATTAATCGGCCTCGTGACGCTGGGGGCTTTTGTAAGACACGAGTTAAAAACGGCGTCGCCCTTTATTCCTTTGCGAACATTCGCCCAATATCCTGCCATGACTTGGGTCAATGTCCAATTCATGCTCGTTAATTTACTTTTTTATGCTCTTTTTTTTGGGCTTCCATCCTACTTGCAAATGGTGCGCCATGTCAGCGAGTTCCATACAGGGATCATTATGCTTACCTTAGGCTTGAGTTCGCTGGTGGCTTCTCCAATAGCAGGAAAATGGATCGACAAATCAGGACCCAGGCCCGCATTGGTGGTATCCGCAATCCTGATGACATTGGGTTCAGTGTGGATCGTGACATTGAATCAAACTTCACCGGTTATCAGTGTGAGTCTGGCGTTAGCTGCCTTCGGTATTAGCAATGGGCTGAACGCTGTTGGGATGCAGGCGGCTTTGTTTAAAAACTCTCCAAAAGAAATTACCGGTGTAGCATCCGGACTATTCAATACGTCAAGATATATGGGCACTATTCTATCTTCATTGTTGACAGGGATCATCATGGGAGGTACGTTCAGCTTCGCTGGATTTCGACGGCTTGGGGTTATCCTCACGGTCATTGCATTGGTCTTGGTATTTATGAGTCTGCTGCTCCGGGAGTCGGGACAACGGCAAGAGTCATAGAATCATCTAGTTTAAAGAATAGAGGAAAATTAGGGAGTTACAAAGCTAGTTTCTGTCGAAAAATAAAAAATAGCGGACATCCGAGGATGCCCGTTATTTTGTTGCTCCGGAAACCGCTGAACCTGAAATAGGTCCAGGGAGGGAGCCCTAGGCTTCGTTTTACCCCAGCGCCCCCTCCGTCTCACGCGCCTCTAGCTTCACTGGCGACTCGATCGTGCCGCCGCCAAGGCATTCCTCGCCTTGGTAAAATACGACGGCCTGCCCTGGCGTGATCGCTTTTTGCGGCTCGTCAAACTCCACGTACACCGCACCGTCCGCCTGCTTTGTCAAGGTTACCCCTTGATCCGCCTGGCGGTAACGGAATTTTGCCGTGCAGTGGAACGGTCCGTCCGGCAGCTTGTCCGCGCCGGCGATCCAGTTGACGCCCGAAGCGGTCAGCGCCGTCGAATACAGGCGCGGATGCTTGTCGCCCTGAACGACATATAAAATATTGCGTTCCAGGTCTTTATCCGCGACGAACCACGGTTCGCCCGTGCCCGATCCGCCGATGCCGAGGCCTTGCCGTTGGCCCAGCGTATAATACATCAGCCCGTCATGGCGGCCCCTGACTTCGCCGGTCACGATGTCGACCATATCGCCGGACTGGGCCGGCAAATAATTGCTCAAAAACTCCTTGAAATTGCGTTCCCCGATAAAGCAAACGCCGGTGCTGTCTTTTTTCTTCGCCGTGTACAGACCGGCTTCTTCCGCGATGCGGCGGACTTCCGGCTTCGGAAGGTGGCCGATCGGGAACATCGCCTTGGACAGCTGCTCCTGATTCAAGGCATTCAGGAAGTACGTTTGGTCTTTATTGCCGTCAATGCCGCGCAGCAGCTTGTACACACCGTCTTCTTCGACAACGCGGGCATAATGGCCGGTGGCCACGTAATCCGCACCAAGATCAAGCGCTTTGTTCAAAAATTCGCCGAATTTAATCTCGCGGTTGCACATCACGTCGGGATTTGGCGTCCGCCCGCGCTTATATTCATCGAGAAAATAGGCAAAAACTTTATCATAATACTGTTTCTCGAAATTGACGGTATAGTAGGGGATATCGATTTGCTCGCACACGCGGCGGACATCCTCGGCATCCGCTTCGGCGGTGCAGTAGCCGAATTCGTCGGTATCGTCCCAGTTTTTCATAAATATGCCGATAACGTCGTATCCTTGCTGTTTCAGCAGGAGCGCCGTTACCGAAGAATCGACGCCGCCGGACATGCCGACGACAACGCGGGTTTCGTTATTCGGTTTCTTCATTTCTATCACTCCTTTGGGCATTATCGCCCTGCCGTTATTTTACCATACGAATGCAACCCTATACGATGGGTATTCCCTATATTAAAGTAAGGAAAACAATTTGCAACCCAAAAAGGTTGATTTATTTTTCAAAACACATATGATATGTTACGATAAGCAGAGGTTAAAGATAGGAATAGGGAGGTATTCTTTAAATAACTGGACTTCACCCGTGGTTTTGGGCCGTAGGCGCCGTCAATCGCCATTTAATGGATGGAGTTCAATTATATAAAGTTTGCCTGAAAATTGAAAGAGGTGGCTTCTTTGAAGATTTCTACAAAAGGACGCTATGGATTGACGATTATGATGGAGTTGGCCGCAAAATTCGGCGAGGGCCCGACTTCCCTGAAAAGCATCGCCGAAAAAAACCAGCTGTCCGAGCATTATCTGGAGCAGCTCATTGCACCGCTCCGCAACGCCGGACTGGTTAAAAGCGTACGCGGCGCATACGGCGGGTACATCCTGTCGCGCGACGCGAACGAAATTACCGCGGGGGACATTATCCGCGTCCTGGAAGGCCCGATTTCTCCGGTTGATTTTACCGAGGAAGACGATCCGGCCAAACGCGATTTGTGGTTGCGTATTCGCGACGGCATTGCGGAGGTGCTCGATTCGACAACGCTGGAAAACTTAGTCAACTATGAAGAGCATGGCGCGAAAGAGAATTATATGTTCTATATTTGACAGGGACCGAGAAATCCCGCATGTTCAAAAGGATTGAAGGCTGTTTTAACAAAATCCGTTACCCGTACATTACCCGCATTAGGTTAGATTAGTTAGTTATTGATGGCCATTCGAAGTCATCTCTCATTTGCTGCTGACGGGTTTGGGTGACCTGTAGATATATGAATATTTACAACAGTGTATAGCCAACCAAACAAAGAGCCTGCGGATTCGCAGGCTCTTTGTTTGGTTCGTCCTAGAAATCGGCGCTTGACAGCCGGTGACTGGAACGGCGAAAAGGCGTTTACTGAAACAACCAACCGTCGGCCTTCAAAATAGCGGAACTTTATGTTCTTATTATCCGGAGCCCGGTCTGTTCATCCCCATTAGCGGCATTTTTTGTCCTTATTTTCCCAGGAATGACCCAGAACGCGGGGATTTCCTAACGATCAGGGAAGATAGCTACATAAATGTCCTCTATTTCCCTCAAGTAGACGGATATCGCTTGAATAACGCCCTTTTTTACTCTTATATTTTTCGCTGGAGTTCCTCATTCTGTCTCTGTCTCATCAAGTACAAAGCCACTGCTTGTTATGTCGGATCCTGTTGATCTTGAAACTGCAATAACTTTCCTAAACCTAAACCAGCCCTTTGTCCATGGCTTTGCAGATCAGTGTGGCAAACAGGCTGTTGGACCAGGCGAACCATTCCCGGGAGAAATCGGCCGGGTTGTCCGGGTGGAAGCCTTCGTGCATATACCCGGTGTCCGCGTCGGTAGCGATCAGCGTGTCGATCAGCGCTTTGACCTCCTCGTCGTCCGTTGCCGTCAGCGCCTGCATCGACAGCGCCATATGCCACACATATCCGCCCGGCGTATGCGGGCTGCCGATGCCCTTGGCGAATTTGCCTTCGAAATAAAACGGGTTGTCGAAGCTCAGGGCAAAACGCCGGGTATTTTGGTAGATTGGATCCTCCGCCGATACATAGCCGATGTAAGGAATCGACAGCAGTCCGGGGGTGCCGGCGTCGTCCATCAGGCAATAGTTGCCGAACCCGTCGGTTTCGTAAGCGTAGATTTTGCCGTAGACCGGGTGATTGACGATCCCGTAGGCGCGGATGCCGAAGTCGATCTCTTGGCGCAGCTTTTCCGCTCTCTCGGCCAGCCGCTCATCCCGGTAAATCCCCAGCGCAATGTCGCGGATATGCCCCAGGATGACGACGGCGAACATGTTGGACGGAATGTTGTAGCCGAACAGGCAAGCATCGTCGCTCGGCCGGAAACCCGACCAGGTCATCCCCGTATAGTTGACCGGCAGTCCGAGTCCGCCGTTTTGCAGCGTTTCCGTTTCCTGCTTGGTTTGGCGGACAAAACGGTATGGGGACCGTTCCATATGCCGTTGTTCCGTTTTCAACACTTGAACGATGGTGCTCAGCGCCCGGTAGCAAGCGTCGTCGAAAATCGTATCGATACCGGTCTCCCGCCAGTACGAATAGGCGAGCTGGACGGGGAAGCACAAGGAGTCCAGCTCGTATTTCCGTTCCCACATCCACGGGTTCAAGCCGCATTCATCGGTAGCCCGGTAATGCTTGTCGCTGGCCGTTTCGTTGAACGCGTTGGTATAAGGATCGATGTTGATATAGAACATTTGCCGGGCGATCAGGCCGCCGATGATGCGCTGCAATTCCTGATCTTCCTTGGCGAAAGGGATGTAATGGCGGACCTGCTCGGTGGAATCGCGCAGCCACATGGCCGGGATGTCGCCGGTGAACACGAAGGTTGTCCCGTCTTCCAGCAGCTTGGCCGTCGTTTCCAGCGTATTCGGAAAACAGTTGCGGAACAATTGCTTTAGCTTCGGATGATGGGTGAGACGAGCGTCGGTTTCGTCCATAAATCGTTCGATGGATGCGGGTAATTTCATAATCGGTTCCTCCCTGGTTTAATTCATAAAGGTTTGGATTGCCTGGCATAAGATACGTGACCTCTTAAACGGATATGACGATGGTCACGATTTCGGCCTTGCCGGTCTCGATCCGCAGGCTCCCGTCCTCCAGCTCCAGTCCGGCATGTCTGCGTTCGAGAATATCGCTGCGGTACGCGGCCCGGGCCGGGAAGCGCAGCGTGACACCGAGTCCGGCGGGGCGGCGGCGGTCCAGATTGTACCAGCGGAGCACGAGATCGTTCTGCTCGGACAGCTTGCAGGCCGACAGCGCCAGCGTTTGTCCTTCCCAGGTGATCGGCGTGTAGGTCGTTGGCAAGGTGCCGTGCCGCAACTCCGTCTGTACATGGAACCAAGGAACCTGGAAGGCGTAAGCGTCGGCAAAGGCCGCGGATTCGATGGCGTCCCCGGCATGCGGGAAGACTGCGTACTCTACGGTGTGCTCCCCAAGGCACTGCGCCTCCGGCGTTGGAAATACGCCCCAGTCCCCAAGCTCGCCCACGGAACGAAGCAGCGTGACCGCGATCGTATTCCTGCCGTCCCGCAGCACCTCGTACTCGTTTAATCCTTTATTGGCCACGGTCAACCCGGCATTACCGTCCGACACGCTGACGAAGGCTTGCTGATGCTGGGCGTTGCTGGGATTGACCCACTCCGGAGCCGGCTCGGTGCCGCGTTCCGCCGCTTCGAAGACGGAGTCGGCCAGATGCTTGTCGGCCTGAAGGCCGGTCGGGAACAACACGCGCAGACGATGGTCCTTAGCCTTGTTATCGAACGAGGTCGACACGAGCAGCCCTCTGCCGGACTTCTCCAGGCTGACCCGGGTCGTCAGACGAAGCAGGACCGTCCTCTCGCTCCGCCTGGCTTGCCGCCGGCGGAACGGCACCATTTTGCGCCGTTCTTCCTCAAGCGTTTCGTCCGCTCCCGCGGGGACGGCCCAGTCATGGACGATCTCGTAGGTAATCCGGTAAGGCTCGTCTTCGACCAGCGAAATCGTTGCCGGAACTCCCCGGGTGGTTAAGGCGATATCGCCGTCAGGCTGCCTGAACACGTATTCGTTGCCGATATCCCCGCAATTCTCAAATACGCCCAGTTCCCGGAACGTGCGGCCAGCTCTCCGGTCGGTCAGATCGTATGAGCCGTCTTCCCGGAACTGTACGGCCAGAAACTCGTTGGCCATTCCGTTTTCCAGCGTGACCAGCGGCGAATCCGCCGGCGGCCGGACCGATTTGCCGGCGCTCGGATGCCAAGCGAAGCTTTTGAAGCCAAGGGCCGGTACCGCTTCCGCTTCAAAGGTCAGGCGGATCTTGCGTGCCATGTACGGCTGGCGGAACCGGTCTTTCGGCAGCTCGTAGCCGAACTCGGCGCCCAAATCCTCGGCTTTGGCGGCGACCGCCTGGCCGCGGTCATCCAGTAGCCGGCCGTCCTGCAGGGATAGCGGCAGCCGTTCCAACAGCTCGGCGATCGCCGCCGGACTCGGCCCTTCCTTGAAGTAGCGTTTCGCCACGATTAGCTCCACGCTGACCGTCCCGCTCCGCTCTCGGCCAGCCGTGTTGAACACGGTGACGGGCACGGCTTCCGCGTCCCAAGCCTCAACCTGGGCCGTGCCGATATTCTCCGCAATGGCTTCAAGGCTTTCGCGGATCATCGCCTCCGCGGTATGCCGGCTTTTATCAAACCGCCCGATCATTTCCCGGTGCACTTCGTCCACGCTGCAGCCGCAAATGCTGTCATGCGGATGGTTTTGCATCAGCGTTTTCCAGGCGTACGTCAGCAGTCGATGCGGATAGGCCTTAGCTCCGGTCAGCGCGGCAAGCGCGGCGAGCGGTTCGGCCCCTCGCTCCAGCAGCGTTTGCCCGCGCTGGTTCATCTGCTTCAGGTAAACCCGCGCCGACGCCGTGTTGACGAGTGTCCCCCAGCCGTCGGTGTGCTGGCTGCGCAGTTCCCCGGTGACCGTGACAAGGCGGTCCGGAAGCTGCCGTTTTAAGGCTTCCCAATATTGCGCGAAGCCGGAGTGCACAAAATCGACCTGCGGGTACAGCGCCCGCGCGGTCTCCAACGCGTCCGGCAGGTCGGTCTGCACCGGCTGATGGTCGCAGCCATTCATAAAAAGAAGCTCTGGTGTGGAGGCGTATTTTTCGGCATCGGCTAGTTTTTTGCTCCAATAAATAGCGGCTTCTTCCGCATCGGCCGGCACTTCGTTCCCGTTGCTGTACCAGTTGGCGAACAGCAGTCCAAGCACGGCCGAACCGTCGGGCGAGGCCCAATGCATTTCGGAAAATGGCGATTCGTACCCTGAGCCGGCGAATTCGTCCACCTTATTGTCAAAGCCGGTCGGTTTGACGCCGCGTCCGAACACGGCAACATCAATGCCGGCCTGCTTCAGCAACTGGGGCGCCTGGCCGATGTTGCCGAAGGAGTCCGGGAAATAGCCCAATTTGCAAACGGCTCCGAACTCCGCGGCATCCTGGTGGCCGATGAGCAGGTTGCGGACGTTGGCCTCGGAACTGGTGAGAAATTCATCCTGAAGCACGTACCACGGTCCGATGGCGATGCGTCCTTCACGGATATGCTTCTTTAGCAGCTCGCTTTTTTCGGGATGCACTTGCAGATAATCCTCCAGGACGATCGTTTGCCCATCCAGATGAAAATGGCGGAACCGGCTGTCCCGCTCCAAGGTTTCCAGCAGGCGGTTCATCAGTTCAATCAATAGGTAGTGATGAGCTTCGTAGGGCATGTACCATTCCCGGTCCCAATGCGTATGGGAGATCAGGTGCACAGTTTTGCGGGTCATCATCATTCCTCCTAGAATTGCGGAATTGCGGAGATTTGAGCCAAGACACACTCGTAAGCAGGTTTACACATCCGCACGGAAATCTCAATATGTATGATTTGCAGGCCCCATAAAGAACACATGATTGACACATCGCAAAGGCCGCTAATCACCGGTGTCGGGCGGATTGTAAAATTGCTTAAATGCCGAAGCGCCGCGGTTTAACGCCGTTTTAAACATGACAATTCATATTCGACATATTTACGGTGTCAGATTTTATTTCCTACAATTTTGTTTGTAAGCGTTAGCAAGGTGCGGTCTGAACCGGGAAAAAGAAAAACGGGCAGGACGGAAGTTAACGGACTGGATAAGAGAAAGGAGAGAAGACGATATGAAGAAAAACGGCCGGCAACGATCCGGTACCGCAAGCAGAACATCGGGCGAAGCCTCCCTCGGCCGCAGAATGCTGAAAAACTGGGAGTTGTATTTATTCGTGGCCCCTGCCTTTTTGTACTTCCTGATTTTTCATTACGGGCCGATGTACGGAATCCAAATCGCGTTCAAAAATTTTACGCCGGTCAAAGGCATCACGGGCAGCCCGTGGGTAGGATTCGATCATTTCGTGCGTTTCTTCAATTCCTACTATTTTTGGGATCTGCTGTGGAACACGCTCAGCCTGAGTTTTTACGAACTGGCGATCGGATTCCCGCTCCCGATCATTTTGGCGCTCGCCTTCAACGAAATCAGGAACGGTGCATTCAAAAAGACGGTGCAGACCGTCACTTATGCCCCACATTTTATTTCCATGGTTGTCATGGCGGGGATGATCATTACGTTTCTGTCGCCTTCATCGGGCATGATCGTGCGTATGATCGAGGCGTTTGGCATGGAGGCGCCCGCGTTTCTGACCGATCCGCGCTGGTTTAAAACGATTTACGTGCTGTCCGGAGTGTGGCAGAGTACAGGCTGGGGGACGATTATTTATCTCGCGGCTTTGGCGGGAGTGGACCCGCAGCTGCACGAGGCGGCGATCGTGGATGGCGCCAGCCGCTTCAAACGCGTGCTGCATATCAACCTGCCGACGATCGTTCCGACCATTACGATCCTGCTGATTCTGAACATGGGCAATATTCTTGGGGTTGGATACGAAAAGGTGCTGCTCCTGCAAAATCCGCTTAACATGGATTCTTCGGACGTCATTTCCACGTTTGTGTACCGCTCGGGTCTGGTCAGCGCGCAGTACAGTTTCTCCACCGCCGTCGGTTTGTTCAATTCCATCATTAACGCGATGCTGCTCATCACCGTGAACAAAATCGCCAAGCGGACAAGCGAAACAAGCCTATGGTAGAAGGAAGGAGGACTAACGAATGGTCACAACAATCAAAGAATCCAAATCGGACAAGCTGTTTCTGGTCTTGAATTATGTGTATCTGCTTATCGCGTTGGCGGTGGTGCTGTATCCGCTTGTTTATATCGTCAGCGCTTCCGTCAGCAGTCCCAAATACGTCAGTTCGGGGGAAATGTGGCTGTTTCCCAAAGGGTTGACCTTTGACGGGTACAGGCTTGTATTCGAAAATCCGAAAATTTGGCTCGGTTACCGCAATACGATTGTTTATACCTTGATCGGCACGCTGCTGAACCTGGCGGTGACCTTGCCGGCCGCCTACGCGCTGAGCCGCTCGGATTTTGTGGGCCGCCACCTTTTCATGGGGATGTTCCTGGTCACGATGTTTTTCAGCGGCGGTCTTGTGCCTACTTATTTGATGGTCAAAAATCTCGGACTGGTTAATACGGTCGGCGCGCTGATTTTGCCGGTTTCGGCATCGGTCTGGAACATCATCGTCGCCAGAACTTTTTTCCAATCGACCATTCCGAAGGAACTGCAGGAAGCCGCCCATGTGGACGGATGTACGAACCTCAGGCTGTTCCTGCGGATCGTGCTTCCTTTGTCCGCCCCCATCGTGGCCGTCATGGCGCTGTTTTACGGCGTAGGCCACTGGAACAGCTACTTTCCGGCTTTGATTTATTTGAACGATGACACGAAATATCCGCTGCAAATGGTTCTGCGCCAAATTCTGGTTTTGCAAGAAATGTCCGCGGAGACGACGGGAGCGGCGATCAGCGGCGATATCGCTCAGGCCATGGCCAACAAGGCGGAAATCGCTTCGCTGGTGAAATATGCCGTGATCATTGTCTCGACGCTGCCGGTTATCGTCGTGTATCCTTTCCTGCAGCGCTATTTCGTGCAGGGGGTCATGATCGGATCGGTCAAGGGCTAGTTAGTCAAAAACGGGCAAAACCCGATCCTTCGCGGGCGAGGCTGTTGACACACCGGTAATAACGGGGATGCTGTCTTCGATTATTATAATTTTTGATCATAGTTCAAAAGGGAGGACTACCGATGCAGAAAAAAAGAAAAGGTTGGATCTTGTTGCTGCTCGCAGCCATGTTCGTCAGCTTGCTGTCCGGTTGCGGCGGTTCCGGCAATGTCAAAAAAGAGGAAGGCAGCGGCAATGCGGAGAGCAGTGTCAGCAAAGATGGGTTCCCGATCGTTCAAGAGCCCATCACGCTGAAGATGATGGCGCCGGACGTAGGTCTGCAAAACTGGAAGGACATGGCCGTGCTGCAGGAAATGGAGAAGCTGACGAACATTCATTTCGAGTATAACAACGCACCGAAAGACAGCTTCGATACGAAGAAAAACCTCGTGTTCGCCAGTGGCGAATACCCGGATGTATTTTATGCGGCAGGGCTTACCCCGGCCGAGCAAATGAACTACGGTGAGCAAGGCATCCTGATTCCGCTGGAAGACCTGATCAACGATTACGCCCCGAACTTCAAAAAGGTGCTTGAGGAGTATCCGGACGTGCGCAAATCGATCACGGCCCCGGACGGGCATATTTACTCGCTGCCGGTCATCGAGTTCAACCAGCCGTGGTACCGGAACCCGATGTGGTACAACGGCGATTTTCTCAAAAAGCTGGATATCGGCAAGCTTCCGGAAACGACGGAAGAACTGTATACCTACCTGAAGCGCGTGAAAGAGGAGGATCCCAACGGCAACGGCAAGGCCGACGAGATTCCGCTGTCTTCCGTGAACCTGCGCGATATCCGCACCTGGCTGCTTGGCGCTTACGGCATTTATGAAGAAGAAATCTACGTGGACGACCAGGACGTGGTTCACTACACGCCAATGGAAGAGGGCTATAAGGAATATCTCGCCTTCCTGAACCGGCTGTGGGCGGAGGATCTCCTTGATCATGAGACGTTCTCGCAAACGGCGGAACAGAAAAAAGCGAAGGCGCAAAATGGCCAGGTCGCCTTGTTCTCCGAATGGCACGCTTATATGACGCTCGGGGGCGAGCCGAGCACGGATGATCCGATGTTCACGCCGGTGAAAAGCGATATGGCAGACAAGCCGGCCATCGCCAAAAACAAAGGGATAACGACGGGAGCTTTTGCGATCACCAACACCAACCCTGCTCCGGAAGCCTCATTGCGGTGGATCGACTACCTGTACTCTTACGACGGCGCCCTGTTGTTCAACAAAGGCCCGGAAGGCGTGCTTTGGGAATATACGGACAAAGCAAACCGGGTCAAGCAATATCTGCCGGTTCCTGGCGGCGGCGACCGCGAGGAATACCGGGCGACGCTGACGCCGAACTATGGGATTCCGGCGCCGACGATTTCTTTTGACGATATTTACAAAGGCTTGAAAACCGATTTCGAGGTTTGGGTGGACAGCGAATCCAAAACAAAGCTGCTGGACCAAGGCGCGAGAATTCCGTTCCCCACCTTGTTCCTGACCTCCGAGCAGCAGGCCGAAGTGACGACGCTCAGTTCGGACCTAAATACTTACGTTCGGCAGATGGAAGCGAAATTCGTAACCGGCGCCGAGCCGTTGGCGGGCTGGGACAACTATGTGGCTACCGTCAAAAAAATGGGCGGGGACCGCATGCGGCAGATTTACCAGGAAGCTTACGACAGCTGGAAATCCAATTAACTTGGAAATACACAAAACCGGCCGGCTCTCCGAGATGCCTATCTCAGAGGGCTGGTTCCCTTCGGGCGGTTAACACGCGAGTCTGCTTACGAATTTAGCGGAGAAAGGTGCGAGAGATGGATTACAAAAACAAACTTCTGTCTGCCGGAAGGAGAGCGGACGATCTCCTCGGACGCATGACATTGGATGAAAAAATCGGCCAGCTGGTGCAGCCCTTCGGCTGGAAATGCTTTGAGAAAACCGCGGACGGTACGATCGGACTCACCGATTCCTTCAAGGAGCATCTCGCCCGGGGCGGAGTCGGATCGCTTTACGGGATGCTGCGCGCCGATCCGTGGACAGGGATGACGCTGGCGACCGGACTGTCTCCCGAGGAGGGCGCTGAAGCCCTGGGCAAGGTGCAGAGATATGCCCTCGAGCACAGCCGGCTCGGCATCCCGATTCTGTTCGGCGAGGAGTGCTCGCACGGACATATGTCGATCGGCGCGACCGTCTTCCCGGTCCCGCTCGCAATCGGCAGCACGTGGAACCCCGCGCTTTACCGGAGCATGTGCCGGGCGGTGGCGGCGGAAACGCGCAGCCAGGGAGCGGCAGCCACTTATTCGCCCGTGCTTGACGTCGTCCGCGACCCGCGCTGGGGGCGGACGGAGGAATGCTACGGCGAAGATCCGTACTTGGTGGCCGAACTGGGCGCGGCTGCGATCGAAGGGCTGCAGGGCGAACGGTTGGACGCTCCCGACAGCCTGCTGGCCACGCCGAAGCATTTCGCCGCTTACGGCAGCAGCGAAGGCGGGCGCAACGCCCAGGCCGTCCATATGGGACTGAGGGAGCTGCATGAGGTGGATTTGCTGCCGTTCCGCAAGGCGGTGGCGGCCGGAGCCCGCTCGGTGATGACAGCCTATAACGAGATTGACGGGGTTCCTTGCACAACCAGCCGATACCTGCTTCAAGACCTTTTGCGGGACGAGTGGGGGTTTGACGGCTTTGTGATCACCGATTGCGGGGCGCTCGGCATGCTGGTGAACGGACACAACACGGCCGAAAGCGGCGAAGACGCCGTTGCCCAGGCGATCCGGGCCGGCATCGATATGGAGATGTCCGGCGACATGTTCCGGGAGCATCTGCGCGCGGCTTTGGCTGCGGGATGGTTGTCCGAAGCGGAGCTGGACAAGGCGGTGCTGCGGGTGCTGAAACTGAAGTTCGAATTAGGGCTGTTTGAACGCCCGTACGGAGATCCGGCGCGCGCAGGCGAAGTCATCGGCAGCGCCGCGCACCGGGAACTGGCCCGCCAAATCGCCGGGGAAGGCATCGTGCTGCTTAAGAACGAGCGCGGCACGCTGCCGCTGCGCAAAGATATCCGCAAGCTTGCGGTGATCGGGCCAAATGCCAACGCGGCCTACAATCAGCTTGGCGACTACACCTCCCCGCAGCCGCCGGGCCGGATCGTCACCGTGCTGGACGGCATCCGCAGCGCGCTCGGCGACGAAGGGGAGCGCGTGCTGTACGCGCCGGGCTGCCGCATCCGCGACGATTCCCGCGCAGGATTTCCGCGCGCCCTGGAATGCGCTGCCGAGGCTGATGCCATCGTTGTGGCGGTGGGCGGGTCCAGCGCCAGAGATTTCGGCGAAGGCACGATCGATTTGCTGACCGGCGCGTCGGTCGTGACGGACCATGCCTGGAGCGAAATGGAGTGCGGGGAAGGGATCGACCGTGCCACGCTGAATTTGCTCGGCGCCCAGCTTCCGCTGATCCAGGAGCTTCGCAAGCTCGGAAAACCGCTGATCATCGTGTACATCAACGGGCGCCCGATCGTCGAGCCGTGGATCTCGGAGCATGCCGACGCCATCCTGGAAGCTTGGTATCCCGGCCAGGAGGGCGGCCATGCCATCGCCGACGTGCTGTTTGGCGACGTGAATCCGTCCGGCCGCCTCACGGTCAGCGTGCCGAAGCAGGTCGGCCAGCTGCCGGTTTATTACTATCATCGGAGAACGAGAGGCAAACGGTACCTGGAGACCGATTTCAAGGCCGAATATCCGTTTGGGTTCGGACTTAGCTATACGAAGTTTGAATACGGCAATCTCCGGGTGGAACCGGCGGTTATCGGTCCGGACGGGCAAGCCCGGGTTTATGTGGATGTCATTAACGCGGGAAATTCGGCCGGTATGGAGGTCGTCCAACTGTACATATCCGACCTGGCAGCGTCGGTAACAAGACCGGAGAAAATGCTGAAGGGCTTCCAAAAAATAGCCTTGGCGCCCGGGGAAACCCAGACCGTAGTCTTTAACGTCGGGCGGGGGCAGTTGGAGTTCGTCGGCATGGATCTTTCCCGTATCGTGGAGGACGGCGAGTTTAGCGTGATGGTCGGGCCGAATTCCGCGGAGTATTTGACGGCCGGTTTGACGGTCAAGACGGAGCGTGAAGCGTCATGAAGCGGATCGAGCGGTTTATCGCGGTTCTCGGCAAACGCCAGTGGAGGGGGCGGCAGCCTCTGCGGGAGTGGTCGATCCGCCGCTCGCGCTATTTAGCGCCGAGTGTGTACGAGCATGGACCGGAACCCGCTGAGCTTTGCGCTACCGAAGTGCTGGACGGCGGATACGGGACGACGTATTTTCTGAGCGGCGAATTCGCCCTTCCGCAAGGCTGGGAGGGAGAAGATGCCGGCCTGGTCTACGAGGGCGGCGGCGAAGGGCTGGTGCGCCTGGACGGGGCTCCTTATCACGGGCTGGACCGCAACCACGGTTTCGTGCCTTTGCCGGCCATATCCCCCGGACAGCGGCTGCGGATCGACATCGAGCTGTACGATCCCCTCCCCGAACCCAAGGATCCGCTGAACTGCCAAGCCGTTATTCGTCCCTCGGTGACCGGTGTTACCTTATCCCTGGTATGGATCGACCGGCCGGTGTATGCCTTGCTGCATACCGTAAAGATGATTTTCGAGACGGCGCGGTTGCTGCCGCCCCAGGATATGCGGCATATCCGGCTAATTAGGGCATTGGAGCAGGCGATGGACGACCTGGAGCAGGGGGATGAAATGGCGCTGGCGGATGGTGGCCGGGTGACCGTCGTGGAAAAACGGCTAATGAACCTGGCGGCGGCTGAAGCTTCGCCCGGGTTTCGGGACGGGTTTATTCATCTGGTCGGCCAATCGCATATCGACCTGGCCTGGTTGTGGCCGTTGAAGGAGACGGTCAGAAAAGCGGGACGCACGTTTTCCACCGTACTCACGCTGATGGAGCGGTATCCCGAATTCCGTTATTCTCAAAGCCAGCCGCAGCTTTACGCCTTCATCAAACAGCATTATCCCGAACTGTTCGCCCGCATTAAGGAGAGAGTGCGGGAAGGACGCTGGGAACTGGTCGGGAGCATGTGGGTCGAACCGGACCTGAACATTCCGAACGGGGAATCGCTTGCCCGGCAGATTTTGTACGGGCAGCAATTTTACGAGCGGGAATTCGGCAAGCGGACGGCGGTCGAATGGCTGCCCGACACGTTCGGCTATTGCGCGTCCTTGCCTCAGCTGCTGAAGCAGGCGGGCGTCGAGTATTTTCTAACGACGAAGCTCGGCTGGAACGATACGAATAAATTTCCGTACACCTTGTTCGAATGGGTCGGCATCGATGGCACGTCCGTGATTGCTTACCAGAATCACGGCGTGAACGAATCCACCAGCCCCAAGGACATCGGGGAGCATTGGCAGGCGTTTGAGGAAAAGGACCGGCACGGCGAATTGATGCTGCTTTACGGCCACGGCGATGGCGGCGGGGGCGTGACCCACGAGATGCTGGAGTATGCCGAGCGCGCCAAGCTGATGGCCGGGCTTCCGGCCGGCCGGTATTCCACCGCGGAGTCTTTTTTCGCGAAGCTGGCGGAGCGTCGTCCCGAATTGCCGGCATGGCACGGCGATTTATACCTGGAGCTGCATCGCGGGACCTATACGACGCAGGCGTACAACAAGCGCTGCAACCGGAAGGCGGAGGCGCTGTACCGGGAAGCGGAGATTTGGGGCGAATTAGCGGCTTGGCATGGGGCTAAACGCGAGACGGACGCCCTGCGGGAGGGCTGGGAGCTTCTGCTGCTGAACCAGTTCCACGACATCGTTCCCGGCAGTTCGATTCCCGAAGTGTACGAAACCTCGCGCGAACACTACGAGCAGGTATTCCGCTTGGGCCGGCAGTCGCTGGACGCTTCGCTGCAAGCGCTGGCGGAGCAAGCGCAGTTACAAGAGCAACAGGCGCTGGGGGAAGACGCCGGGCATGTGGAGGCCGATTCGCCCGCGGAAGGCCGGCCGTACCTGGTATTCAACTGTTTAAGCTGGGAGCAGGGCGGCATTGTCCTGTTGGAAGGGGACCGGAGTTTGCTTGGACTGCGGGCATTTGACGGGCCGGAGCCGCTGGAAAGCGATGCCTGGCTCTCCGATCCGGAGCGGGGGAAAGCGACGCTGGCCGTTCGAGTGCCGGCGATACCGGCGTTCGGCTGCAAAGCGATATGGCTGCGTGAAGTGCAGGGATTTGCGGCGGAAGAGGTGTCCGACCCGGCGTTGGCCGGTTCGTCTGTTTCCGGTGATTTCCCCGAGGTTTGGGAGAGCGCGCATTACCTGCTGCGGTTTAACGATCAGGGCGAAATCGTGCACTGGTATGACAAAGACAACGGAAGGGAGCTGCTAGCAGAGGGGCAAAAAGGCAACCAGCTACAGCTTTTTCACGACAGGCCTCCGCTTTGGGACGCTTGGGACCTGGACCCGCGTTACGAGCGGCAGCCGGCGGGCAGCCCACTGCTAACCCGGCGCGAAGCCGTTCTCCGGGGCCGCGTGCTCGATATTTTGCGGTTCCGGTGGGAGTACGGGCGTTCCGTCATCGAGCAAGAAGTACTGCTGCCCAAGCGCGGACGCCGCGTCGATTTCCAAACGAAGGTGTTATGGCAGGAAGACCATAAGCTGTTGAAGGTAGCTTTTCCGGTGGACGTTTTGGCCGGCAAAGCGACCTATGAGATTCCGTTCGGCGCGCTGGAGCGGCCCACCCATCGAAATACGAGTTGGGATCAGGCTCAATACGAAGTCTGCGGCCATCGTTTCGCCGATTTGTCGGAGCACGGGTATGGGGTTAGTCTGCTGAACGACTGCAAATACGGCTATGACATTCACGGCAATGTGCTGCGCCTATCGCTGCTGCGGGCTCCAAGCTGGCCGGATCGCCATGCGGACCGCGGGGAGCATGAGTTCACCTACTCGTTGTATCCCCATGCCGGCGACTGGCGGGCAGCGCAGGTCGTCCGCGAAGCGGCCGCGCTGAACGCTCCGTTGCGGCCGGTTGCGGCCCCTGCGGACGGTGGACAAGCAGCTTATCCGCAGCAGCAGAGCTGGCTGGATTTCCGCAGCGGCCACGTAATCCTGGAGACGGTCAAGGCGGCCGAGGACGGAAGCGGCAGCGTGTTGCGGCTGTATGAATCGTCCGGCGGCAGGGCCGAGGCCGTGATCGGCGGATTGCCGGAGCGGGCCCGCTTTTTTGCGGCCAATCTGCTTGAAGACGAATGCGGGGAGCTTCACGCGGAAAACGGAACACTTCGGCTTATTTTTAAGCCATTCGAAGTCAAAACGATAAAAATTAGGTTAGATCAAGTTGATAGCGGGAGGCGCGATAGATGAAAATTACAAGGCATCCGGAAAACCCGATTGTGGTCCCCGGCGGATACGAATGGAGAAAAGTAACGGTATTCAACCCGGCAGTGATTATCAATAACGGCAAATTTTATATGATCGAGCGGACGGCGGGATCGCTGACCCCGTGTAAAAACTTCCTGGGACTCCTGGAAAGCGAGGACGGCGTGCATTTCACCCACGTGAAGGAAGAGCCGATTGTCACTCCGGACATGCTCGGGTTCCCTTACGGCAGCGTGCAGGATCCTAGGATCGTCAAAATCGACGATACGTTTTATATGAACTATGCGCTGCGTCCGTGCGCGATGAGCTACTATCCGACCGGCCGGGGCGTGCCGGAGCGCTCGATTCCCGAGTATCCGGACGGCTGGGGCGAACAGGAGGGGCATTGGCTGACGCGCTCGTCGATCCTCGCCTCCAAAAACCTGATCGACTGGGAGTTTGTGGCCGACACGACGCCGCTCGACATTAACGACCGCGACAACATTTTGTTCCCGGAGAAAATAAACGGCAAATACGTGCTGTTGCGCCGGCCGGAGGAATATGTGGGCGAAGCCTACGGCACGGAAAAAGCAGCGATGTGGATCACCTATTCGGACGATCTGATCCATTGGGAAGAGCCGAAGCTGCTGGCGAAGGCCGAAAACCCGGCCTGGGAGTCGCGCAAAATCGGGGGATCAACGCCTCCGGTGCGCACCGATCGCGGCTGGCTGGTGTTGTACCACGGGGTGGACGACGAGATTGTGTACCGGGTCGGCGCGATGCTGCTTGATCTGGATAATCCGGAAAAAATCATCGCCCGCACGAAAAATTTCATCATGGAACCGGAGACGTATTACGAAAAATTCGGCTACCAGATTCCGAACGTGATTTTCCCGACGGGGAACGTGGTGAAGGACGACCTGCTCTACATCTACTACGGGGTGACCGACACGGCGATCGCGTTGGCCACGGTACCGGTGGATGAACTCGTCGATTACATCCTGAAGCAAGCGGAATAAGCCGATAAATAAAGCAGCGCCCCGGCCCGGCTTATGATCATACCGGCCCGGGGCGCTGCTTCGTATTTTCGCAGGCAGGCTGCCTTCGTTTTTAACATTTTGAGGACTTGCACGGCAGTGTATGATAATTCACGGGAAGGATATTCAAATGACTTAAAACTTCCGGAATCTTCAGATCGATAAATACGGAGAGCTCCCGTTCGCGGATATCCGTCCAATCGGAAATCCGGCGCAAAGTTTCATCCACGTGCCCGGGATGGCAGGCGATTTCCGTAAATCCGGGACGAAGCGAGCATAGATACTTGATCAAGCGAACCTTCCCATCTTGTTCTCCATACGAATCCAGCAGGATCGCATCGGTCATGCGCGGAGAAGGCAGCCCCCGCAACCGATGATCGATTTGCGACCTCCGCAGGGGAACGTTTTCCCGGCAAGCTTTTTCCGCCATGACCTTATATATCGCCGGATCGGTTTGATGAAGCAAGTGATGCGAATCCAAATGCGTTGGCCGGAGACCGGATTCCGTAAATCGCCTCCACTGTGCGGCAAGCTCCGTTTTCACGTCGCGAGAGTCCCTGCCGCCGGGGTAATTTACGCCATGAAATCCGCCGTTTTCTCCCACCAGCGAGGGAACGTCCTTGGGACTAGAAACCGGCCGGCCGTACGTCAAGTTAAAATGCAGGCCAATGCCGAGTCCAGGCGCCGCTTCGGCCCGGCTCAACGCATCGCCGAATCCGGGCATATTGACCCTTCGCGCCCGTTACGGACCCTCGAGCGCTTCGGGCGCGGACGGCTCGGGCATGGGCGGCTTGACAGTTTGCGGCTTGACGGCTTCCAGCTTAACAGCTTGCGGTTTGGCCGCGTGCAGCTTGCGGTATTGCCCCGGGGTATATCCGGTTTCTTTTTTAAACTTGCGGATAAAGTTTGGCGCATCCAGGTAGCCGACCTGCTCGATGATCTCTTTCAGCGGGGCGTCGGTGTTTACGAGCAGCCGGATCACTTCCTTCATACGGCATTGCCAAATATACTGCGAGAAGTTGTAGCCCGTTTTTTCTTTGAAGCATCGGCTCAGATAAGATGTAGAAATCGAATATCTCAAGGCAACGTGCTCCAGGCTGAGCGTGTAATCGGCGAACTGCTGGTTCACATAGGCCACGATGTCGTCCATCAGGGAATGCTGCCCGTTTTCCGCATTGCGCTCTACCTGCAGGCAGATCCGGGAAGCGAGGGAACATAGTTTAGCCTCAAGCTCCTCCAAAGATTCGAAAGAAGTAAAGCTCGCTATATTTAGGAACACTTCGTTCATCCCTAACTCGGAAGCTGTGCGAAGCAGTGAGTTCAACAGGTCGAAACAGATGCAGCGGAGCAGGGAGACCGATAGGGATTCATCCTTCAGTTCATTGATGATCGCAGCGATCATCTGCCTAGCGACCAGCTCATTGCCTTGTTTCAGCCCGTGCTCGAGCTTCAGTATCGTCTTGCGCGAAATCCAGAACGTTTCCGCCGAAGGGACAGATAGCTCCGCGATCTGTCCAAAATAGGTGACTCGTCCGTTGCTGCCGATCATGCGGTATTCCAAGGCGGCTGATGCTTCGATGAATGACTGGTTGAGATTCGCCGGATCATCGTATAACGTTCCAACCCCGAAATAAGGGACAAGCCGGGAGTTTTCGATCACCAATACTTTAATCGCTTCAATGATAGACAAGATGCGGCTTTGCGCCTCCTTCCGGCTGTTGGCGGAGAGCGATACGATCAGTGCAAACTGCTCGGCCGCAGAAAATTCCATCCCGTAAACATGAGTCCCCAGCTCAGAAAATTCGAATTCGCTAAGCATTTCCTGCAAGTGCTGCTGTTCCTTCCAGTTTTTCTCCGCCTCGGCCGTCTCGTCCCATGCCAAAATCACGGAAAAATAAAAGCCTTGGCCTTGCGGAAGCATCAACCCCGCATCATCGATCATCCGTTCGATTTCCGGATCGTCGGGTTTGCCGTATTTCAGCAGTAACAGCAGGCACTGATTCCGTACATAAGGCTGCTGCATATCGATTCTGGCACTGTAATCGTGAATGGTTTGTTTGATCCAATCCCATTCGTTTCGGGATTTGAGGTTGTCCGCAGGCTTGTTTTTGATTTTGGCAAACTCCAGCAAGTCCTTGATCGGGTGATACTGGCGTTTAGCCAGCAGCATGGCCGCAATGATCCCGGTTAGTACGGCGATGCAGAAGATTAAAAAGACGAGTTCCTTAATATGGGCAACGCGGCTGAAAAACTGATAGCTGGGCATAGTCGTTACATAAAGCCATCCATTAGCTTCAGACTTGACGACAACAACGGAATACTGCTCACCGTCAAAAGAAAGGCTGTGAATGCCCGGTTCCAGGGTAGGTAACACCTTCAGGTCTTCGGCCTGCGGACTTGCGCCGTGATTGTTGACCGTCAAGGCGTTGCCTTTCTGGTCGAAGATGTAGCTGCTGCCCGAAAAGTCGCTTAATATGGAATCCATCACCCCGGTCAACTTGGATTCTTTCATTAAATAAACCACCGTGCCGTAAGGGTATTGATCGTTGGGTTTAATCGGCACCAAAAAGGTCAGCATGGGGTCGCTGCGGGAATAGACGCTGACCTTCTCTGCGGGCCGCATCACCGGATGCTTCAACTCGTTTAAATCGCGCACCAGCTGCTCGCTTGTCCAGTTTTCAAACTTGTACATGCGTTCGAACACCACGTTGACGTAGGTTAGGCCCGTGGAGGAGTAAATGATCGAGTCATGGTGAAAATATAAAAAAAGATCCTCCAGGATGCTGCTGTTCGCTTTATAGCTGGCCAACGTGCGGATCGCGTCGGCGCTGTACAAAGGGTGACGCACCATATAAGGCGTCAAGTGCTCGTCGTACGAAATTTTACTGGCGATTTCCTGCAGCTCGGCCATCCGCTCGTCGATCGTCGTTTTGACCTGGTTCAACTGATTCACATTGGCTTGCTCGATCTCTGTACGCAGGCTTCTGACTGCGCTTTCATAAACCAGTGCCGTGACCAGCGACAGCGGGATAAGGAACATTAAAATATAGGATACCGTGTATTTAAGCAGAAGTTTGGATGTGAAATGATTCCACCTGGCCGGGATGCCGAACATCGGCTTTGAATGGTTTGCTGTTTTGGGCACGAATAACCTCCCCCCTTTACCCGTCTGTTTTATCATTATAACGTTATAATTATTATGCTATAAATTTACGGTTAAAGGAAGGAAATATGTTGAATCGTGCCCATTTCATTTAAAGGGGAGGTTTTCGATAAAACATGCAGTAAACGGGCAAATGGCCGATTTGTGTTTCTTGGCTGAAAGAAAATCCGAATTTCCGGTACAAATCTACATTTTCTTTTTTCTCCGTATCCAGCGCGATTCCAAAAGACTTGCCGTCATTATCTACCGTATTAAGCAGATGTTTCAGCAGTGTTCCGCCGATTCCCTTGCCCTGATCCTCCGGGTTTACCCCAATCATAATCAGGTAGTGATGAGCCAACGGGGGAACCGCGGATCTGGTGACTTTCATATAGGAATTCAGCAGATTTAAAGTTGCCCCGGACATTTGAAGAAGCAAAGGGATCAACCTCCCTGCCAGCAATAAGTATCCTTTCGTATTCTGAGATTTGCTTGCATTGGGCTTCTCCACGACGTAAGTCCCCAGCAATTCTCCATTTTCAAAATAGCCCCATACCTCTTCATGGAGCAAAAAGCTTTTATCGAACATAAAGGAAACAAAGGCGGTCAGACTGGTTGCGGCTTTTCCGCCCTGCCGAGTATCACCGAATAAATGCAGGAATAAGGGGTCCCGCGCAAACGCCTCGCTCATGACGGATACAAATCGGGCTTTGTCCGATTTAGTCAGCCTGGATATTTTGGATGAAGTACTCATGCCCGTTTACCCGTGCCGATTAATGATTTGCCGTAATGATCCACCGAGAAGCTGAACAGTACCTTGAGCATAAATAATAAGCTCGTGATCAACATGTACGGCTGCATATTCGGCAGCAGAGGGATACAGCCCAGGCCGATGGACAAGAGCAATCCTGCGGTAAAGAGCTGCGAAGGTTTGCCGATCAGAGCATTGACGATAAATGCCCCTGTGATCGTATATGCCCATACCCCTATCGAGTACCCAATATCCGTATTTAATAAAAGGGCGACAACTACAATATGAAAATGGATGGCGATGAATACGATGCGATTTATTTTCCGCGCCGCGTAAAAGTTGCTGGTGGAAGCCGTAAAATTGGCCACGCAGCCGGAGAAAATATCGAAGATCAATAACAATGCGATGGCGCTGCGCCAGATTGGCAAATTGTCCGTGAGTTCGGGGAACCGCAAATATAACGCCGTGGTCAGCAGGGCACCAAACAGCAAGATGGCCAGAATGGACCCGATCCGCTGTGTCTCGCCAAAAACATCATGCAAAAATGAAGGGATCCTGATTTGTTTCATTACCATACACTCCTTATGATTTATAGTTTTGTAGTATATAGACTCATATACTACAAAATTTATTATATTTGTGCTGAGTGCATTTTTCAATAGATTTGTACTGATAACGTTGAATTACTCTAAAACATGGGATAAACTACTTGTGAGGTGAAGCAAATGAACGGTTTTGAACGGCGGAAGCAGAAAAAAATCCAGCAGATCTTCGAAGTTTCATTTCAGTTATTTTCCAAACACGGATTCCAGAAGGTCAGCGTGAACGAAATCGCTCAAAAGGCCAAGGTTTCTCCCGCCACCATCTATAACTACTTTGGGACCAAAGAGCGGCTTTATGCCGATATGTTAGTAAATTGGATGGATAAGCAGCTCGAACAATATGAGCTTATTCTTGATTCAGAGCTTTCGTTTCCGGAGAAAACTAGGGAAATCATGCTGCTGGAAGCCAAAAATTTAACGGCCATCTCGGATGAACTTTTGAAAGCTTCCTCTTCCGAATTGGGCGGATTGGTACAGATGATGGAAAGGTATAGCGAGCAGAAAGTAATGGACTTTTTTATGAAATTTGTTGCGCTGGGAAAGCAAGAAGGATATATTCATAAAGACCGGACGGATGAGACGGCCATGCTCTACTTTACGATGTACCGAAATGAGCTGGGGCGATATTGGGCGGCGGCTTCCCGCGAGGAAGGCGAAATCAGGAATATGGACGGGTGGATGGAATTGTTTTTCTACGGCTTGTCCGGGCAGCCTGAGAAAGTCTCACGTTGACTTAAGAAATAACGGTTTGATTGCGAATTTTTCTGGAATAAATATATAATATGCATGATTAAAAGTATACCGGATAAGGTGATATTCATGAAAATATACCTGGACCATGCCGCATCCACTCCGGTCCATCCGCTGGTTGCGGAAACAATGCTGAACGTGATGCGGGAGCAGTTCGGCAACGCCTCGAGCGTGCATTTTTACGGCCGCGCCGCCAAGCGGCTCGTCAACGGGGCGCGGGATGCGATCTCCTCGCGCATCGGCTGCCGTCCGGATGAGCTGGTGTTTACGAGCGGCGGCACGGAAAGCGACAACCTGGCGCTGTTCGGTACGGCGGCTGCCCTTAAAGATAGAGGGCGCCACATCATTACGACGGCCATTGAGCATCACGCCGTCCTGCATGCCTGCGAGCGTTTGGAAAAGGGCGGCTTCGAGGTAACGTATTTGCCGGCCGACCGGTACGGCCAGGTGCATCCGGAGCAGGTGCGGGAGGCGATTCGGCCGGATACGATCCTGATCAGCGTGATGTACGGCAATAACGAGGTTGGGACGATTCAGCCGATTGAGGAGATCGGACAAGTCGCCAGGAAGCAGGGGATCGTGTTTCACGTCGACGCCGTGCAAGCGCTTGGTTCGATTCCGCTTTCCGTAAGCGAGCTTCCGGTCGATCTGATGAGTTTCTCCTCCCACAAAATCAATGGTCCGCAAGGAGTCGGGGCTTTGTATGTGCGGAAGGACCTGGTGATTGAGCCGATTCTACATGGCGGAGTTCAGGAAAGAAAACGCCGCGCGGGTACGGAAAACATGGCGGGGGTCGCCGGCTTCGCCAAGGCGGTGGAACTGGTAGCGTCGCAGCGGGAGGAGCGGACCGCCCATGAGGCCAAGCTGCGCCGGGAATTGCTAAACGCGCTGGAGGAGCGCATTACGCGCGAACGATTCCACGTCAACGGCCATCCTACGGAGCATTTGCCGCATATCGTCAATATCAGTTTTCCCGAGTGTGATTCGGAGACGATGCTGATGAACCTGGATATGGAAGGGATCGCCGCTTCAAGCGGATCGGCCTGCACCTCAGGGTCGCTGGAACCGTCGCATGTGCTTGAGGCGATGCATGTATCTGAGGCATTTTTGCGTTCGGCGATTCGTTTTAGCTTCGGATGGGGTAATACTAAAGAAGAAGTTGTGCAGACCGCTGAAAAAATTGCAACCATTTTGGAACGTCTTCGTAAAAGAAATCATGGGCACTCGTAACAGGGGTTGTCCAGCTTTTGCGAAGGGAGGTTGAGTTCGGCTAAGTAATCAAGGGAAATGCCAGCAGGGAGTGTCGTCGATTCATGAGAATGCAGGAGATGATCGGCTTGGCTGTCTTTGATGTGGAACAAGGCAAGCGGGTCGGGAAAGTCCTTGATGTCTTGCTGGGGGGCGATTGGTCGATCACGGGCATTCAGCTGGAGAACAGATCTCTGTTTCATTCCAGCGTTAAGGTGGTGCTCTGGGACGATATCGCCGCTTACGGCGAAGATGCTGTGATGATACGCAATCAACAGGCTGTCTGCAAATGGGAAGCCGAGCATATACAAAATACGTTTTTGTCCGGACCCGGCAAATTGAAGGATCTGTCCGTACTTACGGAGGACGGGATTCGGATCGGATACGTCACGGATGTTTATTTTGAACACGAATTGGGCAACACAATTACTGGAATTGAAATAAGCGACGGGTTTTTCACCGATCTGATGGAAGGGCGGAAAATGCTCCCCTTTGTCCCGGAAATGACCCGAGGGGAAAATGCGATCATGGTGCCCCGAAGCAGCGAGCAGTTGCTTGAAAAGCCATGAATTTTTACGAACGGTAGGTGGTCGGTCAATGATGAAATGTCCAAATTGCAATTCCAAGGATATCGGCAAAATCGGTTCCCATCAGTTTTACTGCTGGGGATGCTTTATCGAGCTGACGGTAAACGGCGATAAGATGTCGGTTTATCAAGTGGAGGAGGACGGGACGCTGAGTTCCCTGGATGACTTGTTTTTCGGCGAGGAAATCGTGCAGGAATTCCCGCAGATCCAAGCTTCTTCTTAAAAGATATATATTCGCTTCCGCCTGCGGAAATGCTGAAAGCTGTCCATCTATTATATCGGAATAGAGGGACGGCTTTTTTTCTGCTCCTATAAAATTGTCAACAATGATCATGACGAAACCGTGTTTTGATTTCATTGAGAAAGAAAGCGCTTTGAATTAGGATGAGATTAGGAACACGGTAAATGATAAAGTTTGTGGTGGTCCGCACAATTTTTGAAGGAGGTTTCTCTTTATGGCTATAGCACAAACCAAAACACAACCAAAGGGAACCGGCGGAGCCCGGGTGAAGGTGCAGCAGTTCGGCCGTGCGCTTAGCGGCATGGTCATGCCGAACATCGGCGCTTTTATCGCCTGGGGCTTGATTACCGCCTTGTTTATTCCGACCGGTTGGATTCCAAACGAATATTTGGCCAAACTGGTCGACCCGATGATCAAATATTTGCTGCCGCTGCTGATCGGCTACACCGGCGGGCAAATGATCCACGGCAAACGCGGGGCCGTCACCGGCGCCATCGTGACGATGGGGGTTATCGTCGGCAGCGACATTCCGATGTTCCTTGGCGCGATGATCGTAGGTCCTTTGTCGGCTTGGTTGATCAAACAGTTCGATAAAGCGATTGAAGGCAAAATCGGTTCCGGTTTCGAAATGCTGGTCAACAACTTCTCGATCGGCATTTTTGGCGGCGCGATGGCGTTGGGAGCTTACTCCGGCGTAGGCCCGTTCGTTCAAGCGATCAGCAAGGTGTTGTCTTCCGGGGTGAACTTCCTGGTGGATGCCAAATTGCTGCCGCTGGTCAATATCATTATCGAACCCGGCAAGGTGTTATTCCTGAACAATGCCATCAACCACGGTGTTATTACCCCGCTCGCGGCTGAAGAAGTCGCGCGGGTAGGTAAATCCATGTTGTTCATGCTGGAATCGAACCCCGGCCCGGGCCTTGGTATCCTGCTGGCCTACTGGCTGGTTGGACGCGGTTCGGCGAAGCAATCCGCTCCGGGTGCGGTCGTCATCCACTTCTTCGGCGGGATTCATGAGATTTACTTCCCGTACATCCTGATGAAGCCGGTGCTGATTCTTGCCGCGATTGCCGGCGGCGTAGCCGGTACGTTTACGTTCCAGTTGACCGGTGCCGCTCTTTCCGGGGCGCCTTCTCCAGGCAGTATTCTCACTTACATTATGATGACGCCGAAAGGCGGATTCCTGCCGATGTTCAGCGGTGTCATCGTAGCTGCGGTTGTCTCCTTCCTGGTTGCGTCTTTGCTGCTTAAAACGGGTAAGCAAAACGATGAAGAACTGGATTTGGAAGAAGCTTCGGCAAAAATGAAAGAGATGAAATCCGCCGGCATGAATACGCAAGCGGCGGCTGAAGCGGTTACAAGCGTTCGCAAGGATACGGTCGACAAAATCGTATTCGCCTGCGACGCCGGCATGGGCTCGAGCGCCATGGGCGCTTCGGTGCTGCGCAAAAAAATGCAGGATGCCGGGGTTAAGGTGACGGTCGTCAATTCGGCGGTCAGCGAGATTCCGGAAGATGCGGATATCGTCATTACGCAAAAAACGCTCACGGAGCGCGCAAAGGCGAACCGGCCGAACGCGGAGCATATCTCCATCGACAATTTCCTGAAGAGTCCGAAATACGACGAGCTGGTTGAACGGCTGAAAGACTAAGCTCGCGGGGACGATACTAGGGCAAAACACTGGCGGTTCGATCCGCCGGTGTTTTGTGTCTGTTTTTCTGAGGGGGGGAGTTCTAGTGAGGAAAATGACCGCCCGGCAAAAGCAGATTTTTTTGCTTCTGCTCGGGCGGAAAACGGGCATGACCGCCGCCGAGATCGCTGCCGATATCGGGGTAAGCGTCAGGACGGTGCACCGGGAAATGGACGAAATCGAGAAAAGCCTCGCCTATTTCGGCCTGATGCTGTACCGCAAATCCGGCACGGGCATTTCCGTTTGGAGCGATACCCCGGGTGAAGACGAACAGGAACGCCTGAAGGAAGCGCGCCGGCTGCTGCTCGAGGGCAGCCCCGGCGATTACTCCGGAGAAGAGCGGAAGATTATGCTGATCTGCCGTCTGCTGGATGAACATGAGCCATGCAAGCTGTTTACGCTGGCTCATGATTTGAAAGTGACAGCGGCTACCGTAAGCAGCGATCTCGATGAGGTCGAGCCGTGGATTCGCCGCTTCGGGCAGGAACTGGTTCGCCGGAGAGGGTACGGGGTGGAAATCGTTGGAGGGGAGATTGGCAAAAGGGCCGCTATTTGCCAATTAGCTTCCGATCATTTGGACTACTCCGATCTGATCGGCGGTTCATCCGAACGAAGGTGGTCGGCGGCCATTGTTCACTTGTTGGACGCGGCGGGTTCGCAGCATCTGATGACCGTGGAAAATACGCTGTGGCAAATGAACTGGGACTGGACCGAGCACTTGTCCGAAAAGGCCTACACACAGCTGCTGATCAACCTGGCCGTAACCGTAAACCGCATTAGGGCGGGACGGCGCGTGTCCGGTGCAGATCAGGGAATGTCGTCCCTGGGAGGAAGCGATGAACAGCCGGGAGAAGGCGAAACGGAACGTTTTGCCGCACTGTTGGGCGAGAAGCTGGAGCTGTGGTTTCCGCCGGAAGAGGCCCGATATATGTGCCGCCTGTTCCATCAGGCCAAGGATGCTTCGCCGGAATTGGTACAGGCGGACATGGAGCTGGTGGACATCGTGTCCCGGCTGACGGACAATGTGGTGAAGCGGACCGGCATCCCGTTTCAGGAGGACCGTCTGCTCCGCAGCGGCTTGCTCGAGCATATGGGCCCGGCGTTCAAACGGATCCGCGAAGGGGCAAGAATCCGCAACCCGCTGCTCGGCGCAATCCGCAAAGATTACGAGGATTTGTTCTACATCGTGCGGGAAGCGATGAACGAAAGCGGCGCGAGCTTGGAGGTGCCCGACGAAGAAATCGGTTTTCTGGTCATGCACTTCGGCGCGTCGGTAGAACGCCTGAATCAGCTGGGCCGAAACGTCCGGGCCATTCTTGTCTGCTCCAGCGGGCTCAGCTCTTCCAAGCTGCTGGCTACGCGGCTGGCCAAGGAAATGCCGCAGATCGAAGTGATGGGGAACGTGTCCTGGTATGAAGCCAAACGCCTGCCGGAGGAAGATTACGATTTGATCATCTCCACGATTGATCTGCCGCTTCCGTCCGATCGGTACGTTAGGCTCAGTCCTTTGCTGACGGACGAGGACAGCGACCGGCTGCTCCACTTTGTGCAAAATACGACGCTCAAAACGAGGAAAAATGCTCCGCACAAAGATCCGGCCAAAACGAGGGCGTACGACCGGCTGCGCAGCCTAAGCTCCATGCTGGATGAAATCATCCTTTTGCTGAATCAGTTCGTGGTGGGAGAAATGGATAACGCGGGTTATTCCCTGCGCGAGACGGTTTTGGCGGCACTCAAAGAGATAAACGCTACTTTTCCGGAGAGCGCCGCCGTCTCTCCCGGAACCGGAGCATTCCGGGAGCTGCCGGAAAACATCAGCGCGATGTCCGATATTGACGCCGTCGCCGACCGCCTGCTGGAACGCGAAAAAATGGCCAGTCAAGTCATTCCCGGCACCTCGCTCGCGTTATTCCATACCCGTACACGGTTTGTGAACTATCGTTCGCTGGCTTTGTTCCGGATGGCGGAGCCCGTGGTGCTGGACGGAGATACCCGAATAAGCGCCATCCTGTTTATGCTGGCCCCGCGGGAGCTGCCTAGGGAAACCCTGGAGGTGCTTAGCGAAATCAGCGCCCTGCTGCTCAAGCCGGAGTTGATCGAGCTGCTCGAAACCGGGGAGCGCGCGGATATCCGCGATTTTTTGGCGGCGGAACTGTTGCAGTATGTTGAGAACTATTGATAGGAATTGGTAGGATATTAGTGGAAAAGGAGAGAAAATAAATATGAAAATGCTGTCTAAAGAAAAAATTATCCTGAACGGTAAGGCCAAAGACAAATACGAAGCCATCCGCATGGCCGGCAAGCTGCTGGTTGACGCCGGCCATGTCGCCCCGGAATACGTCGATAAAATGCTGGAGCGCGAAGAGATCGTTTCTACTTACATGGGCGGCGGCTTGGCCATCCCGCACGGGACAAAGGAAGCGAAAAACCTGATTTTCTCCACAGGGCTGTCGGTCGTCCGTTTTCCGGAAGGCGTCGATTTCGGCGGCGATGAGCCGGCGTTTATCGTGATCGGCATCGCCGCGGCCGGCGGCGACCATATGGAGGTGCTGACCAACGTGGCCATGATCTTCACCGAAGAATCGAACTTGGAACGCATCATGAACGCCGCAACCGAAGAAGAAATTGCCGATATCCTCGAAGGGGGCATGTAATGATGAAGGCAGTCCATTTTGGCGCAGGCAATATCGGAAGAGGATTTATCGGGCTGCTGTTGTCCCGTTCGGGTTACGAGGTTTGCTTTGTTGACGTAAATGACCGCGTCGTTTCCGAATTGAAACGGCGCGGGGAATACCCCGTCATCCTCGCCAGCGAACAACGCGAGACGCTGAGTGTTACGGGCGTCACCGCCCTGAACAGCATGAGCGAGCCGGAGCAAGCGGCGCGGGCGATCGCGGAATCGGATCTGGTGACGACGGCGGTGGGCGTTTCGATCCTGAAGCATATCGCCGGAACGATTGCCGAAGGCCTCAAGCTGCGCAAACAGGGCAAACCTGAGGCGAAGCTTCACGTCATCGCCTGCGAAAACGCCATTGGCGGCAGCTCCCAGTTGAAGGAGCACGTGTATGCGCTGCTCGATGAAGAGATGCGCCGCTGGGCGGATCAAACGGTCGCATTTCCGGACGCGGCGGTGGACCGGATCGTTCCGCTGCAGCAGCACGAAGATCCGCTTCAGGTCGTCGTGGAGCCTTTTTACGAATGGGCGGTGGATCAATCGCAAATGTTCGCAGGCTTCCATAAAGTCGAGGGCGTGCATTATGTGGACCGGCTGGAGCCGTATATCGAACGAAAGCTGTTTACCGTTAACACAGGGCACTGCTCCGCGGCCTACATCGGCCAATTGCAAGGTTACGCTACTATACAGGAAGCGATGAAAGATGAAAAAGTAGACGGACATGTCCGTTCTGTGCTGGCCGAGTCGGGAGCGGTGCTTATAGCCAAGCACGGCTTCAAGGAAGCGGAGCATCAGGCCTACATAGACACGACGCTTCAGCGCTTTGCCAATCCGGCGCTGACCGATGAAGTGTCGCGCGTCGGCCGCTCGCCGATCCGCAAGCTGTCCCCCGGCGACCGGCTCGTCTCCCCGGCGACGCAAGCTAATGAGCGCGGGCTCGGGTATGAATACCTGGCGCGGACAATGGCGGCGGCGTTGTTCTTCACCGCGGCGGACGACGTGGAAGTAGAGGAGCTTCAGGCTCATCTGCGGGGGGCCGGGCCGGAGAGCACCCTTGCGAAGTACACGGGGCTTGGAGCGGACCACCCGATTGTTCAAGCCGCGCTGCGCCATTACGAGGAGCTGAGTAAGGCTCGCTAATTGATGAGGCTAAAGGGACCGCCGGAACAAATTCCTCCGGCGGTCTTTCTTAACCTCTTAGAATTTATAAAATTTTCGGGCATGGGCATAGTAGAGGGCGAAGCGCAGGTGGAGAGGGGAGGAGAAGAGGGGCCTGGGGGCTAAGGGACACCAGAGCCGTTATTTGAGGGAAAACGGGGGTTTGCAAAATGTAACGGACACAGATGACGTTATTTACCTCAAAACGTCCTGGATGAACGGGTTTAGAGCGAAATAGGGTCGCCTGTGTCCGTTAGGCTGGGAAATACCCGGGAAATGGGCGGTTAAGGTCGCTGGTGTCCGTTAGAGTAACGTCCAACGTAGAAGTCGGAGCCATTTGGGCGAAACGGACTGCACTTTTGCATCTCGCTGGATTTGGCATAGTTGGCCATAGATGGCATAGTTAGCATAGCCTTGGATTAGCCTGGATTAGCCAGAACCCAAAGCACATACGATTATTTTTCCCTCCGCTGGCAAATAATGAACTGTAGCCAATCCGCTTTCCAAGGAGGAATCGCGCATGAATCCGATCTTCAACAGCAAGGCATTCCGCTATGGGGTTTGGCTGCTGCTCGGGCTGCTGATTTTGTACTTCATTTGGCTGCTTCGCCCGATGTTTGCGCTGGTCTACGGTTTTCTCAAAGCGGTGCTTGCCCCGTTCGTGATCGCCATCATCATCTCCTACGTCCTAAATCCGGTCGTTCGCATGCTCGGCGGGCGCAAAGTGCCGCGAACGATCGCGGTGCTGCTGATCTATGCGGTGTTTCTGACCGCGCTTTCGGTCATTTTGATGAACGTCATCCCGATGTTCGTGGAGCAGCTGGAAGAGCTGGGGGAGCATTTGCCGGAATTGACCATTCATACGCAGCAGATGATGAGCAACTGGGATAATGGCCTTCTGCCGGGCAGCGTCCGCATGGGGATGAACAACTGGTTTTTTCAGTTCGAGAACAGGCTGGCGAGTGCGATTTCCCGTTTCCTGGACAATATCGGGGCTACGATCGGGGTCGTTTTTAACGCGTTTATCATCCCTTTTCTCATTTTCTACATGCTGAAGGACATTGAGCTGATCGAACGGCTCGTGCTGCGATATCTTCCGCGTTCGCGCCGCAAATCGCTTATCACGCTGCTGAGGGAAATCGACCAGGCACTCGGCAATTACATTCGGGGGCAGTTGCTCGTTTGCGTCATTATCGGCGTGCTGGCTTACATCGGGTACATGTTGATCGGGATGCCGTTTGCTCTGCTGCTCGCCGGGGTTGTCGCCGTCTGTAATATCATTCCTTATCTGGGGCCTTTTCTCGGCGCCGCCCCGGCGCTTGTCATGGCTTCCACGATTTCCTGGAAAATGGTGCTGTTCGTGCTGCTCGTCAACATGCTTTGCCAAACGATCGAAAGCAACGTCATTTCGCCGCAGGTGGTCGGCCGCAGTTTGCATTTGCACCCGATGCTGATCATTTTCGCGCTGCTGGTCGGCGGGGAGATCGCCGGGGTTCCGGGGCTGATTTTGGCCGTGCCGCTGTTCGCCGTGGTGAAGGTGATCATTCAGCATTTTTTCAGCTACTATGTACGGCGCAAGGCGATGTGAAGGGATTCCGGTGCCGGAGGGGAGTTGGCCGGATTCCCCACAATACCGCCCAGTGTTAGCGCATCGGTGCCATCCAGTGTAAAGGTGCATTGACAGCGCGTTTTTCGCCTTATATACTAAAAATAATATGTTTGAAATAAGATGAAAACGTTGATGAAATGGAGTACGTTCGAATCGCGGATTTATCAGAGAAGGGTTCCTTCGCTTCAGGCCGGGCGTTAACGCCCCCTTGAAAAAGCGTCGGCTGAGAGAACCCGAAATATCGCGCGGACGGAAAGCTGATTTCGGAGTGTGAGTCCAAATTCACCGGCGAGGTCCCCGTTACCGGACCAATGAGGCGATCGCTATACGGTGTGCCGGTCTTCGGACGGCGGCGGAAGCGATAACCAGGGTGGTACCGCGATTTAATCGTCCCTGAATTTCAGGGGCGTTTTTTTGTTGTTCCGCGAGGAGTTACGAGCCGGTGCTGAATAGCGGAAAAAATAGGCCTTATCTCGCGGATTCCCCGGTCAAGCCGTAAATAGAGGACTTTTTTGGCGTTATTTTCGGGCGGGAGCAGCAAATGGGCACGTTTCCTTAAGGTGCTGACGGAATAACGCCTAAAATTACCGCTATCTTCGGTAAAACAGGCCAAGTCCCCAAAATAACGTCCCCCAATGCCGTTATTTTTGCCGGTGATCGCGGGGATTCAATTAAGGGCGCCGCACTTTATTTGTATATGAACTCTAGGAGGTTAAAAACTATGAAAGCAAGTGAAATCCGTTCCAAATGGCTGGAGTTTTTCGCCGGCAAAGGCCACAAAATCGAACCGAGCGCCTCGCTCGTTCCGCATAACGACCCGTCGCTGCTGTGGATCAACGCTGGTATGGCGCCGCTGAAGCCGTATTTTGACGGCCGGGTGAAGCCGGAAAATCCGCGTCTGGCCAACTCGCAAAAATGCATCCGTACGAATGATATCGAAAACGTCGGCAAAACGCGGCGGCACCATACGTTTTTTGAGATGCTGGGCAACTTCTCCATTGGCGACTATTTCAAGGAAGAAGCGATTACCTGGGCCTGGGAATTTCTGACCGGTCCCCAGTGGATCGGCTTCGATCCGGAGCGCTTATCGGTAACTGTCTATCCCGAAGATGAAGAAGCGTACAAGCTGTGGAACGAGAAGATTGGCATCCCGGCGGAGCGGATCGTCAAGCTGGAAGACAACTTCTGGGATATCGGCGAAGGTCCTTGCGGACCGTGTACCGAAATTTTCTACGACCGCGGGGACGCTTACGGCGCTCTGTCCGATCCGGAAATGTATCCGGGGGGCGAGAACGAACGTTTTCTGGAAGTCTGGAACCTGGTGTTCTCGCAATTCAACCATAACAAAGACGGCAGCTACACGCCGCTGCCCAACAAAAACATCGATACCGGCGCAGGGTTGGAACGGTTTGCTTCCATTTTGCAAAACGTGGACTCCAACTTCGACACCGATCTGTTCCAGCCGATTATCGCCAAGACGGCGGCAATGGCTGGAATCCAATACAAGGCAGCCGAAGACAGCGACGTTGCGCTCAAAGTGATCGCCGACCACATCCGTACAGTCGCTTTCGCCGTGGCCGACGGCGTGCTGCCGTCCAATGAAGGGCGCGGTTACGTCATCCGCCGCTTGCTGCGCCGGGCCGTGCGCTACGGCAAGCTGATCGGGATGGACAAACCGTTCATGTTTGGCCTGGTGGAAACTGTCGGGGAAATTATGGGCAGCTATTATCCGGACATCGTGACGAAACGGGAGTTTATCGAGAAAGTCGTTCATGCCGAAGAGGAGCGCTTTCACGAAACGCTCAGCGAAGGACTGGCAATTTTGGCCGAAATCAGCGCCGATGCGAAAGCGGCCGGCCGCACGTTCATCGGCGGGGCGGATGCGTTTAAACTGTACGATACCTACGGCTTCCCGCTTGATTTGACCGAAGACTTTGCGGCGGAGCAAGGCCTTGGCGTCGATCGTGAAGGTTTTGAAGCCGCAATGGAGGAGCAGCGAGAGCGCGCCCGGTCGGCCCGGCACGATAGCGGCAGCATGAAGGTACAGGGCGGCGTGTTGGCGGATTTTACGACTAAAACAGAGTTCGTTGGATATAATGAGCTTGAAGTAAACACCACTATCGTGGCAATTATCGCGGACGAAACGTTCGTCGACACGCTCGCCTCCGGCAAGACGGGGCAGATCATTTTGGAAGTTACGCCTTTTTACGCGGAAAGCGGCGGCCAGGTGAGCGACCAGGGGATCATCCGCGGCGAGTCGGGCAACGCCAAAGTGGATGGCTTGTTCAAAGCGCCGCACGGCCAGCATGTGCATCAGGTGACGGTGGAATCCGGCGAGCTGCGGGTCGGCATGAGCGTAACTGCGGCGGTCGACAAGGAGCAGCGGGCCCATACGGTCAAAAACCATACGGCCACCCACCTGCTCCACAAAGCTTTGAAGGAAACGCTGGGCGAACACGTCAACCAAGCGGGCTCGCTCGTCGAGCCGCAGCGTCTGCGTTTTGACTTCTCCCATCTCGGCAGCATTTCGCCGGAGGAGTTGACTGAAATCGAACGTCGCGTCAACGAGCAGATCTGGAAGGCGTTGCCGGTCAGCACGCTGCTCAAACCGATCGACGAAGCGAAAGCGATGGGCGCCATGGCGCTGTTCGGCGAGAAATACGGCGACATCGTCCGCGTTGTGAAGGTCGGCGACTACAGCCTGGAGCTGTGCGGCGGCTGCCACGTGAACAACTCGGCCGAAATCGGCCTGTTCAAGATCGTCAGCGAAAGCGGCATCGGTTCCGGCGTGCGCCGGATCGAGGCGGTGACCGGACGCGGCGCTTACTTGTTCCTGGATGGCCAGCTGGACCTGCTGAATCAAGCGGCCGGCCTGCTTAAAGCGAACGTAAGCGACGTGCCGAAACGGATCGAGGGTCTGTATCAACAATTGAAGGAGCTAAGCCGGGAAAACGAGTCGCTGCAGAGCAAACTCAGCGCCATCGAAGCCGGTGAACTGACCAGCAAAGTTGTCAGCGTAGGCGATACCCGCCTGCTCGCTGCCAAGGTGCAAGCCGGCAGCATGGAGGCGCTGCGCGGTCTGGCCGACGAGCTGAAGGCCAAGCTCCCCGATGCCGTGCTCGTGCTGGGCGCGCCAATGGAGGACAAGGTGAATTTTGTCGTAGCCGTGCCGAAGGATGCTGTAGAACGCGGACTTCACGCCGGTAAGCTTGTCAAGGAAATTGCGGCGGTTTGCGGCGGCGGCGGCGGCGGCCGGCCGGACATGGCCCAAGCCGGAGGGAAGGATGCCGGCAAGCTGGACGAAGCCTTGAAGCTGGCTGAGCAACTGATCGCATCTCAAGGCTGAAACCGGCGATAAAAATTTGACGGGGACTGCCGAAAATTTCCTTAAGGAACCCATGATATGGTATAGTATGATTAGGCTAAGAGGAAGCCGGCTGCGATCATATAGGGATGTCTGAAGAAGCGAGGTGTCATCATGGACTCCATGGATAAAACCGTCAAGTTTAACGTCAAGGGCGATGAGCAGGAGGCGTCAGCCAAGGAAATTCTATTAACGGTATACGAAGCCCTGCAGGAGAAAGAATACAACCCGGTCAACCAGATCGTCGGTTACTTGCTGTCGGGGGATCCTGCGTATATACCGCGGCATAACAACGCGCGAAGCTTGGTGCGCAAGAAAGAGCGCGATGAATTAATTGAAGAGTTGGTTCGGTACTACATGGCCGGCCACCGTTAAAGTTCAAAAAGCCGACTTTTGATCACGAAGCAGGACAAGAAGGGGATTCGGCGTCGAATCTTGAATTCAGCCGGGCCAAGCCATTTTCTCCGAAAACGTTCAGCTCCGCTGCTCAGTCCTAGCTTCATCCGACCTAAAGCGTTTTGAAAAACGCACTTCGGAAGCATACGCTTCGGTGTTGAAAAGCCGACTTTTTTGAACACGTATTTTAAAGGAGCAACGCATGAGAATTATGGGTCTGGATTACGGGGACCGCCGGATCGGGGTGGCCGTCAGCGATGCGTTCGGTTGGACCGCCCAAGGCGTGGAAGTGATCGAACGCCGCAAGGAAGGCGGAGAATTCGACCGGATCGCGGAGCTGGCGCAGCAGCATGAAGTGGAAGAGATCGTAGTTGGGCTTCCCAAGAACATGAACGGCTCGATCGGTCCCCGTGGAGAAATATGCAAGGCTTTTGCCGACGACCTGCGGAGCAGGCTGAATCTGCCCGTTCATCTTTGGGATGAGCGGCTAACGACCGTCTCGGCGCAGCGGACGCTGCTCGAGGCGGACGTCAGCAGAAAGAAACGCAAAGGGGTCGTGGACAAAATGGCCGCCAGTTTGATTTTACAAAATTATTTAGACTCTAAGAGTAAATTGTGAGGAGGACCCGCTCATGTCTAAAGATCGTATCGGTAATGAAGAAGAGCCGGAAATTATTTATATTCCCGATGAAGAGGGAAATGAAGAAGAATTCGAAGTGATTATGAAATTCGAAGTTGACGGTTCCGACAATAAGTATATGATGGTCGTTCCTCTGGATTCCGATCAAAACGAGGATGAAGAGGGCGAAGAGGTATACGCATTCCGTTACGAGGAAGACGGCGATGATCTGAAGCTGTACACGATTGAAAGCGACGAAGAATGGGAGATCGTGGAAGAGACGTTCAACACGCTGATCGACGAGTTCGACGGAGAAGATGATCATGACTGAGTACACGGCGGATCAAGTCGTTTGGACTTCGCGCGTGCGCGACGCCTACGGCCCGGTTGTGGAACTGGAGGATGAGTCCGGCAAAGCGGCCTACTACAAGGTCGAACGGGAGTTTGACGTGGCCGGGGCGGCCTACGCTGTCCTGCTGCCGGAACAAGCCGGCCGGGACGATGAACCGGAGATTTTTAAAATCGTGGAAGCGGCGGGCGGATCTTTGGAGCTCATTACCATCGACAACGACGATGAGTGGGAGAACGTATCCGAGCTTTATGATGAATTGACGTTCCCGGAATGAAACGTAAAACCAGGTTCTAAGCACGAAGCGGATAAGAACGGTCTGGGAAGAGCGGGTTAACAACCGCTCTTTTTGGCTGTAAAGGAGTTGAGCGATTGAAAAAGGCGCTAAAATGGCTGAGCATATTGATCGTGCTCGCGATTGCCGCGGCAGGTGCTGCGGGTGCTTACGTATATACGGGCATGCAGCCTGTCAAGGCGTCGGAACAGGCCATTAAAATAACGATCGAGCCCGGAACGGGCACCGGTAAAATTGCGGATTTGCTGGAGAAGCAGGGACTTATTAAAAATTCATTATTATTCCGGTCCTACTTGAAATGGAAGTCCGAAGGCAGTCACTTTCAAGCAGGGGTTTATGAATTCAAGCCGGGGGCGACGTATGACGAAATCATTGCCAGACTGAACAGCGGCGATGTCGTGAAAACGGAAATGGTCCGGTTTACCATCCCCGAAGGGTTTACGGTCAAGCAAATGGCCGATAAGCTGAGCGAAGAGGGCACCGTCGACAAGGATGTTTTTTTAAAGGTGGCGGGAGATGCTTCCGGGCTGGACAGTGAATTGCTGAAGGAAATTCCGCAAAACGACAAATTGACCTATCGGCTGGAAGGATATCTGTTCCCGGAAACCTATGAGCTGAAAAAAGGCAGCACCGAGCGGGATATCGCTGAGCGTATGCTTCAGGAAATGGAGAAAAGGTTAAACGAAATTCCGGACTTCCGGCAAAAATTGGAGCAGCGCGGGCTGAGCTTAAACGAGCTGATGACGGTAGCCTCGCTGGTGGAGCGGGAAGTCGTCGTTGACGAGGAGCGGAGCATCGTGGCCGGCGTCATCTACAATCGGCTTGCGCAGCATATGAAGCTGGAGATCGACGCAACGGTGCAGTACGTGCTGGACAAACCGAAGGAGCGGCTGCTGAATTCCGATTTACGCAGCGTGGACAGCCCTTATAACACTTATCTTTACGAAGGTTTGCCGCCCGGCCCGATCGCGGCGCCGAGCCTTAAATCGATTGAGGCGGCGCTGGCGCCGACGGCTTCGGAATATCTTTTTTATGTGACGAAAAAAGACGGAAGCGGCGAGCATCTATTTGCCAAAACGTACGCGGAGCATTTGAAAAACATCGAGACTAGCAAGGCTATGGCCGAAAAATAAGGGTGGTAACTGTATGACGAAAAAACCGGAGCTGCTCGTTCCCGCGGGATCGCTGAAGGAGCTGGAGCGTTATTTGGCGGCCGGAGCGGATGCGGCTATGATTGGTGAAGCCAAATACGGCATGCGGCTTCCCGGCGATTTTTCGCCGGACGAAATTGCCGCGGCTGTTCGCCTTGGACATGAGCGGGGAGCCAAAATCTACGTAAGCGTGAATAACCTGATGTCGAACGAACTGCTGGAGGATTTGCCCGATTACGTGAAGCGGTTGGCCGATTGCGGTGCCGACGGGGTGGAGTTCGGCGATCCGGCGGTGCTGCAGACGGTGCGCGAAGTTGCGCCCGAGTTGGGGCTGCATTGGAACGCGGAAATGACTTCGACGAATTATGCGACCGCCAATTATTGGGGGTCCAAAGGCGCATCACGGGTCGTTTTGGCGCGCGAGCTGAATATGGACGAGATTACGGGCATGCACCCTTCGCTGCAGATTGAAGCAGAGGTGCAGGTGCACGGGATGACTAATATTTACCATTCGAAACGCCGGCTGGTGCAGAGCTATATGAGTCATCAGGGACGCCCGGTGGATCCGGGCAGCGACCTGGGCCCCAGGCGCGGGTTGTTTCTGATTGAAGCCGAACGCCCTGAGGAGAGGTTCCCGATCTATGAAGACCGGAACGGAACGCATATCATGAGCTCGGACGATATTTGCATTCTGGAGGACCTGCATGTGCTGATGGGGGCGGGCATCGACAGCTTTAAGATCGAAACGCTGCTGAAGCCGGCGGCTTATAACGAGGTGGTCATTTCCGCGTATCGCCAGGCGATCGAGGCTTATTTCCGCGACCCGGACGGCTACGAATTCGACGAGTCCTGGATTGAGGCCATCCGCCGCGTTCAGGACCCTGAGCGCGAGCTGTCCTTTGGCTTTTTCTATAAAGAGCAGGTGTATTGAGAGGAAGTTGCTTGATAGCCGGCTGCTAAAACGATGAAGCGTTTGCCTCGAAAATAGTGGAACTTTATGTATTTATTATCCGGTGCCTGACATGTTCAGTCCAAATAGAGGAATTTTTTGTCCTTATTTTGCTAAGACTGGTCTGGAACGTGGGCATTTCCTTTTGATCGGCTAAAATAGCGACATAGTTTTCCTCTATTTCTCTCAAGTGGGCGGATATCGCCGGAATAACGACATTTATTGTTCTTATGTTTTCGCTGGAGTTCTCATGATTTTTTGATCAAGCTATGTTTCTGGTTTTGAGCCATCGATAGTACGGTACACGAAGCATGCTTCAACTTCTAACGAACTGGAAAGCCGCTATTCAAGGGAAAATCGGGGTGTTTTGGAAGGTAACGGACACCAGAGCCTCTATTTTACCTGTAACGGCCTATTCTTAGGCATTTTCGGGCCAATAAGGACTCTCCAGTCCGTTAGAAAATGAAACGCCTGTTTTTTTGCATAATAAGAGCATTTCAGTCCGTTAGCGGATGATTTAAATTAAAAACTAAGAGGTGAACGAAGATGCGGACAGCGGAGAAACACATCCCGAAATATGCGGGGAAACGTTACCGGCTGGCGAAACCCGAGCTGCTCGCCCCGGCGGGCAATCTTGAGAAGCTGAAATTCGCCGTTCATTACGGAGCGGATGCCGTGTATATCGGTGGGCAAAAATACGGCCTTCGTTCCAATGCGGATAATTTCAGTTTTGAAGAAATGCGCGAAGGCGTGGAGTTCGCGCGGAAATACGGGGCCAAAGTGTTCGTGGCCACCAATATTTATGCCCACAATGAGGACCTGGAGGGCATTGAGAATTATTTGCGGAATTTGTACGAGGTCGGCATCGCCGCCATCATCGTGGCCGATCCGGTCATTATTGAAACGGCGCGGCGGGTCGTTCCCGGCTTGGAGGTGCACCTGAGCACCCAACAGTCGACGGTCAACTGGCAGGCGGTCAAGTTTTGGAAGGAACAAGGCCTGCCGCGGGTCGTGCTTGGCCGGGAGACCAGTCTGGGCGAAATCGAGGAGATCAAAAAGCACGTCGACATCGAGTTGGAGGCTTTTATTCACGGGGCGATGTGTTCCTCCTACTCCGGCCGCTGCGTGCTGTCGAACCATTTTACCGACCGCGACTCCAACCGCGGGGGCTGCTGTCAGTCGTGCCGCTGGAAATACGATTTGTTTGAGGACGGCCGCCCGGAAGCCGCATGGGTTTCCGAGGAGGAGGCACGGGAGAGCCAAGTCCTGCAGCAGTTCCGATTGGGCGTGACCCAATTGCCTTTGTTCGAGGAAAACGACAACGCGTTTACGATGGGATCGAAAGATTTATGCATGATCGGGCATATCCCGGATTTGATCGATACCGGGGTGGACAGCTTTAAAATCGAAGGACGGATGAAATCGATCCATTATGTGGCTACGGTCGTGAACGTTTACCGCCAGGCGATCGACGCTTATATGGCCGATCCGGACAACTATCAGCTGAAGCCGGAGTGGGTGGAGGAAATCAACAAAGCGGCGAATCGCCCGCTGAATACGGGGTTCTTCTACGATACGCCGGACCATGAAGATCATATTTACGAACCGGAAGAAAAAGCGGCGCCTTACGACTTTGCCGGTTTGGTGATGGAATATGACGAAAATACCGGCATGGCGGTCATTCAGCAGCGCAACCACTTTAAACCCGGGCAGGAAGTCGAATTTTTCGGGCCGGGCGGGACATTTTTCAAGCAGACGGTCGGGACGATTTATGACGAGAACGGCAATGAATTGGATGCGGCAAGACATCCGCTGCAGCGGATTAAAATCAAAGTGGAGCATCCGGTATCCTACTTCGATATGATGCGGAAGAAGAAATGAATTTAAATTGCAATATGCTTAGAGGCCTGTTTTTGTCTAGGACAAAAGGCCTCTTTTTTGCGTTTTGGGACTTTTTTGTTAAGAAAATTTAAAATCCAGTCCATTTCCAGCCGATATTATAGAGGAGAACGTCAGTTATTGTCGAACTATTTACTGACGGAAGTCATACATACCAGCAGTATTAAGGCATGACCTCAAGCCTATTTGGCAGAGAGTCAACTATTATGAGTGGTGGGTGATCAACATGAGTCTGGTTCCAAAGAACGAGGATCAACAGGCCGACAGCAAGAAAAAAGCGAAAAGCAAGAAGCAGGAGCGGACGGAATCCAAAAAAGCGAACACCGGCAAACCGGGATTTGACTGGAAAGCGATGGCGGTTTCGCTGAAGGATAAGCTGCCCAAACAGGTTAATCCATCCAAATCAGTTGGAATACGTTTGTTCCTGATTTTCTTCGTGGCGATCATGGTGTTCGTACTAACGATCGGCATTTTGTCTTCCCAGATGGCAAAGGCGACGATCCAGGACAACGCCGAACAAGCGAATTTGCAGACGATTGTGCAAACATCCCAAAAGCTCGATATCGTTTTGCAAAAATACGAAGAGAATCTGCAGCAAATGTTCCTGGACGACGAAATGCAGAGTGCGATTATGGACGCGTCGCTGTCCGAGGTGTCCGAGTATGACCGGTTCACGGCAACGAATAAAATGAGGACTCGGTTGAATACGCTGACATTTTCCACTACGGGCGTTTCCGCCGTGTATATGCTCTCTCCGGACAAGGCCATAGACGATGTCACTTCCGGGAGCGCCGATTCGGCTTTCCTTGGCACGGTACGGGAGCAGCCGTGGTTTGAGGATGTGACCAAATCGTCCAAGACGATGTGGATTAATGTGCCGGATCAAAAAGCGGGATCCTCCGTATTCCGTCTCGTGAGATCCGTGCAAAGCGTCAACAGCATGAAGCGGTTCATTCTGATCGCGGATATCAATCTGGAAGTGTTGAACGGTTATCTGCAGGAAGTGAATTTGGGCAAAAACTCCAAGCTGCAAATGGTGAACGCCCAAAATATCGTCGTAGGTTCGTCGGTAGCCGGAGATGAAGGCAAGGAATCGGAATTTAAATTCGGCGAGGCGGCCGCGAAACAGTCTCACGGCAGCTTCCGGACGACCGATGCAAACGGAAACACGGTTTTGGCCGTGTTCAATACGCAGCAATCCTCCGACTGGAAATTGCTTGGCACCGTTGACGCGGGAGAATTGACCCAAAGCGCCAACGCCATTTTGATGGTTACGATTTTCTCGCTGATTGGCGTCGCCATTATTGCGATTTTGATCGGTATCTGGATGGTGCGGATGATCGCGCACCCGCTGGGCAAATTGAAAAACCTGATGGAGGAAGGTTCCAGAGGGAATTTGAACGTCCGGTTGGAGCTCAAAGTTAAAGATGAGATCGGCCAGTTGGCCGACAGCTTTAACGTGATGATGGAAAAGATCACCGAGCTTGTCAAGCAAACGAACAGCTCGGCGCAGGATGTGCTCGATACCGCTACCGAACTGACGCACGCCTCCAACAAAACGGCGCTTTCCGCCAAGGAGATCGCCATTGCGACGGAGGAAATCGCCAATGGGGCAACCAGCCTGGCGAACGAAGCCGAGCGCGGCAACGAGTTGACGGAGAACATTTCCCGTCAAATGGAACGCGTGATTCAAACCAACAAAGAGATGGAAACATCGGCACGGCAAGTCGAGAAGTCCAGTCAATTGGGTACCGAATATTTGAACGGTCTTTTGCAAAAAACAAATATCACGGGAGAAATGGTCAATGCCTTGACCGACAAAGTTAATTCTTTGAAAGCAAGCACCAATTCCGTGATGAAGGTGCTTGACGTGATGCAAAACATTACGCAGCAAACCAACATTTTGTCCCTGAATGCAACGATTGAAGCGGCCCGGGCAGGCGCTGCAGGCAAAGGGTTCATGGTTGTTGCCGATGAAATCCGCCAGTTGGCCGAGCAATCCCGTCAATCCATTACGATGGTCGGGGAGATTACCGATACGATCCAGAAGGAAATGAACGAAACGGTCAAAGCGCTGTCGGAAGCAAGCCCCTTGTTCCAGGAGCAAGCCAACTCCGTAAAGGAAACCAGTCAGATTTTCGTTTCCGTACAAGAGCAAATGGAAGGCTTCGTGCGGCATCTTGATTCGGTCACGTCTTCGATCGACGAACTGAACGAGGCGCAGTCGGTGTTGTCGGAAGCGATGAGCAACGTCAGCGCCGTAGCGCAGCAATCGTCGGCCACCTCCGAAGAAGTGGCTTCGCTCAGCAGCGAGCAGCAGACGGTTGGCGATCAGTTGGTGCAGCTGTCGAGCAAGCTCGAAAACGTATCGTCCGGCTTGAAAGAATCGCTGTCCAAGTTTACGGTATAAGCATTGCATCAAAGCACATACACGGCCCTGCAAATCAGCAGTTGATTTGCAGGGCCTTTGTTTTAAACATTATAAGTTTATAAAAATTCCGGCGGAGTTGAGGACGATGCGCAGGTTGAGAGGGGAGGAGGAGAAGGATTTGGAGGCTAAAGGACCTCAGGGGCGTTATCTGCGGAAAAACTGAGGTGTGTAAAATGTAACGGACAGAGATGACCTTATTTCCCTCAAATCAGCTTGGGTGAACTCGTTTAGAGCGAAATAGCGTCATCTGGGTCCGTTAGGCTGGGAAATGCCCGGGAAATGGACGGATAACGTCGCTGGAGCCTGTTAGAGCAGCGTCCACAGAATAGAAAGGCCTGTTGCTTTGTTGAAATCTAGTTGTATTTGTTTACAACTATCATCCCGAGCCAGATTTAACAAGCAATAAGCTGTTGAATCAGGTATTGGCACTGTCATTGGATATATACAATAGAATTGGAAAACTACTGGTAAATGTAGTTGCTTGATTGGATATTTTCCAATAGACGAAGCTCAATGAAGTGCAAAACAGGCGATTAGAGCAAATTCTATTGGATTTTTTCCAATGAGAGTTCAAAATGGTGTTCCATTCCGGTAATCTATTGGATTATTTCCAATGAGAGCGCGAATGCGACTCCAAATCTGCAACCGCATGCGCAATTTCATACAGCGCCGATAGCCAACCTGCCCCCCATTTTATTTCCTCCAAACTGTCCTTTTCAATTTCAAGCAGCCGCCCCTGGGTGTGAACCTGCTTTTCCCAGGAAATAATAAGGGACAAAGGGGGGCGAATCATGTCATTATTGCGCAAAAAACGCATTTTTTATATTTTGCTGTTGTTTACTGTAGTGCTTGGCGTGTTTGCCTTGCGGATGGCCTGGATCCAAGCGGCTTCCGCTTTCCGGGCGGCGACCGTTGGCGGCAAAACGATCAACGAACTCGCCGTGCGGCAGCGGGAAGAAAGCATCGAGCTGGACCCTGGCAGAGGCCGCTTCATCGATCGGAACGGTCTCCCTTTAACCGGCCGGATGGCCTGGTCTCCGATTCTTTTTCCCGTCAAGGACGTTCCGGACGGAGAAGAGCTTAATAAGCTGGCGTCCTCGCTTGGGGTTTCCTCAGCAGAGCTTCGGTCAACGTGGACAGAGTTGCGGAAACCATACGTTTGGCCCCAGGAGGGGGAGGAGCCGCTTCAACTAACCACAGCGGAGGCAAGCCGGCTCCCCCGGCTTGAAGGGCTGGAAGTGCTGCCTTACGTAACGCGTTATGATCCGGGGGAACGCGGGAATCAATGGCTGGGTTATGTCGCCCAACGCCCGGATGTCATCCGCCGGCTTCGCCGGGATCAGCCGAGAGCCCCTTTGCCAATGACGCTTCAAGTTGGAGCGGCCGGACTGGAAAGGACGTTTGACCGCTATTTGCGGGGAATTGGCGGAGTGAGGGCGGCTTTTACGGTAGACGGGCAAAAACGGCCGCTGGATGGTCTCGGCACACGGATCAATGCGAAAAACAGCCGGTACTATCCTTTGCAAATTAAGACGACGGTGGATGAAGGTTTGCAACGGGATATCGAACAGCTTGCCGCCAAGATGAACGTAAAGGAAGGCGCCGTTGTTGTTCTCGATGCGGACAATGGGGACATCGTAGCGATGGTTTCCTTGCCGTTTTACGATCCGCGTGACGTGAACCCGAAGCAGCCGGACTGGGCCAACAAGGCGGTAAAAGCGGCGGTTCCGGGATCGATCTTCAAAACCGTGATCGCGGCTGCGGCGCTTGAGGAGCATGTTTCCACCCCGCATGAAACCTTCCATTGCAGCGGACACTACGGGAAATACGGGCTGTCCTGCTGGAAGGAAGGCGGTCACGGAACGATCACGCTGAAGGAGGGGTATTCCCGCTCCTGCAACATCGTATTTGCTGCGCTGGGTGAAAGGCTGGGACCGGCAAGGATTGCGGAAACGGCGTCTAAGCTTGGGCTTGCCCGTCAGGTAGGCTGGCAGACCGCTCGCTTTTTGAATGGGGACGACCTCAAACAGCTCGATCAGGAGGAAGCGGGGGCTGTATTTAACGATATATCGAAAGCGGACGGAGGCGTACTTGCCCAGACGGCGATCGGCCAGCGCGATGTGCTTGTCTCCCCGCTCCAAGCGGCCAACCTGGTTGTAACGCTGCTGCATCAGGGCCAGGTGACGGCGCCGCGGCTGGTCAGCGAAATCCGGTTTAAAGACGGTTCGCTGCTAGCCGATTTCCCGGTACAAGCCGCGTTATCTCCTGCCGGGCAAATTTCGCCCCGTACGGCGGATACGCTGCTGTCCTGGATGAGACAGGTAGTGACCGACGGGACCGGGCGTTCGCTAAACCGGGCCAAATGGCCCTTGGCCGGAAAATCCGGTACGGCCCAGGTGCTAAAAGACGGCGTGAAAAAAAACCATCAATGGTTTATCGGATACGGGCCGGTCGATCAGCCCCAATATGCCCTGGCGGTACTGGTCCAAAACCGTCCTGCAGGTTCGGCGCATCAAGCGACCGAGCTGTTCCGCAGGACGATGGACTTGCTGGCATCGCGCGGTTCGTAAAGCTTTTCGCTGCCGAATTACTTCTTGAATTTACTTCGTGATCAAAAGCGGGCTTTTTAAACAGCCTCTTTAAGCCAGAGCCGCAAAAACTTCCCTAAGCTTTCCCAAAAAAATACGCCTAAACCGGCAGGGGATATGATAAAATAATGGAGATGCTATGCTAAAAAGCATGCCAAAGTCATTGATCATAGAAAAGTGGGGAAAGCATATGGAGACTTTGCTGCTATGGTTGTTTTATATTTCGACGCTGTACGCTTTTATACCCGGCTTAATTACCAGGATTTTCGGGTTTCACGTATTCAAGCATGGGAGCAATGAGAAGCAATTCGCACTGACATTCGATGACGGCCCTGATCCGAGATATACGCCGCAGTTGCTTGACTTGTTGAAGCGTTTCGGAGCCAAGGCCACTTTTTTCGTCGTCGGCACAAACGCCGAGAAGTACCCCGAGTTGCTGAAAAGGATGCATGAAGAAGGCCATTTGATCGGGACCCACAATTACGTTCATAAAACCAATTGGCTGATGGGTCCTGGCGCCGTAAAAAAACAAATTCAAAAAACGAACAAAATCATTTACGCTGCCACCGGTGTTCGTTCCCATTATTACCGTCCGCCGTGGGGCATCGTAAATTTGTTCGATTTCGCGGGCCGGGGCAATACGCAAATCGTATTGTGGTCGGCTATGTTTAGCGATTGGCGCGTCAAGGTCGGCGCGAATCGGCTAACGGAGCGAATGATGAGGAAGCTTCGCGGCGGAGAAGTATTTCTGCTTCACGATTGCGGCGCTACGTTAGGGGCAAACAGCGATGCGCCGCGTGAAATGTTGGTAGCTCTGGAGCGGGTGCTGCAGGAAGCGAAGCGGCGAGGCCTGGAATGCATCCGGATCGATGAAATGATCCAAGAGACGGAGGCTGCACGCCAAATGAAAAAAAACAAGCCAGCGAAGGGAACGGAAACCGGCCGGAAAAAGCCGGTATCCATATCCGGATTCAAAAGATGCGTCGTCGCGTTGTGGCTCTTGTGGGAGAAATTGTTCCATTTCGTTTTTCAGCTTAAAACCGTCGATGAGCACAATCCGCTCCTGCATTTTCGGGAAACGACCTATCATGGCAAACCGGTAGCTATGAGCGGAGGGACGTCTTTGCAGCAGGGAGACCGGATTTTGGAGATTCACTTGGATAATAAGACCTTGTTTCAGTACAGCACACGTGCCAGGTCTTCGGTTCAGCTTGCGATCCAAATGATCCGCGCCATGGAGAAAACGCTGCCCCGGTTAGCGGAATATGTAGCCGCCCATCCGGAGCTCAGCGGCGTTAAGGCATTATACGGGGTAAGTATGATCAACCGGGGACCGGAGCAGTTTGGCTTTACCGTCACGGACTTGCCCAAAGGCTGGTTTGCCCGTTCCTCCCAAGTTTATCTGAAATTATTGATGAGCGTTATTCATCCGGAGGGGGGTTCGAGGCTAAAGCAGCAAACTGAAGAGATGGTTCCCAAGCTGATCGTGATGCCGATTGACCATTTAATCGGATTTATCGATTCCGGGTCACATCGCCAACGTTTGGTCAAAGAACAGCACGCCGCCGCGGCGGAGGAAGATGAGACGACGCTGCGGACAACGTTGCCCTGCAGTTGATCACGCGAATCATAAAAACAAAAAAGAGCCGTCCCGAGCAGCTTAAAGCTGCTTCCAGGACGGCTCTTTTTTTGGCGGAAGGGAGGCACCGGGTAACGTTTGTTGTGCAGGCCGAGGCCGCGGAATAACGGTAAAAATGGGTCTTATTTTCGACCCAAAAGGGAGCAAGGCAAAAATAGAAGAATATTTTACCTTTAAATTTAGAAAGCTGAAGTCAAAAGCCCTCTTTTCCAAATTTTATCCCAAATAGGTACAAAAATTACTGCTATTTAGCATGCAAGGGGGAAAATCGCAAAAATAACGCCATAAATTACCGCTATATTCCTGGCAGCAGGGGCTACATGTCAAAAAAACCGCCGGAGAAACTCACTCCAGCGGTTTTTCTTATGCGGATAAAACAAATCAGTCGATTAGATCTTCATGACGCCGCCGGAGCTGGCGTTGGTGACGAGCTTGGAATAACGGGCCAGATAGCCGGTTTTCACCTTCGGCTCAAAGCCTTTCCAGTTCGCTTTGCGGCGGGCCAATTCCTCTTCGCTGACATGAAGCTCGATTTTGCGGTTGTTCAGATCGAGCTCGATGATATCGCCGTCTTCCACGAAAGCGATCGGACCGCCTTCAGCGGCCTCCGGCGAAATGTGGCCGATGCTGATGCCGCGGGAAGCGCCGGAGAAGCGGCCGTCGGTGATCAGGCCAACTTTGGCGCCAAGCCCCATCCCGACGATCTGCGACGTCGGAGCGAGCATTTCCGGCATGCCCGGGCCGCCTTTTGGCCCTTCGTAGCGGATGACGACAACGCTGCCTTCTTTGACTTTCCCGTTGGCGATGCCTTCCAAAGCTTGCTCCTGGGAATCAAAGCAGATCGCAGGCCCTTTATGATAACCGCCGACAGAAGGATCCACGGCGCCGACTTTAATAACCGAGCCTTCCGGAGCAAGGTTGCCGTACAGAATCGCCAGACCGCCTTTTTCCGAATAAGGCTTGTCGATCGGATGGATGACACTTTGGTCGAGGATTTCGCATCCTTCCACGTTTTCCGCGATCGTTTTCCCGGTGACGGTGATTTGATCGCCGAAGATCGCTCCCGGTTTCTTGAGCAGTTCGTGGAGCACGGCGCTCACGCCGCCGGCGCGTTGCACGTCTTCGATAAAAATATCGGATGCCGGGGCCAGCTTGGCGATATGCGGCACGCGGTTGGCCACTTCATTGATGCGCTCCAGCGGGTAATCGACCCCTGCTTCCTGCGCCAACGCGAGCGTGTGCAGGACGGTGTTGGTGGAACCGCCCATCGCCATATCCAGGGCGAACGCGTTGTCGATCGATTCCTTGGTGACGATATCGCGCGGTTTAAGGTCCAGCTTGATCAGTTCCATCAGTTGGGTCGCGGACTTCCGCACGAAATCGCGGCGTTCTTCGGAAACGGCCAGAATCGTACCGTTCCCCGGAAGCGCCAGGCCAAGAGCTTCGGCCAGACAGTTCATCGAGTTGGCGGTGAACATGCCGGAGCAGGAGCCGCAGGTAGGACAGCCGTACTGTTCAAGTTCCAGCAGTTCGCTGTCGTCGATTTTGCCGGATTGGTAAGCCCCCACGCCTTCGAAAACGGAAGTCAGGGAAAGCTTGCGGCCTTTGCTGTCCACACCGGCCTTCATCGGGCCGCCGCTGACGAAAATGGTCGGAATGTTGACGCGCAGCGCGCCCATCATCATGCCCGGCGTAATTTTGTCGCAGTTCGGAATGCAGACCATGCCGTCAAACCAGTGCGCCGAAACGACGGTTTCCAGGGAATCGGCGATGATCTCCCGGCTCGGCAAGGAGTAACGCATACCGATATGCCCCATCGCAATGCCATCGTCCACGCCGATCGTGTTGAATTCGAACGGAACGCCGCCCGCCTCGCGGATGGCCTCTTTTACGATTTTGCCGAATTCTTGCAGATGCACGTGCCCGGGAACGATATCGATATAAGAGTTGCACACCGCGATAAACGGTTTGCCGAAATCTTCTTCCTTGACGCCCGCCGCTCGCAGCAAGCTGCGGTGAGGCGCCCGGTCGAAGCCTTTTTTGATCATGTCAGAACGCATTTTCTTGGCTGTCATAACGTCTATCCCCCCATGAAGGTTTATTGTAATTTTGTAGCTTTACACCGCTAAAGGTTTTCTCTAAAGTCTATCACAAGTAGTTATCTTTTACTAGCGGAGATCACAGGGAGCAGAGGGAAGGAAAAGTCTGATTTGCCCCCGATAATACAAGAAATCCCCGAGTTTTTTCGGGGACTTCGGAGAATGGCAGCATTTAATAGCTTTTGCTGCGGGAAACGCCGCCTTTGCGGCCGATATTGCGGTAAAATTCTTTATCGTGCTTTTGAGAGGTGGCTTCGCCGCCTTTTTGGCCGATTTCCTGATAGAATTCCTTGTTGTGCGATTTGGAGGTAGCCTCCCCTCCTTTTTGACCGATTTCCTGGTAAAATTGTTTGCCATGGGTTTTGGCGGTAGCGAGACCTCCCAAGCGTCCGGCTTCCTCACGAGTCATTTTCCTTCCATTCCTTGCCATGAAATCCCTCCTAATCTGGTTGGTAAATAAATGGTATGATTTATTTACCACAGATTTGCCTTTTGAAACGAATTTCGCAAGGAAATAAGGCCATGATCTCGGTTGTGAGCAAAATAACGGACTGTGGGCCTATAAATGTTTGCCCGTTGCGCCTATTTGGCGAGAGGCCCCACGTTCCAGCTTCAGCAGCCAGGATACCGGCGGCTCGATGAGCGGGGAACTGCACATTCGCACCCAACGCTGGGTGAGCAGCCATGTCAGCGCCACGGCCCCGGCCACGACGCCGAGGGCGGCAGGCAGGCTCCGCACGCCGGCATAAAGCGGGGAAATCGCCGCCAGGCGTACGATAAAGCCGTGCAGCAGGAAAACGTAAAGGGTATGGCGTCCCATCTCGGTGACTTTGCTTTTTTTTGCCGGAACAAATCCCAAAAAAGCGATTCCCGCAAACAATTGCAGCGGATAAAGCAGCAAGCGGAAAACGCCGGCGTACCATTCCGGATGCCCAAGCTGACCGTAAGTCATGCTGCCGTACAGCCAGCCAGGGGCGATATTCGCTGCGCCGAAAGCGATAGCGCCAAACCAGGCAAGCGATAAGGCGATGGCGGCAAGCCGGACTTTTGAAGTGAGCAGACGTTCCATACGTTCAAACGAAAAATGATATCCCGCGATAAAAAAAGGCAGGTAAACAAACGTGCGCGACAGGCTCAGCCAGTTCCCGTCCACGGGCAGGTAGCCGGCCAGCACGGCCAGCGCGACGGAGAAGGCCAACTGGTAAAGCGCGGGCCATTTGCGCAGCATAAGCTGCATCAAACGCCAGCCCACATGGCTGGCCAGGAACCAGAGCAGCAGATAAGGGGCGAAAAAAGAGCGATGAATGCCGTTTACGTGAAACACCGTAACATCCAGCAAGGAATAAAGGCTTTGGAAGATGACATATTGCAGCCCAATCTGAAGCAGCATCTTGCGTCCGGCTTCGCCAAGCAAATTCGCTTTGGCAAAATACCCCGCAACAAACACGAACAAAGGTATATGAAAAGTAAAAATCCACGTGTAAAGCCAGGTCATGCCGCCGATCCGCCCCATCAGGGGTTCGATGGAATTGCCGACGAACACGCAGACGATCAGCAGAAAGCGCAGGTTTAGAAAAAACGTTTCTCCGCGAGGGGTTATGCCGGTTTCCGTCATGACGTTTGCCTCCTCCTCATTCCCGCTAAAAAACTCAAAATTTTAAATAAATGACTCAAGTATTAAGGTACGATGTTTGCTGGCAAAACATTGTGATATAAATCACAATAGAAAACGTTATCAATTGCTGCAATTATGACGAACTGATGAACCCCGGCGCCAAGATGATATAATGGAATATATCACCATGGATTTCCGGGAAGGTTGGGATGCGGATGGCGAACATTCAGGCGGCGGGGCGCCTTGTCTCCTGCCGGGGCATACTGTTTGACAAAGATGGCACACTGCTTGACTTCATGGCGCTGTGGGGAAGCTGGGCGGAGACGCTAACCGGGTTCGTAGAGCGGGAATTGGAGACGCTGGGGGCCGGAGCCCTGTTCAACAAAACGGAGCTGCTCGGACTGCGGCTGGACGAGGCGAACCGCGTCATCGGGTATGACCGCATCGGTCCGGTCGCGATGGGGACGGAGGAGGAGGTCACCGCTCTTTTGGCCAGCCCGTTATATGCCGCAGGCGTTCCCTGGAACGATGCGGTGAGCCGGGTGCGGGAGTTCAACGCGGCTGCGCTGGTGGAGCTTAAGCGGCGGCGGGAGGCGAGGCCGCTGGCGGGCTTGCGCGAGTTCCTTGACGCTTGTGGGGAGGCGGGGATCGCGCTGGCGGTGGTCACTTCCGATGTGACCGCTGAGGCTCTGGAACATCTGGAATGGCTGGGCCTGCGCGAGCGGTTTGGCAGCGTGGTCGGCCGCGACCGGGTGGGGCGCGGTAAGCCTGAACCGGACATGGCGCTGTTGGCCTGCCGCGAGCTGGGCATTTCCCCGGCGGAGGCCGTAGTCATTGGCGACAGCAACGCCGACATGCAGATGGGCAAGCGGGCCGGCGTCCGGCTGGCCGTCGGGCTGGCCGAGACGGAGGACGGGACGCCGCCGGGGGCAGCCTATTTGCGGGATGCGGATGTGGTTGTTTCCGGATATCGGGAGCTCTCGGTACGCTAAGGCGGCGCGATCAAAATTTAAGGAGGAAATCAATTCGATGAACAGTGAAACGCAAACGGAGCGGCTGGCGTCCTGGGTGAAGGAAAGCGGCCGTATCGTGTTTTTCGGCGGCGCCGGAATCTCTACGGAAAGCGGGATTCCCGATTTCCGTTCGGCGGCGGGCATCTACCAAACGGAGAAAGAGTCGCCTTATTCCCCGGAAGAGATTTTGAGCCGCCGCTTTTTCGACAGGCACCCGGAGGTGTTTTTTGACTTTTACAAATCAAAAATGATCCATCCCGAAGCCCGGCCGAACCCGGCGCATCTCCTTCTCGCCGATCTGGAGCGCGCGGGCAAGCTGGATGCGGTCATTACGCAAAACATCGACGGTTTGCACCAACTGGCGGGCAGCCGCAAGGTACTGGAATTGCATGGGTCCATTCATCGCAATACGTGCATGTCCTGCGGCCGCGGCTACACGCTGGAGGAAATCATGCGCGGAAAAGACACGGTTCCCCGCTGCGAATGCGGCGGCATCATCAAGCCGGATGTCGTATTGTACGAAGAAAGTTTGGATAGCGAGGTCATCGAGGCGGCGGTATCCGCCATCGCTGCGGCCGATCTGCTGCTGATCGGAGGAACGTCTTTGACGGTTCAGCCTGCGGCTCACTTAGTCACTTATTTCCGCGGGGGCAAAACGGTGCTCGTCAACGCCTCTTCCACCGCTTACGACCAGCGGGCCGATCTGCTGATCACGGAACCGATCGGCGCCGTATTCGGCGAAGTGGGCAGACTTCTGGGGTTGCGTTAGCGACAAGCCCCATCCTTTCACGGATGAGAGGATGGGGCGCTTTTGGGTTCGGCCTGGACCGTCCCCGTAACCGCCTTGCGGTATTCGCTTGGCGACTCGTGATGGAAGCGGCGGAACTGCCGGGAGAAATAGAGCGGGTCGGTCAGCCCGACGGAGGCGGCGATCTGCTCGATCGACAGCTCCGGCCGCTCCCGCAGCAGCTGGCGGGATTTATCGATGCGCAGCTTTAGCAGATAGGTCACGGGGGTCAAGCCGGTCGCTTTTTTGAAAATGCGCGATAAATACGCCCGGTTGTAGCCGAGGGAGGAGCACATCTGCTCGATGGATACCGGATGGGCATATTGGCTGGTCATATAGTGAATCATTTGTTTGACGATGCGCTGAACTCCGGATTCGCCGGATGGGAGTGGCGATTCCTTTGCCAGCGCCTCCTGGGCTTCGGCCATCAAGAGATGCAGCAAGCCAAGCGATAGCAAGTGCGAGCTTGGCTTTTTCGCTTGGAAAGACTGCAGTACGTTTTGCAAAATCCCGGGGATTTTGCTGCCTGCGCCGTGACGGAACACAGGAAGCTCGGGCGTGAGGCCGGTCCGGTGAACCAGTTCCGCGGCTTTGTCTCCGGTAAAGGCGATCCAGCGGTAGGACCATGGCTCGGACAGATCGGAGCCGTAGCTGACGAGCTGCTCCGGATGAATCAGGAAGCAGTCCCCTTCGCTTAAGTCGAAGGCGGCGGATTCCGTGCGGAAATTTCCTTTGCCGCTTTCGACAAAATGCAGCAGATAATAATCGTATACTTTGGGGCCAAGCCGGTGATCGGCGCGGGTTTGGCTTTCGCCCGCAAACAGGACATGCAGATCGCCGGATTCATAAATTTCGGGATTGGCCGCGGCACTGTAGGTATCTTGCATTTTTTGCATCATATCGACTTCTCCTTTAACAAGGAAGTTCAAAAAGTCATCTTTTGAAGATATAAGAAAGAATAGACGTCCAAGTATCAGCTTCCTTATATCGCAAGAAAAACTACCGCTAATCGCGGTCTGGCTTCCTAGAAAATACTTCGATAGAAGTTTTTCTTATCACGAAGCAGGACAAGAAGCTTAATCGACATCGAATCTTGAATTCAGCCGGGCCTGTAGCATATGCTTCCGAAGTATGTTTCCTGCGGAAACATTTCAGTTGCTCACGTAGGATCTTCCTACGCTCCGCTACTCAGTCCCTGCTTCATCCAACCTTCTCGGCGCTGAAAACCTGACTTTTTGAGCACGCATTTTACTGTCCCCATTTTAACCGGAAAAGTCACATTTATCTATATAGAACTCGCAAAGATGCATTATCAAAGCGGAGCGTTTTCATTATACTGGGAACAAGAAGTACAGATTCTTTGACGATGGGGTGTACGTTGATGAGAAAACAGGAAATGGAACAATTGTTTATATCCAAATACGGCGAAAGCGCGGAACCGCTGCGTATCTTCAACGCGCCGGGACGCGTCAACCTGATCGGCGAGCATATCGACTACAACGGAGGATACGTATTTCCCGCGGCGCTCGAGTTCGGCACCACGCTGGCGCTGCGCAAACGCGCTGACCGCAAAGTGTCGTTTGCTTCCATGAATTTGCCTTATACGGCGGAGCTTGAATTGGATGAGCTCGGCAAGGAGAAATCGGGCGAATGGGTCGATTACCCGGTTGGCATCATCCTGGAATTGGAAAAGCTCGGCACCCGGCTTAGCGGCGGTTATGATTTGCTGTTCCAAGGCGAAATCCCGAACGGTTCGGGCCTGTCCTCCTCCGCTTCGCTCGAAGTGGTAACGGCCTACGCGCTGCTCAGTGTGGAAGGAAAAGAAACCGATACAGTGGAAATCGCCCGCTTGTCCCAACGGGTCGAAAACGGTTATGTCGGGGTCAACAGCGGAATTATGGATCAATTTGCGGTGGCGAACGGGGCAAAGGACCACGCAATCCTGCTGATGTGCGATACGCTGGAATATAAGCTCGTTCCGTTCCGGACGGGGGCTTATAAGCTTATAATAAGCAATACGAAAAAACGGCGCGGGCTGGTCGATTCGAAATACAACGAGCGGCGTTCGCAGTGCGACGCTGCGCTGGAGATTTTGCGAAAGCGCGAGCCTGGCCTGGAGTACCTGGCGCATTTGCAGCCGGGGCAGCTTACCGCATGGCGGGGGGATTTTCAGGATGAGGTGCTGTTCAACCGGGCCAAACATGTTGTGGAAGAAAATGCGCGTGTGTTGAAATCGGTCGAAGCGCTGACCGCAAACGATCTGAAAGCTTTTGGCGAGCTGATGAACGCTTCGCACGATTCGCTGCGCGACTTGTATGAAGTCAGCTGCCTGGAACTGGATGTGATGGTGGAAGAAGCGCGCAAAATCGAGGGAACACTGGGCGCGCGGATGACCGGCGCCGGGTTTGGCGGCTGCACCGTATCCCTCGTGCATGAGGACGCGGTGGACCGGTTCCTGGCCGAGGTCGGCAAAGCTTATCAGGAGCGGACCGGCATCGAAGGCGAGTTCTACGTTTGCGGTGTGGGCGATGGTGTGCATGAAATGAAAGGGGAGAACTAATCATGGCGATTTTGGTTACGGGCGGTGCGGGTTATATCGGCTCGCATACGGTGGCGGCGCTGCTGGATCAGGGCAAGGAGGTTGTCGTCATCGACAATCTGCAGACCGGACACCGGGGAGCTTTGCTGGGCGGCAAGCTGTACGAAGGGGATTTGCGGGACAAAGAGCTGCTGAAAAAGTTGTTCTCCGAAAACTCCATTGAGGCGGTTATTCATTTTGCCGCGAACTCCCTGGTCGGGGAAAGCATGAAGGACCCGGTCAAATATTTCGACAACAACGTTTACGGCACGCTGTGCTTGCTTGACGCGATGAATCAGGCGAACGTGCGCAAGATCGTCTTTTCTTCCACGGCGGCAACCTACGGCGAGCCGGAAAAAGTGCCGATCGAAGAAAGCGACAAAACCGAGCCGACCAACGTGTACGGTGAAACAAAGCTGACGATGGAGCGGATGATGGCCTGGTTCGATCAGGTGCTCGGGATCAAATACGTATCGCTGCGGTACTTTAACGCCGCCGGCGCCCACGAAAGCGGGAAAATCGGCGAAGACCACCGCCCGGAAAGCCATCTGATTCCGCTTATTATTCAGGCGGCTTTGGGGCAGCGCCCATCGATCCAAGTGTTCGGCGACGATTACAATACGCCGGACGGCACCTGCGTCCGCGACTATATCCATGTCGGCGATTTGGCGGACGCCCATCTGCGGGCGGTTGACCACCTGCTGGGCGGCGGGGAGAGCGAGGTGTTTAACCTCGGTAACGGCCAGGGTTTTTCGGTCAAAGAAGTGATCGAAACGGTAAAAAGCGTGACCGGCCGCGATTTTCCGGTCGTCGTCAGCCCGCGCCGCGCCGGCGACCCGGCGGTGTTGATCGCCTCTTCCGACAAGGCGCGCAGCGTCCTTGGCTGGCAGCCTTCACGGGGCAAGCTGGAGGACATCATCGAGAGCGCCTGGGCTTGGCACAGCAATCATCCGGACGGCTATAAAGACAACTAAGGGGTGAGTTAAGCGATGGGAGTAGACGAGAGAAATCGTCTGGACGCTTTGCATGCGGTCGAACGGCTGGTCCATTACGCGCTGGAGCAAGGCATGATCGATTGGTGGGACGTTGATTACTCGCGCAACCGCCTGCTGGAGCTGTTTGCTTTTGACGAGCCGTTTGCCGGAGCGGTGGCGGAAGAGCCTTTGCCCGGGCCGCAGGAGCCGCTGGAAATTTTGATCGATTACGGCTTTGCCATCGGGCTGATCCCGGAAAATACCGCAACGTACCGCGATCTGCTGGACGCCAAGATTATGGGTCTTTTGATGCCGCGCCCTTCCGAGACGATCTCCGCCTTCCGCAAAACGGAAAGCGAACGGGGGATCGTCGCTGCGACGAACGCGTTTTACAAGCTGTCGGTGGACAGCAACTACATCCGGATGGATCGGGTGCGGCAAAATATTTATTGGAACCAGCCTACGCCTTATGGCGAGATGGAGATTACGATTAATCTTTCCAAACCGGAAAAAAATCCGCAAGAAATCGCCATGGCCAAGCTGCTGCCGCCTCCTGTGTATCCGAAATGCCAGCTCTGCCGCGAAAACGTCGGCTATGCGGGACGGCTCAACCACCCGGCCCGGCAAAACCTGCGCGTCATTCCGCTGGAATTAAACGGGGAACCGTGGTTTTTCCAGTATTCGCCTTACGTGTACTATAACGAGCATTGCATCGTGTTCCATCATGACCATGTGCCAATGAAGCTGACCCGGGAGACGTTTAAACGGTTGCTCGATTTTACGGCGCTGTTCCCGCATTACTTCATCGGCTCTAACGCGGATTTGCCGATCGTCGGCGGCTCGATTTTGACCCATGATCATTTTCAGGGGGGCCGCCATACGTTCCCGTTGGAAAAAGCGCCGATCGAAGCGTCTTTCGCCCATCCGCAGTATTCCGGCGTAACGGCCGGCATGGTGAAATGGCCGATGTCGGTGCTGCGCCTGCAAGGGCGGGATCCCGGCGTGCTGCTGGAGGCGATGGACGATCTGTACGAGAAGTGGAAAACCTACAGCGACCCTGACGCCGAGATCTACGCGTTTAGCGAACAGGACGGGCAAAGCGTACCGCACAATACGGTGACGCCGATTGTGCGGCGCAGCGCGGACGGCGGCTTCGAGGCCGACATCGTGTTGCGGAACAACCGGACGGACGAGCGGCATCCGGAGGGAATTTTCCATCCGCACCGGGAAATGCACCATATCAAAAAAGAAAACATCGGTTTGATCGAGGTTATGGGTCTGGCGATTTTGCCGGGACGGCTGAAGGAAGAGCTGGCGGAGATCGCCGGCATCCTGTGCGGGGACAAGGCATTGTATGATCAGACCGTAACCGACCAGAACGCCCCTCTGGCGGTGCATGCCGATTGGGTAAAGGAAATGGTTGACCGCGCCGGAGCTTCGCTGACCCGGGAAGCGGCCGATGCACTGCTGCGTGACGAGGTCGGGCGCAAGTTCGCGGAAATCCTGGGGCATGCCGGCGTGTTTAAGACGGCCGAAGCCGGGCGAGCGGCTTTTGAACGTTTCGTCGTCTCGGCGGGATACCGGAAACAGTAACACAGGTTTATTTAGAGATGAATCAGGGGCTGATCCGGGCAAGCATGTAGCTTCGGGACGGCCCCAATTTTTATGTCCCGGTCCATTTTCACCACTAATTTCCATCCAATACGCAATTAAACCTAGAAATTGGCATTCGCTAGCCGGCTACTGGGAACGATCGACCGCCGGCCAGCAAAATAGCGGTACTTTATGTACTTATCATCTTAACCCTGGCTTGTTCATCTCCATTAGCGGCATTTTATGTACTTATTTCCTAAGAATGGTCCGAAACGCGGACATTTCTTTGCTACGGGGTAAAATAACGACATAAATTTCCTCTATTTCTCTCAAATGAACGGATATCGCCGGAATAACGACATTTTTTGCCCTTATTTTTTCACTGTAGGTTTCTCAGGTAGGCTGGCCTTTCCCGAGCAGGCGGTCCCTCAACGTGACGGCTCCCGTGGTGTCTCCTCGTGGCGCCATTCCCGAGACGGCTCATCCGCGATCCCCCTTTTCATTGTTTTCTTTTTCCGGTTGGAAGTATAATAAGGTCGTATTTTCTACATAAAACAGGTTGGAGGGAGCTTGGCATGGACAATTTTGTGTTTCGTAATCCGACGAAGCTGATTTTCGGCAAAAACCAGCTGGAAGCTTTAAAAACCGAGGTTCCGGTTTACGGCAAAAAAGTACTGCTAGTGTATGGCGGCGGGAGCATCAAGCGCATCGGCCTATATGATAAAGTGATGGCGATTTTGGGGGAAATCGGCGCCGAAGTGACGGAGCTGGCCGGCGTGGAGCCGAATCCCCGGCTGTCCACGGTTCACCGCGGGATCGAGTTGTGCAAAACGAAGGGCATTGAGCTGGTGCTTGCCGTCGGCGGAGGCAGCGTGCTGGACTGCTCCAAGGCGATTGCGGTAGGCGCCAAATATGACGGAGACATGTGGGATATCGTGGATCGCAAGGCTGCCGCGACGGCGGCGCTTCCGCTCGGAACGGTGCTGACGATGGCCGCCACCGGCTCCGAAATGAACGGCGGTTCGGTCATTACGAACGAAGTGACGCAGGAAAAACAAGGATGGGGCAGCCCGCTCGCCTATCCCGCTTTTTCGATCCTCGATCCGCAAAATACGTTTTCGGTACCGCTGGATCAGACGGTTTACGGGATGGTCGACATGATGTCGCACGTGCTGGAGCATTATTTCCACCAAGCGGCCAACACCCTGCTGCAGGACGGTTTTTGCGAGGCGCTGCTGCGCACTGTAATCGAAACGGCGCCCAAACTGATCGCCGATCTCGAAAGCTACGAATATCGGGAAACGATTTTGCTTTGCGGCACGATGGCGTTGAACGGCGTGCTGAATATGGGCTATTCGGGCGACTGGGCGACCCACAATATCGAACACGCCGTGTCGGCCGTATACGATATTCCGCATGGCGGCGGGCTTGCCATTCTGTTCCCCAACTGGATGAAATACAACTTGAAGCATGACGTATCCCGCTTTAAACGCCTGGCCGTAAACGTGTTTGACGTCAATCCGGAGGGCAAAAGCGACGAGGCCGTGGCCCTGGAGGGTATCGAGGCGCTTCGTTCGTTCTGGAGTTCCATCGGTGCACCAAGCCGGCTGGCGGATTACGGCATCGACGGCAGCAAGCTTGAGGTCATGGCCGACAAGGCGGTCAAATTCGGGCCGTTCGGCCGATTTGCCGTACTCAATAAGCAGGACGTGGTGGAAATTTACCGGATGTCGTTGTAAGCATATAACAGGGGCCGTCCCGTTTTTTAGGGACCGGCCCCTTTTGTTTTCAGGGTGAAAAATCGCCGGAAATACGTGCTCTGGTGGCCTTTTGGCTTTTTTTGTTGAAACAAATTCCCTAAAATAACGTATGAAATATATAGATTTACATATTTGTTTATCGAAAGGAGGGGCGGCATGGAAACGCTGTTTTGGTCCTGCTTTATCGGTGGAGCGCTGTTTGCGGTCGTCAGCGTGCTGATTGGAGACGTGATCGGAAGCTGGATAGACGGGATTTTCGACGCGGTGTCCGCCGATTTCCTCAAACCGGTCATTACGGCTTCGGCCGTAACCAGCTTTGGCGGGGCCGGGATTTTATTGACTCGCTATACTGGATTCGGGAACACCGCCGTGGTCGTACTTGCGCTTGTCATCGCTTTGGCGCTCGCCGCCGCAGTGTACTTCGCTTACGTCAAGCCGGCGGAAAACAGCGAAAATTCCACCGGTTATTCGACCGCGGAACTGCCCGGTAAAGTGGGCGAGGTGACCGTGCCAATTCCTTCGGAAGGTTTCGGCGAAGTGATGGTAACGCTGGTGGCGGGCAACACCCTTCATATCGCCTCCAGCTTTGACCATCGGGAAATTCCCGCCGGAACGCGCGTCGTCGTCGTGGATACGAAGGACGGAACCGTTCGAGTATCCGAGTTGTATGAAAACCAATTTTTAAGAGGGAGCTGATGTGATTGTTTGAAACCATTCCAGACATTATCCTGATTCCCGGTGTTGTGATCGCGGTCATCATTGTGCTGGGCCTGGCTTTTTGGGCCCGATACAAAACCGTAAGCCCGGATGAAGCGATGATCGTGACCGGTTCTTTTCTCGGCAACCGGAACATTTCCGATGACCAGTCCGGCCGCAAAATTAAAATCGTCCGCGGCGGCGGGGCGTTTATCTGGCCGATTTTTCAGAAAGCGGAGTATTTATCGCTATTGTCCCATAAACTTGATGTAATGACCCCGGAAGTGTACACCGAACAAGGGGTGCCGGTTTCGGCAGACGGCGTAGCGATCATTAAAGTGGGCAGTTCGATCGAGGACGTGGCTACCGCGGCCGAACAGTTTATGGGCAAGCCGATCGAATCGCTTAAAGGCGAAGCCCAGGAAGTGCTTGAGGGGCATTTGCGCTCCATTTTAGGCTCCATGACCGTTGAGGAAGTATACCGTAACCGCGATAAATTTGCCCAAGAGGTGCAAGGCGTGGCGGCGCGCGACCTTAAAAAGATGGGGCTGCAGATCGTCTCGTTCACGATCAAGGATGTCCGCGACAAGCACGGCTATTTGGAGGCTCTGGGGAAACCGCGGATCGCGGCGGTCAAACGGGATGCCGATATCGCCGAAGCGGAAGCGCTGCGGGATGCGCGGATTCAAAAGGCGCTGGCCGAAGAGTCCGGGCAAAAGGCTGAGCTGCTGCGGGACACGAATATCGCCGAAGCAGAGAAGGAAAAAGAGCTGAAGATCGCTTCCTTCAAAAAAGAGCAGGACACTGCCAAGGCCGATGCCGACCAGGCTTATTTCATCCAGGAGGCCCGGGCCAAGCAGATCGCGGTTGAGGAGCAGATGAAGGTCGAACTCGTGCGCAAGGAACGGGAAATCGACCTGCAGGATAAAGAAATTAACGTACGTCAGAAGCAATATGATGCTGAAGTGAAGAAAAAAGCCGATGCCGACCGTTACGCGGTCGAACAGGCGGCGGAAGCCGAGAAGGCCCGGAAGATGCGGGAAGCCGACGCGCTGCAGTACTCTATCGAAACTCAGGCGAAAGCATCGGCCGAACAGAAACGGCTGGAGGGTTTGGCGATCGCCGAAGCCGAGCGGGCCAAAGGGGCTGCGGAAGCCGAGATTATCCGCCTGCGCGGGCTGGCCGAGGCCGAGGCGAAGGAAAAGCTGGCCGAAGCTTTCTCGAAGTTCGGAGAAGCCGCGGTTTTGGATATCGTCGTCAAAATGCTTCCTGACCTGGCCGGGCAGATCGCAAGCCCATTGTCCTCTATCGATAAATTGACAGTGGTTGATACGGGCAAAGGAGAAGGGGCGGCCCGCGTCAGCAATTATGTCACCGAGCTGATGGCGACGGCTCCGGATATGTTGAAAAACGTGTCAGGCATCGAACTTGACCGCTTGATTCAGGGATTGACGAAAGGCAAGGTGGCTGCGTCCGCACAACCGGCAAAGGCTGCGTCCGCACAACCGGCAAAGGCGGCGCCCGCAGCGGCTGCGCAAACCAGCGAGGCCGGCCGGGAAGCGGTTGTACTGGAAAGCGCGGCTTCGCGGGAAGATAAGGAATAACGAACGGATCGGGGGGCCGTCCTAAGCAGTTTGGACGGCCTCTTGTTTTGCGGATGAAGTGCTTTTGTAGCGGTCCTCCTTTTAATTTATGCTGCAACGGCTGACAAGGGCTTGGCCAATCGTTTATAATGGGCGTACATGTTTTCGGAGAATAGACAAGAAGAGGTGCGACCTGTGAACAGTCTACGCATTGCCAAAGCGTTGAATAACAACGTCATTATCGCCAACCATCCGGATCATGGCGAAGTCGTTGTGATCGGCAAAGGCATCGGATTTAACCGCAAATCGGGCGAGTCCATTCCTCTTGAGGCGGTAGAGAAACTGTTCATTCTTACGAATCAGCAGGAACAGGAACAATACAAACAGCTCATTCCCCAGGTGGACGAACAGCTGATTGAGCTCATTGGCGAAATCATCATGTATATTTCCAGCAAAACGCAAGCAACATTGAATGAGCACATCCATATTGCGCTCACGGATCATTTAGCGTTTGCCATTAAGCGGGCGGAGCAGGATCTCGCCTTCCACAATCCGTTTCTGTTTGAAACGAAGGAGCTTTATCCGCTGGAATTCGAATTGGCCGAATACGCCATCGATTTGATCCGCCGTAAAATGGGCGTCGATCTTGGCCAGGATGAAACCGGATTCGTGGCGCTTCACATCAACAGCGCCATGACGAACCGCCACATCAGCGAGGTGCGGGGGCATGCCCAACTAATCGCCGATTTGGTCGGCATAATTGAGGATGATCTGCATTTTTCCATCTTGCGGAATTCGCTCGATTATTCGCGGCTGCTGACGCACCTGCGGTTTGCCATCGAGCGGGTCCGCCGCGGCGAGCGGGTGGCCGAGGTCGATAAGCTGGAAAGCTTGCTTAAGCGCGAGTATCCAACCCTGTATTCGCTGGCTTGGAAACTGACCAAAGTGATGGAGAAACGCCTGAAAATGCCGGTTTATCAAGCGGAAGTCTCCTATTTGACAATGCATTTGCACCGCATTGTGCCGCCCGAGATCAATTAGACCTCTTGCGTTAGCGAGATAGGTCTGCTATAATTTCAAATGCATTAACAACAATTTCAAATCACAATGTGTAACTGATTCGATCAGGCATGAGTTGATCAAAGGTTTTTGAGTGTATCGTTGAATTACGGGGTATTCTATCCCTAACGAAACGATATCCGAAAATCTTTTTTGACTCATGCTTTTTTGTTGTTATGGTTAATTAAGATTTCAGGAGGGTGCATTATGTTCAAGCGTTTCTTTGGTGTTTTGCAGCGGGTTGGGAAAGCGCTTATGCTTCCCGTCGCGCTGCTCCCTGCCGCAGGACTGCTCCTAGGGATCGGCAATATGCTAGTCAGCCCGGACTTTCTTGAACGGGTTCCAGCCTTGGACAACCATACGATTCATGCGGTAGCGACCGTCATGATGAACGCCGGGCAAATCGTGTTTACGAATCTGGCCTTGCTTTTCGCCGTCGGCGTTGCCGTTGGTCTGGCCGGAGGCGAGGGCGTCGCCGGCCTGGCCGCGATTATCGGCTATCTCGTGATGAACGTAACGATGGGTACGGTTATCGGCGTAACGCCATCGATGATCGGAACCAACGCGGCGTACGCCGATGTGCTGGGCATTCCGACGCTGGCCACCGGCGTGTTTGGCGGGATTATCGTCGGGATCTTGGCCGCCGCCATGTATAATCGCTTCTTTAAAATCGAACTGCCATCTTATCTCGGATTTTTTGCCGGAAAACGGTTTGTTCCGATCATGACGGCGGCCACTTCGGTGTTGCTTGGTTTGCTGATGGTCGTCATTTGGCCGCCGATTCAATCGGGGCTGAACGCCGCCTCCCACTTCATGCTGGACCAGAACCGGACGTTGTCCGCGTTTGTGTTCGGGATTATCGAACGCGCATTGATTCCGTTTGGTCTGCACCATATCTTCTATTCCCCATTCTGGTTCGAATTCGGGGAATACACCAATGCAGCGGGTCAACTGGTCCGCGGCGACCAGAACATCTTTATGGCTCAGCTTCGCGACGGCGCGCCGTTTACGGCCGGAACGTTCATGACCGGCAAATTCCCGTTCATGATGTTCGGTTTGCCGGCTGCGGCGCTCGCGATTTATCACGAGGCCAGACCCGAGCACAAGAAATATGTGGCGGGGATCATGGGCTCGGCGGCATTGACCTCGTTCCTAACTGGGATTACCGAGCCGCTTGAATTTTCGTTCTTGTTCGTAGCTCCGGTCCTGTTTGCAGTGCACTGCGTTTTCGCCGGTTTGTCGTTTATGACAATGCATCTGTTAGGCGTAAAAGTCGGGATGACGTTCTCCGGCGGTTTGATCGACTACCTCATTTTCGGGGTTATTCCAAACCGCACGCCTTGGTGGTACGTCATCATCGTCGGTTTGATTTTGGCCGTGATCTATTATTTCGGATTCCGGTTCGTCATCCGCAAGTTCAATCTCAGGACGCCGGGACGGGAAGAGCAGGCTGAAGATAACGAAGATACGGAAGCCAGCCGAGGAAAAGTTACGCAAGATGAGCTGCCGCACAATATTTTGTCCGCGCTGGGCGGACAGGAAAACATCGTCCACCTGGACGCTTGCATTACGCGGCTGCGGGTTGAAGTCAAAGATAAAGCCAACGTAAGCAAGGACCGGCTGAAAAAACTGGGCGCTTCCGGCGTCCTGGAGGTCGGCAACAATATCCAGGCGATCTTCGGCACGCGTTCCGATACGATCAAGACGCAAATTGCCGATATTATGAGCGGCAAGGCGCCGAGAGCGGCCGAGAAGACGGAGACGGACAAACCTGTCGAAGTGGAGCAGCAGGCGGCCCAGGACGGCGACGCCATCGTCAACGAGGATATCGTGATGCCGGTAAACGGCGAGCTGATGGATATTTCCAATGTGCCGGACCCGGTGTTTGCGGAAAAAATGACGGGCGACGGCTTTGCGGTTCTGCCGCATGACGGCGTCATCGCTTCCCCGGTCTACGGCAAGGTGTTTAACGTTTTTCCGAGCAAACATGCCGTGGGGATCATGTCGGACGGCGGCAAGGAAGTGCTGGTGCACATCGGGGTGAACACCGTGAAGCTGAAAGGCCAAGGCTTCAACGTGCTCGTGAACGAAGGCGACCTGGTTTCGGCCGGACAGCCGATTATGGAGGTCGACCTGGATTACGTGAAAGCGCACGCGCCTTCGATCATTTCGCCGATCGTGTTCTCCAACCTGCCGGAAGGGGCGGCGGTCAAGATGAACAAAACCGGTAAGCTGGCGAAAGGCGAACCCGGTATCGTCACAATCAAATAAGAACTGCCAAACGCTTTGGCGTCGCGGGCGCCAGCAAAAAATTTGGATTTGTAAGCTCGTTCCCTTAAAATAAAAGGGAGCGTTGATATACATTTATACTACATTGATGAGAAAGCGAGAGGATTTTATTATGGAAAGAACCTTTAGAATTACGGATGAAGACGGTATTCATGCACGCCCTGCTACGGCATTGGTAAATACGGCAAACAAGTTTAAAGGAGCTGAATCCTTTGCCGAAGCGAAGGGTAAAAAAGTGACTCTGAAATCGATTCTCGGGGTGTTGTCCCTGGGACTGGAGCAAGGAGACACCATTACGTTGTCCGTAGATGGAGAACAGGCTGCAGAAGCTCTTCAAGCGCTCACCGACGTCATGGTTAACGAAGGGTTAGGAGAAGTAAATGCTTAAGATCGACGGCATCGCCGCTTCGGCGGGCGTGGCCATCGCCGAGGCATTCAAACTGGAGCATCCCGATTTTACGGTAAAACGCCGGGATGCTTCCGATCCTGCCGCCGAGCTGGCGCGGCTGGACGATGCGTTGGCCAAATCGCAGCAGGAGCTTGAAGCGATCAAAGAGCGCACGCTTCAAGAGCTTGGCGAGAAGAAAGCGGAAATTTTCGAATCCCACCTGCTGATTCTGAACGATCCCGAGCTGCTGGATCCGGTGCGTGACAAAATTTCCAGCGAAAAAGTGAATGCGGAATACGCGCTGAACGAAACGGCGAACCAGTTTATCGCCATGTTCGAGAACATGAAAAGCGCGTACCTGCAAGAACGCGCCGCCGATATGCGGGACGTCACCAAACGGGTGCTGACCCATTTGCTGGGTCTCACCTACGTCAACCCGGCGGAGATCGACCGGGAAGTAATTGTTGTTGCCGAGGATTTGACGCCGTCCGATACCGCTCAGCTTAACCGGAAATACGTCAAAGGCTTTACGACGAATATCGGCGGCAGAACGTCGCACTCCGCAATTATGGCCCGCTCGCTGGAAATTCCGGCCGTTGTCGGAACCAAAGAGGTGCTGGGCAAAGTAAACAACGGCGATCTGGTGATTGTTGACGGTTTGGACGGCCTGGTTATTATCAATCCGTCCGACGATGTGGTGAAGGAATACACGCAAAAACGCGACGACCACCTCAAACAAATCGAGGAATGGAAGAAGCTGCGCGGAGTAGCGACCACGTCGAAGGACGGCGTGCACGTCGAATTGGCGGCCAACATCGGCACGCCAAACGACGTTGCCGGGGTGCTCGACAACGGCGGCGAAGGCGTAGGCTTGTACCGTACCGAGTTTTTGTACATGGGCCGCACCGAACTGCCGTCGGAGGAAGTCCAGTTTAATGCTTACAAAACGGTGCTGGAGAAAATGGAGGGCAAGCCGGTTGTCGTCAGAACGCTCGACATCGGCGGCGACAAGGAGCTGCCTTACCTGAATCTGCCGAAGGAGATGAACCCGTTCCTCGGCTTCCGTGCCATTCGTCTTTGCCTGGAGCAAAAAGACCTGTTCCGCACGCAGCTGCGCGCCCTGCTTCGGGCGAGCGTTTACGGCTCGCTGCGGATCATGTTCCCGATGATCGCCACGCTGGACGAGTTCCGCGCAGCCAAAGCGGTGCTGCTGGAAGAGCAGGAGAAGCTGGTGGCCGAAGGCGTCCAGGTCGCAGGCGATATTCAGCTCGGCATTATGGTGGAGATTCCTTCGACCGCCGTTCTGGCCGATCAGTTCGCTAAAGAAGTGGATTTCTTCAGCATCGGCACCAATGATCTCATTCAATATACGATGGCGGCCGACCGCATGAATGAACGCGTCTCCTATTTGTATCAACCGTATAACCCGGCGATTTTGCGCCTGGTGAAAATGGTGATCGACGCCGCGCACAAGGAAGGCAAATGGGCCGGCATGTGCGGCGAGATGGCGGGCGATAAGGTGGCGATTCCGCTGCTGCTTGGCCTCGGCCTGGATGAGTTCAGCATGAGCGCAACTTCGATTCTGCCGGCACGCTCGCAGATTTCCAAGCTTTCCAAAGCGGAGATGGAAACCTTGGCGGCCAAAGCGCTGCAAATGCGGACCGCGGAGGAAGTCGTGGAACTGGTGCGCAGCATCGGCGAGTAAGAAGTTCTATCTATTCTTTTCCAACTGGTTTTGCGAGTTTTCTCTATGATGCCGGCGCCTCTCAAGGCGCCGGTTTTTTCATATCTTGTTTTTGTGTTTTCTCCTCGAAAAGGTTTATTTTTGGGCGAATTTGGGATAAAGTGAGGTAAAACTTACTTTAAGTCGTAGGAGCAAACTTATGGAAAACAGCCGAATGACGATCGGAATCATTGACATCGGATCCAACTCTATCCGTCTGGCTATTTATGAAGCAACGCCGCAAGGGGAGTACCGGTTAATTCAGGAAATGAAAGAGTCCGCCCGCCTCAGCGAAAAGATGAACGCGGGGGGTGCCATGGAGCGGAAGGACGTCCTTTCGATTGTACCGATTCTGGAGCAATTCAGGGAAATTTGCGCCGTGTACAGTTGCCGGCGAATCCGTGTCGCCGCGACGGCGGCGATCCGGAACGCGGCCAATGCGCGGGAAATTAGCGAATTACTTAAGGAGCATACCAAACTAGAGATCGAAATCCTCACCGGGGAGCAGGAAGCCTATTTTGGGTTTCTCGGCGTCGCCGGAGCCATGGCGGAGGAGGACGGTTTTATTATCGATATCGGGGGCGGCAGTACAGAAATTACGTTGTTTCGCGCCCGCAAACTGCTGCACAGCGTCTCGCTCCCTTTAGGGGCGGTTAATGCCCAGGTCCGGTTCGGGAACGGAAAAGAACCGTGGACGGCCGAAAATGCGGCCAGTTTGGCGGCCGAGATTGAGCGGATGCTGTCGAGGCATCCCTGGGTGTCCGCTCATCCGGGCCTGCCGTTAATCGGCCTTGGCGGCACGATCCGCTCGCTCGGCAAGCTGGACCAGCGCCGGCGCAAATATCCGCTGCGGCTCGCCCACTATTACAGGCTGGACCCGGAAAGCATCCGCCATTATGCTGAGACGCTGCCGTTCATGCCGCTGGAAAAACGCAAGCGCCTTGACGGGTTGTCCAAAGCGCGGACCGACATTATCGCTCCCGGGCTGGTTATTCTGCAGACCGTTTTCGCGCGTATCGGGGCAGGCTGCTGCCTGGTCAGCGGATCGGGCCTGCGGGAAGGCCTGCTGCAGGATGCGCTGGGACTGCAGGCTCTGGCCGCTGACGAAGTGTTAGTCTGGCAGGCCTGCGGCTTGCTCGCTTTTCATACGCAGGCACCGCTCGCCCATTTTCAGCAGGCCAGCCATTACGCCGGCCGGCTGCATGACCTCTTGTTGGGAGGAGCCTCAGCCGGCGGGCCGAAAACCCGCCAGATCGCGGCAGCGGCGGCCATGCTGTACAAAATCGGCGGCACTGTACGCTATCATCAATACGATAAGCATACATTATACTGGCTGACGCAAGCCCCGCTCGGCGCCTTAACCCACCGCGAGGCCGTAATCTGCGGATACGTGGCCGATTATCCGGTCAATCACGGGAAAAAAGTGAACCTGGGGATTTACAAAGAGCTGCTTATGGAGGGGGACGAAGCGCTGATCCAGAAGCTTGGCTCCATCGTGGAAACAGCCGTCGCACTGGATGCCAGCGAAACGCAAAGCGTCGAACTGCTTAAGGCCGAAGCTGCCGACGGCGCCCTGCTGCTGACGCTAAAATGCCGCAGTCAAGCTTACCTGGAAATCAGGCAGCTCGAAGCTGCGGCCAAAAACTTCAAAAAGGCGTGGGACCTCAGATTGGAGTGGGAGGTTCGCCCTTCTTCCACACGCTGATGTCGAGCGCGTCAAATTGACTGCGGCAGGCGGGTTGGCTGCCGATGACCGGCTCGTATTTGCCGCTCGGCACGAGCTGCTTCGCTTTGACGTTATCGGCGAGCGACAGCATTAATATCTGCACAAGCGTCTCCCGGGTTTCCGGCTTTGTCACGGGACACATCAGCTCCAGCCGGCGGGTCAGGTTGCGCGTCATCCAATCCGCGCTGGACAGCCAGACCTCCGGCTCTCCTCCATTTTCAAAATAATAAATACGCGAATGCTCCAAAAAACGGTCGACGATGCTGCGCACCGTAATTCGTTCGCTCAGGCCTTCCACGCCGGGGCGCAGGCAGCAGACGCCGCGGACGATCAAATCGATGTAAACCCCGGCCTGGGAAGCGGCGTACAGCGCGTCGATCATCTCCTGGTTGGACAGCGAGTTCATTTTGGCAATGATTTTGGCCGGCCTGCCGGCCGCAGCGTGTTCGGCTTCCCGGCAAATCAGCGCAAACAGCTTGTCCTTCATCCCCGTCGGCGCCAGCGTAAACGCCTGCCACTCGCCGGCATCCGAATATCCGGTGATCAAATTAAACAATTGCGAGGCGTCCTCGCCGATCGCGGAATCTGTCGTAAACAAGCCGATATCGGTATACAGACGCGCGGTAATGTCGTTGTAATTCCCCGTCCCCACATGCACATACCGTCTTAAATCACGGCCTTCCTGCCGGACGACGAGCAAAATTTTGGCATGGGTTTTGAGGCCCACCAAGCCGTACACGACGTGGCATCCCGCTTTCTCCAGCGTGCGGGCCCAGGCGATATTGCGCTCTTCGTCAAACCTCGCCTTTAGCTCCACGACGACGGTAACCTGCTTGCCCGATTCCGCGGCGCTGGCGAGCGCCCGAATGAGCGGCGAATTGCCGCTGACCCGGTACAACGTCATCTTGATCGCCATCACGGCCGGGTCCTCCGAAGCCTGGCTGATGAAATCCGTAACGGCGTCGAAGCTTTCGTAAGGGTGATAAACCAGCACATCCCGTTGTTTAAGCACTTCGAAAAAATCGTCATCGGCTTCGAATTCCCGGGGGTACACCGGATCGATCTGCGGGTAGCGGAGCTTCGGATACCCTTTGACCACGCCCGGCAGCTTGCCGAGAAAGCTTAAATCAAGCGGCCCGTCGATCTCAAATACGGCGTCCGTAATTTCAAATTCCTCCTTCAGCACCTCTAGCGCGTAAGGGTGGATGCCCTTTTGGATCTCCAGCCGCACGGGCGCTCCCCACCGGCGTTTCCGCAGCTCTTTTTCAATCTCTTCGAGCAAATCCTCGGCCCCTTCTTCGTCAAACGCCAAATCGGCATTGCGGGTTACCCTGAACTCATGTACGGCGTGCGGTACATAACCGCTGAACAGCGTTTGAATATGGTGGCGGATCAGCTCTTCGATCAGAATGAAGGACTGCTTTTTGCTATTAGAATGATGCGGCAGCGGAATGATGCGGGACAGGTTGGAAGGAATTTGCACGATCGCGAAAAAAGGCTCCTTCTCCTCTTCGCCATCCGGTTTCCGCGCTTCCTTTTCCCGCTCCAGCACGACGGACAAATACACAAAACCCGTATGAACCAGCGGAAACGGTCGGCTCTGGTCTACGGCCATCGGAGTCAGCACCGGAAAAATAATGTCGTGATAGTACGTTTCCATCGATTTGCGCTGCGTCGTAGTCAGCTCATCGTATTTGAGGAACACGATGTTCTCTTTGGCGAGCTGTCTCGACAGGTCCCGGAACGTCCGGTACTGCTCGCCGACCATCGCCGAGATGCGCGAAATCAGGCGTTTGTATAATCCATCGGGCGTATAGCCGGTAAAATCTTTTTTGGTGTAACCCGCGCGGATTTGATCCTGGATTCCGGCCACGCGCACGCTCATGAACTCGTCCAAATTGCTCGACACGATCGAGAGAAACTTGGCTTTTTCCAGCAAAGGCGTCTCCGGATCTTTGGCTTCCTTCAGCACGCGGCGGTTGAATTCCACCCAGCTTAAATCCCGGTTTAAATATCTTGAACCTTGGTTTTTCATTTCTGCAAGCGCCATTTCTATCATGACCTCCATTGGCCGGCAAGCTGTTTTAAGTCTTCATATTCATAGGTTGTTTCACCTTTTATTTTACAATGCTAGATGCCGGCAAAATACCTCCTTTTGTAAAATCTATGTAAAAAATATAACTCTATGTAAAATTGCACTTCTGAAAATGACCCCAGGCTTGTACATTTTCGCGAAAAAAGGAGTAAAATGGAATTGCGACGTCTTTTGACGCCTGCCATGAAGTTTATATATTTCAAGGAGGTAGTTTCAAGATGCATGCAAACCATCACGCTTATCATTTGGATGCCGCGCCCCGGACGGAGTTCAACCGTTCGTCGCTGCGCCGGCTAAGACAAAACGGCCGGGTGCCCGCGGTGATCTACGGGGCGGAAACCGAAAATCTGGCGGTTCATGTGGATGTAAAGGAATTTCTGAAAGTCGTTCGCACCGGAAGAACGGAGTTTTTCGACTTGAAGGTGGAAGGCGGACCGGTTTTTCCGGCGCTGATTAAGGACATTCAGCAGCAGAACGGGAAAATCGTCCATGTTGATTTTCAGCAGGTGACCAAAAACAAGCCGATCCGCGTAAAAATGCCGGTGCATTTGGTCGGTACGGCGAAAGGCACAAAGATTGGCGGAGTCCTGCAAATCCAGGAGACGGAGCTGGAGGTGGAAGGGCTGCCGGATATTTTGCCGGCCAGCTTGGACATAGATATTTCGTCCCTGGATGCGGGCGATAAATTGCTGGCCGGAGACGTACGGCTGCCGGACGGCGTTGTTTTGCATTCGCAAGCGGACGAACTGCTGGCTTCAATCGTCCTGCCGCGTTCCGCAGACGCGGATGCGGCCCGGAATGCCGATGAGGAACCAGCCGAAGGCGCAGGCGAATAACGGACCGGATAAAAAGCCGGCAACATCATAGGCCTGGAGTACAGGCTGCCATCTGGCGGGCCGTTCCCTGCACGATCACGTGGAGAGCGGCTCGTTTTTTTTGAATACCAGAAATTATAACTCAAATTTCTCAGCAAAAAATCGGCGGACAATGTCTTCCTTAAACCGGGCAAGCGACTCGACCGCTTTGCTGCGATTCTGTTCAAACCTGGAAGTATGGAAGCGTCAACAATGAAGAGGGCTTCACGATCCGCCGAGGTCAGCTTTCTCCGAGGTCAGCGCATCTACCTTTTGCACCGTAGCCGCCCTCGAGCAGTGTTGCAAATCGACGCTAGGTGAGGGGCTGTCTAAAGGGGGCGTGTCATGGTGTCATGGTGTCTTGGTGTCCCTGCTGGCTGCTTGCCTTTGCACGATTATCCCTTTTGTTCAGATAGCAGGGGGTGGGGCAAGGCAAGGGTTCCAACAAAAGAGAGAAGAAAAAAATAAAAAAGATGAAGAAAAAAATGAGGCGGTTCAGGTGAGATTTTCGGCTTGATAAGGGAACGTACGTTTGGTATAATGAAGTAAATCGAACATGTGTTTGTAAATTTTTGGTTCGGGGGCGAGCGAACATGGATGCCAATGCGGGAACGGAACTTCAACCATTCAGCAGCCGTTATAATAGCGAACAGGCCTGCATGGAGGCGCTGATCGCGATGAAGTGGCCGAACGGCTTCATATGCCCGCGCTGCGCTCACACCCGGTGCAGTCGTTTGACTTCCCGGCATATCCCCTTGTTCGAGTGCGGAAAGTGCAAACATCAAACGTCGGCTTTGGTCGGTACGATTTTTGAAGGAACGCATTTGCCCCTGCTCAAGTGGTTCGAGGCCCTGGATTTATTTCTGCTTGAGGGCGGCATCTCGGCGCTGCGGCTGAGCCAGGTGATCCGGGTCACCTACAAAACCGCCTGGTTGATGCTGCACAAAATACGCCATGCCGTCGGGGAATTCGATGCCCGGGAACTGCTGAGCGGAGACGTGAAGATGAACAGCGATCTGTATGGGCGTAATCCGTCCCGGTGTGAGCTTTCGCATCCGTATGCCACGGCGGTTATAGCGGGATGCACGGTCACGGAGTCGGGCGAGCCGGAGCAGGTCAAAATCCGCCTGGTGCCGCATAAAAGAGGAGACGGACAAAGGGCAAACCGTCACGAACTCGCTGCGTTCATCAACGGGCATGTAGATGTCCGTACATCGGCGGTACAGTCGTTCCCTCTAGCTTATCGGCTGTATGCGCCCTTGCGGAAAGTGGTGAGAGAAGCGTGGGAATCGTTGAAGAGTACATATATAGCCTTGGGACTGAAGCATCTGCAGGCGTACCTCAACGAGTATACCGGACGCCGCCGGCTGCACCTGCCCGGAGCGAAAGAAACGATGCGGCAGAAGTTGCTGCGCATATGTGTAGCGATTCCGGCGATCCCTTACCGCCAGCTGATCGCGCGCCAACCGAACCAGCCCCTTGCGGCTGCGGCCTGATCGACACGCTGGAACGGCGGGGGGAGTTTGACGAAGATCAACTTAATGGGTAGGGGTTAGCTTAATGCGGATCAACTTGATTGGTGTGAATTAGCATGAACGGTGCGGGCGTTGCTGCAAATGGAAGGGTTCAGGCTACAGCAAAATCACGGTCTTTTCATTTCCCACGCGTCTTGTTCGTGATCTCCTGTCCTGATCTCTTATCCTGATCTCTTGTCTTGAACTCTTGTCCGCTCTGTTTCACCTCCCCTAAACCTGATTTCTTCTCCTAAGCCCGTCTAAATGATCTCGAACCTATCTGCTTCTCCACCAAATATTTTCTTCTCCCGAGCTTGTCTGTTTCTCTGCTACCCTGATCAAACGGGATAATCGTGCAAAGTCTCCGGACAGTGAGTGTTGGTCTGCTGCCCACCCCAAGAAAAGAATACTTTAATTCGTTTGGCAGTTGATTTAGGTCGGGCTGATGTCTTTAACAATGAAATACACATCTTCTGTCTGATCGTAGAAGCTCCCACTCTCGCTTTACCAAACGAAGCGGTGTTTTTCTATTTTGCCAGCCGCCTATTCTTAATTCTTTGAAAACCTTCAGCTCAAGGGCTCAAGCTGATTTTTGCTCTGCGAAAGTTGAGTTATAAAATTTCCGGCGGGGTAGAGGATGATGCACAGGTACAGAGGGGAGGAGAAGAGGATTCTAGGGGGCTAAGGGACACTAGAGCCGTTATTTGCGGAAAAACGGAGGTTTGCAAAATGTAAACGGACACAGATGCTCTTATTTACCTCAAATTGGCCTGGATGAACTGCTTTAGAGCGAAATAAGGTCATGTGGGTCCGTTAGGCTGGGAAATACCAGGGAAATGGGCGGATAAGGTCGCTGGTGTCCGTTTGAGCAGCGTCCAAAGTTTAGAAAGAGTCCCGCGCATCAAGGTATGGGATTGCACAGTCAAAGCCCTCGCTAGCGGCGAGGTTTGTCTTAGAGGTGTCCAAGCTTGACGAAACTCGCTTTTGTAACTAGAATGGTTGCAGGATAATCGGAATTTAATAGATTATATATCAGAAAGAAGGGTTCGAATGCCGCCGAAAACGAAAACCAACGCTATGGCCCAGCGCAAAGCCGAGCAGCTTAAGCAGCAGCAAAAACAAAAGACGAGAAGATTGATCTGGTTCAGCACGGTGGGAGTCCTGCTCGTGCTGATCATTGCCGTCCTGGCGATCCAACCGAAAGCAAAAGCGACGTCGTTTGATTACGCGAACCTCCCTGTGTTAGGGAATGCCGAAGCGCCGGTGAAAATCGTAGAGTTTGGCGATTTCCAGTGTCCGGCTTGCAAAAACGTAAATCAACTGATCAAGCCGGAACTGGTTAAGGATTATATAGATCAAGGCAAGGTCGCCTTTTATTTCATGAATCTTCCGTTTATCGGGACGGATTCGACGACGGCCGCCCTGGCGGCGCAGGCGGTATATCATCAAAACAGCGACGCTTACTGGACTTACTTCGATGCGATTTATGAGCGCCAGGGCGATGAAAATGCCGGATGGGCTTCGGCGGAGTTTTTCGTCGATTTGGCCAAGGAACTGAAGCTGCCGATCGATTATGACCAACTGCAGAAGGACATTGCGGAAGCTACCTATAAAAACGAAGTCGATGCGCAATACACCAAAGGGAACAAGCTGGGCGTCGACAGCACGCCGACGTTTTTCATTAACGGCATTGAGTATGCGGGTAACATCGGCGATTACGCCGCTCTGAAAAAATATATCGATAAGGAACTCCAGGGCAAATAACGAACGGGGAGGAACGGGTGTGCGGGCTTTTCTAAGAGGTTACGGCATTTACCTTGCTTGGCTGGTCGCGCTGGTCGCTACGGCGGGCAGCTTGTATCTCAGCGAGGTGCTGCACTATGAACCGTGCCGGCTCTGCTGGTTCCAGCGGATATTCATGTATCCGCAGGTCATTTTGCTGGGCATCGCGGCCTACCGGAACGACCGGAGCATTATTCCGTACGTGCTGCCGCTCAGCATCATCGGTGGGGCGATTTCGCTTTATCATTACGGGGAGCAAAAAATTCCGGGGTTGGCCCGGCTGATTCCTTGCAAAGTGGGGGTTCCCTGCAACGTGGATTATTTGGGCAGCGGCTGGTTTGGTTTTATTACCATTCCGTTTATGGCGCTGGTCGCTTTTGTTCTGATTGTCCTGTGCCTGCTGGCGGCGCGCCGTAAGGTAGAGGTGGAGGAGACGGAAGAACTTGGCGGCTTGTCGTGATGCACAAACGGTCGGGGTTGAAGCAGGCAGGATGGCGGCGGCCGGACCCGAGGATCACTAAAAACCCTATCCCTCTTGACTTGAGGGGTAGGGTTTTTGCTGTTTTACCAAAGCAGCTTTAAACAATCGTGTTGCCGATATTGGTGTCCGTTCCGGTATTGAGCTGCATTTTGCCTTTGATCAGCAAGTTGTTTAGAACCTTGGTTCGTTTCGCCTTTTCGGTTACGATCGCGTTGGATATAGATTTACCAGTATTGGAATAAATCGTGTTTTGAGCTATGATCGCATCCTCGGCGTCATCAGTTAATGAAATGCCGTACGCGACGTCATCCGTTCTTTTGAAGGTAATGCGGTTGCCGACAATCTCGGCGCGTTGTCCCCCCTTGATTTGAATCGCCGAAGTGCCTGCAGTGTCGGCAAGTTCGTTATCGGTGATTTTAACCGTTTTGCCGGCGCTGCTCACTCCGTAAATAGCGACTGACCGGGAGCCAAGTATATAATTCCCTTTGAGCGTAACATCGCTGTTTTTGTCGAAGCTGATCGCATAATTATTGGTTTGTTTTCCTGTGTAGCTGGCGCAGTCGATATAATTGCCTTCCGCGAAAACCGATGTCCCTTTTGTCCCCCAGTTTTTAATAGAAATGCCGCCATTACACTGGCCGAACGAATTGCCCCGCAGCACGACATTGGTGGATTTGTCCAGTTCGAGGCCGAAACGTTCCGAATGGAGTGCCTTGTTGTTCAAAAATTGCACGTCATTGCTGTTGTCGACCTTGTAAGGCAGGCCCGCACCGCGATGCACGGCATTGTCCGCGACCAATACGTTTTCCGCATCCCATACGCCGATGCCCGTTCCTTCGCCGAGATGGGAGACCGCATTTCCCGTTACGACCACGTCTTTGCCGCGGGCGTCGATGCCGCTGCTGAAGCCTTTGATGGTGTTCCCGGTAATCGTCACGTTGTTACCGTCAAATCCGTTCGATACCTTTTCCCCGGCGATAGCGGTGTTGGTTTTGTCCGTCCGTACCAGCACGTTGTTGGAAATAACCGTATCCGTACCGCCGCTGTAAGAAAACATATGATCCGAATGATTCCCGTCGATTACAACCTCGTAGCCGCTGAAATTGAGCACGGAAGCTACGACATTCCCGCGGAATACATTGCCGTAAATTACGACTTTTCGCGGCTGCTCGTAGTCGATATCGCCTTCGCCGTATCCTTCGATGTCGATTCCGACGCTCGGACCGGTTCCCTTCTCGGTGCCTGCGTTTGTAATTTCATTGTTTTCGACAAAAACGCCTTCGCCGGCCGTGATTGAAATATTGTTCCGGCGCGCTCCGTCCAGCGAGCAATTGCGGATGGATACCAGTTTGGGTTCGGCATAGTCCGGGTCTACGCCCATAAGGCCCACCGAGCCAAGCATGACGCAGTCCCCGGTACATTTACGGATCTTCATGTTTTCGATGGTAACTTTTTTGCCTCCATGGACGTAAATGCCGAAGCCCCATTCATGCGTCGACTTCGGGAGTTTGCTGAAATCGTGCTGGTCCAGATCCCCGGTAATGATCCCGCCCGAAATCGTGACATTTTCCACTTTGCGCAGATAAATACAGGAGTAACCTTTCTCAGAGTTAGGCTGTACCTTCAGTTCCGCCTCGTGATCCAGAGTAAGCTTCATGTGGGATGGCACCTGGATGCCCGCCCCTTTCTCCGGAGTGTTTGGATAGGTGGTTCCAACGCCTTCAATCAAGTACGTCCCTTTCGGAATAAACGCTTCGTTGTACCCGGCGCTTTTCGCATGGGCGATCGCCTTGTTCAGTCCTTCCGTCGTTTTTACCGCCTCGGTGCCATTGGTGTTGATTCCCCATTGCGTTGGATCGATGACGTAGCATGGGGTCGTTAAGGCCGTAGCCTGTGCGGTCAAGCCGGTCACTGTCCCGTTAACATTTTCCATGCTGTTTGGTGCCGATTGCGTTTTGTTTTCATATTGGTTGTTCATCATTGTTCCTCCTTGTCTCTTGCCTTTTTGATTTTTGGCTTGCTTGCCTTATGGCCGTTTAAGTATTCCGGCAAATTTCATCTCCTTTGCACAAAGACTTTAAGTACCCGGGTGGTGTTTTTCAATCGGGAGCCAAAGGAGCCGGTTCCCTATAGTTCCCGCACTACCAATGTAGCAGAACCCGAGTGCGGCGAACGGCCAAGAAGCGGACAAGGAGCAGACAGGTAGCGGGCAAGGAGAAAATGGGAGGACAGGGGATAAAGGGGGGGCACGCCGCTCCCCAATACTCACATAGTTTTAGGAACCGCCTTGGACTTACGTCGTGTATTGTTTGCGGAACTGCCGCGGCGAGCAGCCGTTTTTGAGCGCAAAGCGGTTGGAGAAATACGGCGTGTTGCCAAAACCGACATAAGCGGCGATCACCGAGATCGGCCATTCGGTTTTCAACAGCAGCAGCTTGGCCTGCTCCAGGCGGTAATGCAGCAGATAATCGTTTGGCGTCATCCCGTATACCTGCTTCATGCAGCGCGTAATGTAGTTGTAGTGGTAGTGCAGCGCCTCGGACATCTGCTCGCTGCTGATTTCCGCGCGGTAATTGTTTTTGATGAATGCTTCGGCTTTTTCCGCCACGGTGACGACCGGGGAAGCGTACAACTCCAGCTGCCGGAGGTCCATCGTACGGAGCAGCTCCCCGAACAGCTGCTGCCCGGCCCAAAAGGCGCTCGACTGGCGTTCCCCCGAATGATGCAGCAGTTGGCGGAACAGGCGATGCGTTTGCTCGGGGTACGGCATCGTCCACATTTTGGGCAACTGGATGGAATAAGGTGAAGCCAGGAACCGCCGGTAGTGCTCCTCCGCGCCGAGGTACGGAAAATCCGGTTCCTCCGCGGGAATTTGCTGCCAGGAGCCAACCGTGTGAAAATGCAGCCAATAAAAAGCCGTAGGTTCCTCGCACGGCCCCAACGCATAGTGATACTGGTCAGGGAGCAGCAGCAGCGACTGCCCCGCCGTCAAGCTCCACCGCCGCCCGGCCTCACCAATATGCAGCGTGCCGCTCTCCATGACGAGCAGGTCGAAAATACCGAGATTCCTGCGGCTCGGATGCTCTTCACCGGGCTTGTAAACGGTATACCCGCATTCAAGAAAATAGGGCAAAGGCGGAGCGGCGATTTGCACGATTTCCCCTGCTTTCAGCATCGAACGATCCCTCCGGGTTTAGTGTGAAATATTATAACTTTTAAGTTGCTGACATCCATATTATGAACCAAATCTATGAGATAGAATAGGGTTGGTTAGTATGATATTTCAAAAAAAGAGGAGGATTCCCTAGCATGTCCCAAACAGATAAAACACAGCGGTCCGAAAGAGTGCCGTTAAACCGGGTACGGATTCGGGATGATTTTTGGAGCTACTATATTGGACTTGTGCGCGACGTGGTCGTTCCCTATCAATGGGAGGCGCTGAATGACCGGGTAGAGAGCGCGGAACCGAGCGGCGCCGTCCGCAATTTCCGGATTGCGGCCGGGCTTGAGCAAGGGGATTTCTATGGCATGGTGTTTCAGGACAGCGATTTGGCGAAATGGCTGGAGGCCGTATCTTATTTATTGGAAGCGGATGCAAATCCGCAGCTGGAGGAAATCGCCGACGACTTGATCGACATCGTTGCCCAGGCCCAGCAGGATGACGGGTATTTGAATACGTATTTTACGGTGAAGGAACCGAACAAACGCTGGACCAACCTGACGGAATGCCACGAGCTCTACTGCGCGGGGCATATGATCGAGGCGGGGGTAGCTTATTACCGGGCTACGGGCAAAAGAAAGCTGCTCGACGTCGTTTGCAGGTTTGCGGATTACATCGACACCGTGTTCGGAAACGAGCCGGGGCAACTGCTCGGCTATGACGGCCACCAGGAAATCGAGCTGGCGCTGGTCAAGCTGTACGAAGTGACGGGCAATGAGCGGTATTTGCGCCTGAGTAAGTATTTTTTGGATCAACGCGGGCAAAAACCGGACTTTTTTGAAGCGGAGCTGCAAAAACGAGGCGGCAAAACGCACTGGCCGGGAGACGGCAAGTATGTGGATTTGGCCTACCATCAGGCGCATCTGCCGGTACGGGAGCAGGAGACCGCGATCGGGCACGCGGTACGGCTCCTGTACATGCTTACCGGGATGGCCGATGTGGCGGCGCTGACGGGAGACGAGTCGCTGCTCGCGGCGTGCCGCAAGCTGTGGGACAACATTGCCGGCAAACAGATGTACATCACCGGCGGGGTCGGCGCAATGCCCCAGGGCGAGGCGTTCTCATTCGACTATGATTTGCCGAACGATACGGTGTATGCCGAGACATGCGCTTCGATCGGGCTCATTTTCTTTGCCCAGAGGATGCTGCGGCTCACGCCCGAAGCGAAATACGCGGACGTCATGGAGCGGGCGCTTTACAATACGGTTGTCGGCGGGATGGCACGGGACGGCAAGCATTTCTTTTACGTCAATCCGCTTGAAGTGGACCCGAAAGCCTGCCATGGCGCCAACCACAAATACGACCATATCAAAACGGTGCGCCAGGAATGGTTCGGCTGCGCCTGCTGCCCGCCCAACGTCGCCCGCCTGCTCGCATCGCTTGGGGAATACATTTATACGGTGCAGGGGGATACGGTGTATGCCCACCTCTACATCGGCGGGGAAGCCGAACTGCAAGTTGGCGGAAGCAGGGTAAAGCTAGTGCAGACGACCGATTATCCGTGGGACGGCCTGGTGCGCTTTACGGTCCACCCGCAGGAGGGCGGAGAGTTCGCGCTGGCGCTGCGGCTGCCGGATTGGTGTCCCGAAGCTAGCCTCACCGTCTGCGGCGAAACGGTGCCGCTGGATGGCCGCACGGTCAAGGGCGGCTATGCAAGGGTGCAGCGGCGTTGGCAAGAAGGCGACGTAGTAGAGCTGCGGCTTGCCATGCCGGCGACGCGCCTGTACAGTCATCCGCTTGTTCGCGCAAACGCCGGAAAGGTGGCGCTGCAGCGGGGACCGCTTGTGTATTGCCTCGAGCAGGCGGATAACGGAGCGAACCTGCACGGGCTGGTGCTGCCGAAAACGGCGGAGCTTTCCGCCCGGCGTGAAGAGGAACTGCTCGGCGGCGTCGTTACGATCGAGGCTGCGGCTGAGCGCCAGGACGAAGCGGCATGGGCCGACGGTTTGTACAGTTCGCAGGCGCCTTCGGCCACGCGGCCGGCGACGCTTAAATTTATCCCGTATTTTGCCTGGGCAAACCGCGGGGAAGGCGAAATGACCGTATGGGTGCGGGAGCAGTGACGATTCCCGCATAGCGAGTAATTTGCGGCATGTAGTTAAGACTAGCCAATGATTTTTTCTCTTTTTTGTCAGGTCATCGGCAGATATGGGGGAAGTCGTCTGTGACGAGTGCCTATACGCCCGCATATGATACCAGAAGAGACGATCATCTTTTTGGTAAAGGAGCGAGCGGTCCTTGAGAAAAGGCAAAGGTATGAGATCCGGCAGGGCGAGAAAATCATCGCTCTATTATGTGGATAATCCGGATATGAACGAGTTGATGTTGTTGGAAGAAAGGAAGGTGGAACGGCCGGAGGAGCCAGCAAAGGAGATCCAAATCCATCAGAACGCCCCTTCGCTATTGTCCACCCCTGGAGAGGTAGAGCTGGAACCCCCTTCACCCGTAAAGGAGGAGATAGAAGACCTTCTGCTCGAGAAGGAGGCGATGGCAGCCCCTTTACCCGGGAAGAAGGCGATGGTAGCTCCTCAGTCCGGGAAGGAAGTGATGGCAGTTCCTCCGCCCAGGCAGGAAACGCCGGAATACCCTACCGGCGAGCGTATGCCGCAGGTACAAAAAACACTGATAGAACGAAACATCCTGAAACAGGAACTGGGGATTATTTACACGGATGATATTATGGATGCAGCGGTGACCGGGGAAAAAATCGCGCCCCATACGATCGACGCTTCGCGGATTATGCGCGGCAGCATCGGTACCGCATGGATCGCCGATTATGCAGTGGACAGCATCAAATTGGCCGATGGAGCCGTCACTTCTAGCAAGCTTGCCCCCATGTCCGTAACCGGCAGCCATCTGGTGGACAGCGCGATTGAGGGAAGAGCGATCAAGGATCGCTCCGTCGGCGGGGAAAAGCTCGCGGACGGCAGCATCACCTCGGATAAATTGGCCGATCGGGTCATCGCCGGCGAGAAGCTGGCGGACGGTTCCATCGAAAGCCGGCATTTAAGCGAATGGATCGTCACGACCAACTTGATTCAGAATCAAGCGGTGACCAGCGAAAAAATCCGCAGCGGGGCGATCGAATCGGTCAACCTGGCGAACGGTGCCGTGGATACCTCCAAGCTGGGCGATGAATCGGTCACGACATCCAAGCTGCGCGACGGCGCTGTGACGGGCGCTAAGCTGCGGGAAGGCTCGGTGGAAAGCCGGCATCTGGCGAAACATACCATTACCGCCAGCCACCTTGCCCCCGGAATGATCGGCGGTGAGATGCTGGCTCCCTCCAGCGTCGGTACCAAGCAGTTGCGGGAGGGCAGCATCGGCAATGGCCATATCTGCGACCAGGCGATCGAATCCCGCCATATTCGCTCGGGAACTATCGGAGCCGCCCATTTGCAGCCCGGCAGCGTTGGAACGGAGCAACTTGCGGACGGTTCGGTTAAAGGCCGGCATTTGGCCGACAAGTCGATACTGTCTACCAAATTGTCCGATCAATCCATCGGTACCGCGCAAATCGTCGAACAGGCCGTCACTTCATCCAAAATCGCCGATCAGAGCATTTTGCCGGGGAAAATCGCCGACGAGGCCGTGCAGTCCCGCCATCTAGCCAAGTCCGCTGTCCAATCGGCGCAGCTTGCGCCAGCTTCCGTCACCGGGATGCATCTGGCTCCTGCTTCGGTCCAAGGGGAACATGTGCTGCCGGAATCGATCCAGGAATGGCATTTGGCGGATGGGGCCGTCACGGGAGAAAAGCTGGCTTTCGGTGAGATTGCCGGGCATCATCTGGCAGAGGGCGCTGTTACGGCGGCCCACCTTCAGCCCGGCAGCGTCAGCGCCGACAAGCTCACGGAGGACAGCGTGACCAGCCGCAGCCTGGCTCCGGGAGCGGTGACGGGATATGCGATCGGCCCTCGCCAGGTGTCGTCGGAACATCTAACCCCGGGCGCGATTCAAAACATTCATCTGGCCAAACAGAGCATTGATGGCAGCCTGCTGCAAAACGGGGCTATCCGGGAGGAGCATTTGGGGGCCGGATCGATCTTTTCTCCGCATTTGCAGGATCATGCGGTCACGTCCTTGAAGCTGTCGCCGGAAAGCGTCACGACCGACAAGTTGGGCGATCTGGCGGTAACCACCGCAAAAATGGCCGATGGTAACGTGACGGCCGCAAAGATCGCTCCGCAGGCTATCCAGCCCCGGCATCTGGCTCCGGGCGCTGTGCAGTCAGAGAACCTGGCTGCGGGTGTCGTTTTGCCCTTGCATCTGACGGACGGCGCTGTCTCCTCGGAGCATTTGCAGATGCATGCCGTTGACGAGAGTCATCTTGCTTCCGGAGCCGTTTCGCCGCGGGTGCTGCAGGATGGCGTCGTTTCGGCCGGAAAACTGGCCGCCGAAGCGGTCCAGGCGCGGCATCTGGCGGAGGAAAGCGTAGAGGGCCGGCATATCGGCGAGGCGGTGGTTGCATCCCGCCATCTCGCGCCTGAGACGATCGACTTTTGGCATCTGTCGGCCGAACTGCAGCACAGCGGGCTGCTTCCGGAAGACGGTGTCGACGGGGAGGATATCCAGCCGCAGTCGATCGAGCGGTCGCACCTTCAGTCCGGGGCCGTGGATGCCGAGGTGCTGGCCGGGGAAGCGGTCGGATCCGAGCATCTGCAAAGTGGGGCGGTGCAAAGCGGCCATATCGCCAGTGAGGCCGTTCAAAGCGATCACCTGGCGCAAGAGGCCGTGCAAGCGGAGCATCTGGCGGAGGAGAGCGTAGAAGGCCGGCACATCGGTGAGGCGGCGATCGCCTCGCGTCATGTTGCCTCCGAAGCGATCGACTTCTGGCATTTGTCGGCTGAGTTGCAGCAAAGCGGGTTGCTTCCGGTGGACGGGATCGATGGGAAGGATATAAAGCCTTTGTCGATAGGCCGGCCGCATCTTCAGTCCGGAGCGGTGGACGGCGAAGTGCTGGCCGAGGAGGCGGTCGGCGGCGAGCATTTACAGCGGGGCGTCGTGCAAAGCGGGCATATCGCCGCCGAGGCTGTGCGGAGCACCCATCTGGCCCCTGAGGCCATACGCTCGCTGCATCTGGCGGAAGCTAGCATAGAGGGGCGGCATATCGAGAAAGCGGCGATCGAATCCTGCCATATCGGGCCAGAGTCGATCGATGCCGGGCATTTGTCGGCCGAATTGCGCAGAAGCGGAATGCTGCCGGCAGACGGGATCGGCGGGAAGGATATTCATCCTCTGTCGATAGGCCGGTCACATCTTCAGTCCGGAGCCGTGGACGGCGACGTGCTGGCGGAAGAGTCGGTTGGCGGCGAACATCTGCGGCGGGTTGCGGTGCAAAGCGGACATATCGCCGCCGAGGCCGTACAGAGCGATCATTTGGCCTCTGAGGCCGTACGCGCGCAACATCTGGCGGAGGCAAGCGTAGAGGGGCGGCATATCGGGGAAGCGGCGATCGCCTCGCGTCATCTTGAACCCGAAGCGGTTGAGGGCTCGCACTTGTCGGCCGAATTGCGCAGAAGCGGGCTGCTGCCGAAAGACGGAATCGGCGGGGAGGATATAAAGCCTTTGTCGATAAGCCGGTCGCATCTTCAGTCGAGAGCCGTGGATGCCGGCGTGCTGGCCGAGGAGTCGGTCGGTGCCGAGCATCTGCAGCGGAGCGCGGTGCAAAGCAGGAATCTCGCCGCGGAGTCGGTGCAGAGCGCCCATCTGGCCCCTGAGATCGTCCGGTCGCTGCATCTGGCGAAGGAGAGCGTAGAGGGGCGGCATATTGAGGATGCGGCGATCGCCTCGCGCCACCTTGCCGAGGAGTCGGTGCAGGGCGCTCATCTGGCCGCTGAAGCCGTCCGGTCGCAGCATCTGGCGGAGGCCAGCATAGAGGGACGGCATATCGGGGAAGCGGCGATCACATCGCGTCATCTCGCGCCCGCAGTGATCGAGAGTGCGCACCTGTCGGCCGAATTGCGCAGAAGCGGGCTGCTGCCGGAAAAAGGGATCGACGGGGAAGATATTCATCCGTTGTCGATAGGCCGGGCACAGCTTCAGTCCGGAGCCGTGGACGGCGAGGTGCTGGCCGAGGAGTCGGTTGGCAGCGAGCATCTGCAGCAGGGAGCGGTGCAAGGCGGGCATCTCGCTGGTGCGGCGGTACAGAGCGCCCATCTGGCCGCTGAGGCCGTCCGGTCGCAGCATTTGGCGAAGGAGAGCGTAGAGGGGCGGCATATTAAGGAAGCGGCGATCGCCTCGCGCCACATTGCCGCGGAGTCGGTGCAGAGCGCTCATCTGGCTGCTGAAGCCGTCCGGTCGCAGCATCTGGCGGAGGCTAGTATAGAGGGACGGCATATCGGGGAAGCGGCGATCACATCACGTCATCTCGCGCCCGCAGTGATCGAGAGTGCGCACCTATCGGACGAATTACGCAGAAGCGGGCTGCTGCCGGAAAAAGGAATCGACGGGGAGGATATTCATCCGCTGTCGATAGGCCGGGCACAGCTTCAGTCCGGAGCCGTGGACGGCGAGGTGCTGGCCGAGGAGTCGGTTGGCGGCGAGCACCTGCGGCAGGGAGCGGTGCAAGGCGGGCATCTCGCCGCCGAGTCGGTGCGGAGCACTCACTTAGCCCCTGAGTCCATCGAGGCGCAGCATTTGGCGAAAGAGAGCGTAGAAAGCCGGCATATCGAAGAAGCGGCGATCGCCTCGCGCCATATCGGCCCTGAGTCGATCGATATCTGGCATTTGTCGGCCGAACTGCAGCGGAATGGGCTGCTGCCGGCAGACGGTATCGGAGAAGAGGATATTCACCCCTTATCGATAGGCCGGGCGCATCTTCAGTTCGGAGCCGTGGACGGCGAGGTGCTGGCCGAGGAGTCGGTTGGCGGCGAGCATTTGCAGCAGGGAGCGGTGCAAAGCGGGCATCTCGCCGCCGAGTCGGTGCAGAGCGCCCATCTGGCTGCTGAGGCCGTACAGGCGCAGAATTTGGCGAAGGAGAGCGTAGAAGGGCGGCATATTGAGGAAGCGGCGATCGAATCTCGCCATATCAGCCCCGAGTCGATCGATGTTTGGCATTTTTCGGCTGAATTGCAGCGCAGCGGGCTGTTGCCGGAAGACGGAATCGAGGGTAAGGATATTCATCCGCTGTCGATAGGCCGGTCGCATCTTCAGCCCGGAGCCGTGGACGGCGAGGTGCTGACCGGGGGGGCGGTTGGCGGCGAGCATCTGCGGCGGGGAGCGGTACAAAGCTGGCATCTCGCCACGGAATCGGTGCAGAGCGCCCATCTGGCCCCTGAGTCCGTCCGGTCGCAGCATCTGGCAGAGGCCAGTATAGAGGGGCGGCATATTGAGGAGGCGGCGATCGCCTCGCGCCACCTTGCCGAGGAGTCGGTGCAGGGCGCTCATCTGGCCGCTGAAGCCGTCCGGTCGCAGCATCTGGCGGAGGCTAGCGTAGAGGGGCGGCATATCGGGGAAGCGGCGATCGCCTCGCGTCATCTTGCGCCCGCAGTGATCGAGAGTGCGCACCTGTCGGCCGAATTACGCAGAAACGGGCTGCTGCCGGACAAAGGGATCGACGGGGAGGATATTCACCCCTTATCGATAGACCGGTCGCATCTTCAGTCCGGAGCCGTGGACGGCGACGTGCTGGCCGAGGAGTCGGTTGGCGGCGAGCATCTGCAGCAGGGAGCGGTGCAAAGCGGGCATCTCACCGCCGAGTCGGTGCGGAGCGCCCATCTGGCCGCAGAGGCCGTACAGGCGCAGCATCTGGCGAAAGAGAGCGTAGAAGGGCGGCATATCGAGGAAGCGGCGATCGCATCTCGCCACCTTGCCGCCGAGTCGGTGCGGAGCGCCCATCTGGCCGCAGAGGCCGTACAGGCGCAGCATCTGGCGAAAGAGAGCGTGGAAGGGCGGCATATCGAGGAAGCGGCGATCGCCTCGCGCCACATCGGCCCCGAGTCGATCGATGTCCGGCATCTGTCGGCCGAACTGCAGCGAAATGGGTTGCTGCCGGAAAAAGGAATCGACGGGGAGGATATTCACCCGCTGTCGATAGGCCGGGAGCATCTTCAGCCCGGAGTCGTGGACGGCGAGGTGCTGGCCGAGGAGTCGGTTGGCGGCGAGCATCTGCAGCAGGGAGCGGTGCAAAGCGGGCATCTCGCCGCCGAGTCGGTGCAGAGCGCCCATCTGGCCGCTGAGGCCGTACAGGCGCAGCATCTGGCGAAAAAGAGCGTAGAAGGGCGGCATATCGAGGAAGCGGCGATCGCCTCGCGTCACATCGGCCCCGAGTCGATCGATGTCTGGCATTTGTCGGCTGAATTGCAGCGCAGCGGGCTGCTGCCGGAAGACGGAATCGAGGGTAAGGATATTCACCCGTTGTCGATAGGCCGGGAGCATCTTCAGGCCGGAGCTGTGGATGGCGAGGTGCTGGCCGGGGGTGCGGTTGGCGGTGAGCATCTGCGGCGTGGAGCAGTGCAAGGCGGGCATCTCGCCGCCGAGTCGGTGCAGAGCACTCATTTGGCCCCCGAGTCCATCCAGGCGCTGCATCTGGCAAAGGAGAGCGTAGAAGGCCGGCATATCGAAGAAGCGGCGATCGCCTCGCGCCACATCAGCCCCGAGTCGATCGATGTCCGGCATCTGTCGGCCGAACTGCAGCGAAATGGGTTGCTGCCGGAAAAAGGAATCGACGGGGAGGATATTCACCCGCTGTCGATAGGCCGGTCGCATCTTCAGCCCGGAGCTGTGGACGACGAGGTGCTGGCCGAGGGAGCGGTCGGCGGCGAGCATCTGCAGCGGGAAGCGGTGCAAAGCGGGCATCTCGCCCCCGAGTCAGTGCAGAGCACTCATTTGGCCCCCGAGTCCGTCCGGGCGCTGCATCTGGCGAAGGAGAGCGTAGAAGGGCGGCATATCGAGGAAGCGGCGATCACATCCCGCCACATCGGCCCCGAGTCGATTGATGTTTGGCATTTGTCGGCAGAATTGCAGCGCAGCGGGCTGCTGCCGGAAAAAGGGATCGACGGGGAGGACATTCAGCCATTATCGATAGATCGGGTACATCTTCAGGCCGGTGTTGTGGACGCCGACATTCTGGCCGAGGAGTCCGTCGGCAGCGAACATCTGCAGCGGGGAGCGGTGCAAGGCGGGCATCTTGCCAACGCGGCAGTCGGCAGCGCACAGCTTGCAGATGAAGCGGTTGCCTCGCGCCACCTGAAAACCGGTGCGGTTGGTGCAGAGCACCTTGCCTTTACTCCGGTTCAGACGCTGCTGGACCAGCCGGCCAAACAGCAGTTTGGAATGTCAGCGTTTTTGTTGCCGCGCGATGAGGTCGAAACGCAAATTACGGTTGAATTTGAAGAACCGTTTGCCAGTCCCAACTTTGTTATCGTCGCGATGACGAACCATTCGGCTTTTTACGCCACGTTAAGCGAACAAACGCAGGATTCGGCCGTCATCACGATTTCCAGGCTGAAGGAAAGCCATATTCACTATGGCTTCGTCATGTGGATTGCCATCGGAAGCACGCTTTAGCGACTAGAAAAGATAAGGTTGAAACAGGGCCGCCGAACAAAACTCGGCGGCTTTTGCCGTGACTGCCGGGCGGGGATTCATCCCTGCCGGTGCCCGGAACTGCGTCGAATTACCCAAGGGATAGCCGTGATTCCGGCTCGGAAACCGCTGCATACTTCGTCGGTCAATCGGGCTTGCTCACGGCTCAAACCGGCTGTTTTTTTAGTATTTACACAATCTGCTCAGGCGTGTTAGTATGAAACCAACTAAAAAATAGCAAAGACTAGAAGGGCAAACTTGCCGAAAGACAAGGACGCAAAGCCACGGGCCTAAAGTACCAGTAACAGCTACGGCAGCCGGGTTTCTATAGTTAGATAGGCGTCCTCTCTTTCTTCGGGTTCTCTTTCTTCGCTAGAAGGTTTATGAAGAAGGAGTTTTTTTATGCCCGGAATTTGTCGAAAAAACATAAACAGTGTCGAATTATGCAAAACGGGGAGATAGTTTATGGCAGAACAAGAGAATAGCGATCCGTTATTAGAGGTCTATCTTCACGAAAATTCGCAGCTGCTCGAGCAGTTGGAACAGATCATCCTGGAATGCGAAGAGCTTAACGCTTTTCCGTCCGCCGCCATCCACGACATTTTCCGCATTATGCACACGATCAAAGGCTCCTCTACGATGATGAATTTCGATAACATCGCGGCTTTGTCGCACATCATGGAAGATCTGTTTGCGTTTATCCGCGAACATCAGCCCCGTTTGGCCGATTGCACGGCATTGTCCGAGCTGGTGCTGCAGGGGGGCGATTTCATTAAGCTTGAGCTGTATAAGATCAGGCAGGGCGATTCCCCCGACGGGGACGCATCTTCGCTCAAAAGCAGCATTACCGGATATTTGGAGGAACTCAAAGCCGCACAGGATGCCGGGCCGGCTGTTTCCCCTCTTGAAGACCTCGAGACTGGCAAACGTCAGGACGCTGAGGTTTCCGCCCCCGACGCTCATTTAAAAGCCGTTCTTTATTTCGATGACGATTACAACATGGAAAATGTTCGGGCATATCAAGTCGTTCACAGCCTGCAGGAAATGACCGAGCATTTCGCCTACTGGCCCGAGGACATTGCCGAAAATCCGGAAACAGCCTCGCTTATTAGAGAGCAGGGCTTCCAAATCCTGTTCCGGAACGGCGAATCTGCGGACACGGTAGCTTCTTACCTGTCGCAGGCGCCATCCTTAAAGCATTTGGAAATTATCGATTTGCCGGAACAAAGCCGGGCCGAGCCGGAGGCTGAGACGGCCGCCGCGGCAGAGACGCTCCGGCCGATACCTGAAGCGGAAGCACGTACAGGAGAGTCTACGGCGGCACTTTCTCCAAAGCACGAAGCAGCGCTTTCTACAGATCCTGCGCCAGCCTCCCCTTCCGAGCCGGGCGCCGCCGCCCCCTCCCCGGTGCCGGGAGCGGCTGCCCGCACTCCGCAGCCGCCGGAGGCCAAAATGCAGGATAACGCCAGAGCTAATGCCTCGCAGCACTCCAGCTTCATCAGCGTGAATTTGGCCAAGCTCGACGAGTTGATGGACCTGGTCGGCGAACTCGTCATCGCCGAATCGATGGTCACGCAAAACCCGGAATTGGCCGGACTGGAGCTTGAACAGTTTCAGAAGGCCGCCCGGCATTTACGGAAGATCACCGGCGAAATCCAGGACAAGGTCATGTCGATTCGCATGGTACCGCTGGTTAATACGTTTCAAAAGATGAACCGCATCGTACGGGATATGTGCAAAAAACAGGATAAGTCGGTCCGGCTGGAGCTGCTTGGCGAGGATACGGAAGTGGACAAAAACATCATCGAGCATATCTCCGATCCGATCATGCACCTTGTGCGAAACGCGATAGACCACGGTATCGAGACTCCAGGGGAACGCATAAAGGCTGGCAAGGAGGAATCCGCGACGCTGACCCTTGAAGCGAAAAACGTCGGGAGTGAGGTGTTCATCATCGTACGCGACGACGGCCGGGGGCTGAACAAAGCGAAAATTTTGCAGCGCGCCCGCGAGCGGCAAATGCTGTTCAAGGACGAGTCGGAGATGAGCGATCGCGAGATTTACAATTTGATCTTTCTGCCCGGCTTCTCCACGAAAGAGGTCATTACCGAATTCAGCGGGCGCGGGGTCGGCATGGATGTCGTGATGCGTAATATCGAAAGCGTCGGCGGCAATGTGTCGGTGGACAGCGCGGCGGGTGAAGGAACAACGATTACGATCCGCATTCCGCTGACCCTGGCGATTATCGACGGCATGAACGTGAAGGTGGGGATGGCGAGATATACGATCCCGACGACGGCGATCAAGGAATCGTTCCGCGCCGCCCCCGGCAGCGTGGTCACCGATCCCGACGGCAACGAAATGGTCATGGTGCGCGGGCAGTGCTACGGCGTACTGCGCCTTTACGAACGGTATAAGGTCAAGACTGAGATTACCGCGATGGAAGACGGCATTTTGATCATGGTGGAACAGGACGGCACTCCGTTTTGCATTTTTGCCGATGAATTGATCGGGCAGCAGCAGGTTGTGGTCAAGAGCTTGCCGGCGTATATCCGCAAAATCCGGAACATCGGGGGCTTGGCCGGCTGCACGATGCTCGGGGACGGAAGCATCAGCCTGATCCTCGATGTCGGGGGACTCGTCAAGGCGTAGGCATCATAGGACATCCAAGCAAAGGAGAACGAGACATGGCGAATCAAGAGGCAAGCCTGCCGCTGGAGCAGGACGACGACACGCAGAAAGGGAAGTTTCTCACGTTTATGATCGGGAGCGACGTTTACGGCATCGAAATCAAATACGTCACCGAAATCATCGGCATCCAGGCGATTACCGAGGTGCCGGAGCTGCCGGAGCATATCCGCGGCATCATCAATTTGCGGGGCAAAATCATTCCGGTCATGGACGTGAGGCTGCGCTTCAAAAAGCCGTTCCGGGAGTATAACGACCGGACCTGCATCATTGTCGTGGATATGAAGGACATTTCGATCGGGCTGATCGTCGACAGCGTCGCCGAGGTCGTAACGATTGCGGAAGAGGATATCGTTCCTCCGCCGGAAATCAAAAACGGCAACCAGCAAGGTTTTATCAAAGGGGTGGGGAAAGTAGGCGGTGAGGTCAAACTGCTGCTGGACGGCGACAAGCTGCTTCATCATGATGAAGCCGAAAATTTAAGTCAACTGTAAGGAAATACCACAACGGGGGTTATGGAAAATGATGAAGCTAACGATCAAAGCAAGATTAATCCTGTCCTTTAGCTTTTTGGTGCTTTCTCTTGTCGGCCTTGGCGTCTACTCGATCAACTCGGTCAACAAGGTCAATTTGCAGTCCACGATCATCAGCGAAAATTGGCTGCCGGCGATGGATTCGGCCCATTCGATGAACACGCACACGTCCGATTACCGGATCACCGAATTACGGATCGTACTTGCGGCCAACAATCCCCAAGAGTTGAATGAGATGAAAGATCGTTTAAGCACCGAAGGGGGAGAGCTGCAAGAGCTGATCGCCGGCTATGAGCAGAAACTCCAAGACGACGAGGACACCCGGCTGTTCAACACCTTCAAACAGGATTGGACCAGTTATTTGCAAGTCAGCAATCAAATGGTCGGATTGATCGATCAGCATAAAGTGGATGAGGCGTTGGAAATTTTGCGCGGAGAATCCAGAACGTTATTCGATCAGGCTTCGAACTCTTTGCTCGAATTGGTTAAGTATGATCAGGATCATTCGCAGTTGGCGAGCGATGCCGGAGATAAAACGTACGCTAGCACGATCACCATCCTGACCACGCTTATTATCGTCATCACGCTGATCGCCATCGGCCTGGCTTTCCTGATCGTCCTCGGCATCACGAAGCCGATCCGCAAGTTGTCTGAGGCGGCCGAGGAATTGGCGCTGGGCAATGTAAACATCAACGTGGAGACGAAGAGCAAGGACGAGATCGGTCAATTGATGTTGTCGTTTGCCCGCATGATCGCCAGCATCCGCGAGCAGGCCCAGGCGGTAGAGATGGTGGCGAGCGGGGATCTGACCGTGCAGGTGAGAGTAAGATCGGAAAACGACCTCATGGGCAAAAAAATCCAGGAAATGATCGAACGCAACAACGAGATATTAACCAGCATCAATACGGCCGCGGACCAGGTGGCTTCCGGCTCGAAACAGGTGTCCGATTCCAGCATCGCGCTGTCGCAAGGGGCCACCGAGCAAGCCAGCTCGGTCGAGGAACTGACCGCCTCGCTGGAGGAGATCTCTTCGCAGACGAAGCTGAACGCGCAAAACGCGAACGAAGCGAACAAGCTCGCGGCCGATTCGAAAAACAGCGCGCTCCAGGGCAACGAGCAGATGAGGGACATGCTGGCGGCGATGCGCGAAATCAACGACGCTTCCAGCAACATTTCCAAAATCATCAAAGTCATCGATGAAATTGCTTTCCAGACGAACATTTTGGCGCTCAACGCCGCCGTGGAAGCCGCCCGGGCCGGCCAGCACGGCAAAGGCTTCGCCGTCGTGGCGGAGGAGGTCCGCAACCTTGCGGCCCGCTCGGCGAACGCGGCCAAGGAAACGACGGATATGATCGAAGGTTCGATCGACAAAGTGCAGGAAGGCACGAGAATCGCCGACCAGACGGCCGCAGCGCTGCAGTCGATCGTGGGCGACATCGAAAAGGTGGCCAACCTGGTTGGCGATATCGCGATGGCCTCGACGGAGCAGGCGGCCGCGATCACGCAAATCAACCAAGGCATCTCGCAGGTGTCCCAGGTCATCCAAACCAACTCGGCGACCTCGGAGGAAAGCGCCGCCGCCAGCGAGGAGCTGTCCAGCCAGGCGGCTCTCCTGAAGCAGCAGGTTGCGCAGTTTAAGCTGAAGCGCAGCGGGTACGGAGGTTTTGCGGGATACAACGGCAGCCTTGAGGAATTGAATCCCGAAGTGCTTCGCGTCCTGGAAAACATGGGTTCAAAAGAGCGGAATCACGAGCCCTCCGGCGCTTCCGCGGCGCCCAAGATTCTCCTCAGCGACTCGGAATTCGGTAAATATTGAGGTATGATCCGCATTACGAACCAGGAGTTTCGGCAGCTGTCGGATTACATCCGGCTCCATTACGGGATTCATCTCAAGGAAGAGAAGCAGGCGCTGGTGATGGGCAGGCTGAACAACGTATTGATGAGCAAAAACTTCACCAGCTTTAAGGCCTATTTCGAATATATCGTCTCCGACCGAACCGGAGAGGCGGTCATGACGCTGGTGGACAAAATCACGACGAACCACACGTTTTTTATGCGGGAAAACGATCATTTTCAGTTTTTTCGCGACAAGTTGCTCCCTTACCTGGAAGCCACGGTGAAGGACAAGGACCTCCGCGTTTGGAGCGCGGGGTGCTCCTCGGGGGAGGAACCCTATACGCTGGCGATGCTGATGGATGAATATTTTGCCCGGAACAAGCCGCTGTGGGATTCGCAGGTGCTGGCGACCGATATTTCGCGGCAAATTTTGGACAAAGCGCAGAGAGGCGTTTACGCCAATGAAGATATCGCCGTTCTTCCTCCCGCCTGGCGAATGAAATATTTCACCGGGGTGGATCAAATGCACAGCGTCGTAACCGATAAATTAAAAAAAGAGGTTATTTTCCGTAAATTCAATTTGATGGAGCCGGCGTTTCCGTTTAAGCGGAAGTTTCACGTCATTTTTTGCCGGAACGTCATGATCTATTTCAATGCGCCTACCAAGCAGGCTTTGGTGGACAAGTTTTACAGGCATTTGGAGCCGGGCGGCTATTTGTTCGTCGGCCATTCCGAATCGCTGCAGCGGGAAACGACGCCGTTCAAATACGTGATGCCCGCAGTTTATCGTAAAGAATAAGATTTGTGAAAATGAGGAGATCGTATGGGAGTACCCAGGAAATTGCGCGTGCTGATCGTTGATGACTCCATGATGTACCGGGAAGTGCTCTCCCTGGGACTTTCATCGGATCCGAATATCGAGATTGTCGGAAAAGCGGTTGATCCGTTCGACGCCCGCGACCAAATCGTCAGCCTGCGCCCGGACGTGATGATCTGCGACGTGGAAATGCCGAAGATGAACGGGATCGAATTTATTCGCCGCCTGCTTCCGCAATACGCTTTGCCCGTCATCGTGGTAAGCACGATCAGCGACGCCGTGTTTGAGGCGATGAACGCCGGGGCCGTCGATTTTGTCGGCAAGCCGGATCCAAGGTCGCCCAAAGGCGTGGAGCTGTTTATCCGGGAATTGATCGAAAAGGTGAAGATCGCCGCCGTTACGAATGTTGCGCGGCCTGGGTTCCGAACTGTGGGAACCGGTGCCATCCCGGAGCAGCGGTTCAACGGTGACCGCATCGTAGCCATCGGCGCTTCAACCGGGGGGACGGAGGCCATTTCGCATATTCTGAAACAGCTGCCTTCGTCGTTTCCGGGTATGGTGATCGTACAGCATATCCCGCCGCTGTTCTCTAAAATGTTCGCCGACCGCTTGAATCACAGCACGAAATTTACGGTCAAGGAGGCGGAATCGGGGGACATGGTGGAGCCGGGAAAAGTGTTGATAGCGCCCGGAGACCGGCATATGCGCCTCCGCAAAGCGGGCGGACGGTTTAAGGTCGAGTGCTTTGAAGGCGACAAGGTCAACGGACATTGTCCGTCGATTGACGTGCTGTTCGAATCGGCGGCCAAGGAATGCTGCTCCCGGGCGGTTGGCGTGATCCTGACCGGCATGGGATACGACGGCGCCAAAGGGCTGCTGTCCATGCGCCGAAAGGGTGCCCGTACGCTGGGGCAGGATGGGCCGTCATCCGTCGTGTACGGCATGCCCAAAGTCGCTTATGAGCTGGGGGCGGTAGATAAGCAAGTTTCGCTGGAACGGATGGCGCGGGCGTTATGTTCGGCGGTGATTGAGGATTAAGGCAGAGAGTTCCCCCGGGTGGATGGGAGGGCTCTTTTTTTTGCTCCATGCCGGTTTCCCCGATCCCGTAGTATAATGGAGGTATCATTTGGGGGAGGAATTTGGAAGTGACTTTAATCAAGCAGCTCAAGAACCAGGATGATTTCGTAGGCTTTTATCTGCTCAAGGAGCTGGAAGTGAAGCAGACGAACGCAAATCCGCCTAAGGATTATTTGGACATCGTATTATGCGACGCAACCGGGGAGATGCCGGCGAAATTTTGGGACGCTTCGCAAACGGACAAAGAGACGTTTTTTCCGATGGGGCTCGTAAAGGTACGCGGGGTTGTGCAGACCTATCGGGAAAAGCTGCAGGTCAAAATCATGCAAATCCGGCCGGCCAAAGCGGAGGATGGCGTGACGCTGACGGATTTTATCCGCTCCGCGCCGATTTCGCCGGACGACTTGATTTATACGATTCAGGCGGTCATCGCGGATATCGACGATGACGAGATTCGCGAGATCGTTCGATATTGCGTCGGCAAGGTGAAGGAGAAGCTGTCCCATTATCCGGCGGCGAAAACCCATCATCACGCCTATTTCGGCGGGCTGGCGTACCATATGGTGCGGATGCTGGAAATCGGCGATTTCCTGTGCCGGCAGCGGCCGTTCCTGAACCGCGATCTGCTGAAGGCGGGCATTATACTGCACGATATCGCCAAGCCGGAGGAGATGGTCGCGCAGCTCGGCATCGTGTCCGAATACAGCGTGCAGGGCAAGCTGGTCGGACATATCGCGATGGCTTCGAGCTGGATCACCGAGGCGGCGATCCGCCTCGCAATCGATCCCGATTCGCCGAAGGTGCTGGGGCTGCAGCATTTGGTGCTGTCGCACCACAACCTGGGCGAATGGGGCAGCCCGGTGCAGCCGCAAATGGCCGAAGCGGTCGCGCTGCACCATATCGATGCGCTGGACGCCAAACTGCAGATGGTGGAGGACGCGCTGAATACGACGCCGGAGACCGAGGACTGGACGCCGTTCATCCGCGGTTTGGAGAACAAGGCGATCTATCGTTTGAAGTGGTGAGTGACCCGGCGGCCGGGCTATTCTACATCAAAATCGAAATAGGTCGAGGGATAAGGTTCGTTTTTTAACGTATAATGCCACCATTCCTTGCTGTACGGTTTAAAACCTTGCTTGACCATCGCGGTTTTCAGGATGTAGCGGTGTTTGCGTTGCTCTTTGGTAAGCCCTTTGGCTCCGTGGGCGGAAATCAGCCCCAGAAAATCGACCCGGCTGCCCATATCAACCTCTTCTCCGGTCCGTTTGTACACCATGGTGAGATCGATCGTGCTGCCGCGGGAATGGCCGGATTTGGAGGAGAGATAGCCGAGCTTGAACAGTTTTTTCTTGTCGACGTCAGGGTAAAATTTCTCTTTCATCAAAGTGTCCTGCGGTTTTTTGGACCAGGCGGCAAAGTGGTCGACCGCTTTTTGCGGACGGTAGGCGTCGATGATTTTGAGCCGGTAGCCTTGCTTCTCCAGATCGTCATTGACCTTCTTTAAAGCGCGGGCCGCTTGTAAAGTCGTTATGGCAAATGGGCCGTTATAGCCGTCGATCCGCTCGCCGATAAAGTTGTCCCCGGTATAATAGCGGATGTCGTAAAGGGCATCCGGGACCACTTCATCGAGATATACGAACCCTTTGCCCTTGGGCATCCGGTTCAGCTTTTCGATGGATTCGTCTTGTAATGCGTCCGGCGATGCCTCCGGGGAAGGTCCGCTTTGCGGTGAACCGGGCGATGCCGATTCCGTTTCCGCTTGCGCGGATACGGCGGCCTTGTCCTGGCTTGCTGCGGTTCTGCCGGTCCCGGCGGTATTCCAGTTAATGAACAGCAGCAACGCGGACAGGCCGAACAGGAGAGTTCGCCGCCAGCTGCGCCGGGGGAACCGGGACGTTCGGGCCCGGGATTGAGCAGGAATGGATGTATCGAGGCAGGCGGGCCTGCGGTTATGGGATGACATATTGTAGTGCTCCTTTCCTTTCTTACATAATCTTAAGGTAATACTACCCCAAGGAGAGGGCTTTTTGAAGCTAACCGGCAAGTCCGACTGGCTTTTGCAATTATTCGTCCCACTCATTTAAAATTGCGGAATTTTATGGCCTTATTTTTCAATGAACGGTACAAAATGCGTCCAACTCCCTGCGATTTGAGAAAATAGCGACATAAATTTCCATTATTTCTCTCAACACGGGGGGATCGCCGAAATAACGCCATTTTTTTCCCTTATGTTTCAGTTTGAATTTTTCAGCAGCCAGAGCCTTGAACAACTAGCGGCGATTAACATAATGACATAATTAGCCGGAAGGCTTCTCCTCAAACCGCAGGGCTTCCCGGAACAGCCGGTTCAAATCGAGGGAAAGACAGGGGACCAGCGGCGAGGTGATCATTCCCTGATCGTCATACGTAGCGGCAAGTGCGTATACTCCATCCGTAAGCACAAATTGATCGACCGTGGCGTACAGCGGGTCAACGATCCAGTATTCTTTGACGCCAAACCGCTCGTAAAGCGCCTTTTTGACGACTTTATCCTTGGAGCCGGTTCTAGGGGAGAGGATCTCAATCAGCAGGTCGGGAGCGCCTTTGACAAAACCGTCCCGGATGATGTGCAGGTTCTCGTGACGGATGAAAATAAGGTCAGGCTGGACGATGTTCTCCTCGTCAAGGTGGACGTCCATCGGCGCGACGATCGTGATCCCCTGGGAATGGCAGGTTTCCCTGATCGATGCATATAATTCCGTCACTAAAATCTGATGGGATATTTTGGGTGAGGACAGGAAATCGTAACGCACGCCTCCGATAATTTCGAATCGCTCTTCGATCCAATAGCTGCCTGGAGTTTCTTTGACGAAGGTGCGCGGCTTGTCCTGCTTCTTTTCGCTCATGGTAGACCTCCTTAAGGCGTATTTATTTCTATTTTAATGCATGCGGATAAGGGCGTACAGCCTACCTGAAGTGAGCACGGGACGTGAGACTTTGATCACTACCGCGAAAGAAAGTTCTATTATATTCTCGTAGGAGGGATTATTTTGGCAAAGATCAGGATCGGGAAAATCAGCTTTTGGCATGTGCACGCGTGGGATTATACCAAGGAGGCGCTCGCCCATCCGGACACGGAAATTACGGCGGTGTGGGACGAAAATCCGGAAAGAGGCCGCTCGGAAGCGGAGAAACTGGGTGTTCCTTTTTATGCTTCCCTGGAGGAGTTGCTGGACAGCGGGGTCGACGCGGTGATCGTCGATGCGCCGACCCGCATGCATCGGGATGTCATGGTCAAGTCCGCCCGGGCGGGCAAGCATATTTTTACGGAAAAGGTGCTGGCGCCTACCTTGCGGGAAGCGCGGGAAATCGTGGATGAAGTCCGGCAAAACAACGTGAAGCTAACCGTTTCTTTGCCGCGGCTCAATGACGGATATACGCTGGCGATCTTGCAGGCCCTGAAGGAGGGATTGCTGGGGAGCGTGACACAGGTACGCGTGCGCCTATCCCATAACGGAGCGATTGCCGGCTGGCTGCCGGAGCATTTTTACAGCATGGAGGATTGCTGCGGCGGGGCGCTGATCGACCTCGGCTGCCATCCGATGTATTTGGCACGTCTTTTTTTGGGGGAATTCCCTGTGGTGGTGTCGGCTCGCTTCGGCGCTTTGACCGGAAAGCCGGTGGAGGATAATGCTGCTGTGCTGCTTGGTGCTGAATCGGGAGCGGTTGGTATCGTGGAAGCCGGCTTCGTCAACAGTTTCTCGCCGTTTGCGATCGAGGTGCACGGCACCGAGGGCAGCTTGCTGTACGGTACACCGGAGGAGAAGCTGCTTGTGCGGACGCGCGCCAAAGGGGAGGATTATGCGGCAAAATGGCATGAGCTCCCGGTTCATGGCAGCCTCCCGAGCGCGTTTAAGCAATGGGTCGGCCATATCCAAAACGGCACGGAGGGCGAGGAGAACATCCGGGCCGCCGTCGAGCTGACCGCTTTGATGGAAGCCTCGTACCGTTCCGTCCGTGAAGGTGGTGCGGTTCGCCCGGAAACGGATTAGCGCCGGACTGCCGGAACTGCTGCCGCCGGATGACAGCGGAAAGCCATGCGGGCCGTTCCTCAGCAACCACTGAGGCGCGGTCTGCTTCCATGTTCGGTCCGCTTGCGTATTCATGGTTTTGGCGGTTTGTCCCCCAAAAAAAGCGGCCAATTCAAAACTCCTTGAAAATGCCATTAATGCAAAATGCGGTAAATTGGATGAAGATGAGATGAATGGGAATTTTTTTGAAAGGGGTTATCGCGTGTGAATGGTTCTTCGCTGGAAATGGACAAGGAGGCTGTTTTGGTGGAGATGAAACGGTTGAAGCAGAAAGCGGACCGGCTGCTCGCGATGTCGATCCAGCTGGGTCAACCCGGGCTGGCCGTGGAAGCGGAGCAGTTGTACCAGGAAATCGACAGGCTGTCGGAATATTCGGGATAGATTGAATTATGTTATATATATGTAATGTTAAATAACATATATGAAAATATGTTATTTTTTTTGACGTAAATATATTGACAAGTCTCGGGATTCGCCTATAATTAAACACAAGATTTATTGTTTTAAGGATCACACCCAGTTTGTATGACATATTACCTTACATAAGAAGGGGTGTGGGGATGATTACTTCGGCGGGCGAACTGAAGCAGGAAATTTTGAGGATTTACAACGCGATCAATAAGCAGATTTTTAACGTGGGTGTAAAACAGCAAAAGGTGGATTTCGTCGGCAACAAAATCGTGATCATCTCCTTAAATGGACGAGTCCCGGTGTTGAAGCTTTTGGACGAGGAGTACCGTTTTTCGACAAGGCAGCTCGATTATTTGCTGTTTCAGGTCTTTAAGCGGGAAATCAAGGCCGCGCTTGAGCAGCAATTTCAATTGAATATTGTCGCAGTGCTCAAAGATTATGATGCCGAGACCGAATTTTCCGGTACGATCGTGGTCTTGGATCGCGACGTGGAGCATTATCTGAAGGAAACGTTGGAACTCCGTTAGCGGAGAGCCGGCTAATCGTCAGTTTAGACTCGTGGGCGCATCGAAGGATGCGTTATGGGCCTGGGCTGGCGATTTTTTTATACCCAAATTTGTTGTAAAAAAAGATTCGCACTTTAAGGAGGATGGGGAGCATGCAGAAAAAAATCGAAATTTCCGGGGTCAGCAAATGGTTCCGCCGAAACGGTCAGGAGATTCCCGCCATGCGGGAAACGAGCCTGGCGATCGAGGAGGGCCGGTTCGTCAGCATGATCGGTCCGAGCGGATGCGGAAAGTCGACCTTGTTCAACATTATCGCTGGCCTGATTCCGCCTTCGACCGGGCAGGTGATCGCGGACGGGCGCAATATCGTCGGCAAAACGGGATATGTCGGCTATATGCTGCAAAAAGACATGCTGCTGCCGTGGCGGACGATTCTGGACAACATCATCCTTGGCATGGAGGTGCGCGGCGTTCCGCGCAAGGAGGCCGTCGAGCGGGCCTTGCCTTTGATGGAGAAGTACGGGCTAAAAGGGTTTGACAAGCATTATCCGAAAGAGCTGTCGGGAGGCATGCGGCAGCGGGCGGCGCTGCTCAGGACGCTGCTGTACGACCGCGACATCATTTTGCTGGACGAGCCCTTCGGCGCGCTGGACGCGCAAACCCGGCTGACGATGCAAAACTGGCTGCTGCAAATCTGGACTGATTTCGGCAAAACGGTTTTGTTCGTCACGCATGACATCGATGAGGCGATTTATTTGTCCGACGACATTTACGTGTTCTCCCCGCGCCCCGGGCGCGTGAAGTCGAAAATTACGGTCACGATGGATCGGCCGCGCAAGACGGAAGATATGACTTCGCCGGATTTTATGGAGCTTAAGCATCACCTGCTCGATCAGCTGTCGATGGGGCACGCGGAAGAGGACATCGCTTTGTAGCCTGGCACTCATAATCACATTTATTAGGAGGCGATTCTACGATGGAAACGGTACGAAAATCGGCTTTTGTGGTTCACCCGCTGCCGGCGGATGCGGCGGAGACGGCAAGTGCGGCGGGGAAGGCGGCCAAAGCGCCGCCTGCGTCCCGCTCGGCTCCGCTGATCCGCGATGAGGAAGCGGCCGCCCGGAAACGAACCCGCGTGATCGGCTGGGGCAGATTAGCCGTAGCGCTGCTGCTGTTTGTCGTTTGGGAGGTGTTTACCCGTCTGGGCTGGCTCGATCCTTATTACTGGAGCAGTCCGAGCGCGATTTTGCAAACGACCTGGGTGCAGTTAACGGAAGGCGCGTTGCTCTCCGACATCGTCTACACGTCAGGCTCCACCGTGCTTGGCTTTGTGTTCGGGACATTGTTCGGAGCGCTGCTCGGCCTGTCCTTCTGGTGGTCTAAGAGCTATGCCGGCATCAGCGAGCCGTACCTGATCATTCTGAACGCCATGCCGAAACTGGCGCTGGCTCCGGTGCTTGTCATTTTACTTGGGATCGGTTTTTTCTCCAAAGTGGCGCTCGCTTTTTCGATGACGGTCGTCGTTTCGGCCCTTTCGGCTTACAGCGGGGTCAAAAGCGTTGATCCGGACATGGAGAAGCTGATGTACTCGCTTGGCGCCAAACGGATGCAGGTGTTCACCAAAGTGGTGATTCCGTGGTCGATGCCGTGGATCATCAGCAGCCTGCGCATCAATATCGCGCTCGCGCTGGCGGGAGCCATCGTCGGCGAGTTTATCGCCTCCAGCCAAGGCGTTGGCCGGATGATCATGTACGCCGGCACGATTCTCGACATCAATCTCGTATGGGTCGGCGTGGCCGTACTGTCGGTGCTGTCCATGGTTATGTACTGGGGCGTGGTGCTGCTGGAAAAAGGGCTGTCAAAGGGACTTGGCGTGAAGTAGTGCATCGCGCCATCATCCATTCAACTTGAGGGGGAAACCGTATGAAAAAAAGAATCACATTGCCGCTGCTACTGGCTTTATCGCTGGCCGGCGGGCTGCTCGCCGGATGCGGGGGCAAGAAGGCCGAGCCGACGGCGGAAGCCGCGCCCGGCGGGGAAAAACTCAAAAAGATCGTCATCGCCGAGCCGGTCCATTCCACAGGGTATTTACCGCTTTACCTGGCTCAGCGGGAAGGCTACTTCCAAAAACGCGGGCTCGATGTGGAAGTGATCCAGGCGTCCGGCGGGGCGCACGTGACCGCCGTCGTCAGCGGCGACGCCTGGGGCGTTATCGGCGGCACGGAGTCCAATGCGCTGGCCAACAACAAAAACTCCGACCCGATCGTGTCAGTCGTGAATGTCGTCAACCGGGCCAACGTGTACCTGGTCGCCAAAAAAGGGCTGGCGCCCAAAAGCGATTCGGAAGCCGATCTGAAGGAATTTTTCCAAGGCAAAAAAATCAACGCGGGGCGCCACGGTGGAACCCCGAACCTGCTGATTCGCTATTTGCTGCTGTATCTGGGGCTGGACCCGGAAAAAGACGTCACCCTGCTGGAGCCGGCCGACGCGTCGACCGTGGTGACGATGGTGCAGCAGGGCGCAGCCGATATCGGCAACGGCGCCGAACCGCAGATCAGCGACGGGATCTCCAAAGACGTTTGGGGCGAGCCGTTTTACAAGTTCCATGATTTCGGCGATTTCTCCTATTCGGTGCTCAGCGTCAAAAAGTCGACGATCGAAAACGATCCGGAAACGGTGCAAAAGTTCATCGATGCGATCAAGGAAGCGTTGGAAGCCGTCAACAACGATAAGGAATTGGCGGAGAAAAATATGAAAGCCGAGTTCCCGACGCTGCCGGACGACGCAATCCAGGCTTCGCTGGGTAGGGCCTATGAGGACAGCTTGTGGAGCCGGGACGGTTTTATTACGGAAACGGCCGTCAGGCAGGATATGGACGTGCTGATCAAAACCGGCATTTTTAAAGGCGATTATGCCTATGACAAGTTGGTGGACATGCAGTTTGTGAACAAATCCAAATAAACGATAGCGGGGTGAAGATCCGTGGACAATGACAATAACCTGGAACAAAAGCTTTTGCGCAGCCGGATGGCCGTTTTGGTCGTCGATGTGCAGAACGATTACTGCCATCCGGAAGGGGCGCTGGCCAAGGTCGGAAGCGACGTCAGCGGCGTGCGCGGGATGATGCCGAATCTGCATCGCTTGCTAGCGGCGGCCAGACGTTATGAAGTGCCGGTCATATTTATCCAGACGTTCCATGAAGAAGCGACCGATTCCGAGGCCTGGAAAGCCCGCTCGAACGGACGGTCGCTGGAGGTGTGCCGGACGGGCACCTGGGGGGCAGGCTTCTATGAAGTCGCCCCCGAGCCGGGCGAAACGGTGGTGAACAAACACCGCTACAGCGCGTTTGTCAATACGCGGCTCGATTCCGTGCTGCGCAGCCAAAAAATCGAAACCCTGATCATGACCGGGGTCAGCACCAACGTTTGCGTGGAATCGACGGCGAGGGACGGGTTTATGCTCGATTACCACATCGTATTGCTCAGCGACGCCTGCGCTTCTTACTCCAAGGAGGCTCATGAAATGACGATGGAAAACATCAGAGGGTATTTCGGCGATGTAACGGATTCCGGGAAGGTGATCGCCCTCTGGGAGCGCGAACGGAAAGAGCCGGAAATGCTGCTGAAGGTCGCGAAACACCGGTGACGGAAGCAGCGCTGCAGAAAAGCAAGGCCGCCGCGGGCCGTCCTTCGGGGAATCCCCCGCTGAACGGCAGGCGGCGCCTGCTCGTTCAATACATCATTTGCACCGGGGCTTTTTTGTCCAACCTTTCCGCCGGTCTGTTTAATATCGCTTTGGTGGACATCGCTCATAATTTTGGGGTAAACATGGCTGTCGCGCAATGGGTCGTCACGGTGTATCTGCTCATCATCTCGGTGCTGCTGCCGATCATGGGGCGGCTTGGGGATACGTTCGGCAGGCGGGCCGTGCACAACCTCGGTTACTTCTGTTTTGCCCTTGGGGCGCTCTGCTGCGCCCTGGCCCCGTCCCTCGGCTGGCTGCTCGCCTTCCGGGTCGTTCAGGGCGTGGGCGCGTCGATGTACCAGGCGACGAACATGGCGCTGATCGTCTCGGTGTTTCCCCCGGAGAAGCGGGGCAAAGCGCTGGGCCTGATCAGCACGTTCGTCGCCGCCGGCTCGATGATCGGCCCCAGCCTCGGCGGCGTGCTGATTCAATGGTTCTCCTGGGAGACCAGCTTTTGGCTGCTTGCCGGGGTCGCGCTCTTGGCATGGGTGCTGGCCCAACGGTTTATTCCCAAAGATCCGCCTGTGCTTGAAGGGCGGATCGATGTGACCGGAGCGCTGCTGTTTGCGGTCGCCTTGGTGGGGCTGGTGACGGCGATCAATCTCGGCTCAGGGTGGGGCTGGGCTTCTCCGGCGGTACTGGCTCTGCTGCTGTTGTTTGCGGGCAGCGCGGCGGGATTTGCCTTCTGGTGCCTGTCCTCCCGCTGGGAAGTTAGACGTGTGAACAGGGCGGGCGGCGCGGCCGGAGGGAGGATATTTCGCGGACGCGCAAGCTCTCCGTTTATCAACCTGAGGCTGCTTACCGACGGGGCGATGAATACGGGCATCTGGATCACCATTGTCACGTATATGGCGGCTTTTTCGGCCCAACTCGTCCTGCCGGTGTTTTTGCGCAGCGAGTTGGGCATACCGCCGGCGATGGCCGGGCTGATCATGATGGGATATCCGCTCGCGCTGATCGTCGCCTCCCCGGTGTTCGGCAGCTGGTCGGACAAGCTGGGGCCTTTGCCGCTGCTGGCGGCGGGGCTGTTGACGATGGGCGGCGTGCTGGCGGTCCTCGGGTTTCTGACGCCGGCGTATCCGCTATTGCTGTTGATCGCGCTGATCGTGCTGCTTGGCAGCTCCATGGGCATGGTTACCTCGCCGAACAACAGCCTAGTCATGGGCCGGGCGGGCAGCGGCCAGCTGGGTCTGATCAGCAGCCTGCTCGCTTTGTCCCGAAATCTCGGCATGATGTTTGGCACGGCGGCTGGCGGCGCATTGCTGGCCGGCGGGGCGGGCAATGCGGGAGATTGGGGAAAGGCGGGGACGAATGTGGCCGGCGGCGCCGGAACGCCCGGAATGGCTGAAACGGCCGAGGCGGCGCAGGTGATGGAGCTGGCCGGTTTCCATACGGTTTTTGCCATTTGCCTGGTGCTGGTGCTGTTTTCCCTGCTGCTTCTGCTCTTCACCGTTCGTCAGGCCAGACATCGCCATAAGGAGACGGTGTCGTCGAAGATTTAATATACACTAAAGTTGTGATTGTATATCCAATAGAATTGGAAATTAGATGGTAAATACAGTCGCCTGATTGGATATTTCCAATAGAAGAGGCCCGTAGGTTTTCGTGCCGATACGATTGCCCGCCGGAAATTTAACGGTAGCAGCAGCGGCTATTTTACGAAAAAAGACCTTTATTAAATTCTAACGGTTGTGATCGTCGTTATTTGCCTAAATCTAAGCAAAATTAGCCGGGTTTCAGCGAAATAAGCGCCATCCCAACCGTTAGAATTTGAAATCAACGTTTTTGGCACAAATAGCGGTTGTGGCAACCGTTAGAATCGTTTTGTGGAACGCCCACACACCTAAAGCATGGTTTGACCTTTAAATAACCGCCGGAGCATATTCCCCAGTTTTTTATAACGGTAAATCAGGGGACGGCCCCGGTTTGTTTTTTTACGAAGCAATTTGAAGGAATTTGGAGAGTTATGTAGAAAATTCACAGTTACCATCATATCAGAAAGCGGGGTGAGATGAATTGGATTTTTTCGATAAACTGAAAGCAGGTGTGGCCGAGGCGGGCAGCAAGGCGAAGACGGTGGTGGATATCAACCGGCTAAAAATGCAAAATAACACCCTGCAGGGGCAAATCGATCAGCAATACCAGGAGATGGGCAAACGGGTTTTCGAAGCTGCTCAGGGAGGCAACTGGCCTCTCGGCAAGGAAGCGTTCACTGAAAATATGGAACGGATTCTTAAGCTGAAGGCCGAAATCGATGGGAACCTGGCGCAAATCGCCAGCCTGTCTGAATGAAAATATAACGGAGTACCTGGTCGACCATTTTTTGGGATATGCGTTGTTTAAATACTCTGCTTCGGTTTACGCTGAACAGTGACGCTATAGTATATAGCTTTATACGATGGATGCCCGAGGTTCCGGCCTCGGGCATCTTTATGCCGTTATCCAAAGTGTCCATATTTATTTGGTTTCCTGCACTCTTTCCGCTAGCCCGCTTAAATGCGGCTTCAATTCCGGCAGCGAAAGGGAGTGCTTGATCGCTTTGGCGGCAAGCCTAGCGATATGGCGGGCCCCGGTGTCGGAAAAATGCGTGTCGTCCCGAATACCGTCCGGATAGTTGGGATGCGCCCCTTCGGGCAGATGCATGAACAGATGCCGGGACCCGTCCTCGCCAAGCGCCCGGTACAACTGCTGGGATGCCGTGAAAATATCGAGCAGCGGCGTTCCGGTCTCCGTGGCGGCCTGCCTCATTGCATCAGGATATGCTCCCACGGCTTCGGGATCCGGGCTTCCGTCCGCCAGGAACCGGCGGCGGCTGACCGAAGTCAGCAGCACCGGCGTCCCGCCGCGCTGCCTGGCGCTGGCGATATACCGCTTCAGGTTGCCCGGGTACGCCTCTTCCGGATCGGCGTAACGGGAGGGATCCTCCTGTTTGCTGTCATTGTGTCCGAACTGGATGAACAGGTAATCTCCCGGCCGGAAATCCCGTTCAATGTCGGCGAGCCGGCCTTCGTCCAGAAACGATTTTGTACTGCGCCCGTTAACGGCGCGGTTGTCGACCTGGACAGACGAATCGAAATAATCCTGCAGGTATTCGCCCCAGCCGGTCATCGGCTTCTCGGCGGCGCCTTTCAGCGCAGCCGTAGAATCGCCGGCGATAAATACGGTGATCTTCATTTTCTCATTCCTCCTGTGGGCCCGATTTACAATGTAACTCCGGTTTTGAAAATCGCCAGCTCACGCACTTCGTTTTGCTCGTTCCGCGTTTTTTGGCCGCTGGCCACCGCGATCACATAGGCGATGAACTCCTCGAGCACTTCTTCCATCGGTTTCTCCAGCAGCGGGCCAGCGTTAAAGTCCATCCAATGCCCTTTGCGGCCAAACAGCTCATTGTTCGTCGCCACCTTCACCGTCGGGACAAAGCTGCCGAACGGCGTTCCCCGCCCGGTCGTAAACAAGACGAGTTGGCAATCTGCGGCCGCCAACGCCGAACTTGCGACCAAATCGTTGCCCGGCGCCTGGAGCAGGCTGAGCCCTTTTTTGCGCAGCTTCTCGCCGTACTGCAGCACGTCGACGACCGGCGCAGTTCCCGCCTTTTGCGTGCAGCCGAGCGATTTGTCCTCCAGGGTGCTGATGCCGCCGGCTTTGTTGCCGGGGGACGGGTTTTCGTACACCGGCTCGCCGTGAGACAGAAAATACTGTTTGAAGTCATTGATCAGGGTGACGATTTGCGCAAAAACATCCTTGTTTGCGGCGCGCGCCATCAGCATTTTTTCCGCGCCGAACATTTCCGGCACTTCGGTCAGAACCGTCGAGCCGCCCTGGGAGACGAGAAAATCGGAAAACGCTCCCAGCAGCGGGTTGGCCGTAATTCCGGAAAATCCGTCGGACCCGCCGCATTTCAGGCCCACGTTCAGCTCGCTGATCGGGACCGGTTCACGCCGGTCCTGCTTGGCTGCCTCATACAGCTCTTCCAGCAGCGCCACACCGGCTTCCGCTTCATCTTCCACCTCCTGGGCGACGAGGAATTTGACCCGGCTTTCGTCAATATCGCCAAGCAGGCTGCGGAACTCGGCGACCACGTTGTTTTCGCAGCCGAGGCCAAACACCAGCACGCCGCCGGCGTTGGGATGACCCACGGCATCCAAGAGAATGCTGCGGGTCATCCGATGGTCATCGCCGAGCTGCGAGCAGCCATACGGGTGCTTCAGCACGGTCACGTTGTCGAAAGGGCCGAGGTCCGGATGCAGCGCCTTGAATTCGGCAATGATCTGCTCGGCGATGCCGTTGACGCAGCCGACCGTCGGTACAATATATAGATCATTGCGGATGCCGACTTTGCCGTTTCGGCGGCGATAGCCGTCAAAGGTCAGGTTGCGTTTGGGATAAGTGACCGGATGAAGATCGGGCCGGTATTGGTAGGTTTCTTCCCCGGCCAAACCGGTTTTCACATTGTGGGTATGCACCCAATCGCCTTGAGCGATATCCGCCGCCGCGCGGCCGATCGGATAACCGTATTTGGTGACGGCGGAGCCGGCCGCCATATCGGCAAGCGCGATTTTATGGCCCTGCGGGATCGCTTCCCGGGCCTTGATGGACAAAGCTTCAAACGCGATTTCTTCCCCGGCCTCAATCGGGCGCAAAGCCACTGCCACCGTGTCCCGGGGGTTCATTTTCATCAGTCGTTGCATGTGATTTCTCCTCCTAAACGCTGCCGCAGGACAGCGCGGCAACCATTGTCTTCAAGCTGTCTTAAATCGTCCTTCAGGGCTTCAGTGAGCTGCGGGATGTCCGACAGGTCCAATCCCCACAGGACTTCGCTCTCCAAGATGATCTGGATAAACAAGCTCGGATCCGAGGTTTTCCAGGCCTCGTCAAAAACGGCCAGCACTTCCGGGCTGTCCCTCCGTTCCAGGCGGTCTCCCCGGTAACCGAGCAGCAGGGCGGCAAAGGAGAGGGTAAGGAGCCTCGGCAGCTTCCGGGTTTCCTGCACATGCCGCAGCAGGACGGGCAGCAGACGGGTTGTGAATTTGGAAATGCTGTTCAAATAAATCGCCCTTAGTTCATGCCGGACAAACGGGTTCATAAACCGCTCCCGCACGGCCCCGGCATAAGCTTGCAGCTCAGGTTTGGGCAAATGGAGCCTCGAAAGCAGCTCGTCATCCATCAATTGCCGCACGAACACGGAAAAGTCAGCGTCCTTCATCACCTCTTCCACCGTTTGCAGCCCGGCGAGCAGCCCCAGCGAAGCCATTGCCGTATGCGGGGCGTTCAGCAGATGGACTTTTTGTTCACGGTAAGGCTTTAGATCCTCGGTAAAAATAACATTTAATCCCGCCTGAACGAGGGGCAGGCGCTCGGGTAGCCAGGACGGGCCTTCGATCACCCAAAGCAGGTACGGTTCAGACGCCACCATCAACCGGTCTTGGTAGCCCAATTCACGCCCCAGTTCGTTCGCTTGCTCCTGCGGATAACCGGTGACGATCCGGTCGACCAGGGTGCAGCAAAATGTGTTTTCCCGGTTCAGCCAGGCCGTAAATGGTTCGCCGAGCCCCCAATCCGCCGCGTAGCGAAGCACGATTTCCCGCAGCTTTTCGCCGTTGCGGTCGATCAGCTCGCAGGGGAGGATGACGAAGCCTTTTTTCCCGAGCCGAAAACGCCGGTAGAGCAGGGCCGTCAGCTTGCCGGGAAAGCTGCTGGGGGGCCGGTCGTTCAGGGTGTCGGCGGGATTGTAAGCGATTCCGGATTCGGTCGTGTTGGAGGTGATGAACTCCAGGTCATCGTCTTCGGCCAAAGCCAAAAACCCTTCATAATCGCTGTAAGGGCTGATCAGGCGGCTGGCGCTGGTGATGATCTCGCGTTCCCGCACCGTTTTCCGCCCGGCAATGCCGTCGATCAATACGGTGTAGAGACAGTCCTGCTTCGCGAAATTCTCGTCCATTTGCCCGCCCCGGGGTTTGACCATCACCACGCTGCCTTGAAACAGCCCTTGCTTGTTCATCTGCTGCAGCTGCCAGGGGACAAAAGCGCGCATAAAGTTGCCTTCCCCGAATTGAATCACGCGCTCGGGATAGGAAGGCAAATCCGGGTAAATGGTTCTGGAAAGCAATCGCGTCATCCGTCATCGCTCCTTTGCTGAATCGTATAGATTTAATGCACACGTTAACAATTTTGCGTAAATTCTGAGTTGATTTCAGAACCGTGTGTGCTGCTGTCCTCTAACCGGCTCTGGCAGAAATCTAACGGTTGTAGTAGCCGCTATTTTCCGAAAAAAGGCCTTTTCTAAATCCTAACGGTTGTGAGCAGCGTTATTTGCCTTATTCCAGGTAAAAATAGCCGGTTTTAAGGGGAATAAGCGCGGTGGCATCCGTTAGATTTTGAAACCAGCGCTTTAGGAACAAATAGCGGTTGTGGCAACCGTTAGAATCGTTTTGTGGCTGGACTTTGCATTTTCTCGCCCTTAAACCTTCGCCACCGTACCGCGCACCATTAACGATGTGGGAACAAGCAGCTGCTCCGGCTGGGCGTCCGGCTCCTGCATCAGTTCGATCAGTTTGCGCATGCCGAGTTCGCTGATGCCGGCAATCGGCCTGCGGACCGTCGTCAGCGCCGGGTTGGTGTATTTGGCAAACAGGATGTCGTCGAAGCCGATGAGCGAAACCTGGTCCGGTATCGCTACCCGCCCTTCGAAGCAGGCGTTCATCGCGCCGATCGCCATATCGTCGTTGGAGCAGAACACGAGCGACGGCGGCTTGGGCAGGGAAAGCAGCCGGGCCATCATGACGTGCCCGCTTTCGATGCTGTAATCCCCGAGGGCGATATACTCGGGAGAGATCGCAACGCCTTGGGCCAGCAGGCTGTCGAGAAAACCTTGCCGGCGCTCCGCCGACGATTTGAAGCCGGGTTTGCCTTCGATGATCGCCAGCCTGCGGTGGCCTTGCGCCAGGGCGTAATCGATCGCTTCCCGCACCCCGTCGCGGTCGCCTGCCGCCACATTGGGAATGCTGCGGTCCTCCAGCAGCCGGTTTAATACGACAAGCGGAATGCCCATGCTTTTGACGTGATAAATAAAGGCATTGTCGGCGTCGCTTTGGCTCATGACGAGAATGCCGTCAAACCGGTGCGGGGAAATGCCGTCCAGGTGGCGGATGCTGTCGATCCCGTGCACCGTCAAGCTGTAGTTTTCGTCCAGCACGGCGTTGATGCCTTTGATGGCGTCGACGAGAAAGCTGGATGAAGTCCCTTGATCGATGCTGGAAAAAAACAGTCCGATCGTATACGATTTTTTCATGACCAGGCTTTTGGCGTTGAAATTCGGAACGTAGTTCATCTCCGCGGCGATCTTTTCGATTTTGTCGCGCGTTTCCTTCTTGATCAGCGTACTTCCGTTCAACGCCCGGGATACGGTGGTGTGCGATACGCCGGCGACGCGTGCGATATCTTTGATCGTGACCATACAACCTCTTCTTCGTCAATTATATTTTTCACGTTTTCATTCTAAATCCACTTTTCTTTTAAAGTCAAGAAAAATATCGTTTTGCACACGTGAAAAATGCATTGCCGCGCAAATCATGTAAGCGCTATAATAACAATGATCACTTGAGAGAAGGAGCGCCCGCCCATGCATAAAGGAAGTTTGTTTTATAAAATATTCATCCCGATTCTTGTGCTCGGCATTGGTCTTGTGGTCAGCTTTGCCAGCTACATCTACATTAGTACGGTTAACTCCGTGAATGAACGGATCGCCGGCGGCAAGCAAAACTTTATTTTACAGACGAAAAATAATTTGGAGCAGCAAATCCGGTCGATCGAATATGCGTTTGATACCTACAGCACAACAACGTCATTTAGTGAAATTGTCAAAAATCCGATCACAGAGCAGGACTTCATCGCGTACCGGAATGTGAATAGCCAGCTTAACTATATCGCCACCTTGGGGATGGAGCGAACGGAATACGCGCTGATCAGCTTGGAGCAGAACTGGCGGATTTCGAACGGCAGGCTGGCGAAACTGAGCGAAGAAGAGAGAAACGAGCTTATCGCAACCTATGTGAAAGATAAAAACCAAAGCCTGTTCTGGATCAAAACGGATACGGGGATTCGGTTCGTCAACACGTTGCCGGTATCCTCCAAGAACAAACAAGCGATCGCCATGTCGGATATCTCGCTGGAGACGCTGAATCAGACGATTCAAACCGGTGACGGCAGCGGCGTTTATATTTTGAATAAGCAGGGCGAACTCATGTATGAGAGCAATCCGGAAGACTCTGGGGTCACTTCCGGGCAACTGAAGGAGGTTATCACCCGGATTGACGAAGATCATGAACCAACGGGGGTGCTGTCCCTGCAAAGGGCTGGCGATCCTGCTTCCGCGCCAAAAATTATTTATGCCGTCTCGGATTATAACAACTGGATCTATCTGACCTCGCTGGATCAACGGGAAGTCGCCGGCGCCTTGAAGCTGACCAGGTTCGGAATCATCACGATGGGGACGGTACTGACGCTGTTAATCGTCATTGTGGCTTATATCCTGGCCGTTTATTTTACAAGGCCGATCCGGCAAATTAAACGCAGTCTGTCGCTTGACGATCAAACCGGTCTCAAAGATGAAATTAAAACGATTATTCATTCCATCGATACGATAATAACCGAAAAGGAAAGTTTAGAGAACCTGATGGAAGCGGAAAAACCGCAGCTGGAAACGCAGCTTGTCATGAATCTGTTCCGGGGGCGCGTCTCCGCGGACGAGTTGGCCGTAAAGCTGCCCAGGCTGGGATACCGGCTGACGGTAGGCCGCCTTTACGTAACGATGCTGATCCAATTGGACAACTTGGGCGAACGCGAGGCGTCGGACAAAGATGTGTTGCTGCTGGCGGTCAATAAATTGGCGGAAGAGCAAATTCCGCCGGAGCAGCGGATGCTTCCGATTATTTTGAACGATAAGACTCAAGCGACGATCCTGATGTTTACGGGCAAAACCGAACAGGAAATCCGCAAACCGCTGTTTGAACAAGCGACGGCCTTGATGAAGCTGGCCCGGGAATATTTGAAGGTGTCCATCAGCATCGGCATCAGCAACCCGTACGGCAGTTTGCTTGGCAGCAAGGAAGCCTGTGAAATGGGCAAACAGGCGCTGCATCACCGGCTTAATTTGGGCAAGGAATCGATCATCTTTTATGAAGATATTTCGCAGGGCGTCACGGGCCCGGTACTGCTTCATTATCCGGCGGAGCTGGAATCCCGGCTCTTTGATGCGATTCGTCTCGGCGATGAGGAGCAGGTTAGCCGCAGTTTGTATTTGTTGCTGGCGGAGATGATGAAAAAGAATAAACACTCCATGAATTTCGAGGTGGCCTTGGTCCGGTTCGTGAACAATCTGATTGAGCTTGAGCAGCTGCTCGGCATCGAGGTTTTGCTGAAGCAGGACAATTACGCCCTGTATCATGTGCTGCTGGATACGCGAAATCCCGAAGAAATCGAACGGATGCTGGTGGACGAAATTATTTTTCCGATGGTAAGGAGCATGAAGGATAAGACGAACAAGCAATTCCGCAGCCTGTCCGAAGAAATCGCCGTCATTGTCAGGTCCGAATATGATCAGGAGTTAACGCTCGAGCAAATCGCCGACCGGCTGCATTATAATCCGAACTATTTAAGCAATATTTTTAAAAAGGAACACGGCACGACATTTAGCGAATATTTGATGAACTACAGGCTGGAAATGGCCAAAAAGTGGCTGGTCGAAACCGACATGACCGTCAGGGAGATCGCGGAGCGGCTTCAGTACCATAAACCGCAAAACTTTATCCGTTCGTTCCGCAAAAAAGAGCATGTCACCCCTGGCGAATACCGCAAAGCAAGGCAAGCGGTTTAACGATAGAAGAAGGAGCTTTTCCATAGGCGGAAAAGCTCCTTTTTGTAATGATCAATGTAGAAATCGGTGCCTGCAGGCCGGCTACCGGAACGACCGACCGTTGGCCTTCAGATAGCGACACTTTATGTACTTATTATCAGGAATCTGGCTTGTTCGTCCCCACTAGCGGCATTTTATGTGCTTATTTTCCTATGGATGGTCCAGAACGCGGGCATTTCCTTACGACCAGGGAAAATAGCGACATAAATTTCCGCTATTTCTCTCAAATAGTCCGGCGTCACTGGAATAACGACATTTCTTGGCCTTATTTTTTGGCTCAAAACCGAAATCGGACAGTTTTTTAGTCACTTTGCTGGGGGAAGTATTAGCCCTTGACCGAGCCGAGCAAGGCCCCTTTCACGAAGTGGCGCTGCACGAAAGGATAGGCGATCAGCATCGGCAGGGTGGCGACGACGATTACGCCCATTTTGATCGCTTGGGCCGGCGGGACGATATCGACGACACTGTTGTCGCCCTGCATGCCGCTGGACACGATAACGATCTGGCGCAGCAGCACCTGGATCGGCCATTTCAGGGAGTCGTTGAGATACAGAATGGCGTTCATATACGTATTCCAATACGCTACCCCGTAGAAGAGCGAGATGGTTGCGACTGAGGGCAGAGACAGGGGCAGCATGATTTTGAAGAAAACGCCGAAATCGGTGCAGCCGTCGATTTTGGCCGATTCCTCCAGGCTGTCCGGCAGCGCTTGGAAGAAGTTGCGCATGATGATCAGGTTAAACGCGTTGATGGCGGTGGGAATAATCATGGACCAGTAGGAATCGATCAGATGTACGCTTTTTACGACGAGAAATGTAGGAATCATCCCGCCGCTAAACAGCATGGAGAAAACGACGATAAAGTTGATGGAGCTTCGGCCGAACAGATATTTGCGGGACAATCCGTACGCCATTAAGGCGGTAAGGGCCATGCTCACGAGCGTCCCGACCAAAGTGACTCCGATCGATACGCCCAATCCTCTGAAGATCGTCGGCGTTGAAAAAATATACTTGTAAGCGTCCAGGGAAAACGTGGTCGGGAACAAGATGAATTTCTTCTCAATAATTTCCTGGGTTGAAGCAAAAGAGCTGGCGATGACATTGACAAAAGGCAAGAGACAAGCCAGAGCAATGAAGGCTAACAAGGCGCTGTTGACGATCGTAAAGATACGATCGCCGATGGAATGTTTTTTGCGTAAAGTTTGTGCCACTTGAGTTTCCTCCTCTTCGTCGTTTGACATTTTCACCTTACCAGCGAAAGGAGGATTACGTATATAATCCCCAATTGAGGTCTTATTCGGACCGTGAAAAAGAAGACTAAAACGCATATGCTCACCAGCTTAGCTCGTAATCAGCAAATGAGGCGATAGCGCGGAAAACGCCCGTCCTCAGCCGATTCTGCAACCGCTGTCATCTGGTGATTATATACGGAATGCCCCCCTTCCATTACGCTTAAGGACGTGAAAAGGAAGTAATGCTCACAAAACTAGGCCTATGCTTCCGAAGCGAGTTTTGTTCGAAGTCAATTCAGGAAGTAATGCTCACAAAACTTTTAGGAGGTTGCACTAGTGAAAGCCTTAAATCGCAACAAACTGTTGTATCTCATGATTTTCCCTGGGCTTGTGTATTTCCTTATATTTAAGTACTTGCCGATGGGCGGACTGGTGATCGCCTTTCAGGATTATCAGCCTTTCCTGGGGATTGCCGGAAGCCCTTGGGTGGGAGCTAAGCATTTCATCCGTTTGTTTATGGAGCCTACGTTTATTATGCTGCTGAGGAATACGCTTATCCTATTTGCCATGAACATCGTATTTTTCTTTCCGCTGCCGATCATTGTGGCACTGATGCTGAACGAGGTGCGGAACAAATGGTTTAAAAATGCGGTCCAATCGATCATGTATTTGCCCCATTTCATGTCATGGGTCATCATCGTGTCCATCACGTATGTGTTGCTGAATGTGGACGGCGGGGTAATCAATGAATTTCTGGCCGCGCTGGGCTTTAACAGGATCAGCTTTTTGACTTCTCCGGAATGGCTGCGGACCGTGTATATTCTGCAGATCATTTGGAAGGAGCTCGGGTGGTCGACGATCATTTATTTGGCCGCCATTACGGTCGTGGATACGCAACTATATGAAGCGGCTGAAATGGACGGCGCCGGGCGCTGGAGAAAAACGTGGCATATCACCTTGCCGGCGATCCGTCCCGTGATCATTACGCTGTTGATTCTAAAAATCGGCAGCACGTTGGATCTCGGCTTTGAGCACATGTATTTGATGCTTAATTCTCTGAACCGCGAGGTAGCGGAAATTTTCGACACCTATATCTATACCGCCGGTTTGAAGAACGGACAACTAAGCTTTAGCACAACGGTCGGATTGTTCAAAGGGGTGGTCGGTTTGATCTTGGTGATGCTTTCCAACAAGCTGGCCAAAAAATTTGGGGAAGATGGAGTGTACTAATAAGTGCAATCTATGAATTTATGAAAAGAAAGGGGTATAAAAATGAAATTGAAAATGAAGCAATTGGCAGTTTTAGGGTTCGCCATCATCCTCTTGTTGTCCGCTTGCGGCAGCGGGAAAAGTGCAACCACCGGCGCGGGCGAAGGAGGCGGAAGTTCGGGAGGTGAAGAACCGGCTAACATCACCTGGATGAATATCTTGCATACGGCTACAACGCCGACGGGCGATATTCAGAAGCTGATCGAGGAAAAGACGAATACGAAAATCAAGTTTTCCTGGGTTCCCGACGCGAGCAAGGAGGAGCGGATCAATACCGCGCTTGCGTCCGACTCGCTGGCCGACATTGTTTCCCTGACCATACTTGAAAACGCATCCGTACGCAACGCGCTTAAATCGGGGATGTTCTGGGAGGTCGAGCCTTATTTGAATGAATTCCCGAATCTGGCGGCGATTTCCGAGGAACAGCGGCGGGCCGCTTCAATCGCCGGCAAGCTGTACGGGGTTCCTTTTCTCAAGGACGTGGCCCGCAATGGCGTGGTGATCCGCAAGGATTGGCTGGATAAGCTGGGCCTGGAAGTACCCAAAACCACCGATGAATTAATGGCCGTAGCTAAAGCTTTCGCCGAGCAGGACCCGGACGGCAACGGGAAAAAAGATACGTACGGATTTATCGACCGCAGCGATTTGATTTACGGAGCATTTAAGACGCTGGGCTCTTATTTTGGCACACCCAACAACTGGGAAGTCAGCGAAGACGGTAAATTCACCCCGGAGTTTGAAACCGCGGGATACATCAAAACGATGGATTATATGAAGAAATTATATGATAACGGCTATATTAACCAGGATTTTGCCGTTACGGCCAAGAAGGATCAACAGGACGGCTTCTCGCAAGGCAAGGCCGGTATTTATGTCGGCGCCTTGTTTGACGGTAAAAACTTGCTCAATAACGCGATCGGTATTCAGGACGAGATGGAAATTGCGCTTGTCAACGATATTACTTCAACGGGCAACGAAAGCGATCGGGCGATCTGGGCGGGGAACGGCGGAATCGGCGGACTGCTGGCCTTCCCCAGATCGGAAGTCAAAGATGAAGCGGAATTAAAGCGTCTTTTAAAATTCGTGAACGATCTGATGGATGAAGAGATCTTCACCTTGATGACCTATGGCATTGAAGGCGTGCACTACACGGTTGATGCGGATAGGGCCGTTACGATTCTGGATCAGAATAAGTGGGAGCAGGAAGTCCAACCGTTCTCCTCTTCCCGTCCAAAGGAACCCGGTTATAAAATTCACGATGCCGATCCGCTGAAGGTCGAAGCCACTGAACTGATTTTGGATAACGAGAAATACGCGGTCTACAATCCGGCTTTTTCGCTGGAATCGGAAACCTTTACGACGATGGGGTCGGAGCTGCAAAAGATCATTACGGACGCTACCTATAAATACATTCTCGGCTCCCTCGATTTGAACGGGTTCAAGGCAGAGATTGAGAAGTGGAAGCAGTCCGGGGGCAGCAAAATTATCAGCGAGTACGAAGCCGCGTATAAGGAGACCAGCTCCTAAACATATACCGATGGGGTCCTTTCCACGTACCTGTGGCAAGGACCGTCATTTATTTTTTCGCAGGGAGGGTGTAATGATCGATGAATCAGATGAAATGGGCGGTAAAAACCGCATTATCCGTGATGGAGCGGACGCCGAAATTGTACGAGAAGGGGTACAACGGCAAATGGTCTTACGATTATGGCGTGGTGTTAAAGGGTTTTGCTCTTGTTTGGAAACAGACGGGGGAGCGCAAGTATTTTGAGTATATCCGGGATCATATGGATTATTTTGTCGGCGAAGACGGAAGTGTGCGGGGATACCGCAAGGATGAATACAATATCGATCACCTGAATAACGGCAAGCTGTTGTTTTTGCTGCACCGGGAAACCGGTCTGGAGAAGTACCGGCAAGCGGCCGCTCTGCTGCGATCGCAGTTGGCCGCGCATCCTCGTACGTCAGAAGGGGCGTTTTGGCACAAGCAGATTTATCCTTATCAAATTTGGCTTGACGGCCTTTATATGGGAGCGCCGTTCTATCTGGAGTATTTGCTCACTTTCGAGGATGGAAACGGCCTGGACGATGTGACGAAGCAGTTTATTTTGTGCGAAAAGCATACAAAGGACGCCGATACGGGGCTGCTCTATCATGCCTGGGATGAAAAAAAGGTCCAGCCCTGGTGCGATCCCGCCACCGGGTTGTCCCCGAATTTTTGGGGCCGGTCCTTGGGATGGTATGTCATGGCCTTGGCGGATGTGCTGGAGCTGCTGCCGCAAGGGCATCGCGATTACTCCGAGCTTGTCCGGATATTCGCTGAGGTGCTGACGGCTTTGCGGAATTATCAGGATGAGGCCAGCGGCGTTTGGTATCAGGTCGTGAATATGGGCGGATGTAAAGGCAACTATTTGGAAGCATCGGCTTCCAGCATGATCGTGTTTGCCATCGCTAAAGGAATCCGCCTTGGGGTGCTGGATGCGGACAGTTGGCGGAAAACGTTGGATAAGGCTTACCAGGGGCTGATTACCGAATTTGTGCTGGAAACGAAAGAAGGCTGGGTCAATCTGAACAAAAACTGCCAGGTGGCCGGGCTGGGCGGAGAGGATCGGCGGGACGGCACCTACGCTTATTACATTAGCGAGCCGATCATTACGAATGATCTTAAGGGAGTCGGGGCGTTCCTGCAGGCTTGCGCCGAGGTGGAATGGCTCGAGGGTATGAAAGGGACCCCGTGAACAGGAGGTAAAAAAGAGATGCAAGTGTACAACGCCGCCGACTACGGCGCGATTGGTGACGGAGTAACGCCCACGACCGCAGCGATTCAAGCCGCCATCGAAGCCGCGAGCGCGGCGCTGCTCAATTGCCTTGTGGGATTATCGCATCCGCGAGGGCAATAAATCGAGCGGCATCGTGATTCAGAATATGATCACTGCCTGGGCGGACTGGTCGGCGAGCCCAATGTCCCGTTGCCGCGATCCTCCGAAGGCAGCTGGTGAAACTCGCGTTTGTACAGCCGCGTGAAATAAACCGGCTCCAGGCCAACGTAGGACGCGGCTTGGCGGACGGTTAGCTCGGGGTGATCCTGCAGCAGCAGGCGCGCGGTTCTGAGCCGGACTTGCTGCAAATACTGCAGCGGCGTCAGGCCGATCGACTGGCGGAACAGACGGGTCAACTGTTTTTGCGAATAGCCGACATGCTCCGCCAGCCGGGAGATGGTGATCGGCCGGTTCATATGGTCGTGCAGGAAGCGGACGGCCACGTCAACGACCGATTCCCGGTAGGAAGCGGGCAGCAGAGTGTGCTGCGGCGATTCGGAAGACGGTTTGCCGGGCGTCCCGGCAGCGGCGGTATCCTTCACAATCGCCAGCAGCAGGGATAGCAGCAAATCCGTCGTTTGCCACGGATCGTTGTCCGCGCCGGAGTGCTCCCAGATTTCCCGGAGCGGACCGGTGAACAGGGACACGTCCGACAACTGCAGCTTTTTAGGAGCATGATGAAATCCCCACTGGCTTAGCAGGTCTCCAAAATTCTCCACCAGCGTAACGTACCCGACGTACCAAGGTTGTTCTCCATACGGCATATACTCATGCGCGCAGCCGGCGGGGATGTATAAGAGCTGCCCTGGGGCAAGCGTGTCCCATTTGTCCTTATCTATCTGTAGCTGGCGAAACCGCCCCGAGCCGGAGAGCGTCAGAAACAGCTGATGGGCGGAAAAACCTTTCATTCGCGTGATCGGCGGCTGAATTTCCGTGCCCGCAGTATAAACGGATAGTGGCAGAAACTCGCGCAGGGAATGTGTCAAATTGCTTTTGAGCGGGAGCAGTTCCATGGGGCGTCACCTCTTTTTGTCCATTTTGTACGGTGTTTTGTCCGATTTGTCGCTTCCGCCCGATTATAGCTCACATCTATAATGAGAGCAAACCTGTTAGGAGTGTGAAGCCATGATTGAGTTGGAAAAATACTGGGAAATTTTATCCACCCTGCAAGTAAATCGCCTGCCGGCGAGAGCTTCCTTTATTCCGTATGCGGGGGCCGAAGCAGCCAAGTCGGGAAAACGCGGGCGTTCGCCTTTTTACCAGACCTTGAACGGCGCCTGGAAGTTCCGTTATCATCGCGGCTTGCATGAAATTAACGACCGTTTTTTTGAAAAAGACACGGATCCCGCCGCTTGGGACAACCTGATCGTGCCCTCCTGCTGGCAGACGAACGGGTACGATCAGCTTCATTATACGAATGTCAACTATCCGATTCCTTATGACCCGCCCTTCGTGCCGGACGACAATCCCGCGGGCGTTTATGTAAGGGATTTCAATTTGCCGTCTGATTGGACGAAGCGGGAAACCTACGTCGTGTTTGAAGGGGTAAACGCCTGCTTCTATCTATGGGTGAACGGCCGTTTTGTCGGCTACAGCCAAGGCAGCCGCGTTCCGGCCGAGTTTGATCTTTCCCCTTACGTGCAGGCCGGCCGCAACCGCATCGCGGTTCTGGTTCTGAAATGGTGCGACGGCACATACCTGGAGGATCAGGATATTTGGCGTTTTTCCGGCATTTACCGTGATGTGTACCTGCTGTCCCGGGACAAGGCGCATGTGCGCGACGCGTTCAACAAACCGCTGTTGTCGGACGATCTGGCCACGGGCAAGCTGCGTTCGGAAATCGAAACGACCGGCGGCATCAAGGTCAAAGCTGAACTGCGCGACCCGGACGGGAACCTTGTTGGGGAACAAGAGGCTGTGATTGACGGTCAGGGCGTCATTGAGCTGAACGTGTCGCAGCCGCAGCTGTGGAACGCCGAGCAGCCGAGGGCTTACGAGCTTTTGCTGTATGCGGGAGCGGAGGTGCTGCGGTTCCGGGTCGGCTTTAAAAAGGTGGAGATCGCGGGTGGCGTCTTCCAAATCAACGGCCGCGCCGTCAAGCTTAAAGGCGTCAACCGCCACGATTCGCATCCGGCGCTTGGGAAGACCGTTCCACTCAACCATATGATCCGGGATCTGAAGCTGATGAAGCGGCACAACATCAATACGATCCGCACCTCGCATTATCCGAATGATCCCAGATTTCTCGAGCTTTGCGACGAGTACGGGTTTTACGTGATCGACGAGGCGGATTTGGAATGCCATGGGGTGACGCAGACCGGGAAAATCGAGGAGGGTTCTTTTCATAAATTGTCGGTGGATCCGGCCTGGAAAGAAGCTTTTGTCGAGCGGGCGGTGCGGATGGTTGAACGAGATAAAAACCACGCCTCGGTCATCATTTGGTCGATGGGCAATGAATCGGGGTACGGTCCGAACCATATGGCGATGGCCGAATGGACGAAAGCGCGCGATGTGTCGAGACTGGTTCACTACGAAGGCGCGGCCGCCCGGTATTATGGCGATCCGAATACGGAAAACCTTGACATGGACAGCCGGATGTACGCGTCGGTGCCGGAGATCGAAGCGTACGCCAAGGACGAAAACAACGCGAAACCGCTGTTCCTGTGCGAATACAGCCATGCGATGGGGAACGGCCCGGGCGATTTGCGGGACTATTGGAATGTTATTTATGCCTATCCGAAGCTGATGGGCGGCTGCGTATGGGAGTGGTGCGACCACGGGATTGCAGCCAAAACGCCGGACGGCGAAAGTTATTTTGCTTACGGCGGTGATTTCGGCGACAAGCCGAACGATGGCAACTTCTGCATTGACGGCCTCGTGTCGCCGGACCGCAAGCCGCATACCGGGCTGCTGGAATTAAAGCAGGTGATCGCGCCGGTGCTGATCGAAGCGGAGAATGCGGAACAAGGCCGGTTCCGGGTGCTGAACCGCTACGATTTTCTGGAACTGTCGCACCTGGCGGTGAGCTGGAAGCTGGAGCGGGGCGGCGAAACGCTGCAGCAGGGCCGGACGGCTCCGCTTTCGGCGTTGCCTGGGGAAACGCAGCCGCTGACGATTCCTTTCGTGCTTCCGCAGGAGCTTCATCCGGGGCCGTTCGTGCTGACCTGCTCGGTGCGGCAGCAGCAGGATAACCGCTGGGCGGAAGAAGGTTACGAGATCGCCTTCTATCAATTCGAGTTTTCGGGGGAGAAGGCGGCTGCGCCGGAGGTTCAACCGCCGCAAGGTAAGCATTACGCCGAGTTTATGGAAGCTGGCGAACATGGCGGCCTGCTGACGGTGACTGGCTTTGATTTCGAGCATGTTTTTGATTTGCGGACCGGGGGAATCAGCCGGATGTCGAAGCATGGCGTTCCGCTGCTGCAGCAACCTGCCCGGTTCAACATCTGGCGGGCGCCGATGGACAACGACATGTACATCCGCAAAGCCTGGGAGGCGGCGGGACTGGACCGCGCCGGCATGAAGGTGTATGGCAGCCGGTGGCAACAACGTTCGGACGCTGCGGTTGAGGTCTGCACTGATTTTTCGCTGGGCGGCTATACGTTTAGTCCCTTCCTGCGCGGGCAGGCGGTATGGACGTTTGCGCCGACCGGCGAAGTGAAGCTGGCCGTGCACGTCGAGGTTCGCGAGGATCTTCCGTTTTTGCCGCGGTTTGGCCTGGAACTGACAATGCCGAAGGGAACCGAGGAGATCGAGTATTACGGCTACGGTCCGCATGAAAGCTATGTCGACAAGCGGGCCAGCGTCCGAAAAGGCAAATATCTGCTCACCGTGGACGACATGTTCGAATCTTACATTATGCCGCAGGAAAACGGGTCCCGCTACGGAACGGAATGGGCGATCGCTTCCAGCGAACTGGGCATGGGGTTGGAATTCCGCTCACCGCAGCCGTTTTCCTTCCAGGCCCTGCACTACACGCCGGAGGACCTGACCGGGGCCCGTCACATCTACGAGCTCACAAGACGCGACGAAACGATCGTGTCGATCGACTACAAAATGAGCGGGGCAGGCTCGGGCTCATGCGGCCCACAGCTCGCCGAGGCTTACCAGCTCAAGGAGAAATCGTTTGATTTCGAGCTGACGGTGGCGCCGGTGTTTAAGGAGGATTAAAGAAAATTGCTTAAATAAAATGAAGAGGAAACTCCAAGCTTCGGGGGTTCCTCTTTTTTCTTGTAATCTAGTGTTTTTAAGTAATCTCATTTTTTAATAACTTTCAAAGCAATGAAATAAAAAATAAATTATTTGATAACATAAATAAATTGTTATAAATAATTCATATTATACTAATTTCGACTACTTGAATGTGGATTCAATATTTGTTAGCATATATCTGCAATTATTACCAAAATATTATAATAAAGGAGGTTTGTGTATTGATATAATTAATTTTGTGTAGCGTAATAGTTGCTCTTTTTTGTTACATTAAATTTTAATGTATTCACAAAAACAGATATAAAAATTTATCTACATACTTCGATTAACATAATCTTTTTCAATTACTTGTACCCCGAGATCACATGCTTCCCTAATAGGAAAACCTCACATGTAAACTAAAAAATTAATCAAAACACCAGCCTGATTTAATTAAACTTCCCAGGAAAAGCAAATTGTTATTATTAGTAAGGATACTTACGTAATATAATAAAATTTCGTGGAGGAATATTCATGAAGAACTTATTTGGCTTAGCGTTTGTAGTAGTAATAGCACTAAGTATGTCACTGACTACATCATTGACTGCATTTGCCAGTGAAGATGAGCCCGAAGTTAAAAGTGAAACTGAAAAAGAAGTCTCTTTTTTTAATGAGAATGAAGCGGCAAATATTGCTTTGCTTTTTGTACTAAAAAATAAAAGTGAGGAAAACAACTGGGACGAAACTACAATGATTGATGAAGTTTACACCCTGTATGATACAGACGGTTTTGTTACTGGGTACACATTTAATTTGAGTACAAACGGATCATATAGTGGGTATGTAACAGTTTCTTCTAATATAAATGAAATGCCAATTCAAGAGTTTTCTTATGAAAGTGCACCAATATTTGAAGAAAATTTGGAAGCAGCAACTCTCAAGGAAATAAAGTTAAATGATTCTTCTAAGAAAGAAGATGAGAAAAACAGAATTATATACTCTGGTCCATTACAGTATTATCTAGAATCTAATGGAAAATATTACGATATGGATGAAAAACAGATTAAAAATCGAGAAAAAATCAAAAAAAGTAAAAGTGAGTTTGAAATGAGCGATGAAATAGTCCGAAAAAATCAAGAGTTGAAAAATATTATTAATGGTAGTTATATGGGAAAAAGTTATGAAGGTCAGATAGACGGCTACGTAATTGACGACAGATACGCCTATATGGAAGATAGATATGGTGATTATGAATATGAAGATGGAATCTCTTTATCGGGATACGTTGGTTTGGATATGGATGATTATGGTGGTGATAACGATTGTGTCCTCGTTTCAATAACTGCAATGGCAAATTGGTATGAGGAACAAGGGTATTCAGATATCCCAAGTACTACAAGTGCTATTTATAGAGATGTGCTGAAAAAAGCGAAAGATAATGGCTATACTACAGCCGATGGAACTCCTCCTACTAAAATAGATAATATAATTGAAGATAGTTTTAGTGAATGGGGTTACGACGGAAATGCAAGTAACATATACTTATGGAACTTTAAAACTTTCAAAAATGAAATTGATGATGAAAGACCAGCTTTGTATAATCTTGGTTCTGGCTACTATGAAAATCACACAATTTCTGTCTTTGGGTATAGAATATATGATGTTGCAGATTTCTTATTGGTTAAGGATAATTGGTCTACTTCAACGAGATATATTCATTTCTCGGAAATGTGGGATGAAATTGGTAGCGTGACAACTTTTGAAATAAATTAATAGAACGAGAGCATGTAATATTTACCAAGTAGTGGAGGGCGTTTTTGCAAAATGTAGAGACGCCCTTTTTAGTAATTAATTTTTTAAGTAAAGTAAATTTCAAAAATCCCTTAGAATAGAGTATTGGATTATTTTGACTGTTCATTTAAGGTGCTGGAGGAGAGTAGTTTTGAAAAAGAAAAGGATGATTCTTTTATTAATTTTAATTTTTGTTGGAGGGCTATATTCTATTACTTTTATTCCTAAGAAGTTAGTTACTATTCAACCGTCGAAAGTATCCAAAATAGAAATATTTGATGGGAATCGTGGTGAACTAGTTACTGTAACTGATGATGAACCGAAGGAGTACATAATTTCCAATCTTAATAAGATAACTTTTAGGAAAGGAAACCTTAGTATCGGGTATATGGGGTACAAATTCCGAATGACTATTTATGATGATCATGGAAAAGTATACAAAGAAATTATAATAAACAATAGTGAAAAAATAAGATATAGAAGTTTCTTTTACACTGGTGAATCAGAAAAAATTGATGATGAGTATATTGATCGCCTTTTTGAGACAAATAGATGAATATTTGATTCTATGTTGCATTAAGGGATAAAGATAAAAAAACGAATTGGAAGTCAAGAGAAAACTTGCTGGAAGAAAGAGTCCTCGATAAAGTAATTTAACTACTGTATCGTAGACTCTTTCTTTGTAAATTATATGTCTTTAACTATTTTCGTGATGTTCTAGGGTATTATACGTAGATGTATTATCTATAATTACACCTCATTAATCAATTTTGCTTTATAAACTCGCAATATCAGCAAGCTCATGCAACAGCTGTTCTTCCAAATGAGCAAGCTCGAACATTTTTTTATGGACTTTTTTTCGCTGACTCGGTTTGTTTCCTGAGCTCAAGCACTTGATCATCCATTGATGGATGAAAAGCCATTGTTCCGCAGCCTCCTGATATCTAACGGATATCTCCTGAAGTGCGGGCAGGCTCAATTCTTCAGAAACAGCCTCTAGAAAAATGCTGTATCTTGCCCGGCTTATGGGGATTTTCATGGATCGCATCAGCATATATTCGGGAGACTCTGAAATAATCATATCGGTTTCCAGGTACGCGTCGGCATACGCTTTGATATGCTCTCCTACAAGGGAGGGCTGGACATGATCTTCGGTGCTGGCCAGGGTTGTCCGCAGTACGTTGGACCTGTCGATGGGGAGGAGCGCATCATCGCAAAGCGTAAAAAGTCCATAAAAGTGGCAGGCTTGCTCGAAATAGTCAAAATCCAGGGATTCCATCGGCCTTCCATAGTAGGCGTCCATTAAATAGATCTTGTTGCAGGAGCGATCCAGCCCGATAGCCAGGCAGGCATGACTGGTATGCAATCTTTTGTAGGCCTTGCACCAAGGGCAAGAGTAGGAATCGAATCCGAGCAATATGGGCATGCCGTAGGCCAGCCTTGTTTCCAGCAGGTTCAGCATAAAGGTTTTGTCCATAGCCGGATCATCACGCTCCACAAAGCGGAGGTTGATTCCGTGATAAGCAGCCAGGTATTCCATGCTGGTTTGGGGAATGGATACACATTCAATCAATGGCTGATCGGGAAACCGCTGTTTCGCAAATGATAACTTCCAAGCATTCCCATACATATACTTGCAGTCTCTTCCAAGCCATAAAGCAACGGAGAAAATAACATCGTCGATGCAATTATGAATGGTCGGATGAGTTGTGCTTTTAATGGGCTGAATGTCGAGCACTATAAATCATCCCCTCTAGAATCGAATGATAGTGATATTGCTGCCAATGGCGGTAGCTGGCCGGAGTCATTCCGCTGTACTCGCGGAACAAACGGTAGAAATACTTCATATCGCCGATTCCAACCTCCAGGGCAATATTCTGGATGCGCATATCCGTAAAGGCAAGGAAAACGCAGCTGTACTTCATGCGGATTTCCTGGAGCATCTGAATGAAGGATTTCCCGGTTTTGTATTTGAACAAGCGTTGAAAATGACGGGAACTGATGGAGATATATCGGCTGATTTCCTGAAGCGAAATACGCTGGTTGAAATGGTTAATCATGAACAGAATGACATCATGAAACGGGTCATTTTCCGTCTGAGGCTCCTCATGAAACGGAACCTGCTTATGCGGGTCAATGATGGAGAAAAGCTTGCATAATAAGGAATACATCGCCGGCAGGCTGGTGGAGGTCTGGTTGGAATAAGTTTTTTGCAGGTTATTGAACAAATCGGTAAGCTCCATAGCTTTATCCCTATACCCGGACCAGCTTGTCTGTTTCCGGAGGAGCGCTAATCGGGCAAGGTCCGCTTCGGAGAGGGACCCGGATAATTCCGGGGGAATATCGAAAATTTCACGCTTGAGCAATACATTCAGAATGCGAAGGGGCCGTGAGCCTGTAAAGTCCAGCGGCTGAAAGACATGAGTCACACCGGGGGGAATGACAAACAAATCTCCCGGCTCTACCCGAATTTTATCCTGGGCAATATAGTGGATACCCTCTCCCTCATAAACGTACGCCAGTACCATGAAAGCATGTTGATGGCATACGGAAGTCAGTGTTTCCTCCGATAAGAGCATTTGCAGCGGCGAATTGCGGTCGAATAGATAGTCTGCGGTTAATACTGGATAACTCCCCATGGACAAACCTCGCTTTCTATTCTTTTGTTACAGAATATTACAAATATATAAATTACTCTCTAGTATAACTAAATAGTTTGGCGTATTCAACCATATATTGGAAAGTAAAATTTTGCTATATTTAAGTTAAAAACCACAAAGAAATGAGGGCAAATACGATGCAGCAAAAAATAATCGCCATTATTGCCGAAGTCAAGGAAGATCCTGAACTCATCCGCTCTCTTGACGGCTCATCCGATCTGATGCTTGATGCTGCGCTGGATTCCTTGCAAATCATAAATTTTATTCTGCGGGTCGAAGATGAGTTTAATGTGGAGATTGATTTTGACAGCTTTGAACAGGAGCATCTGAAATCCGTAGAAACCTTCTCCAACTATATTGCGGAACTCGTCAGAGTGCAGGTATGAGCAGCTCGGTTCATTGCGGCAGCTTCGAAGCGGAGCGCTATTGGCGGGAGGAAGCGTTGGCTGCGTTGCCGGCCTTGCCCGATGCCGGGGCCATGTCTATCATTTCAGCGCTGGATGAAATGCTGTTTGTGTTTTGCGTAAGCGGGGATATATTGCTGACCCGCTATGGCATGAACCGGGACCAGTACGATTATTTGCATTCCCTAGGTTATGCGTTCAAAGCTAACTTGGAACCGCTTACGTTAAGCGGCGGGGAAGGGCCGGAGGCGCAGGAAGGGATGAATGTTTTTCAATTATTGGGGGGGTTAACGCTGGAAGACCCGGCTGGCGCACTCATCCCCCAAGGGGCTGCGCTTGAGCCTTTTGCTGTTTTGCCCGGAGCGGCAAGGATGGTTCAGCGCTATGGTTTATTGCCCGATCTTCCGGATGAACAAACGGTTCGGAGGGTAAATACCAAAGTCTATTCTATCGCCATGCGGGACAGGCTGTCCTTGCCCAATGTGGGAGTTGTAGTCCACAGCAGTCAGGAGTTGCTGGATAAGGGACTGGAATTGCTGGAGAATGGGCCGTTTCTGATTAAGGATGACTACGGGGTATCCGGCAAGGGAAATCAGACAGTGGATTCGGAACGCATCTTGCACAGATTGGCCGGATATCTGGAAGCCGGCAGAAACAAAGCCAAGAAAATACGTTTTGTACTGGAGCCTTTACTGGATCGGGAAATGGATTTCTCCTGCCAGTTTTACATCGATCAGGACGGTACGGTTACGATTCTCTCTGTGCAGCAGCTAATCAATAACGGCTTCGCCTTCGGTGAATCCCATTCCCCTGATGCCACTTTACTTGAAAGGCTGGATCGGGAGCGCTATTTTGAACTGATGCACAGGATTGGAACCGAGCTTTACGCAGACGGCTATTTTGGACATGTATGCGTTGACTCGATGTTGCTGCGCGATGGAACTCTGGCACCTTTGGTAGAAATCAATGCCAGAAAGTCTATGAGTCTGATTAAACGCGGGTTTGATTGCTATCTTGGTGAGACGGACATTCGAACCTGTCTGATCCAGGCGGCGCTTCTCGCCCGGGAGGATGCCTGTTACCCGGCTCTGCTGGAGCAAATGGAGCAGGCCGGCATTTTGTTTGCCAAGGGAACCGGGGAGGGGGTGCTTCCGCTAACCTCGGGAGCTCTGAACCCGCCAGGCAAGGCCCGTTCCTCCGGGCCCCGCAAAGGCAAGCTGTATGCGGCTGTTGCCTATCATGACGAAGGCCACAAAAAGCAGCTGTTGGATAAGTTGGGTTCGGCTCTGCAAAACACCGGGTTTACCATGCTTCGTTGATGAACGGCCGCAGGAAGCAGTATGGGTTATACAAAAAAGAAAAGGAAGCGAGCAAATGAACAATACCGTGACAATACTATGTTCCGGCTTTGGACTAGGCTTCTATGTTCCCGGATTGCTGATTGAGCGGAAGCTTCATGCCCTCGGGATTAAAGCGGAAACGGAGGTCTTCGAAAGCTTGATGGCCGATGACAAGCGGAGGATGACGGACAGTAGCCGTAAAGCGTATCAGCAAAATTTTTCCGTAGCGCTAGGTTCGCAAAAAATACCGGGAGACATTCGCAACAGTCTTGATCCGGCGGAGGTACAAAGCTTGTTTGAGCGTTGGCGGAGAGAAGACCGGCAGCATTTCATTGCTCTGTCCGGGCATTGGGTTCATATTCTTGACATGTTTCGGGAAGCTGCGGGCTCCCCGGTTTATGCCGACTTGCTGTATGTGGATTCCGATCTGTCCCCTTCCTGGAAAAACCTCCGCAAACTGAATCCCGGATATGCGGGGCCATATCGGGAGGTGAGCATGTACGACCGCGAAAACAAGGATGTGCTGTGGCGATTGGATGTGGAGGGTTTGCCGCCGCTGCCGTATACGGCAAGAAACGGCCGGCTTGTTGTCCATGGCGGAGGCTGGGGCATTGGAACCTTCCGTGAGAAGATTGATGCGCTGGAAGCGGCGGGTTACGAGCTGGATATTTCCGCTTATAGCGTGGACGAGATTGGCGAGGATACGGGCGGGAGGCGCTATTACATGATAGACCCGGAGTGGCGCACCTGGGTTCGTGACAGCAGCGGGACGTATACGTTTCCCCGGTTCGGCAGGGTAAGCCGGAGCGAACAGCACTTTCAGGCCTGTGCGGAATATGGCCAGGGGTTGTACGGCATCATCCGGCAGTCGGCGGCGATGATCAGCAAGCCGGGGGGAGGAACTTTGCTGGATTCCCTCTCTTCGGCTACTCCGCTTGTGCTGCTGGAGCCTTTTGGCCCTCATGAGAAGATCAACAGTGACATCTGGGAATCTCTTGGCTTCGGTATTCGTTATGACAAATGGCGGGATTCGGGCTTCGCGGCGGAACCGTTGCAGCAGTTGGCCCGCAATTTGATGCAGGCCAGAGAACGTTATCCCGATTATATCGCCAGCTATGCGGAACGGCTGTACGCCATGGAAGGAAGAGAATGAAGCAGGGCGAGGGCAAACGGAAGGAGGGTAAAGTATGCAACCTAACAGTAAGGTGGCTTTGAATGACCAATCGTTCGAGGCGTTGAAACGGACGATTAAAAACGTAGTTATCCCCCACAGAAGGCGGAAGCTGAATCCGGGGTTTAAGACAACCATGCCGGAAATTATGTCCTTGAAGCTGACCAACCGCTGTAATCTTCGTTGCAAGCACTGTTACCAATGGAATGAATCCGGCTATCACCATGATATGGACCAGGCGGAGCAAAATCTGGATATGAGCCTAGACATGATCCGCAGGCTGCTGGAAGAGACGGATGAAGCGGAATCCCGTTTGTATTTGTGGGGAGGGGAGCCGCTTTTTCACAGAAATTTTAGTGAGATTCTGGATTTATTGAAGGAGCATCCCCGGGACACTACAATTTGCACCAATGCGTATTTGATCCAGCAGTATGAGCAAGGGATTTGCCAAATATCAGATCATCTGGAGCTGCTGATTCCGATTGAAGGCTTCGCCGAGGAGCATGACTTGCTGCGGGGAAAAGGATCATTTCAGAAGGTGATGAACAGTGTGGACCGGCTGCTTGAACTGCGGGAGCAGGGATTATTCCGCGGTAGAATTTCGGTACACAATGTGATCAATGATCATATGATCGGAAGGCTGTACGAACTGGTGGAATTTTTCGAACAAAAGGGCGTTGATCTGGTGCTGCTCTGCTTTCCATGGTACATCTCCAACGAGACGAGCCTGGATATGGATCGGTTCTACAATGAACATTTCCAGTGGCTTGGGGAGTTGGATCCGCATCACCGCAGCAGCTGGCATGCTTTCAAATATCATCTCCAGCCCGAAAAAGTGGAGTCTCTGATGGCGGACCTGGGGCGAATCAACGGCCGCACCTGGCGCAATACACGGATTCGTTATCAGCCGGGGCTTGATTTTGATGAAATCGAGGCTTTCGTGTCCGGCAAGCCAATGGCGCCCCGCAGTTCGTCCCAATGTTTGGCGCTAAGTACCAGAGTGGATGTTTCGCCCAATGGCAATGTGAGCGCGTGCAAGTTTTTCGCGGAGTTGTCGGTCGGCAATGTGCAGGAGCAATCGCTGACGGAAATATGGAATTCCGATCGCTACGATCGGCTGCGGTGCATTCTGGATAAAAATTTGTCCCCGGCTTGCTCCAAATGCAATGTATTATACCTGAATACTTCGTCATCGCTGGTACACCTATGAAGACCGAAGGCAGCAAGCTTTCCTGCCGGTTAGGCATACTGGGCGCTTCGGCTATTGCCGGGCCCGCCTTGCTTGATCCTGCGCGGGATGTCCCGTCCGTCACCGTACACGCCATTGCCAACCGCACGTTGTCGAAAGCCGAGAGGCTGGCGGAAACGTACCGTATTCCGAGAATCGCAGCCCATTTGGATGAGCTGCTTGACATGGAGGAACTGGACGCGGTCTATATCGCCCTAAGTAATGAGCTCCATGCCGAATGGGCCATCAAAGCGCTGGACGCGGGCAAGCATGTCCTGGTCGAGAAGCCCATTGCCCTCAATCCGGATGAAGCGGACCGGCTAAGACAAGCCAAGCTTCGTAATCCGGCGACGAGGCTTGTGGAAGGTCTGATGGTGGCGCATCACCCTTGGCAGGAGGCACTGAGATCTATCGTGGAATCAGGACAATACGGGCAGCTTCACCGAATTCGAACCCGGATTTCCATACCTGCCAGGGACAGGCACTTAGGGAATTACCGCAGCGTCAAGCAGCGTGGCGGAGGGGTTTTTGCCGATCTGGGCTGCTATTGGCTGCAGTTTGTGCAGAGGCTGGCCGGGCTTGATTGTACGGAGATCTCCGCCCAGTCCGATTTTGATGGCCCGGATGGGTGCGATTGGACCTTTCAGGCAGAGCTGCGTTATGGCAGCAAACTGAAGGCGGAATGCCTTGTCTCTTATGACTTGCCTTACCGGGCTTCGCATGCTCTTTATTTTGATCAGACCGTACTGCTGGTTCCGGACTTCCTGCGGGCCATTAAAGGGTTTTTCAAAATGAAAATTCGCCATGACCTGCCCGCTGACCGCAGCACCGTTGTGGAATTTGCGCCGATGCATTATTATGTGAACCAGCTTCAGGCTTTTACGGAAGTCATTAGCGGCGCGCGTGCGGAGGAATACGAGAAAGCGTTGGAACGGGTGGAGCTTCAATCTGCGATCTTGGCGGCTGCTGAACAGCGTTAGCGGCTACCGGTGAGAAAGCAGGGCGTGAATCAAAGAGCCTGCATTCTGCGGTACAGCCGTATAGGATGCAGGCTTTGTTTCGTTTAAGGAGGAGGCTAACGGTCCTGCAGGGGAGGGGCCTGGTTCACCCAGTTCCGCTCGTTATTTTCGACGTATATGCCCAAAGCCTGATCGAAGGATAACCCAGGATTATAAAAAACCAGCATCATCGTTGCGAATCGTGCACATTTCTCCGCGCTTGGCTGCTGCAGAAGCTCTGTGGCCAGTTTCCGGAAATTTTTCGGCTTTTGTGGAGCGGCCTCTACAGCTTCCATGAGGGATTTATGTCCGGAAAACAGAATGCGATTGACAGCGAGAATGATGCGGCCGCTGAATAATACCAGATTGCTTACGGCATGGGCCATCAGATAGGGATCATTTTTCTTGCCGGCTTCCTTGGCGAAATAAAAGGCGTATAAATATAGCTGGGCGGAAAAGTCCCGCAGATTCTTCTCGCGGTTCTCCTCGGGATAAACGGAGATTCGGGACAGCAGCTCATCTAATCCGGTTATGGTGGAGTAAACGGCTTTGGAACCGATAAACGAATGTCTTGTCGGTTCGCTGCCTTCCTTGGCGGCAAGCTCCAAAAAGGGCAGGCAAATGACCTTCACATCCACATAACCTCCTTCATATGCGCTGACGGAATGATCCGCAAATGATAGATGACGGTCCCTGCGCCGTATCTCGTAAGCCTCCTCCGTCATCAGCAGATAAACATCCACATCCGAGGTTTCCTTGGCCGTTCCGTGAGCAATCGATCCGCCGATCATAATGGCCCGGCAAGAGGAATCGGACTTCCACTTTTCTATAAAATTGTCCAGCGTCTGTTTATGATGATCGAACATTTGCATCGGGTTCATCCTGCGGTCCCCCTTTTATAATGAAATATATGGAAAAATAGTTTGAATCAAGGTATCATCTTTATATTCTTCCATCAGCTATGAAAATACCCTTCTGCTGAATATTACAAAAAAGGGGCAATATTAAAATGTTTAAGAAAATCGGCGCTTGACCGGGGACAGGTTCGATAACGTAAAAGAGCGCGAAAAAAATCTAACGGATGTGAGCGACACTATTTGGGCAAAAACGAGCGAATACAAAATGTAACGGTTGCCAGCCGAGCTTATTTTCCTTTTTTTCGGCAGTAATAGGGCGGTTTTGACTAAATAAGCGCGATGACAACCGTTAGCGCAGAAGATGTTGCGGTTAGCCTGATCATTCGAGATTAACACGTTAGTCAGGCGCAGATTTTGAGGTTGATTCCCATCTCGAACATTAATTTTTTAAGTAAAGTGTTGCGTTGCAAACCGCTTTGTTTATTTTTTTAACTATTTGTGCTATATGATCTAAATATTTATTGAAATAATAGAGACATATTTTCATTTTTTACGAATGATCTATAATCAACTTAAAAGGAAGGAGGGGCGGTGCATGGATGAAATCGACCTGCAGATTTTGCAAATTTTAAAAGCTAACAGCCGCACTACCAGTTCCGACATCAGTAAAGTGATTCATTTGTCCGTCCCTTCCATTGCGGAAAGAATTCGGAAATTGGAGAAAAACGGGGTGATCGATCAATTTACCGTCAAACTGAACCGGCGGGCGATGGGGCAGCGTTGTATCGTGTATATTTTTGTGCAGCTGGACGGTTCGGCGGAAACCCAAAAATTTCGCGAAGCCATCGTTCAATCGGAGCAAGTGCTGGAATGCCATCACACCTCCGGAGAATACGACTATATGCTAAAAGTGGCACTTGCGGAAATTTCTGAACTCGAGGAGTTCATCATGTACACCTTAAAAGCTAACCACAATATCGTCAGGTCAAACACCGTGTTCATTCTCTCAACATTAAAAGAAGAGTAGGGGAGTGGACGTTATGGCCTGGGAATGGTTGCTTAAGGGCGTTTTATTGGGTCTTGCGATTGCTGCGCCGCTAGGTCCGATCGGCATTTTCTGCATTCAAAAAACATTGTCGTCGGGATTTAAAAGCGGACTGTTTAGCGGTCTGGGGGCGGCGACGGCAGATGCCGTTTACGGCAGTATCGCCGGGCTCGGACTATCCTCCGTCATATGTTATTTGTTGGGGTATAAAGCTCTTTTTCAAGGCTTAGGCGGATTGTTTATTTGTTACCTCGGCATTAAATTTTTTATTAAAACTCCACAAGTCCATCTCCAAAAACAACCGCTGCAAAAAAGTACGTTAAACTCCTATACGGTGACCTTCCTCCTCACCTTATCCAATCCGATGACGATCGTATCTTTTCTTGGAATTTTCGGTGTTTCCGGTGTTGTTTCTTCATCGGCCAGCGGCAAGGAAATTTCTTTACTGATCGGCGGTGTCTTCCTGGGATCAGTGCTTTGGTGGCTTTTTCTGGTGAGCGCGGTAAGTTTCTTCCGGGCAAAGATTCTAAATGGTCCTAGACTATCTATTTTCAATAAACTGTCAGGCCTCGTTATGTTAGGATTTGGCGTCAGCGCGCTCATCCAATTCATAAAATGGGCATAAAAACTTCGGCTTGACGTACCGCATCAACAGCGCTATAGTATGTAAATGCTCTAATATTTTAGTTCTAAATTAATTAGTTATTAAATAGTTTTGAACTACCAATTGTCGCCTAAAGTACGTGTTCAAAAAGGACGGTTTTCAGCACCGAGAAGGTTGGATGAAGGGAGGAGGAATGCATGGTCAAAAAGGAAGAGCTGTTTGAAGTGACCTCGATGTTCCGCACCCTGCTCAAATCGATCTCACAGGAGTGGAACAAGCGCGGCAGGGAATACAACCTAAGTTTCCCGCAATACAAAATGCTGTATATTCTGGATATGTCGGGAACGCAAAAAGTATCGCAACTCGCAGAGTGCCTCGGAATCACACCGGCGGCGATTACGGGGATTACCGACAAGCTGCTTACGGAAGGTTATGTCAAACGCGAGCGCGCGGAAATTGACCGCAGGGTTGTGAATATTTCGATTACTGAACTGGGCAAAGATATCATCCGGCAAGTGAACGAAAACCAAAAGGAGATGATTGACGGGATATTCAATCAGCTCCGGGAGGAAGATTTGCAGCATTTGCGGCGGATATTCGCCCTGTTGCTGGCGAGTTTAGAGCAAACCAAAAATTAATGGAGATGAAACAGACAACAATGGAACACCTTTCTTTAAAGCGGAAAATCACGATTATGATCGCCATTATGGCGGCGATGTTCTTCGCCGCGATTAACCAGACGATCGTAAGTACGGCGATGCCGCGGATTATTTCGATTCTTGACGGCATGGATTATTATACCTGGACGATCAACATTTACTTGTTAACTTCGACGATCGCCACCGTTCTGGTCGGCAAGCTGTCCGATATTTACGGGCGGAAGCCTTTTTTGCTGATCGGGATATTATTTTTTATGGCCGGGGCCTTCATGACCGGGACTTCATCCAATGTGTTTCAGTTTATCGCATACCGGGGGATTCAGGGGATCGGCGCCGGGATTATTCAATCAACGGCCTTTACGGCGGTCGGCGATTTGTTCCCGCCGCGTGAACGCGGCAAATGGATGGGCCTGATGACTGCGGTGTTCGGTTTCTCCAGCGTGCTGGGGCCGACGCTTGGCGGATATTTGGTTGATCATATGGATTGGCATTGGCTGTTCTGGATTTTCCTCCCGCTCGGCATTGTGGCTTTTTTCATGATTCTTAGCTTATTTCCAAAAATGGAACGCGGCAAGTCGCATGCAATCGACTACCTCGGTTCGCTGTTCATGACGACGACGCTTGTGCCGCTATTGCTCACATTCTCATGGGGGGGCACGGAATATGCCTGGAATTCGGCGCCGATTATCGGCTTGATCGCGGCCACGGCGATTTCCGCTATCATTTTCATATTCGTTGAATCCAAGGTGAAAAATCCGATCCTGCCGCTTCGCTTATTCAAAAACAGCATCGTTACCATCTCAAATATTATCGGCTTCCTGATGAACTTCGGGATGATGGGCGCGTTGGTTTATCTGTCCTTTTTCGTGCAAGGTGTGCTTGGCATTTCGCCGACCTATGCCGGTTACGTGACGATGCCGATGTCGATCGTGATGGTCGTATCCAGCGCGATTACCGGGCAGTTGATTGCCAGAAAAGGAAAATACAAATCGTTTGCTTTGCTCGGGGTTCCGATCATGATTGCCGGCATGGCCATTATGATCTTTATGAACAACGTGCCGCTGGCCGTGCTGAGCATGATCGTGTTCGGCTTCGGGCTTGGCCTGGGGATGCCGGTGTTCTCGCTCGCTGCACAAAACGCGGTGCCGCATCAGGAGCTTGGGGTCGTCACCGCTTCGACGCAGCTGTTCCGTAACCTCGGGGGAACGATCGGGATTGCGGTCATGGGGATGGTGATGTCCAACAACCTGACGAAAAATTTGAAGGCGGAGATGCATTCCTCTTCCGCTCCGGATTTGAGCCAGGTGGATCCAAAAATGTCCGAGCAGATTCTGGCCTTTGCCAATCCGCAGACCTTGATGAACAAACCGCTGCTGGAGCAGACGCAGGCCGGCCTGCCCGCCGACGTGCAGCCGCTGTTCGCACAGATGATTCAAGGGATCCGCGATGCGCTCGGAACGACGTTGTCTACGGTGTTTTTGACCGGGACGCTCGTACTCGTGGCAGCTTTTGTTCTGGTGTTTTTCCTGAAGGAGCTGCCGCTGCGGTCCACGAACCAGGCGCCAAGCCCATCGGCTGCGCCTAGCGGAGGACCGGAAGGCGCGGTTCAAACCGCCGCCCCCAATCAAGCGTAGATAGGTTTTGCATACGGAAGAGAGTCACGTCTTTTAGGCGTGGCTCTTTTTTAACACTATAGAATTTATAAAATATCGGGCATGGTAGAGGGCGATGCGCAGGTAGAGTGGGGAGGAGAAGAGGAATTAGGGGGCTAAGGGACACCAGAGCCGTTATTTTCGAAAAAACGAGAGTTTGCAAAATGTAAACGGACACAGATGACGTTATTTACCTCAAATCGTCCTGGATGAACGGGTTTAGAGCAAATAGGGTCACGTGTGTCCGTTAGGCTGGGAAATACCCGGGAAATGGGCGGATAAGGTCGCTGGTGTCCGTTAGAGCAACGTTCAAAGTAGAAGTCCAAAGTAGAAGTCAGAGCCACTAAAGGACGCCGTCAGGCGTTTTTCTTAATTGAATTGACCGGATCAGCTGCAAAAGTGCACTCTATCTCGTAGGTATTTTTTCTTAATTTTTTTTGTCAAGAAATTGTCTAGTTCTATCAAATATATGTATACTTGATGTAACATACATCACATACATACCCAAGGAGAATAACATGAATGTTGTCCTAATCGATGATGAGAACTTGGCTTTGAACTACTTGGAGCATCATTTGGAAAGCATGTACGGAATTCATGTCGCTGGCAAGTTTATCAATCCGATCGAGGGCAAGGAATTCATTCTTCGCACGGACATCGATGTCGTGTTTCTGGATATCCATTTGCCCGAAATCAGCGGCATTGAACTGGCGGGACAACTTCTGCAGTTTAAGCCTCGGCTTAATATCGTCTTCGTTACGGCTTATGATGATTATGCCATTAAAGCCTTTGAATTGAATGCGCTTGATTATATCATGAAACCGCTGCGAAAAGAACGGCTGATGATCACCCTGGAACGCATCCGGGATCGCCTGGAAAGAGTACCGGCGGCAGTGGCCATGGCCAAAGAAAAGCTGCGCGTATGCATGTTTCAGCAACTGCAAATGACATTGAAAGATCATCCGTATCCGCCGATCCGGTGGCGAACGTCCCGGGCCCAGGAATTGTTCCTTTATTTGCTGCAGCATCGCGGCAAGCTTGTGCGAAAATCGGCCCTGATCGAATTGCTCTGGCCGGAATACGAGCCTGGCAAGGCCTTTTCCCAATTATATACGGCGATTTACCATATTCGGAAAACCCTTGAGCCCTTTAGCCCTTATTTTCATATTTCGAATGCAACGGATGGGTATGTGTTGAATCTGGAGCATGCGCGGTTGGATGTGGAGGAATGGGAACGTTTCATTCTTTCAGGGTATCCGGTGGGCGAAGCAACGATCGGCGATTATGAAGGGATCATGGAGCTGTACCAGGGGGATTACTTGCAGAATTACGAGTACTGGTGGGCGGAAAGCGAACGATTCCGATTAAAAACGTTATGGCTCCGCGCCTCCTTTCAAATGGCCGAGTGGTACGATTCCGGCGGGCAGCGGGACAAAGCGGTGGAAAAATATCTCGAAATTTGCAACCGGTATCCCTTGGCGGAAGAAGCGCATTTTGCGCTGATGAAAATATACGGGGTGCTGGACAATCACCTTTCCGTCCATCGTCAGTACCGCTTGCTGACCGCGATTTTAACAGAGGAATTAAACGAGCGGCCAAGTCCATACATAACCGAGTGGTACCAGCAGTGGGCCGATGAAAACCAAAGGGCTCTCCCCGGACAGCTTTAAGCTGGGGGAGAGCCCTTTGGTCTACATCGGAATGCAAAAACGGACGGTCGTTCCTTGATCGGGGGCGCTTTCGATTTCCAAACGGCGGCCGTACAGCTGCGTAAGGCGCCGGTCGGTGTTGCGGATGCCGACCCCCGTGTCGCGGCGATCCGGCGAATCCAGGAGCTGGCGGACTTGTTCCGCGCTCATGCCAAGGCCGTCATCGCTGACGGATACCTCATATTCGCCGGCCAAACGCTTGATGCGAATAACCACCTCGCCGCCCCGGGATCGCTTAAGGATACCGTGATTCACGGCGTTTTCCACCAGCGTTTGGATGGCCAGCGGCGGCAGGAAAAAGTGCAGGTCCGGATCGAGCTCCCACTGTACCTGAAGCCGTTCGGCAAATCGTTCCTTCTCGATAAACAAATACGAGCGGACCAGGGAAAGCTCGTGGTAGACGGGAATCTCCCGATCGCAATTGTGAAAATCGAAGCTCGTCCGCAAATAGTTGCTGAACTCCTCCAGCAGGGCCTGCATTTTTGACAGGTCCATGGTTGCCAGCGCGGCGATGGAATTAATCGTATTGTACAGGAAATGCGGCCTAATCTGGGCTTGCAGCCAAGCCGCTTCGATTCGCAGCCGCTCTTCGATCGACAGCTTCAATTGGGTTAATGCCTGCACCCGGGACCGGAGCTCCCAGGAATCCACCGGTTTGGTGACGTAATCGTTGGCGCCCGACTGAAAGCCGGTAAGAATATCCTCCGGACGATTTCGCGCCGTAAGAATCAGGATTGGAAGCTCGGAAATCAAAAACCGTTTGCGAATCGCCTGCGTCAATTCGTACCCCGACATGCCGGGCATCATCACGTCCGAGATCATGAGATCGAACCGCATGTTGTCGAGAAGGGGCAGCGCTTCGTCGCCACTCGCGGCGGTAGTGATCTCATATTGGACCGAACCGAGAATGTCCGCGAGTATTTTCAGGTTTAACCGGTCATCGTCCACAATGAGCAATCTCGGTTTGCTGACCGCCTCCGGGGGAAGTTCCGCAACAGCTTGGGCCCTATGGCCCGCTGCGTCCCGTATGCCAGCTTCGTCGGCAAGCTCCGCCGCAGTTTCGGCATAGGAATGGAAAACATCATGGGCGAGAATAGGTTGCTTCGAAACCTCGGTTTCTTCTCCGGCAGCGGGGAGCGTAAAGGTGAATTCCGATCCTTGGCCGAGTGTGGATTGCACCGTGATCGTCCCGCCGTGAAGCTCTACCAGCTGCTTGCAGATGCTGAGGCCCAGTCCGAACCCTCCGCCGGCTCGCGCAGCGGTCGAATCTCCCTGCTCATAGGGCAAAAAGACCCGCTGCCGGGTTTCCTCGTCCATGCCGATCCCCGTATCCCTGATGTGAATATAAGCCATGCCGTCCACGACTTCCGCATCCAGGGAAATTTTCCCCTGGTCCGTAAACTTGATCGCATTGTACAGCAAATTGAACAAAACTTGGATGAGCCGGTTTTCGTCCGCTTTTACGGCGGGAAACCCGTCCGGAATATTCACCTCAAGCTCGATCGGCTTACCGTTTAACATGAACCTGAGCATTTCAAAAATACCGCCGATAACGGATTGGACGCGAACCGGTTTGATTTGCAGCCGGACGGTGTTTTGCTTCAGCCGCCCTATATCCACCAGGTCGTCCAGCAGCAGCGACATGCGCCTGGCCACGGACAACTGAATCTCCAGCCTTTGGCGATGCTCCTCGCTCGTAGGGTGAACCGGATCGTCCAGTACGCTTTGCGTGATATTCATAATCCCATGCAGCGGATTTCGCAGTTCATGCGACGTATTGACGAGAAAGTCGTCTTTTTGCTGGTTGGCGAACTGCAGCCTTTCGGCCAGGCGCTTCGTTTGCGTCGTCGCCCTAAAAAACCGCCTGAACCAAAAGGCCGCAAAGGCCAGCACTGTGAAGATCAGGTCAAACGGATAAAACGTCAATTCAAAGGATAGTTTGGCCGCAGCAATGATCCAGACGATATTGTTTCCAAGGATGGCGCAGGCCAGCAGCAGGAAGAAGACGTCTTTCTGCTTACGGGCGGCGGCTTGCAGAATGTAACCTGCGATCCAGACAGATAACAGTAAAATAGGCGCCAAAAAAATTTTTTCCGACGGTATGACGTACTGCGACGGTGCGATCAGCACAAACAGCGCATAGCCTGAAGCAAGATAGGCAAACCAGCGTACCATTTTTAGCTGGCCGTATTCGGGAAACATGTTTTTAATGAACGGTGGGATGAAGGAAACGACCCCCACGTAAGACAATAGAACGATTTTAAGGTCGATTTCATACGACATGGACGGCAATAATATGAAAAGAATCTTGTCGTCAACGCCCAAAACGCTGATTACCGCACATAGGATGACCGCCGAAAAGTACAGCAGGCCTCTATTGGCGGCTCCCAAAAAATACAGCATGATGGCATACAGGCCATGAACCAGAAAAACGACGCTAAGCAAGCCTTGCAGTGTTATGGAAAGCGCAGTTCGCTGATTGATCGCATCCATTGTGCCGAAGCGGATCGATTTGGTAATACCACCTTCTCCGGCATGGTTTGCGGCCTGAATTACGATTTCATAGGTATCGCTGCCTTTAGGAAGGCTTACGGTGTAGGGGCGATGCCCCGGCTTGTACGTTTCGATGTGTTCGGAAGGGATCCCCTTGCCGCCGGTGGGTTGGCCGTTGACGTAAACGGCGGAGGCCCGCGATATTTCGGCGATTCGCAATGCTAGCGTTTGAGGAGCCGGTTCGTCCAGGAAAATTCGCAGCCGATACGTTCCGTAAGTATAGCTTCCTGGATGATCGTCCGGAAAATATTTATCCCAAGCGGCGGGCACCGGAACAACGACTTTCCCGGGCTTAGCAGTTGAGGGGCTCGTAAAGTCCGAGTCCGGCGCCGAATCCGGTGCGGATTTCAGCCACTGATTCGGATAAAATTCCCACTCCCCGTTGAGGGTGATCGTATGGTCTGGCGGAAACTCCCATCCCCGCAAATCAAGAATGCCGTTCGCGGCGGCGGTCGGCTGCTCGATCGTATGATGAAAGCTAAGCCAGGCAAGCCGGATTCCGTTGATCGCGGCTAGAAATAGCAAAATGAGTATAATTTGTTTTTTATACGTTCTCATAATCTATGAAGATTCGACATCTGCGGCGGAATTCCTTTTGTTCCCGGTTGATGGTAATCGTTTAACCGGTGGCGTTATATTGGATAATTTTTAAATTTATTGCGCATTTCCGTCTGTTTATACAAGCAAAATCGGATGATGTCGGAACGGAAGGAATCTTTGATTTCGACAAACCTAAGGGCAACCCGGTATTTTTGTTCGGAATGTTTCGCGCAGCTGATAATTTTACCGGTAAACGGAATATGCTTTTGGTAGACACTCTTACTTAAATAAATGGACCCTTGAACTTCTTCTCCCTGTTCCAACGGAGCAGGGCAAAGAAACGAAAGACCGCCTCCGCTGATGTCGAGGGTGGTAAAAACAAGTTGCTCATCCTCGCCGGCGGCGTGATCAACCGGTTTCGCCCGCAGCTTTAATTCGATTTCCAGAGGAACGCGGAAAAAGTGGCGATGCTGATTTTTTTTTCGCTCGATTCGCAGGTTTTTCAGGTATCCGGCATCATCGCCGTCGTCTTCGCCGATGTTCATTGCGATCCCTCCTCTTTAGTCTGTGTCAACTGGAGGCAGCAGACTATACTATAAGTAGACCATACAAAACTCTACAATTTCTAAAACCGGACCGGCGCGCGTGAATGAGGACATTTTTTTTGGTAAAATATCTTGTGCATTCAAGCACATTTAATTTTAAAGGATGTTATGTCTATGAACCATACGAAAGTGGCAGTTATCGGCAGTCTGAATATGGATATCGTCGTGGAGACCCCGCGCCATCCGCAGGTGGGAGAGACGCTGCTTGGCGACCGTGTCCGGTTTATGCCCGGAGGCAAAGGGGCCAATCAGGCGGTTGCGGCGGCGCGTCTCGGGGCGGAAGCCCTGATGATCGGGGCCGTGGGGGACGACGCTTTTGGCCAGGAACTGCTAAGCGCTCTTGAGCGGGACGGCGTCGATGTAACCGGCGTAAAACGCCTGCGCGGGACGGCGACGGGCATCGCTTCGATTTACGTCAGCGAGGGGGACAACAGCATCGTGGCGGTTCCCGGGGCGAACGGACAGGTTCAGCCGGAGGACATCGACCGCAATGCGGAGAAGCTGAATCAGGCGGATATCGTGCTGTTGCAGCTGGAGACCCCGGTCGAAACGGCGCTTTACGCCGCCCGGAAAGCGAAGGAGCTCGGTAAAATGGTGGTGCTGAACCCCGCCCCGGCACAGCCGCTGCCGGAGGAGCTGTTCCGCTGCGCCGACTTCGTGACGCCAAACCGGACCGAGCTAAGCGGCTATACCGGCATCGCGGCCGATGGAAACACGCTCGGGTCGGCTATGCGGCGTTTGCAGGAGTTGGGCGCCGCCAACGTTGTTACAACGCTGGGGGCCGGCGGGTCGGCTTATTTGGACGGAAACGGCGAGGTGCGCCTCGCTATGGGCCATCCGGTGCCGGTGGTCGATACGACGGGGGCGGGCGATTGCTTTAACGCCGCGCTAGCCGTTTCGATCGCGCAGGGACGGAGCCTGCGGGAAGCGGTGGAATACGCGGCGCTGGCTTCCGCACTGGCCGTCACGAAGTTTGGCGCGCAGGCGGGAATGCCTACGGAGGAAGAGGTCCGTTTGTTTGCGGCCGAGAGGAATGAGCGGAATGAGCGGAATGTTGGTGGGTGACGGTGCTTGCCGTTCAACCGCAAAGCCGCCGCGGTTTGCACTAACCGCGAATCGCGGCAGATCAACAGTAGCAGAACGATCTCAACTAATCTCCCGGCTTTCAAAAATAGCGGAATTTTATGATCCTATTTTCTGGAATGGACCTTGTTCACCCCATTAGCGGAATTTTATGGTCTTATTTTCCAATAGACGATGCAAAAAGTGGCCTTCTCTCTGCGATTCAAGAAAATAGCGACATAAAATTCCCCTATATCAGCCAGATTGGGGGATGTCGCCGAAATAACGCCATTTTTTTCCCTTATGTTTTCGCCTAGGTTTTCAGGCAGGCTAACTTAACACTGGAAAGGATGCGAATGCCGGATGGATTTTGTGATGGAGAGTCGGATTGGTGTGAAGCGTATTTATGAACTGCCTGCTTCCGGGGACGGGTATCGTATATTAGTGGACAGGCTGTGGCCGCGCGGCGTTTCGAAGGAACAAGCCGCGATCGACGAATGGATGAAAGCCATCGCGCCCAGCCCCAAGCTTCGCAAATGGTTTAATCATCAGCCGGAGCGTTTTGCGGCTTTTAGCGACAGCTATGTCCGCGAATTGGAGACGGATCCGGAGCGGGCCATACTTGCGGCCCGCATTCGCGAAATGGCGGAGAAGCAGCGGGTCACGCTCGTTTATGCCGCCAAAGATCCGGTCTGCAATCATGCGGTTGTGCTGCAGCGCTGGCTGACCAGCTAAGCTAGTAGACGATTCTGGAAATAACGTTAGCATGATGGCAAATGAAGACTTGAGAAAACGGCAAAATTAGTCTATTGAAGATCTCGGGAGAAGAGACAGCATAAAGGAAAAAAAGGCGCTATTTCAGCGATATCCCCCATGTTGCGTGGGATAGAGGAATTTTATGGCGCTATTTTTACGATTTAGTAGCGAAAGGGTGCCTTTCGACCTGTTCATCGAAAAATAAGACCCAATAGTTCCCCTATCGTGATGAATAGGCTCACATTCGGAAAATAAGACCCTAAAGTTCCTCTATTTTATGGGGACGGACGATACTGAGCACAAGACTAATATAGAACAAAGCGATCCATGGCCCCTGTCCGCAGATAAGCCATATTATTTCCGGATCATTCTACTAGTTATTAAGCGAGTTATCGTTATTCGGCTTTCTCGATGATTGGCATGACGGTTTGGCCCTCGATCACGAGAAAGATGTCCCCTTCATAAGGAAAGACGATGACTTCCGGATGGGATATGCTGACGCTGGTCGCCTGATCGCTGATTTGTTTCCATTTTTGGCCGTTGGCTAGCTCGTAGATTTTGCCCTGCTGGAATCCGGTGAACTCGCCTTTCAGGCTGGTTTCGGCATAATTGGGGTCCTGTTTGATCGAATCGGCGATATTGTTTTTGTTGGGCAAAGAGAAGGGTGCTTCAGTTTGCTTATTGATCGTCTCGTACGGTACCTTGATGTCCACGAAACCTTCCGAATAAGGCGCGACCCCGTAAGGCTGGAACCGGTACACGATGCCTTTGTCATAGAGATAAAAACTGTTGTCCATGTCCAAAGTGAACGAATAGGCGCTGTCCGGAAATACGTTTTCCCCTGCGGCTGATTTTTTGGCCAGTTCGTTCGCGAGGGTGATCTCAAGATTGTCCTTCTGATAATCCTTGGTGAGGATATCCTTCAGCTTGATCTGTTTCCCGGTCTGCATGTCGAAATTGTAGGAAACCGAAGCGAGCATCCCGTGAGCTCCGCCCGCGTAGTAGTAATCGCTGTACACGATGGACAGGCGGTTGTTTTTGTTGTATTTCGTGCTGGGCGTGGTTTTGAAAGAGCCGTTTTTGGACTGCTTTTTGGCGGCACTGTTGGAAACGGCGGCGTTTACGGCGTGCAGCTTGAGGATTTTGTTGATTTGCTGCGTGACGGCTTTGCTGGCCCCGGAGATCTGTACGTACTGCTGGCCTTTGTAGGACAAGGTTTTGGTTGTAATCGCGGACGCTTTGTTATCCGCTTTGACGGACTGGGGCTGTGCGGCCAAAAGGATGAGCAGCGCCAAAGAACATAAAACTGCCAACGTTTTTTTCATTAAAATTCCTTCTCTCTAGTTGAATAGATGTGTCTCAATCGGTTATATGGCCGTCTTTGTGAAGGACGGTTTCATTGCTTTGGACTGCACGCCTGTACAAATGCTTTAAAAAGCCGGAAGCTGCTGTCGTCGAGCTTAAAGTTGAATTCCGGATGCCACTGCACGGCCAGGACAAATCTCTTTTCCGGCATGACGACGGCTTCGATCAGCCCGTCCTCCGCTATAGCGGCGGCCGTAAGCTGCCCGGACAATTTTTTGATCCCCTGATGATGGTAGCTGTTTACCTTTAAGGACTCCGCCTTCACGATCTCATACAGCGGGTTTCCTTGTTCAATGTGGACGTCGTGAACGGGGATGGTGTATGGCGGGGTTTGCTTATGTTCGATCTGAATAGAGCTCACCCGCTGCGTAGGAAGATCCTGGTACAGCGTCCCGCCGAGCAAAGCGTTAAACAATTGCAGGCCGCGGCAAATGCCGAAAGCGGGCTTATCCTGCTCGATCGCGCGGTTAAACAGCAGCTTTTCCATGACGTCTCTTTCCTCGCACTGTGCCCCACAAACCGGATCGACCGGCTCCCCGTAAATTTCCGGGTTAACATCGTGCCCGCCCGTGAACAAAAAACCGTCAAACGTTTCGGCTATGGCCAAAATGGTTTCTGGGTACGTCGTTAACGGAAGCATAAACGGAATCCCGCCGGCCTCCTCGATGCCTTTCATATAACCTGGCAGCATCCAGTAGCTTTCTTTCTCTTTGTCGTATAGAGGCAAAACCCCGATCAGCGGTTTTTTCATATAAATGTCCTCCCCACCCCTATAAGGGTCAAATCTATGAATTTAGTAGATATTATACATGATCAGAATCGATTACTCCTTTCAAATAGGCAGGAAGAACTAGATGGTTTGTCGAAGGTCCATTATAGATACCTTCATCCATAGGAGGGTACTGAAGTGAGCGGATTTTATCTTGCAAGTGCCAAAGCATTTACAAAATATCGTTGAAAGGTGAATTTTCATGGAAGATCAGGCCAAATTGCGAAAAAAAGAATATACCGACTGGTTAAGACGGAAGAAGAAAGCGGATGGACAACCTTATTCTGAAGGAACTGTTAGTCAATATGTCCACTACTTAAACACTTCTCCAGCTAAGCTTAATATTGAACTTGAGACAACCAATGTATTCGAAATAGCCGACGCCGATCAATATCGGAACATGAGAATAGCTATGGAGCAGGCGGAAAATTTTTTACTGGTAAATGAAAGAGGCGGTAACAAAGCATTTCAATATGGCCTTGCATACTATGAGGATTTTCTTAGGGAGCGAGAAAACGATTTGAGTTCAGAATTTATAGCCAGTAAAGGGAGCGATCTCTCCATTAATGTTACTGGATCTTCTGTGTTAGGTTCGGAGAATCAACGGCTGTTAGACAAAAATATCATTTTATACGGGCCGCCGGGGACCGGGAAAACCTATCATACCGTGCTTTATGCGGTTTCGATGCTTGAGAATAAGCCGCTCGACGTCGTTCTCGAAGAAGAAGAGGCAGACGGATACGTTCAAATCAAGAAACGCTTTGAAGCCTATAAGGCAAATGGACAGATCGAATTTACGACTTTCCATCAATCCTACGGTTACGAGGAGTTTATCGAGGGCATCAAACCGAAAATGACATCCGATGGAGAAACGGAGCCCGGGAACCGGGAAGTCGTTTACGATATTGTGCCCGGCGTGTTTAAGAAGTTCTGTGAAAAGGCGCAAAAGCCAATCGTTCAGGACGGCAACGACTACGGAATTGGTAATGAACCAACGATATGGAAGGTCTCTCTGGGAGGTTCCAAAGAGAATCCGATTAAGCGGGATTGCTTCAATAATAACCGGATTCGTATCGGATGGGATTCTTATGGCGAGATCTTAAGCGAAGACACGGATTACAGCCAGTATGGAGGAAAGATGATTCTCTCTCGCTTTATTCATGAGATGAGGCAAGGAGATATTGTTCTCGTTCTTCATGACGAAGAATCCATTGATGCGATCGGTGTTGTCACGGGAGAGTACGAGTGGCTGGAAGAGATGGAGGAATACAAACGTTCCCGAAAGGTGAACTGGTTAGTCAAGGATATCCGGGAGAACATTTTGGAGTTGAATGAAAATAAGGTCATGACATTAGGTTCCGTTTACCGATTGACCAGAATTGAGCTTAAGCATGTACTTTCTATTTTGGAGAAACATAACAACGTGCATGTTAGTTCGGTTATCCAAACGACGAGTAACAAAAACTATGTTTTTATCATCGACGAAATTAACCGCGGCAACATCTCCAAAATTTTTGGAGAACTGATCACCCTTATCGAACCGACAAAACGGATCGGGATGCCGGAAGAAATCAAGCTTAAGCTTCCGTATTCGCAAGAGCCTTTTGGCATTCCGAATAATGTTTATCTGCTCGCTACCATGAATACGGCGGACCGTTCCATCGCCCGGTTGGATGCGGCGCTGCGGCGGCGGTTTTCATTTGCCGAGATGATGCCGGATCCTGGCCGTCTTGCCTCTATTGAGGTCGCTGGGAAACTGTTGAATCTGGCAACGATTCTGGAAACGATGAACCGGAGAATTGAAGCGTTGTACGATCGTGAGCATACCATTGGTCATGCATACTTTTTGAGTTTGTACGAGGAGCCCACGCTTGGGAAACTGGGGCATCTTTTCGAGCATACGATTATTCCTCTGCTCCAGGAATATTTCTACGACAATTACGAGAAAATCCGCCTTGTGTTGGGGGACAGCAACAAGCCGGAGTCGGAACAGTTTATCGTTGTTAACAAGGTGGATATGAAAGGGCTATTCGGTAATCTGGACGAAGTTGATCTAGAAGAATCTATTACTTACAAAATCAATCGTGATGCATTCCATCAATTAGGATCTTATCTAAAAATATACGACTACAACAACTCGGATTAGGTGCGCAATGAGCATGAATCTATTCAATAACAGTCGAAAGGTTAATAAGGTTACGTTAAAAGAGTATGGAACTTTATGCAAAAATCCTGACGGACTTCCACTTGGATATCAGTGCATAGCCGAATCGGCCTTTGACCGCCTGGAGCGTTTTGTACTGGAAAGCAGAGGAACAGGCAATATGACGGATGCTCTTGAACTAATGACCGTGGGGAGCAGAAGAGGGATCGGCAAAATCATCAGCGCCAAAAACCATGTAGGTGTGATCGCCATGGCCGATGGGACTCAAATCGAAATTCTGCCCAAAATATACGCTCGGGATGATGAAAGTTCTATAACACAAACGAAGAGCATCTTTATCGATATGTTGAGGTCCATCAACGATATACCGAATAAACAATTCAATCCGACCGGCCTTAGCGCGGAGAAGAACCATGTACTGGACATTTTCATTCGCATGTTCATCGAAGAAGCTGCAGCCTTAGTCAAACGCGGCTTGAAATTCGATTATTCGGTGCATCAAGACAACGAGCGCTTCTACAATGGAAAACTTCTCTTTTCCCAGCATATGAAGCATAATGCCGCCCACAAAGAACGCTTTTATATCGAATATGACGAGTTCAGTCTTAACCGGCCGGAAAATCGGCTGATCAAGACAACGGTGGAACTGTTGCTTAAGGTTAGCGACAATCCAATTAACCAAAAGGACCTTTATTCTTTACAGGGGGCGTTCGACAGCGTGGAGAGATCCGTGTATTCGGAGCGGGATTGGGCCAACGTATCTACGGACCGGACCATGCAAGAATACAAGACGATATTGGAGTGGTGCCGCCTATTCTTAGCCGGTAAAAGCTTTACTCCATTTAAAGAGGGCAGTGTCGCTTACGCGCTGTTGTTCCCGATGGAAAAAGTATTTGAACGTTACGTGGCCGGACTTTTGAAAAAAATGCTCGCACACCCCCAAATCCGCGTAAAGACGCAGGATCGGTCTTATCGGTTGTTTGATAAACCGCCAAGATTTCAGTTGAAACCGGACATTGTCGTACAAGGACCGTCTGGAGTTGTAGTGCTGGACACGAAGTGGAAGATCCTTTCCCAAGGTTTGGACTTCGGTATTTCGCAAGCGGACATGTACCAGGCGTATGCTTACGGCAAAAAGTACGGGGCGGGTAAGGTCTACTTGATTTATCCCTGGGCTCCCCGTTTGTCGGGAGTTGCACAGCCCATCCGATTCGATAGTGGTGATGGGGTGGAGGTGCGCGTCGCTTTTTTGGATTTAAGCTTAGGGAAAGCATGTGTGGATGGGTTGGTGGATGAAATGATGTTGGGGATTTGATAGCTATCCTCTCTTTTCAAACATTCATTTGCTGGCAACTTAGTGTCACCAATTAAGAGTAATATGTAATACAGAAAGGATGAGGGGTAAATGATTAAAACTTTAGACCTTAAGGGGACTTTCTTTACCTATTTGAACGAGAAGAACCATTACGACACGAATATAATTGGATGCATGGAGCGAACTGTCCAAAAATTACTTGATACAGAAACAACGTTGGATCGACCGGGCATGCTACTGGGGAAAATTCAGTCTGGGAAAACCCGTACCTTCCTTGGTGTCATGTCATTGGCATATGATAATGGTTATGATGTCGTCATCATTTTGACCAAAGGAACCAAAGCACTTGCACAGCAAACGCTTGAGCGACTGAAGTCCGAATTTAAAGACTTGAATGAACAAGATTACATACAGATATTTGATATTATGGTCGTGCCGTCACTGACCCGATATGAACGAAATCAAAAACTCGCCTTTGTGGTCAAAAAGGAAATTCGTAATATGGAACGGCTACATCAAGCCTTCTTTGATACTTATCCAGATCTCGTAGACAAGAAAATTCTTATTATTGATGACGAGGCTGATTTTGCAAGCATAGGTTTTACGAGTAAGAAGGATGAAGAGCCGGAAATTAAAAAGATTGCGGGGAAAATCGATGAATTCAGAAGAAAAGTTGCAGATTGCAGCTTTTTACAAGTAACAGCTACACCTTACTCTCTTTATTTACAGCCTGAAGATATCGTGATTGACTCTGAAGTGTTCAAGCCAATTAAACCGGTCTTTACTGAATTGGTTCCTATCCATGATAAGTACATCGGTGGAGAATATTATTTTCACGAAAGTGAAGAAGAAGGAACTATCGCTTATCATTTATTTGAGGAAGTTTCTGAAGATGAGCTGTCAGTCCTAAAGAAACAAGATCGTCGTGTCTTTAAAATTGAAGAATGCTTATTCAGCAACAAAATTAAATCCCTTCGAAATGCCATCGTAAATTTTATTATTGGCGGCTGTATTCGACGGCTTCAGAACAGATATGAAAGTAGCGCCGGTAAGAAATATAGCTTTATCATCCATACGGAGCAAGGGAAGGCTGCTCACGAATGGCAGGAGAGCATCATTGATGCCATTGTCGAAAAACTAGCAGAGGAGTCCAAAGACAATTCGCCACTGTTCCAACGATTGGTACAAGAGGCTTATGGGAACATGGAGGAATCTATTAAGCTCTCTGTTATGAAGATGCCGGGACTTTCTGAAGTAATTATTGAAGCGAAACAAGCATTAGATGATGGGTATATTATGGTTACGAAGGTCAACTCCGAGAAAGATGTGAACGAACTTTTGGACGCTTCCGGGCAGTTGAAGCTTAGAACGCCCCTGAATATTTTTATCGGCGGACAAATCTTGGACCGAGGTATAACGATTGGAAATCTGATTGGGTTCTATTATGGTAGGCGCCCCAAGACCTTCCAACAGGACACAGTTCTGCAGCATTCTCGTATGTACGGAGCAAGACCAGTTGAAGATCTAACAGTTACTAGATTCTATACCACATCAAGTATCTATGCAGTTATGCAACGTATCCATGAATTTGATTCCGCCCTTCGTGAAGCTTTTGAGAAAGGTAGTCACGATAACGGAGTTGTATTCATTCAAAAAGATGCGAGCAGCCACATTATTCCGTGTTCTCCAAATAAAATCTTATTGTCCGATACGACTACGCTGAAGCCAAGAACGCGTCTTCTGCCTATCGGGTTTAAAGTAAAGGCAAAAACTCATGTTCAAAAGCCGGTAGCGGCCATCGAGGATATTATCGGAAAGTATTGCCACGATACTGGTAACTCTCCGGAACCATTTATGATGGACGTAAGCGACGTGATTGAAATTATTAATTACATCGCCACTACCTTTGAGGAAGGACATACTTGGAATCAAAAGGCTTTTATCGCAAGTTTGGAGTATTTGACTACCCTTCCTGAAAATCAAGCACTTAAAGGAAAAGTTTGGGCTATCGTAAGGCGAGATCGTGATATTTCCCGGGCAAAGAATGACGGACGTCTTGAGAACTCCCCAGAGTCTTATCAAGAAAAAGGGTTGGCGAAAGAAAAAGCAGTGGATATTCCAGCGATTGTATTACTTAAACAAAATGGTACTGCTGCCGGATGGAACGGCACGCCATTCTTCTGGCCTGTTCTTGTCGCGCCTCAAAAGATGCAGACTGTTGTTTTTGCGAATCATTTGTTTGCGTATTAATGATAATTTAGGTGAGTTTACTATAGTTCGAAGTAAAAATGATATATTAAATAGTGTATTGTTTTTTATATGATGATCTTGCTGAATTGTTATTACTGGAGGAATTATACATGGACCAAAGATTGCACAACCAAATTGTAAGCTTTATATGGGGAATCGCGGATGATTGTCTGCGTGATGTATATGTACGAGGAAAATATCGGGATGTCATCTTGCCAATGACGGTTATCCGCCGCCTTGACGCGGTACTTGAACCAACTAAGAAAGCTGTACTTGAGATGAAAGCTACATTGGATAGTGCCGGTGTACTCAATCAAACCGGCGCACTTTGTAATGCAGCAGGGCAAGCTTTTTATAATGCTTCTCCTTTCACACTAAAAGATTTGAAATCAAGAGCTAAACAACAGCAGTTGAAGTCAGACTTTATTGCCTACTTAGACGGATTTTCCCCGAATGTTCAGGAAATCCTTGATAAATTTAAATTTAGAAACCAAATCGATACGATGGTGGAAGCGGATATATTAGGTGCGGTTATTGAAAAATTCGTAAGTCCAACAATCAATCTTAGCACGGAACCCGTGTTGGATAATCAAGGTGAGGTTAAGCTACCTGCACTTGATAACCATTCCATGGGTGTCATTTTTGAGGAACTGATTCGGAAATTTAATGAAGAAAATAATGAAGAAGCCGGGGAGCACTTTACTCCCCGTGATGTTGTTGAATTGATGGCAGACATCGCCCTTCTCCCCGTGGCGGACAAAATTACGGATGGTTCTTACCTCGTTTATGACGGTGCTTGCGGTACCGGCGGGATGCTTACCATCGCTGATGAAAGACTACAGCAACTCGCTTCTGAATTTAATAAGCAGATCTCTATTAATCTGTATGGTCAAGAGATCAACCCTGAAACCTATGCCATCACAAAAGCGGATATGTTACTAAAAGGTGAAGGCTTGCAAGCGGATAATATCGCTTATGGCTCGACGCTTTCTAATGATGGCTTTCCCAGTACGAACTTCGATTTCATGTTATCTAACCCTCCTTACGGTAAGAGTTGGAAAACCGATTTAGAGCGGTTAGGCGGAAAAGGTGATATTACAGACACGCGTTTTGTCGTATCTCATGATGGTGAACCGGATTTCAGGATGATTCCTCGCTCCAGTGACGGGCAGTTGTTATTCTTGGCAAACAAAATTAGTAAAATGAAGCATAATACCGAACTTGGCAGCCGGATTGTAGAAGTCCATAACGGCTCTTCTTTATTTACCGGGGATGCGGGCCAAGGCGAAAGCAATTTACGGCGATACATTATTGAAAACGACTGGCTCGAAGCAATCATTGCCTTGCCAGAAAACATGTTCTACAACACGGGAATTGCGACTTATATTTGGGTAGTAACCAATCGTAAAGCTTCTCATCGCCGAGGCAAGGTACAACTGATTGATGCAACGAACTTAACAAGTCCATTAAGGAAAAACTTGGGCAACAAGAACTGTGAGTTCACGCCAGAACTTAGAAAAGAAATCGTTGATATGCTGATTTCATTTGAGGAAACGGAACATTCAAAGATTTTCGACAATAAGGAATTTGGTTATTGGAAAATCACGGTGGAAAGACCGCTCCGTTTAAGCGTGGATTTAGCGAAGGAAAGGCTGGAATCCCTTTTTGCGTTATGCACGGAACAGAAAGAAGATGAGTTAGTCAAGGTTATTTCTGACCTGGCTGAAACCAAGAATTATGGCAAAATCAACGATTATAATTTGTTTCAAAAAGAATTAACCCAAATTGCCGAACGATTAAACATTAAGCTGTCAGCCAAAAAGTTGAATCTGATAAAAAACAACCTTGCTTATACAGATGAGACCGCTGAAAAGATCATCAAAAAAATTCATAAACCAGGAAAAACAAAGGCGAATCCCTTGTACGGCCTGTTTAGCGTGACTCTGAACGGCAAAGCATGCGTCGTGGAATATGAGTCTGATGCGGAGTTGCGAGATACCGAACAGATCCCGCTTTTATACGGAGGCGGTATAGAACAATTTTTTAAAGACGAGGTATTGTCTTTTGCACCCGACGCATGGATTGATAACAGTAAGTCGCAGATCGGTTATGAAATCAGTTTTACGAAGTATTTTTACAAGCCGGTAAAACTACGGACTCTTGAGGAAATTAAGGCGGATATTAAGGCCCTTGAAGCCGAGACAGATGGGTTGTTGCAAGAAATCATAGGGGGTTAACCTGGATGTATAAAGAACTTAAACCCTATGGGAAGTATATTGAAACAGAATATGATTGGTTGGGAAATGTGCCCAAACATTGGAAAAAACAGACGATACGTTCTATAACAAAGCTTTCCAATGAAAGGAATGGTTCTAGAACTGATTTAGAACTATTATCTGTTTATCGTGAGTATGGAGTAATAAGAAAATCATCAAGAGACGATAATCATAATGTAGAAAGTCAAGACTTATCTAATTACAAGTATGTAGATAATGGGTATTTAGTTCTTAACAAAATGAAAATGTGGCAAGGATCATTGGGTGTATCAAAATATAAAGGTATAGTTAGCCCCGCTTATATCGTTTGTAGACTTGTTGGAGAATTGAATTATGATTACATTCATTATTTACTAAGGTCATCCGAGTTTAAAACTATCTATAATAGAATTTCGTATGGTATTCGTGTAGGGCAATGGGATATGCGGTATGACGATTTCAAAAATATAAAACTTTATATCCCACCTCGTTCCGAGCAAGACCATATTGTGAAATTTTTGGACTCTAAGCTTGCGAAGATCAATAAATATATAAGAGCTAAGAAGAAACTTATTCAAGTTTTAAAGGAACAAAAGCAAGCACTTATTAACGAGGCAGTGACTAAGGGTCTTAACCCTAATGTTAAGATGAAACTTTCAGGTATTGATTGGGTTGGTGATATTCCTGAACATTGGGAAAAAGATAAAATTACAAGATTATTCAACATTATTGGAAGTGGTACTACCCCTAAAAGTGGAGATAGCAGTTATTATAATGGTGAGGTTAATTGGATCAACTCCGGTGATCTTAATGATAGTTTATTAAATGATACTAAGAAAAAACTTACAATTAAAGCATTAATAGATTACTCAACATTAAAGATTTACCCAAAAGACACAATAGCAATAGCTATGTACGGTGCTTCAATAGGAAAACTTTCTTTAACAAAGGTTGAAGCTTGCTGCAATCAAGCTTGTTGTTGTTTATGTAATATAAATAATAAAAAGGTATCAATTGAATATGCTTTTTTTATTCTTTTTACTTGCAGAAATTCTTTAATAGAGCAAAGCAAGGGTGGGGGACAACCAAATATTAGTCAAGATATTATTAGAAAGACATGGTTTCCTTTGCCGCCTATGAAAGAACAAGAATCAATTATTCAATTTGTAAAAGACAAAGTTCAAAAAATCGATAAGAGTATTGATAGTATTCAAACAGAAGTTCAATTAATAAATGAATATCGTACTCGCCTTATTTCTGACGTTGTTACTGGTAAAATTGACGTGCATGATATTGTAATTGAGGATATGGATGAACTAGATACTGACTCCATTGAAATTGATGAAAATGTAGTACAAAATGAAGAAATTGCAGATCTGGAGGAGGTTGAGATTTAGTGCCAACCAACACCAAAGAGAGCGGACTTGAGGATCTAATTGTAAACTATCTAGTGACAAATAACGGGTATGAACAAGGGGGAAATAGCGATTACAACAAAGAATATGCCATCGATGAGACTCGCCTTTTTCGATTTTTGCAAGCGACTCAGCCAGACAAGCTAAAAACTTTGGGTGTTTTCGATAGCGAAGTGAATAAAACGAAGTTTCTGAATCGCTTGCAGGGTGAGATTGCGAAAAATGGCGTAATCGATGTACTAAGAAATGGCATCAAAGTATATCCGGTCACGCTTGATTTGTATTATCTCACCCCCTCATTGCAGAACGAGAAGGCTAAAGAACTGTATCGTAAGAACATATACAGTGTTACTCGGCAGTTGATGTACTCTCGTGACAATACGAAGCTTGCCCTTGACCTTGCCATTTTCATCAATGGTTTGCCGATTATTACCTGCGAACTGAAGAATAGACTTACTAAGCAAAACGTTGAGGATGCGGTATATCAATATAAAACCGACCGTGATCCGCGAGAACTGCTGTTCAGTTTTGGACGATGCATGGTGCATTTTGCGGTCGATGATAACGAAGTGAAGATGTGTACGAAACTCGATGGCAAGAAATCTTGGTTTTTGCCTTTTAATAAAGGCTACAATGATGGAGCGGGAAACCCTCCTAATCCGGAAGGCATAAAAACGGATTATTTGTGGAAGCAGATATGGAAGAAAGATGAGCTATCCAATATCATTGAAAACTACGCACAAATCGTAGAAGAGAAGGACGCCGAGACCAAGAAGGTTAAAAGAACTCAAATTTTTCCCCGTTATCATCAACTTGCCGCTGTGAAGTCGATACTTGAGGATGTAAGTATCCAAGGGGTTGGACAGAAATATCTGATTCAACATAGCGCTGGCAGTGGGAAATCCAATTCCATTGCCTGGCTTGCTCATCAACTCGTTTCCATGACGAAAGACGGAAAAAATATGTTTGATTCTATCGTCGTGGTAACGGACCGGGTCAACTTGGATAAACAAATTAAAAATACGATAAAAGGTTTTATGCAAGTGGCGAATACGGTGGGTCATGCTGATAGCTCCGGTGATCTTAAGAAACTGCTTCAAAGCGGAAAAAGCATCATTATCACGCTGGTGCACAAGTTCCCCTATATCCTTGAAGATATCGGAAATGAACATCGGAAAAGCAATTTTGCGATTATTATCGATGAAGCCCACTCCAGTCAAAGCGGAACGATGTCTGCCAAGATGAACATCGCTTTATCCGATAAATATGAGGATAGCGAAGAGGAAACGACGGAAGATAAGATTTTAAAAATATTAGAGGGTCGTAAGATGCTGACAAATGCGAGTTACTTCGCCTTTACGGCAACTCCCAAAAATAAAACGTTGGAAATGTTCGGTGTTCCTTATCCGGAGGGTGGTAAAACCAAGCACAGACCCTTCCATGTGTATACGATGAAACAAGCCATCCAGGAAGGGTTTATCATGGATGTGCTCAGATATTATACGCCGATCAAGAGTTATTATAAGCTTGCTAAGATCATTGAAGATGATCCTTTATTCGATAAGAAAAAAGCACAGAAAAAACTTCGTGCCTATGTGGAATCCAATGAAACAGCCATTGCATTGAAAGCCGAAATCATGATGGATCATTTTCACGAACAAGTCATAGCCAAGGGGAAAGTAGGCGGTCAAGCCCGTGCCGTGGTGGTAACCAGCAGTATTGAGCGAGCTATCCAATATTATTACGCTATATCTGCGTATTTGGAGAAGAGGAGAAGCCCATATAAAGCAATCGTCGCTTTTTCAGGTGAACATGAATTTGGCGGAAAGAAGCTTACGGAAAGCGGGATAAATGCTTTTCCAAGTAGTGAAATTGAAAAGAAAATGAAAAAAGATCCATATCGGATACTGGTTGTCGCAAATAAATTTCAAACGGGTTATGATGAACCGTTGCTTCATACGATGTATGTTGACAAAATGCTTTCAGATATCAAAGCGGTTCAGACCTTATCCCGACTAAACCGTGCTCATCCGCAGAAACATGATACTTTCGTCTTGGATTTCGCCAATGAGACGGATACGATCAAAGAGGCCTTTTCCAAGTATTACACGACGACTGTTTTATCTGATGAGACCGATCCGGATAAACTCAATGATTTGGAAAGTGATATTAAAGGGCATCATGTTTTTACAGATTATCATGTGGATACCATTGTGGAACTGTATCTTAACGGAGCTGAACGGGATAAACTTGATCCGATTCTCGATGTATGCTCAAAAAATTATGAGGATGAACTAGACGAAGATCAACAAGTCGATTTTAAGAGCAAAGTCAAAGCTTTTACTAGAACATACGGTTTTTTGTCGTCTATTTTACCTTACGGTAATGCGGAATGGGAGAAGCTATCCATTTTCTTGACTTTGCTTATTCCGAAACTCCCGTCCCCCAAGGAGGAGGACCTTAGCAAAGGAATCCTTGAGACAATTGATTTGGATAGTTATCGGGCAGAGGCGCAGGCTACCATGTCCATTGTATTGGAAGAAAAGGCAACCTATGAGGTTGATCCTGTGCCTGCCGGAGCGGGGGGAGCCAAGCCGGTGCCGGAGTTGGATTTGTTGAGCAACATTTTATCGAGTTTTCATGATCTTTTCGGGAATATTCCTTGGAAGGATGCGGACCAGGTCATCAAACATATCACCAGCATCCCTGAAATGGTGTCCAAGGATAAAGATTACCAAAATGCAATGAAAAATTCCGACAAGCAAAATGCAAAAATTGAGAGTGACAAAGCTCTGAATAAAGCGATCATTAATTTAATGACGGATAATATGGAGATTTTCAAGCAGTTTAACGACAATCCGTCATTTAAGAAATGGCTGTCAGATATGGTGTTTACTTTAACATATAGAAAAACTGCTGGTTAGAAAAGGTGAGAGGTGGCATGAATGGTGCCACTTCTTTTTTGTTTAAAGTATGGGAAGTTGGTTAACATTGACAGCAATTACCTCTAGGTTATAATTAGGGGATAGAGTACTGCGTAAATGGGAAAAATGAGGAGAACAGGTTATGATACAACAATTCTTGCCAAACGGCAATCTTACACCTGGGATTCACACCTATAATTTGAGCGAATTTGAGCAGCAGTTTGTTTATGATTTTTCAACATCAGTAAGAAGATCGGTTATTTATCATAATTTCAAGCAATGGATTGAACAGTTGCTAGAAGTACTTACACCTCGATATATTTGGTTAGATGGAAGTTTTCTTACCCAGAAGGTTGATCCTAATGATATTGACCTTGTTGTATTTTACTACCCTGAAGATATTCAAAGCGGCGAACAAGCTACGACACTTAAGAATTTAATTCAAAGTGTATCAAGAAGATATGACTGTGATGCATATTTTTGTTTGTCTTTTGAACATTGGGACCCACAACAACTTGCAGCTTTTCCCGAGCAAAATATAAAAATTATGCAGACTTATTGGATGGGACAGTTTAGTTTTGATAGGTCACGGAACCCGAAAGGTATGGTACAAATAGAACAACAGGAGTTACTATCACTTATGGCAGGGGGTGTAAAACGATGAACGCCTTTGATGAACTAACCAATCAAATTAAAATAACTGAAGAAATAATTAAAGTTTGTAAAGCGAATCATGAAGCTTTAGGATTGCCGAATTATATCTCCGAATTGGAAATCGGTTCGTTACATCAGAGACTTGATGAATTAAAACGACAAGCTATTGAAGAGAGTAAGTTTCAGTCAGAGGAACTGGAAGTAAAGTTGGAAACAAAAAGTCTTCCTTCTGGGCAGATACCGGTTAGAACCCTTACAACTGTTCTAGGTGGTTTACAAGCTCTTACGGATTGCGTTGCCAATACATTATTTAATCAACCTAGTAACCGTGGTCCAATTCCACAAGAGATAATTGAACGAAATTCTTGGATTCTTAAAGAGGTAAAGGCTGGATCTTTTATTGCTGTTATTGATTTGAAGCATGAGGAACAATTGACGATCGACGAAGCCCCACAACGTCAAATTATTTCAGAACTTTACAGTTTATTTAATGCTTCTGACGAAGAAGAATCCTTATTGGAGGCAGTATCATCCTTGGGAACCAGAACCCTAAAATATTATACGGACTGGACAAAGAGTATCCGCGATTTGGATGTCCCTGTGGAAATTAATTGGGTTACTATTCAAGCTAATAATCAAGAAACAAAAGCATCTTTTGATCCTGATAAGGCAGGAAAGATCTTTACAATTCTTAACGAACGATTATCCTCGCGAGAGGAAGAGGTAGTGCTTGAAGGCAGATTGACTGGCATTAATGTAAGGACTAACTCGTTTGAATTATGTACTCCAGATGGAAATAAAATTGTGGGTAGAATTGTGAAAGATAAGGTATCAAAGTCTGCAGGATATCTTGATAAAAGGTGCCGTGCGGGATTGTTGAAAATAATTACACAAAGCTCTGCCGGAAAAGAAAAGGTGTCTTGGATTTTAAATGACGTTGAATACCTTGACTAAATGGAAGCATTAGAAGGAGGAGGCTTAAAATAAGTTCTTCTCTTTTTTGTTTCTTACCGAAATTAATTTAGGGACAACCGTTTAAAAATTCATAATAAGTTTTTAGTTTATGTAAATGAATGGTATAGAAATCACTTATCTGAGGATGGAGGAATAGGATGCAAAATTTTCAAGTGCACGGTCATTTCCTGAAACGCGGGGAGCATTTTTTTCGCAAGGCAGCGTATCTTCAATGGGGGCGATCTAACAAATCGTTGGGGTGCTGCCTGCTTTTGAATCCAGGATCAGCTTCGTTGGAAAGGACTGAACCACACCTTTTTAAGCAACTTTTGGTAAACGAAGAGGCTCAGGGACAAGTCAACGCAGATCCTACTATGAAACAGTTGGCTGCGTTTCTGGAACGGGTCTATGGTGAAGAGGTAGAGGGAAAGTTCCATATTTACAATTTGTTTTGGCTGCAAAATACGGATGATCAAGATGCGATTGAACAGTACGTGGACCTAGTGGAACGTGAAATGTTTGATTACGACGAATCATTAATTGAAAATGCTGAGTTGCAACAACATCCATGGATTCTTCTGGGGTGGGGAGTGAAGCCGCATAAAAGACATTGGCAACCTCTAGTCCAAATTAAAGAACAGTGGTTTTCGTTAATTCAAACCTCGGGTATCCTTTCCTTTGGAAAACCACATCCAACACGAAAATCAGGCTATTATTACTACCATCCGTGTCCCCAGATTCCAAAACAACGTCCGTTCATTATCGATGATTTGCATGAATTATATCAAAGAACTGTGGAAAAAAATAGAAAGCCTATTCGCTGAGAACTAGACTAAAGCCATGGAAGCGGAAATGGACCGATTGGCCGTGGAGTTGCTGAGCGAGGATTACAAGGTAGCTACTTACAGTCAAACGCTAAATAATACTTACTACGATTCGCTGAATCCCAAGTATTGTTTCCCCGTACGAAAGGGAAAGCTTGGAGGCCAGTGGAATAGGCGTATTTAGTCGAGGCGGCGAAGTATCAGGCGAAGTATCATTGGAAGTTTGCCTCTAGAACTCTCGGGGAGATGCATAAGTACACGGACGGGATTTTCTTGGCGGGCGTCGATCAACGGGCGGTGGATAGCGTGTTTATCGTGACTCCGGTATGGGATGAGGACCTGGATTTTTTTAAGCCGGATTTTCACAGGAGATACAATATGGGGGCTATCGGGTTAACTCCAGGAGGGGACCGAAGTGCCTTAATGGAGTGGGTGGATCATATTTTGGTCAAAGGAGGGGAAGGTGATTGATTGCTGAAATTCACAACAAAATTTCGTGTACAGGAAGCAATTTGTCTGATCGGCTGGAAGATCAATTAACCGGGGATTTTTTCGGAGCGATCCGTTATCTGCCTTTTCAACAGGGGCTGGAACATGTACTTGCTGCTGTTCGGCTTGAAGATGATGTACAGGCTCCTGATTCAGGTTGGCGTAAGCTTCTTGATTCCATTCAAGATTTTGACTATACACTCCATTTCTGGCCGCGATATACAGAGGGGGAGATCGATCTTATCCTGGAGCATTCCGATGTAATCATAGGGATTGAGGTCAAATATTATAGCGGCATTTCATCGGATGATGAAGAGTTGGAGGAAGTTTCTCCTGAAGTGAGCAGTCATCAATTGGCTCGATATGCCAGAATGCTCGAGGACATTCGAAACGGACGCCCGGCCTACCTTGTCTTTTTGGCTCCTTTTGAAATTTTGTTGCCCGTGGAAGCCGATATAAAGAGTCGGGCGATTATTCCTTTGAGCATCCCTTTGGGCTTTTTGGCGTGGCAGAACGTATTGGAGCAATTGCAAACGGTCGGTACCGCTTCTTATGACAGGGGACAGCAAATGATTATTCGGAATTTGACGGATTTGTTAAAGAAAAAGGGATTTGAGCGGTTCCACGGGTTTTTAACCGGAGAAGTTCGACAACTAACTATTCATGAACAGGTTTATACCTTTAAAGCTAGGACACATGAATACAAAAATATGATTTGGCCAACAAAAAACGACCATTAAGGAGGAATACTATGTCTTCAATAAATGAGTATGGCGAAACATTAGTCTTGCGGTAAAAGTGATTCGGAAAACGTACAAAAATGTGAGCCTGCTTTTGGGCGAAATGGACATGGTTGGACGGGAGCAAGGGTTTGTCTCCCTCAATTCCAAATTTTTGCGTTGGAAATCGGATAGTTATGAGGATGGCTGGCTGCTCAGTAACTTTATTAAAGTATATCAGTTGGAAGGTGAATCCGCTGGCAATGATCAGGTACCGGATTTGAAGGATGGACCGGTATTCGTGGTAGAGATAGATTTGGAGGGTGAAGAGGTGTGCCCGCAAATCACTTTGTCGCGTTTTCATTACGACTTGTCCAAATGGGAACATATGCCGGCCATTTCGGATCATTGGTTGTTTCACGATCCTTACCGTTTAGAAAATCATTTTATCATTGAAAACGAAGGGCTATGGATAAGCAAGACAAGAGACAAGTCCGTAAACCGGTATTGGGGCCTTCAGCAGGCGCTTGGAAAGACAATCCCCCTTGTTAACGTATGCGACGCAGCATCCATTAAAGAACAAGTTTTTGAATCCCTATTAAAGTTACCGCAATTGTAGTAGAAAGGACTAGACCCTGTGTTTTTACAGGGTTTCCACTTGTTTTCATAACTTATAACGAGGTGTGAAATGGAGCTACTATATATCTATTTAAACAACTACAGAGGTGTATTTAAAGAACAGCAGTTTAATTTCAGTAGTGAGCTGCGTTTTAAATATAACAAGGCCTCAAGGGAATTACGTGTTGAGAGGAATGATCAGTATCTCCCTCAATTTTTTCAAATCGGTAATGAACGCGATCCTGAGCATGGTAAGATCGTGAACGTTACAGGCATAATCGGTAAAAATGGAGCTGGCAAAACAACAATTCTGGAATACATAAAAGAGAATCTTGTTGAGGGAGCAGGAGGGCTTTTAGATAAAGCAATCATCATCATGCGAAATGAGAAAGGAAGGGGAAAAATTTTTGTTCATTCCGACCTAAGGATTGAAAAAGGTAACTTTTATGACTTCGATTTTGAGGAACCTTATTATTATGAAGAAAATGCCGATAAAATGCTGCAGTTGTTTACTTCTGTGATAAGCGACACAACTGTTGTGTTCTATTCGAACATCTTCGACGTCCGACAAGAACTTGAATGGGCTGGAATGCGCAATATTTCTACGAATTACTTAGTAAAACATTATAAACATGACATTAAAGAAATGAATGAGGATTTTTTGATTAGCGAAACCGAATTGTATCGATTGGAGGAAATCCGAAAACAACTTCATTTTATCTATAGCACTCGAAATGAACTGCAATATTTACCTTTCAAACTACCAGATCATGTGATTGTAACTACGCGGTCCACTCGATTCGATATTCAGGCTGTAGATCCGAAAAATAAAAGGAAAAAAGACAATTCTAATTTTAACTACATCATAAGACATTTAGTGAATTCGCATTCAGAACAAAATTGGACCGATAAAGTAAAAAAACACTTTTGGGTCTCACTTTTAGATACATTCTTTCAGGAACTTCAAGAAATGAACTTAGAGTTAGTGTTAGATGAAACTGTGTTAAACTATGCATATAACGAAGAGGATAGTCTTTATAAAAAACTAACACTTGTTCTCCAGACCATGATACAGGGTATTAAAAATAATAAGTACAGTTACGATGCACTTTGGCGTTGGTTTGATTGCATCAAGCAATTACTTGATTTTTTCGAAGTACATATAACTAAAGATACAGTCAGCCATGTAGATTACTCGTTTGTTATTCCGCTTAATGGATCAGAAAATGAATCCGAATCTCCTTTAAAAAAACTACTAGATTTACATGTGGAAGTGGCACGTTTATTCCCTCTCCTCGATTTTAACTGGGGGGATTTAAGCTCTGGGGAAAAAGCATTTTTAAGTTGCTACGCAAGATTTTATGCCTTAGCTGACAATCAACAGATCGCTAGCAATATGCATCTAGAGAGAAATGTGCTAATTCTTATTGATGAAGGCGAACTGTATCTACACCCGGAATGGCAAAAGAGTTTTTTATACAATTTGATTCGATATTTACCGTCCATCTATACCAATCGGAATATACAAATCATACTCACTTCCAATTCGCCCATCATCGTTTCCGATTTACCCAAGGCTAACCTGATTTTTATAGATAAAGGAGAAAATGGAAGCCAGGTCATTGATGGGCTGCAGGAAACCAAACAAACCTTTGCCGCTAATATCCATACATTATTTGCCGATGCCTTTTTTATAAAAACCGGGCTAATTGGTGAATTTGCGAATCAAGTTTTGTTATCGCTTATCAACACCATAAATGAAACCCCGTCCCCGGAATTGTTTGAACGACGGGTTGTGCTTGAATCCCTAATTGGGCAGATCGGGGAACCTATACTTCGAACGAAAATTTCTAGTATGCTGAAAAATAAGATCCACGATTATGTGGACAGTACTCAAGGCAACAGGCAACTTCTTGAAACGATCAGAAAGATGCAAATCGAGATTGAAGAGTTGAAAAGAGGGAAGGGTAATGATTTTAATTAATGCAGATAATCAGGTCAATATGGCTGAAGTTGAGAGGGAACATCTAAAATATTTTAAAACAAAGATTATTCGCAAGTTAAGCTTCAAAATTGGAATCAAGCACGGTCGAAACAAACCCTTTTATACATATCTTCGAGATTATATTGACGATATTCTAATCGGTAAACCACAGAGATTAGATCAAATAGCTAAGGAAATTAAAGGTTCGTATGGAGTCACATTCGAAGATAAATCCTCAAGAAAAACCGTGTTATACAGGGAGTTGCTTCAAATATTTAATTATAATACTTTTGTTACGAGCTATCCGCCGGCAAAATGGGGGGCTTACCAACTTGTTTCCAAGTTGAATGTAAATGTTTGCCCTTATTGCAATCGCCAATATACATTTATGGTAATCAGCGACGACCCGGTCTACAAAGGGAAAACACGAGCTCGGCTCGATCATTTCTATGACAAAGCGACATATCCCTATCTTGCTGCATCCTTATACAATCTGATTCCCTGTTGCAGTATTTGCAACTCCGATCTCAAAGGAACCGATGATTTTACAATAGACACGCATTTAAATCCATACGTAGATGAGTTCGGTCAATATTTCAAATTCGGAATCGACATGGTTGATAAAAGCAAATTAAAACCTGGTGTTACCTCTCAGATTGATTATTTGTTTGGCAAAGGCGAAGAATTTGAAATTGTCATACGGGACAAATGTATGGATCCTGTGTTGAGGCAGAAAGTAGTAAATAACCTTCAGGTATTTAAAATCAAGGAGTTATATAATCACCACAAAGATCATGTGCTCGATTTGATTAGAAAAAAGGTCGTCTACACTGAATCACAAATTGATGAGTTGTACAGTCTGTACAGCGGTCGGCTCTTTTCCAGCCGTGAAGATGTGATCCAAATGATTACATCTAATTATATTGGACATGAAAACCTGGATAAAAAGGTGTTGGCCAAGATTACACAGGACATTTGTGAAGAGTTAGAACTATATATTTTGTAATTTTTAACTTAGGAATGGTGTTTAAATGAAAAGTTACTTAGCACTTCAAACCATTTGCATCATAGTGATCATTTTGACAGTTTGTATCCTGGTTACCGGATGCTCCGGCTCGAGGGAGGCGAAGGAAAAGCAGGTAAAAAAAGGGCTGGCCCAAATGGCTCAAACTTACGTCATAGAAAAATACGGGATGAACGACGTGAAAGTGGTGGAGGTGAATCTGTCCTACGCTGGGTTTAACGGGCCGATTCCCGTTTTTAAGCGTGAAGTCCCCAAAAGCGGGACGGTTACTTTGGAGTCTAATGGTACCTCATTTCAAGTGTTAGCTGGACCCACATGGAACCGGTACAGCGATGAGTTTAAAAATGTACTTTCGGATAATTATCAAACCGAATGGATTAAAGCCGATATTAAAGAGCAACTGATTGACAAATTTAAAGTAACGGATGAGTATTACGTTCAGAAGTACAGCATCTCCAGCGAGCTTGACCACGGAGGTTTCGATTATTTTACGCTGGAACAAAAATATGACGGGGATTTGGAGACATTTTTGAAGAACAGCCATTTCGGCTTGGAGCTGGAGATTTTCTTCAAGGGCGGTAAGGCGAACCAGAATCAATACTTTGATAAAACCAATAAACTGTTTCACCAGTTGGCCAGCCGTTTTGGTAACGGGGAAGGCGAAATTTCCCTGTACGTCAACAAGGAAGACAAATATATGGACGCTAGAATGAAGGAAATTCTGGACATCAGAAATCCGCAAGCGATCGATCCGATTATTTATGGCCCCGCGTATAATTACTGTAGGATGACCGGTGAAATTCATAACACCCAATACATAGAACGTATCAAGAAAGAATACCCCGAAAGCGACATGAAACCGCTGGAAGTGAAAGAAAACCGTTTTGAATATGTTGATGTCGGAGAGGGGATTAGTCTAGCCTCTATGTTGGAGAATGTGGAATTCCGAACCTCCGAAGATGTCGTTTTTTCCGCTCGTCCGCTGACGGAAGACGATTCCTTTACAAAGGCCGATTATAGTGCCCTGGATCCGGACAAAGAAGATCAGTTTGAGTACAAGCTGCTGAGCAGTAGCATTTACCGCGTGAGCTATCCCAAGCAAGAATACGATGGCCTTGAAGTAGAATGGGATGATCCGATTGCCGTGAAAATAAACCGAAAACAAGTTCCCGATTCGGCGGATCAACTTTTTTTTGGTTCACAATGTCGTATCCGATGAAAACTCCGGGAATTTAATCATCGATTTGGATAATTCTTACTACCTTACTAGTGGTGATTCCTGGATCGCCCCTGCGGGAGCGAACAGCGACTTTGTGATCGTTTACCGGTCGAAGAAGTGAGCAGGGATCGACTAAACTATTATGAAAGGGTCAGGTGCGCAAAATGAATAGTGAAACAAAAATAGGCTTTAGGATGGGAAAAAAGTATTTTGCAATTTTTGTGATCGTTTGTATTCTGTCGAATATACTGCCAAGCGGCATAAACGCGGCCGAAGAGCAGACCGAAATTCATATTACGGGTGATCCGGTGGAGTTTCAGGTTGCTTTCAATCGCGCAACCGGGGATGAAATTATTTCGATTGCAGCGGATGAAAAGGGGACGATCATGGTCGTGACGTACGATTATTTGAACGTTACCCGCGATTACGGGAAAAGTTGGGTATCTTACCGGATTCCTACGGATGAAATGTATCGGATTCACTATGCCAAAGGGGAATTTTACCTGGCTACCATGCATGTAAACCAACAGGATTCGATCATTCATGCTTATGAGTCCACGGACGGAAAACAGTGGTTTTCCTTCAGCTTGAGTAACGAAGACTCCGAACCCTACACGATTGAAACCGTCCAATACATAAACGGACAATACGTTTTGCTCGCTAAGGCATTTAGTGACAATGGAAAGATATATTCCGCTTTCGGCGGCGGGTATACCTTTTATACGAAGTCAAAAACGCATCCCAAAAATCAATTTATCGTGGATGCCAATAAGAAAAGGTATGCGGAAATGATTGTTTACAGTTCAAACGACCTTCAAAATTGGACCATGCAATCCGGCAACGTTAAGTCGGACTTGAGATACTCCTTCGCAGTCAATGATGTTCCAAGAATTAATTATAGCTTTCAGCTTGAGAAGCCGGTCACCGGCGGCATCGTTACCTTGTTCGACGATTTCGGCAACCGACTGACCTCGAAAAACGGGACAACCTTTACGGTGCAAAGCATTAAAAAAACGCTGGACACCAATTATTCCCGTTCCCCAATGTTCAAAATCGGAAAGAATTACATGATTTTTGCACAATATTGGTTTAGCCCGGGGGTGGTACGTTCCAAAGTGCTGACCTCAACTGACCAAGTCCATTGGAAAACGACCAATCTGGATAAGTCTTTACCGAATGCCATGTCGGTTATTCAAGCAGGCTCAAAATTAATCGGTTATGGAGATGGAAGTAATGTTGTCATTTCGAATGACGGTTTCCATTGGACGAAAATTCGCTAAATAAATTATGATAGCGTTCGTGTCCTGGTATTCCTGCATGCTGCTTTGCACGATTATCCCTTTTGTTCAGAGGTAGAGGGTGGGGGCTTATCACGGTCCTTTCATTTTTCCCGGTGTCTTGCCCCCATTCCTCCCGTCAGGTCTGCTTCACTTCACCTAACCCTCATTCTCACCAACCTGTCTAACGATCTCGAACATGTCTGCTTCTCCCAAACCTATTTTCTTCTCCTGAATTTATCTCCCTCTCTGCTTCCGGATCAAACGGGATAATCGTGCAAAGCGTCCAGACAGCGGATATTGATCTGAAGAGCGCTTAATGGATTCGGGAGATAGCTGCCGGCAAATCAGGCGATGTTACCGAAGAAGAGGCATATATAAAATTTTCGGGTTTTTCGGGATCATATACGATATGGCATTTAAATACTGCTTCTGATGTAACAACTAAAATATCTATTCGCGGAAATGCTGACCGGGGTAAATTCAAGTAACCCCTCAGAAGGAATTATTTGAGGATGATGAATTCTTCGAAAGTAACTAATGAAAATAATACCCAGTTAACACAACTATGATAAGTTACGGATGGAGACACCTGCGGGTGGCGTAGAACTTGTCGAAGGAGATATTCATGAACCGGTTGGTTGCTGTTTGGGTTGGCGTTTTCGTAACTTTTCTCTGGTCCTCCTCTTATATTTTGAATAAAGTTGCATTTGAGGAAGGGATAAGCACGCTTATGTTAGCAGGGTTACGTTATTCTATAGCCGTATTGGTCATGTATTTGATCTCCACTGCCGTACGTTTACGTCAAAGAACTATACATAAAAATAATAGAATTGATGGTGCTACCTCCAAGTTGAAAATGAAACACTATTTGTTGCTTGGAATTACCGGGTACGTGATGGCACAAGGATTGCAATACGCCGGCCAGTTCTTCATCTCTCCAACACAGACAAGCATGATGTTAAGTATTGGGAACAATTTGTTGGTTATATTGCTGGATATTTTATGGCTTCGCGCGGTCAAAAGCCACGGCATTCTAGTTGGCATTTTCGGAATTACGATGGGTATTGTCATGTATTATTATCCGTGGGAATTTGAATTTGGAAGTCTGATTGGCATTGGATTCGTGTTACTATCCTCAGTGGGATATACCATTAATTTAGGAGCCACTCGTCACTTTATGTCCAATAATCTGGCCGAGACCAAAGATCTGGTCCTGCGTCCGATGTTTATTGGAGCGGTTTTTACGCTCCTGTTTGGTTTAATAAAAGACGGTTTTCCGGGTATCTCCTTGAAACTTGCTTTAATCCTCTTTTGGCTTGGCTCAATAAATGGGGCTCTGGCTTTTTATTTATGGACTTGGACTCAAAAAAATTAAGAGCATACGAAAGCAGTGTCCTGAATAATCTTGTTTTGCTTCAAGTTGCGGCGCTTGATGTGCTTATCCTCGGCCAAAAATTGAGCTGGCTGCAAATAGCTGCTTTGCTTCTATTGTTGCTGTCGGTTTGCTACATACAATTAGCCCCCATGCTAAGAAAGAAGAAAGAGAATAAGATTACCGAGCAAATAACTTAGAAATCAAAATTCCCCCCGTACAGGCACGGTTGGGCCTCTGCCCACATACAATGAAATGACCCAAAATGAAGCAGGTTTATTTTCATTGCCATGTGATTCAGCAGGAGGTGTCATCTATGCCAGGATTATTTACCGCCATAGCATTGTTCATCAAACAGTTGACGTTGCTCGTCTCTTACGTGAAAAACAACGCATTTCCCCAGCCGCTCACGGAGGAGGAGGAGACGAAGCATCTTCAGCGGATGGCTGAAGGGGATGCGGTTTCCCGCAACATTTTGATTGAGCACAATTTACGGCTTGTGGCGCATATCGTGAAGAAGTTCGACAACACCGGCGAGGATCTGGAGGATTTGATCTCGATCGGCACGATCGGGCTGATTAAGGCCATCGAAAGCTTCCGTCTGGGAAAAGGCACAAAATTGGCAACGTTTGCGGCGCGGTGTATCGAAAATGAGATTCTCATGCATTTGAGATCGCTGAAGAAAACGCGCAAGGACGTATCTTTGCATGATCCGATCGGGACGGATAAGGAAGGCAATGAGATTACCCTGATCGATATTTTGGGGACGGAAGCAGATGACGTGGTGGATCGGGTACAGCTCAAGATGGAAAAGAGCAAAATATACCGGAACCTCGATATATTGGATGCGCGGGAGCAGGAAGTGATCAAAGGGCGGTTCGGGCTGGAGCATGGGGGAGAAGAACGGACCCAGCGCGAAATCGCCAAGGAACTGGGGATCAGCCGCAGTTACGTGTCCCGGATCGAAAAAAGAGCGCTCATGAAGCTTTATCATGAGTTTTATAAACAGAAGAAATGAGGGCCTCTATAGAATAACACTGCCTCATTTTAAGCCGGTTCCCAGGTTAATCCTGGGTAGCCGGCTTTACCATTTTTAAAGATAATCGCACTTGAATTTTGTAAACTCAGCCATAGAGCCTTCCCCATAGGCATATAAACCGATAAGTACGCCGGTAAACCCTCCCGCAACTTCGGAGGAAAGGTATCTGGTTTGCGCCGTGCCTAAGGGGATGTCCTTGCCGTTTGCATGAACCAGGAAGCTATAGCGCTCATGACTGGCCCGTATCATCAGAACAGCATGGTTGTCATTTCCCAGGTCTACTTCATATTCAATGGATTTAATATCACCGATATTCAGGCGCTCGATCACTTTGTACCCGTGCTCATCTTTACGTACAGCCAAATCATAATGGTGATTTTCATCCATATACAGTGTGATGCCGGCTTCTCCGTTTGTAAGCTGTACATTGCAAGAGATTTCCGCGTTGAAGTCCCTTTGGCGAATGCCGATAAATGTCGGGGATTCCGGCATATCCAGAGTCACTCCGGTCCCTTTAAGCGTTGCCTTATCGAATTCTAACCGATAGTTTTCCGCAACAGGATGGCGGAGATAACACCAGTCCAGACTCCACTCCGTGTTCTCGAACGTAAAAGTCTTTTTCTCCTGCTGGATGACATGACTTGGGATCCGCTCAGTTTCAAAACTCGTAAGGGTGGTGCCGTTATGTCCTGCCGTAAACCAGCCATCCTCGCCAAAAGTAACCGGCGTAAGGAAAACTTCGCGGCCAAGGTGATGGTAGGTAAGCCATTGGCCGATTTGCCGGAAACCCAGATGGAGCATCCACCAATTTCCGGCGTTGTCTTGAATCAGATCGCCATGGCCAACCCCCTGCAGCTCATAACCGCCCAGATTGCGGTTGGTCAGCACGGGATTGTGCGGATAGGCTTCGAACGGACCGGAGATCGAATCTCCCCGTGCATAAGTGACCATATGCCCATATTCAGTTCCGCCTTCAGCCGCCATAAGGTAATACCGGCCATTTATTTTATACATATGAGGGCTTTCCAAATATCGTCCGCCTGTTCCTCGCCAAATCGAACGGTTTGGCGATAGCTTGCCGCCCGTTTCAATGTCAATTTCACACTGAACGATTCCGCCAATCCCGTTATCGTCTTTCCCGTTGCTCATAAAGAAGGCCTTTCCGTCTTCAAAATACAAATCGGGATCGATTCCCCCCTGATCCACATAGATCGGTTCGGACCATTCACCGTAAATATCGTCAGTCCATACATAGAAATTCTGACGAGTGGTGTCGTTGGTCGTGGTCATGTAGAACCTCCCGTTGTTGTGCCGAATCGTGGGAGCGAAAACGCCGCCGGAACTGCCCACCTTGCCGAGCTGAATCTGACTCTCTCGGGTTAGACAAAAACCGATTTGCTTCCAATTAATCAGGTCTTCGCTCGCAAAAATCGGAACGCCGGGGAAGTACTGAAAGGAACTGCATACCAAATAATAGGTATCTTCTACTTTGCATACACTGGGGTCAGGATAAAATCCTTTGATGACCGGGTTATTGTATTTCATCGATCCACCTCTTTCATAATTTCACATGTATATAAATCTAAGTGTGATTAGCAGCTAAGGAAATTAAACACCATGGTTTAATATCATGCAATGGATTAAGCCTGATGGTTCATGTTATATCTTTTAAATTAATATATATGTAAATTCAATAGATGCGGTTAGGAGATTATGATGAACATTAAAGCAAACGGGGAAGCGAAATTTATGCCGTTATACGAAGCGTTGGCCAGCGAAGTCCGATGGAAAATGATGAGTCTCATTGCCGGTTGCGAGATGAATGTGAAGGATATTGCGGATCGGTTGGAACTCAGCCCCTCGATCGTTACCATGCACATCCGAAAACTTGAACAAGCCGGGCTCGTCGGAAGCCGCAGGGTACGGCTGAACGGGGGAACGCACAAAATGTGTTTCCTCAAGCAAAAAACCGTCGAAATTGAGTTGCCGTCTGCCGGTCACAGCGCGAAGACCAGAGAGCAGAGTATTTCCGTCGGTCATTACACCGCTTTTGAAGTCCATCCTACTTGCGGGCTTGGTACGCGCGAGAAAGAAATCGGGGTTTGGGACGATCCGCGCTATTTTCTCGATCCCGAGCGGGTTCACGCCGCCATTCTGTGGTTTGGGTGGGGTTATGTGGAATACAAAATGCCTAACTTTTTGCTTGCCGATCAAACCGCGGACGCTATCGAAATCTCCATGGAGATCGCTTCGGAAGCTCCCGGTTTAAGAGATTATTGGCCTTCGGATATTGAATTCATATTTAACGGGATCTCCCTTGGCACATGGACAAGTCCGGCTGACTTCGGAAGAGCTGCGCGGGGTAGATTTACACCAGAGTGGTGGCATCGAAATGTGAATCAATACGGGTTATTGAAGACGATCCGCATTGATGCCTCGGGTACATTTATCGATAATGAGCGGATGTCGGAGGTGACCCTCGCGGATATCAAGCTGCGGGAACCGTTCTGGACGCTTCGTTTCGCGGTGGATGAGCAGGCGGTTAACGTAGGGGGATTGACATTGTATGGTTCCGGATTCGGCAATCACGATCAAGACATTGTCATCCGCGCGTATCTTAATGATGATCATTAGTTGATAAAGAGATCTGCCTCACCCGCGGGCAGGTCTCTTTGTTATTTCTCAAAAGAACCGACAAAGGCGCACCCCGTGCGGCGGCACAGCGGCCCGCAGCATGCCTGCCGTAAGCTCGGCCGGCGCTCCGCTCCACAGCTCGGTGCCTGCGGCGATACCTGTCAGGCCGATCTGTTCAAGGGCCAGGTCCAGCGGCAGCGGGCTTTCGCCGATGTTGAATACGGCGGCATAGCGGGAGCCTTCGGCGTCTTCGGCCGTCCAGACGATGAGATCTCCTTGGCGTAACGCTTCCTTGGCTCCGCGGCTCTTCCGGTGCATGCGCAGAACCTCGCGGTTGGTCAGCAGCGACAGTGTCCAGTCGTCGCAGTCCCGCAATTCGCCGCCAAAGATGAGCGGCGAGCGGAAGATGCTCCAGAGCGACATCATCGTTAACTGCTCGTCGCGCGTGAACCGGGTCCAGCGGTCCGAACCTCCGCCATCCACCGAGCGAATGCCGATGTGACCGAGCGGCAGCATGTCGCAGTCCGGCCAGGAACCTGCCCCCGGTACGCCCTGCCATGCCCGGCAACGGTCGAACATATCCAGCAGGAGCGGCCACTGGTCCCAGAAGTCATCCGTGACACGCCACATGTTGGCATGCTCGGCGAAAAACGCCGAGTATTCCACCGGAGCCGGTCCGGGGGATAGGCTTAGCACGATGGGCCGGCCGGAGTGTTTGATCGCTTTGGAGATCAGGGCGATTTCCGGCTGATGGGTGTCGTACAGCTTGGAAGCCGCGATGTCGTCCACCTTCACCAGGTCGACACCCCACTTTGCGTAAAGTTCAAAGAGAGAATCGTAATAGGCTTGGGCTCCTTCCTTCGAGGCATCCACGCCGTACATGTCCGTATTCCAGGGACAGATCGAGTTCGTATGTGCAATATCGCGTGCCGTCGCGGCTGTACCCAGAATTGGAGCGGCGGCGTGAACAGCCTGCCGCGGTATGCCGCGCATGATATGAATGCCAAATTGCAGTCCAAGGCTGTGTACATAATCGGCTAACGGCTTGAAGCCTTGGCCGCCCGCTGCGGAGGGGAACCGGTTTTCGGCAGGCATGAGCCGGGAATAGTCATCCATCACGAGCGGAACAAACGGCCGGTATTGCGAGGAATTCGCATAGGGCTCGTACCATTGAATATCGACGGTAATATAGCTCCAGCCGAATGGTTTGAGATGCTTCGCCATGTATTCCGCATTGCCCCGAATCTCGTCTTCTGTTACGGCCGCGCCGTAGCAATCCCAACTGTTCCAACCAAGCGGCGGAGCAGGCGCTGTAAGCTTATGATCCATTGCAAAGCTCCTTTACAGATTAATTATTGCTCTTGCCATGTTCATCATAATAAAGGAGATTAGCAATATCTATAGTAATCTTGAAAGCTCGATAGCATAATATTGCGGTTAATCGAAAAACAGCTTGCGATAAGCAAGGCTTTCGCCCCCGCTGCGGAATTCTCCCGGCGTGAGCCCTGTCAAGCTGCGGAACGCTTTAATGAAATAACTTCCGCTGGAGTAGCCAATCCGCTCGGCTATGGCCTCAATGCTAAGGCCGGTTCCCCGCAGAAGTTCCATCGCTTTTTCGGTGCGGACGCGGGTCAAATAAGCGCCGGGCGTCAGGCCTGTGCTGGCCGAAAACCGCCGGATCAAGTGGTATTTGGACAGGGAGACATGCTCGGAAAGCTGATCGATGCTGATCATCCGTGAATAATTGTGCTCTATAAATTCGGCCGCGCGCCTTACGTTCTCCGGCCAGTTCTCCCAGTCCCGCAGCGTGGTGACCTGCATTCTGGCAAGTTCCGTCATGAACTGGTAGACGCAGGACGACGCGATCAAGGGATCGGTGATTCTGCCCGCTGCCGCATCGGCCACAATCATTCGCAATAACCGGACTGGCGCACAGTCTGCCGGCAGCTGCGGAACCTCCCCCGCTTCACGCAGGAACTTACGCCAATGGGGCAATATCAGATCGGGCCGGAACAGCAGGAACAGAAAATCCCAAGGCTTTTTAGATTCCGGGGGATAATAATAGCGATGGGGTCCTGGAATTTCCGCGAGAAAAGCTTGCCCGGCGGTGACGCGGTAAGTCCGGTTCCCCGACTCATATACGCCTTCGCCGGAGAGGGTGTATTGGAACAGCAGGAGCGGCCCATCGGTCCGCTCCAGTCCGTCCCAGCGATAAGAAGGAGTGGTGATCGAATCACAGCCGGCCGCAAATAATCTGCATAACTGGAGCTCCCGATCTTCCGCGAACCGAAAGCCGTAGGTGCCTTTGGGGATGTCCATAAATGTCCTCCTTGAAGTGAGTTGCCTTACTGGTAAGGGAGGTATGTAATTAATCATACGACTTAACCGGTATTCTTGCTATGGACTTCATGAATTTGAACTTTAAGTTTCATACCGCAATGCAAAATTTGTCAAAAATATGAATATTGAGGGAATTGGTTGAAATTAATAACATGACAAAATATACTAAAGGGGATTTAGAGTAATTTTTTGGATTTTATAGATTTATTGTATTATATTTATTATCTTAGGTATTTTTCGTATTTTATTACCATTGATTTATCATTTTGGAAATCGGGGAGGGGGTTTTCTATAGGCTGGTGACGTTTTTGAAAAATGGGAGATTTTGAAATGAAGAACAGGCCTGAAAGTATTTCTAGGTTTTTTCTCGTAAGCAACTCAAAACTAGAGGTGATTTATGATGAGTAGTCACAAAAGCTACGAGATCCAAGGAGAATACCTCAATTCTTTAGAACAAAATTGGAATTTGAAGGTTTCCTTCTATGATGAAATATCCGGGGGTCTTATTCTCTTATATTTGTTTTGCGATGGTGAAAATTTTCAAGTGGTTCGGTGGCAATGCCCGGGTGAAGAGACTGATTTGGCCGAGTTTACAAGCCTGTTTATCCGGCTCGTGATCGATAAGTTTACGATAGAAGATTTCATTAATAACGATGAGAACGAGTACTTGGAGATTATGGGCGAGAAGTATGCCCGACAAGCTCGTGCTCTGTCTCAATCTATCCTGTATTCCTATTTTAACAGGTTCTTTGTTTAGCTATTTGCTGGTTTCGAAAGTAATCTCAGATCCGAAATGGAGGAAACATAATGGCTGAATATGTACCGACTGTTGTTACGGAGTGTTTAAGAATTGTAGTTTGCACACGCAACAGAAACTGGGATAATGACCAGTACCGCAATGGCGTCATTGAACCGTATAACCGAATTCAGGAGATGCAGAATCAATTGGAAAAAAGCGGATTAGAACCTTCCATCGATCAGATGCGCAGCGCGCTGGAAATGCTTAAAACCGTTTTCGAGACCAAGATGGTTCCGATTGAAGAGCAAAGGGAACGGTTTGAAGAAGTATTCACTAAAACGAATACACATAATCTGTTTGCTGATTTTGAAATTCCACAATCCGTTTAATCCATTATTGACTGATTGAGAGGCGATGGATATGAAGTATTACGGCGGTATCGATATTGGTTCAACGACCACAGAAATGGTAGTCGTGAATGAGCATCTCGAAACCGTGTTTCTTGGCAAAACCTTAACTTCCGGAAATATTCGCGGTGCTGGTGAACGAATTTTGAATCAGTGTCTGGAACAGCTTGATATCGGGTTAGATAAGATTAATCGGATTACTTCGACCGGTTACGGAAGAAAGTATGTTCCTTTTGCGCAACAAAATGTGACAGAAATCACATGCTATGCCAAGGGGACCCATATTCTTAACCCCTCGATCCGAAGCGTTATCGATATTGGCGGCCAAGACTCGAAAGTAATCAGTTTAACGGATAATGGGGATGTCCAGGAATTTGCAATGAATGACAAATGCGCGGCGGGAACGGGACGATTTCTTGAAGTTATGGCCAGAGTGTTCGACGTAGGAGTGGATGAGCTGGGTCCCATGTCGCAGAAATCGAATACAGTATTACCAATCAGCAGTATCTGTGTGGTTTTTGCAGAATCAGAAGTCATTTCGTTAATATCCCAGGAGGTCAATCCGGAAGATATTGTTAACTCCATTCATCATTCTATCGCCGAGAAGACAAAGGGTCTTTCGGGAAGGGTTCGGATGAACGGGGAGCTAGCGTTTTGCGGCGGTGTAGCTAGAAATGTCGGTATGGTAAACGCTATGAAAAATGTATTTGGCGTAGAGCAAATCACCGTACCCAAAGATTGCGATTTTGTCGGAGCTTTGGGTGGAGCCATTCTTTCCGCGCAGAGTGACGTATGAGGCAGCTGGATAGGAGATGATTCTTTGACGAAAGGAAAAGTCGGCATCATCAGTGATGGCATAAAAGGAGATGCACTAGGATATCATTTTGCTTCAAACGGTTATAACGTACTGATGATCGAACTACGCGATTTCAATCGGAGCAGCAGGATGGACCCTTCCTGTAAGGAGCAGAAAATTAAAATCAAAAAAATCAACGGCAAGCTCGTTGAAGTGGGCGTTAATCCGCTTATGATGAAGTGGACGTCGAATATTGAGGATTTGTCCAAATCAGATTTGCTGATTGTTGCCACCTCCGACGATGAGGAAGGTATTCGAAGACGGGTTTCTGAGCTGGAAAACGCGACGGCCGCCTGGAATACGCCGATTATTGTCGAGTCTATGAATCTGCTGCCTGGTACTGTCGGTAAGTGGATGAAAGACAATACCAGATTGCTGGTCGCTTATTTCTATGACGTTGACTACGCTAATAACAATGTCGAATTGATCACTCATGAACATGTTTCAGCCGAAACGTTAAACTATGTCCAAAACTATTTAATCGATGCCGGGTTTGCGGCATACCCTATCAAAGAATGCTTGGGGTTCATACATAATCGAGTCGGGGGAATAGGAATATCGAACCTTCTGCGCATGTATGAAAAAGGAACGTTCTCCTTCTCCGAATTATGCAAGTATATTATTGTCACCAGAGTCAGACCTCCTCATATGATTCATGTTCGAATGGCCGATGAAATGAAGACAGAGATGCCGGATCTACTTCCTCTCTTCAAACGGATGAAAGAGGAATACGGGGACCGCTATTACTCCCCGGCCTTCACTGAACGGTCCTACACTTCTGAGAATCTCCACAAAATCATCGCCGAAGCAGATGTTTCACCCTCTTTGGGAAGCGAATTACCGCCTGAGGATTTCCTGCCGGGGCGTAAATTTGATTTGCTGTACGTCACGGGACCGAAAGTTATCTATAACAACATTCTCCTTCAATTGATCAAAAGAGCTACCAAAGTTTATTTCGATCCCGGCTGCACTTCTTATCTGGGCGAAATCGAACGGAATCACCCCAAATTACACCACAAAATACTCCAAGTGCTTTGTACAAAAGAACCGGAACAAATTAATCTGATTATCGATTTTTCCATCGAAAGCAAAAGTGAAAAGATAGTTCGGCTTCGAGATCTTCAGCAGCGGTTCGGAACCGATGTGCCGGTTTTGGTTAATAGCCCTGTTCACCGGCTAGGCGATTTGACGGAGAATGCTTTAAATCCGTCCATGATCTTCGGGGTTTATACGCAAAGACTATATTTGACCAATACAGAATTGGTATCGCACCCCTTAATGGATCCAAAGGTTTACACCGAACTTAAAGCCTACTTTCAGTCATTCGCCGGGACAATAATTGAAGTAAGCGACTCGGAAGTAAGGCCGCTTGCGCTTGCAATGCTATCCAAAATGCTTGAGGCGCTCCGTCTAGTGGACGAAGGGATCGCGGACAAGGAAACCGTAGAAGCGCTTGGAGTCGATGATGGGATTTTCCAGGACATAGAAGCGATCGGTTATCGGGATTTGAAGGTTATATCCGATGTCCTTCGGCCTATTTACAGCAACATGTTCAACCTGCCTGCCGGAGTCGCTGAGCGGCTGGAGCATGATTATATGCAAGGAGATGAGGAGGCTTGAAGAAGAAAGATAGGTTGATGATGCGGGAAAAAATGAAATCATCCTATGAATTTGCGGATCGAGGGAAGAAGGTTCTGCTGTCTCATTATACTACAGGTTTTTTCGACGAATTCCTGTTCTTTGATCACGGTAAAGGATCAAAGATTTATGATCCTGACGGAAACGAGTATCTTGATTTTTCCATGGCACTCGGTCCGCTGATTCACGGACATGCCAACCCTGCAATAGAAGAAGCGGTCATTCGTGCCGTACAAAAAGGTACGCTTCACGGCTTGGGACATCTCGATGAGATTCGTTATGCGGAGATGATGACAGAAGCCCTTGGAAGCGTCGATATGATCACCTTTACCAATTCGGGAACCGAAGCTACCATGTTCGCCTTGAAATGCGCTAGAGCCTACACCGGCAAGCTGAAAATCGCCAAATTTGAAGGGCATTATCACGGTACGCATGATTATGCCCAAATTTCCGGACGTACCTCGACGGCGGGAACGTTAGAGGCACCGGAAAGTGTAACGGAATATGGGGGTATCCCAAAGGAAACGGTTGATCAGGTCATTACTTTGTCGTTCAACCATCCCAGTGCCATCGATACAATTCGCAGGCATAAGGACGAATTGGCGGCCGTCATCGTGGAGCCTATCCCTTTGTTTTGTCCAATTGATGCCACCGATTTTTTGCACAAGCTGCGGGAGGTTACGGCCGAATGCGGCGTCGTACTGATTTTTGACGAGGTAGTAACGGGATTTCGCTTTTGTTATGGAGGTATGAAGGAGTTTTTGAATATCGAGGCCGACATCTCCACTTACGGTAAGATAATCGCCGGCGGCCTGCCGGTTGGGGCCGTAGGAGGAAAAAGAGAGTTTATTAGCCTGTTCCGTTTTGATAATGAGCATGAAACGAACAGGAAGAGAATTTCCTCGACGGGCACCTTTTCGGGCAACCCCATAACTTGCGCCGCCGGAATCGCAAATCTGGAACAGTTGAAGCAGGATCCTGGCATTTACCAACGCATGGAACGCCAAGCTCGGTGGATCAAGCAGGAGGTAGAAGATTACGCGGATTTGGTTGGATATCCTTTGCAGTTGTTGACTCGAGGATCGATTATGGTTCCCTATTTCTTCAAAGGCGAAGTAAAGCATACCAGGGATACAAATTGGAAGAGCAATTCGATATCCTTCAATTTCCTGCGTAAACACATGTTGAAGAACGGCGTTAATCTGCCGGAAATCGGCGTGATGTTTCTGTCGGGAGCGCACACCGACGAGGATTGCGAAACGGTCGTAGCCGCCTTTAAGCAATCGATTTACGAACTGCTATAAGCGGCGGAGTCCGGAGCCATTATCATGTTTAAGGGGCGATGAGAGGATGAATTTATCCTATCGTGCAAAAAGCTTCACCGAGTCGGTAATCCGCGAAATGACAAGAGTGTGCGATGAAATGAACGGAATCAACCTCTCCCAGGGATTTCCCGATTTTGCTGCACCGCAGGAAATCAAGGAAGCGGCAGTAAAGGCCATCAAGGAGGATATTAATCAGTACTCCGTTACGTTTGGAAGTCCTGCTCTCCGGCAGGCTATCGCCAGAAAGGCGCTAGAATTCAATAACATTTTGGCAGATCCGGAGACTGAAATTACTGTCACCTGCGGAGCGACGGAAGCGATGATCTCCACCATGAATGCGCTTATAAATCCGGGAGATGAAGTTGTTATTTTCGAACCATTCTACGAAAATTATGGTCCCGATACCATCCTGTCGGGAGCGGAGCCCAAATTTGTTTCGCTATATCCTCCAGCCTGGAACTACGACTATGAGGAATTAAAGGCTGCGTTCAGCGACAAAACGAAGGCCATAATCATCAATACACCCAACAACCCGACAGGTAAAGTATTCTCCCGCACGGAGCTTGAGGAAATTGCCGATCTGTGTATAAAGCATGACGCCATAGCGGTATGCGATGAAATCTACGAACATATCGTTTATGACAATAATCGTCATACATCGATGGCGACTCTGGATGAAATGAAGGACCGAACCGTCACCATCAACTCGATTTCCAAAACTTATTCCCTTACTGGCTGGCGCATCGGCTGGGCCATCGCCAATTCCGAGATCACTCAATCTATCCGCACCGTTCATGACTTTCTTACAGTCGGAGCGCCAAGCCCGCTTCAGGAAGCGGCGGCGCATGCTCTGACGCTGGACGATTCTTACTATGATCAGTTGCAGAGCAGATACACACAGGCGCGCAGTTTTATGTACGATACGCTGGTAAATAACTGGTTTAAGCCCTATCCATGCCAAGGGGCCTACTACTTTTTGACGGATGCAAACGACTGGATGCGGGAGATGAATATCAAGAACGATACCGAGTTTTCGCTGCAACTGATTAAGCTGACAGGTGTGGCGACTGTACCCGGAACTTCCTTTTATTCCGACAAAACGAAAGAAAGCGGATTTGTCAGGTTCTGCTTCTGCAAGAGCGAGCAAACGCTGATAGCTGCAGCTGAAGCCTTAGGCACTTTAAAAGCACATATTTATTAGGAGGAAAATACTATGAAAAAATCCGAGATCTTTGAAACAATTAAAAATACTCTGGAAGATACGCTGGGCGTAGATGAGGAGGTAGAAGTGACGCTGAAGTCGAAGCTGATCGACGACCTGGGAGCGGAATCTATTGATTTATTGGATATTATGTCCCGCATGGAGCGCCGGTTTGATGTAGAGATGGAAAAAGGAGAGGATATCGACGAGGCCATTCGAAACATGACTTCCGAAGAAGAGCTTGAAACGGGGGAACTGCCGTCGGAAGTGCTTGAGGCCCTTCCTGCATTAATGCCGGAAATTGATCCCGCTGAGTTCAAACCCGGGTTGCGGATGGGGGATCTTCCACGCCTGTTCAGTGTGGATTCATTGATTTATTCGCTGCAAAAAGCCCTCAAGGAACAAAAAGGAATCGAGATTGAAGACGATATGAGCTAAATGTAGCTTCAGACCATAGGGAGGCGATGGAACCACATGGACGAACAATCCATAATCGGGATTATCGGAGCAGGATTTCAAGGGAAAGCGGCGGCCTACTGGTTTGCAAGAAATGGTTTTCGGGTCGTAATGTACGATGCGAATCCGGATCAAATAAGCAAAGTTAATGCAGAACTGGGTGGAGCAAAGAAACGCTCTATTCAAAGTTTCATTCGCATAACAGGGGAAATTCGCGATTTGGACGAATGCCATTTAATCATCGAGAATATTCCCGAGAATCTTGAAATGAAAATGGCGCTGTTTGCTAAGGTGGAAGAGGTGGCCGCACCGGGTGCAATTCTCGCCTCCAATTCATCCGCATTTCCAGCCAGTTGCATTTTCAGGAACCTGTCGCGCAAGGAGCGATGCATCAACATCCATTTTCTCGGTGTGAACTGGGGGAGTAAGCTTGTGGAAGTGATTCCTTCGGCCGAAACCTCAGACCAGACTCTTCGTTCTTCACTCGATATTTTGACGCGAGCCGGATTTAAGGCTATTGGGGTCGGGGAGTGCCCAGGCTTCGTTTTTAATCGGCTGAAGGGACTGGAACTGGCTAATATCATCCGAGCCTATGAAATGGGGCTGGTTGATTATGACTCCATGCTGAAGTATCTGCTTTATCCGATTAAAGGGAACTGGAATGTCGGCTTCATCGATCTTCTTGGTATAGAGATTTCCGAGTCCATTATTCGCTTTATGCACCGGGAACTGGGTGAAAGATATTATATTTCCGACTTGCTGACGGAGAAGGTTCGAAAGAACGAGTTCGGTGTAAAGACGGGAAAAGGATTTCTGGATTATACCGGAGTAAAAGATCCCTTCACCCTGTTGAATTCGCGGAACGAGCAGCTCCTGCCTTCTCGGTTTCGGAAGATTTACATGGATAACCTGCTGCTGAATCAGACGAACTTTTTGCTGCGGTTGATTAATAGCGGGAAAGAGGTCTACTTTCCGCATCGCAACTCCCCTTACTTGGAGGCCTTGCGCAGAACCGACGAGAAATTGGCCCTAAAGGTCCTTGGAAAAATCAAGTTCGCCGACGAGAATCCACAGGAGAACGGATATGATATGATCATTGTTTCCGAAATCTTGCCGCAGGAGCACCTGGTCCAGCGTTTGAACACTATAACCGCCTTGCACGGGGACAGGATTCCCATGATTGTATTTACACCCGTATATCGAATAAGCGATTTGGCGAAGGCTTCGCAACATCAGAGGGCATATCTGTTCGGCGCCAACGTGCAGAAATCCTATTTGTCCAATACGGAATTAGTTAGAACTCATGAAGAAGGGAACGAGATCTATGGTGATGTCCTGGGGTTTCTAAAGGAGATTGCAGGGGATTGCATCGAAGTGGAGGATGGGTACGCCCGCCCGCTCATGTTTCTGCTTATAGCCAAGATGTTCGAAGCAATCCGCATGGTAGAGGAAGGGGTAGCCGATGTGGATACTATCGAAATTTTGCTTGATCGCGACGTAATATTCAAAGATATCGATTATTTCGGCTTGCGTGAGCTTAAGATAATGGCGGACTACTTGTCGGCCGTTTATGGAGAACCGTTCTATGCTCCTGTCTCCCTTGAGCGCATGCTTCAAAACGGCAAGACGGGGGCCGCTGAAGGGGAAGGCTTCCATGTGTATTTCAACCCTATACTGACCCAGTAAAGGAAAATATGACGATGAATCGAAAAGACAGGGAATTAATGAAAAGTAAACTGAAAGCCTCAAATCAATTGTTAGAAAGGTCCAAATCAGTACTTCTCTCCCATTATGCCACCAGCTCGTGGGGAGAGATGAAACCTGTTGTATTTGTGGAAAAATGCCACGGCAGTAAAGTAGCTGATGTGGATGGAAACGAATACCTCGATATGTGCCTGGGATATGGACCAGTTTTTCTCGGGCACGGTCACCCCGTTGTAGTAGAGGCGGCAAGAGAAGCGATAGAGACGGGAAGTGTCCATGGTCTTGGACATGAATACGAAGTTGAATTTGCAGAACGGATGACAGATGCAGTACCTTTTGCGGACATGGTTACTTTTACGAACTCCGGAACCGAGGCGACAATGCATGCGCTCAAAATCGCCCGTGCCTATACAGGCAAGAATAAGGTCGGCAAATTTGAGGGCAGCTACCATGGGACCCATGATTACGTCCAGATCTCGGGAAGAGGGATGGCGTTTGGTCCCGTCGAGGAGCCTCTCAGCGTCCCGGTATCCACAGGAATTCCTCTCGATACCGTCCGCCAGGTGATAACTTTGTCCTATAATCAGCCGGAAACATTCGACCTTATTTTGAAGCATAAGGATGATTTGGCTGCTATCATACTGGAGCCTGTTCCGACCTGTTGTCCGATCGAAATGAAGGAATTTATTCAACAAATCAGAGAGATTACAAATAAGCATCATATTATATTGATCTTTGACGAAGTACTTAGTGGCTTCAGATATAACTATGGAAGCATCTCGAAAGCATACGGAATCGAACCTGATCTTTCCACCTTTGGCAAGATTATTGGAGGCGGTTTTCCGGTAGGAGCGATCACGGGATCAAGAAAGTTTCTACAGCCAATGATTACTACGGGAGATATCCGCCAGGATTTGCGAAGAAATGTTTTTATTGTCGGCACGTTTAATGGCAATCCGGTTACCTGTGCCGCGGGTTCCGCAACGTTGAAGTATTTAAAAAATAATCCCGGGATCTATACCAAAATAGAGGAACTCTCGAGTTATGTAATTAGAAGCATTGAGGCTGCGGCTAAGGAGATGGACCTTCCTTTTCAGGCGATTGGACCAGGCTCATGGTTCCTTCCGTTTTTCTCCAACCGCAAAGTCGGCAAACCAAGGGATGTTTCATGGTCGGACAATAGCAGCGCCTTCAGTGTATTCCGTGAATACATGATCAAAAACGGTGTTTTGGTGCCGGACGTCCCATTAATGTTTTTTTCCGCATCCCATACTAAAGAAGATTGCGACACGTTAATTCAAGCGATTCGGCAAACTTTTCAGGAAATGTATTGAATGTGCCGCGCAGTTTGCGGAATATCTAATTTATAGTAGGAGGAAATTATGGATCTTCTGGGATTGAATTTTGTGCTTAACCAAAACTGCAACATCACCTGTGGCCATTGTTTCTATAACTGCAAGCCGTCGACCAAAGGGGTCATGGAACTTGAGGATTTTAAATATTATTTGAGTACCGTGGCTTCGCGGAACAAGCTGCGCTGGGTCGGGTTAGGCTGTGGCGGTGAGGCGTTTCTGTATTACGACCGATTGATGGAATGTTTCAAGGAGACAGTCAAATACGACATTAAAGATATCTATGTCATGACCAATGCCTTCTGGGCAACAACCAAGGAACGAGCGAGGCAATATTTGAAACCGCTCAAGGAAGCCGGCCTGAATATTATTTGGTTCAGCTTAGATGCATTTCATCAAGAGTTTATCCCCATCGAGAATATCATCAATGCGGCAACGGTGGCATTGGAGGAGGGCATTCAGACAGTTTGCATTACCAGTGAGTATTTTTTGGATTTTAAAAGTGATCATCCGCTTGACGGGGAAACCCGGGCGCTGCTTCAATCCTTCAAGGAAAAGATGGGACCGTTGTCCAAATCTTTGGTATACGACCGTTACGTATTGATTCCTGGAGGAAGAGCTTCCGATTTGTATTCTTCCTATGTGAAAGAAATGGAGGCCAAAGGTAAGCAATTCCCGACATCTTTCAAGAAATGCAGAGGTACGGTCTTTTGGGGCAAAAATCTGAAAGACCCGTTCTCAATCGAAATCGATTGCAACGGTATTGTTGAATTATGTCCGGGTGTTGCCATTGCGGACTTGAAGAAGGATTCGCTGGAGGATTTGCTGGAGAACTACAACTACGAGAAAAACCCCATCATTGCTACGTTGGTAAATGAAGGGATACCGGGGCTCACACGGCTGGCTGAAGAGAATGGAATCGTTTTGGAGTCGGGATATCAGAACGAGTGCCATCTCTGCTACGAGATCCGCAAAGCTCTAAATACGGTATATCCGCAGCATTTGACACCTGCTTCATGCTATTGAGTCTGGATTCACTGCTTCAATGGAGCCGTGGTCTGGGGGAAGACATCGTTCTTTCGGTTAAAACCGAAGAGGAATTTCAAGAATCCCGATTGTTTCCTGAAGAACGGTTGTTGCTTAGCGAAAAGGCTGTCCTGAAGCGGAGAAAAGAATTCAGTTTGGGCCGTCAGGCCGCTCATGAGGCTTACAGCCATTTAACCCGCAGGCACGCGGTTCCTGTGTTGAGGGGCCCTTACCGGGAACCCCTATGGCCGGAAGGGGTAATCGGATCCCTGTCCCATTCCGGCCCCGCGGCCATAGCGGCTGTTGGTTGGAAGAAACATTATGCGGGCATTGGAATTGACATTGAGTTTATCACCCGGACGCTGTCTTCCGATATCGCCTGCCGGGTATGTGATCACACTGAGCTGGACTGGGTGAAATCGGCCTCGGACAATGCGGCCAGCCAGCTCCGGTTGCATACGGTGTTTTCGGCGAAAGAAGCGGTGTTTAAGGCGTTTTTTCCCATGGAATACGTTATGCTCGACTTTTTTGATGCCCATCTGGAGTGGGATGAAGGATTAGGCAAATTTCGGGGACAATTGTTCAAGTCCCCTGGGCAGCATATTCAGCCGGGAGTCAGATTCGCAGTAAATTGCCATCTGACAGAACATTATGTTTGCACTCTTGTGCTTTTACGAAATCAATATAATGGCGTTTAAAGGACTTGGAGACGAGATGAATGCGAATAACGCGCAACAATTGATACGCCTGCGAGACGGATTGAGCTTAAGAAGGTTAGGGGATGGAAAAACGGAGAACGTACCGAATCTGATAATGTTTCCGTTTGTCGGAGGCTATTCCCTTTCTTTTGCCCCTCTTGCCAAAGCTCTTAATGGCTGCTTCCGATGCTGGGCGGTAGATCCGCCGGGACATGGTTGGACCAAAGGCGAATTATTCACGGATTTTAATCAGTTGCTTCGGCTTTATTACGAGCAGCTTGGTTCTGTATTCGTCGGCCGTTACTTTCTGTTTGGCCACAGCTTGGGAGGATTGTTTGCTTATCAGTTGGGCAAATGGCTGGAACGCGACGGAAATCCCCCGGCGGCTGTATTCGTAAGTGCTTCTCCGGTGCCGCACAGAATTTCGGAATATCAATACTTGAGAAATAAAAATGATCTGGAGATCATGGAAGTACTTGCACAGTACGGCGGAATCGCGGAAACCCTGATGCAGAACACGGAATTTTTGCGGCATGCCGCCAAGCCTGTACAGGCCGATGTGAAGGTATTCCTAAGTACCGAGATCAAGCGCCAGCCTGTGCTTATGTCACCTTTGATCGTTTTGTTCAGCAAAGGAGACGCGTTTATAAAGGATGACGAATTCTTTGAATGGGATATATATGGACAGAATGTGAGCTACGAAGAAGTGTCGGGCAATCATTTGTTTATTCAATCCGAATATATGGCGGTGGCGGATACCATTTTGAAGTACAGAACATCGAGTTTACATTGAACAGTTAAGGAGGCGAACGATGAATTTGCCTTTTCCAATAACCATGTGGTTCAAACCAGCGGTACAAGGGATACCCTTTGGAGACAGCGCCCGGCTAATCAGAGATTTGACGCAACCAGTCTACATTTATGAAGAGGATGGTCGGCTATTTGCCGCACAAGGCGGAGACGTCACCTGCTTCCCGGAGCCGGGGGGCTATCGCCTTTTGGCATATGATGGAATAAATGATACAGCCACCCCGGGTTCAGCGGAATTTATGATGGAGCATCGCTTGAGCTACCCCTATGTTGCAGGAGGTATGGCCAAAGGAATCGCGTCCGTCCAAATGGTAGTGGCGCTGGCACAAGCAGGCATGCTCGGTTTCTTCGGAACGGGCGGATTAAGCTTGCCGGAAGTGGAACAAGCAATTGTCTCCCTGCAAAGCCGGCTCGATAACGGAGAACCTTTCGGAATCAATATGATCTCCACCTCCCCCCAAAACGATCAAGGGATAATTGAACTGTTATTGAAGCATGGCGTTTCCAAAGTGGAGGTTGCAGGTTCCATTACACTAAGCCCTGCGGTGGTTCAGTATCGAATCAAGGGACTTTATCGCGATCAAGGGAGAATCTGCACCAAACATCATGTTTTTGCCAAAGTTTCCCGGGAGGAGGTTGCCTCCCTGTTTATGTCGCCGCCGCCTTCCAAAATCGTTCAGTCCTTGCTGGATCATGGAAAGATCGATCGCGATCAGGCGGACATGGCGGCAGAGGTTCCTATGGCCGATCATATCATCGCCGAGGCGGACTCGGGAGGACATACCGATAACCGGCCTGCCTTACTGTTATTTCAGAATATGGTGCATCTTCGCAATCAAATGATGAAACAGCATCTTTACCCACATAGCAAAATCCGGATCGGAGCAGCCGGGGGAATATGCACACCGCAAACCGCCATGGCGGCCTTTCAACTGGGAGCTGATTTTGTCGTTACGGGTTCCATTAATCAGAGCAGTCTTGAAGCCGGAACATCAGAAGAAGTCAAAGCGATGTTATCCCAGGTATCCATGAGCGATGTAGCTAATGCGCCTTCGGCTGATATGTTCGAGATGGGAAGCAAGGTGCAGGTGATGACCAAGGGACTGATGTTTCACCTCAAAGCGAATAAATTATATGAGTTGTATCAGAATTATTCCTCGCTGGAAGATATACCGGAGAAAATCAGAATTCAACTGGAAGAAAAGACGTTCCGAGATACCCTCGACAACGTGTGGGCATCCACCCGAAGCTACTTTTTAAATAAAGCTCCGGAGATTGTAAACAAAGCGGAAGCTAATCCAAGGGTTAAAATGGCGCTTGTATTTCGTTGGTATCTGGGCCTTTCCGCTCATTGGGCGCAAACTGGAGAAATGTCGAGAAAGGTAGACTTTCAAATTCTATGCGGACCCGGCATGGGGGCTTTCAACCGGTGGGTTAAGGGAACTTATCTTGAAGCACCGGAGAACCGTTCCGTTGTAGAGATTGCCTTGAATATAATGGAAGGTGTCAAATTATTGCAGCGGTTGCAGCACCTGAAGCTTCAGGGATTGGAGACCGATTCTGAATGGGAGACATACGTGCCCGTAAAACAACAAAACAAATCCTTAAGTATATAGGGAGGTGATAACGATGACGGATACCGCTCTTGAAATAAAGGAATTGGAAAAAAGCTTCGGCGATTACAAAGCGGTGGAACAGCTATCGATAAGTATAAAGCGAGGAGAAATTTTCAGCCTGCTCGGTCCCAATGGGGCCGGCAAAACCACAACGATCAATTTGATTACCGGGTTCATGGAAGCGGACCGGGGAACGATTGAGATCGGTGGCGTCCCTTTCACGGGAAAAGGCCCACTAACGGGAATGATCGGAGTTTGCACGCAGGAAAAACAACTCTGGCCTTTGATGACCTGCGAGGAGCAACTTCAGTTTATTGGAAATCTGAACCGAATGGATCGGAAAACGATCAAAAAACGTTCGACTATGCTGCTCGAAAGCGTCGGGCTGGAGGATAAGCGCAATGTACTTGCGAAGAAATTGTCCGGAGGAATGCAGCGGCGGCTTCATATTATTATGTCGGTCATTCATGATCCTGAAATCATTATTTTGGATGAACCAGAGGCCGGTCTTGACCCCCAAAGTCGGGTGTTAGTGAGAGAATTCATCCAATCCCTTGCCGAATCCAAAACGGTGTTGCTTACCACGCATAACATGGATGAAGCGGAAAGAATGTCCTCTAGAGTTGCTGTAATGGACAAAGGAAAAGTATTGATATGCGACACACCGGACATGCTTCGCCGCAAGATTGCGCCGGAGGAAACGCTGGAAATTATCTTTAACCATCCGATTAAGCCGACAAACAAGCTAGATTCGCCTGCCTATACTGCTCAGTTTGACGATAGAACCATAATTATTACCGGTAACCGATTAACTGATTCAGTTCAGACGATTCTGGGAAAGCTGAATTCCTTATACGGCAATCCGCTTACTTTTAGTCTGAGACAAAGCACGCTCGAGGACGTATTCATTAAGCTGACCGGAAGGAGCTTGAGAGAATGAGATTATGGGCGGTATTCAAAAAAAGCGTGATGGAGCAGTTCCGGGATTATAAGGCAACCATACTTACTATCTTATCCCCAATTATTTTTATCGTCATTTTCGGATTGGCATTCGGTCAAGGCTTTTATACGTATTCGCTTGCGATTTCCAACGAAGATACAGGACCTTTAGGCACCGGAATGGTCAGTGAGATCAAGAGCAGTAAGTACCCAAACGGCAACAAACTATTTGAAGTCGTTCAGATCGATTATAAAAAGGAACAATTACAGGATGATATCCGCAAAGACAAATATGATGCTCATCTTTATATTCCGCCCGGCTTTAGCCAATCGCTACAAAGCGGAGAAGGCGCCGAACAGTCGCAGGTGACGCTAATGGGCAACCCGTCGAAGCTTTCTTACAACTTTATCAGCAGCTTCGTGGAGAACTATATTCATAATTTCGTATGGGAGAATGGAACAGCCGTTAGTCCGGTTCAGATTTTGTATGAAGAATTGGGCGAAGTGAAGGTCAAGTCGGAATTCGAAAACATGGCCCCGGGGTTGATGATTTTCTCGGTTTTTTTCCTGCTTATTTTAAGTTCTATGGTTATTACGAAAGAAGTGGAGAATCGTACGATACACCGAATTATACTGTCAAAAGTCAGACCGTTTGAATTTTGCGCAGGCATCAGTCTGTCACAGCTTGTGCTTGCGGGCCTTATGCTGCCGCTCGTTTTTGCCTCTGCCGTATTGCTCGGATTTTCGTCATCCGGCTCTTTTGTTCTTGCCTATCTAGTCAGTCTGGTTACGACATTTTCGGCAATCGGTATCGGTTTGATTCTCGCCGCTTTTTGCAAAACATCCTTGGAAGCTTTCATTATCGGTAATGTTGTGGTAACGCCGATGATGTTCCTGGCGGGAATTTTCTTCAAGGTTCCGCCCCTGCATTTGTTCAGCGTTCTAGGTAAGGACATCGAACTGCTTACTTTTATGCCGACATTAGATGCGGTCACCGCTATGAATAAAATCCTGCTCAACAATGCCGGTTTTAGAGAGATTCTGTCGGAATTTATCGTGCTGGTTCTGTTATCGGGCGGCTACTTTACTTTAGGCGTCTATTTGTTCGGCCGGCGCTATATGCGTAAAGCATGAGCAAAACGATTAAGAAGCGGGGGGAAATTATTCATATAGCCGATACGATTGCCGTCCGGCTGTTTGGGCCTGATGATGCCGCTATCAAATGGATAGCGTTTCCGTTCATCGGTGGAAATTCCTCTCATTTCCGTACACTTGCGGAGTATCTCACAGAAGAATGGCAGTTGGTGGCCGTAGATCCGCCAGCCCACGGGCAAGCGAGGGGTAAGCCGGTACTGGACATTTATACACTTACGGAGCTGTATTTCCAATTGCTCAAGCCTTATTTCAAAGGACGGTTTTATTTGTTTGGACATAGTTTGGGCGGTCTGGTGGCTTATCTTTTGGCATCCCGATTGGAAGAGGCGGGGCATCCACCGGGAGGAACGGTGCTAAGCGCGATCGCGCCCCCGCTGGAGATTAGGGATTTCAACGGATGGGGCGACCGCAGACTCGGAATTGAAGACCTGAATGCTTTCCTTATGGATAGTGGAGATAAATATGCGGCAATGGCCGGAAGTTCAATGGCAAAATTTTATTTGCCGCTTCTTAATCTCGATTATAGGCTCTTGCGCAGCTTCGAGCCGGAGAGGATCGCGCCACCTATTCTCAAAGGGAAAGTATGGATTATGGGCAGCAAGGAAGACCCCCTGTCCGAATGGGATCATCTCGGAAAATGGGAAGCTTACGCGAAAAATATCCATTATCTTGAAGCCGTTGGAGGGCACCAATATATTTTAACGCATGCCGAGACCGTCGCCGACAAGATGATCCGATGTGTCGCAGGTACGGCCCAGGAAGGAGAAGGGAATGACGATTCCCCGGGTAGGCACTAAATACCGTACGATATTTGAAGTAACGGAAGAACGGGTTCACGCTTTTTCGGCATTGTCGGGCGATGTCAATCCGCTCCATATCTCTTTAAGGGAAGCCAGGCAGTACGGATTCGATAAGCCAGTTGCCCATGGAGCTATTCTTCTGTCGGAGATCAGCCGGATTATCGGGACGGAGCTGCCAGGGGAAGGCGCTCTTTGGTCGGATGTATCGTTGACATTTCTGGGGCCCGTGTTTTGGGGTGATATCCTGGATATCGAAGTGGAGGTTCTCCGCTGTTCGGCCGTGACTCAGATGGCCAAGCTTTCCTTTCTTGTGAAGACGAAGGAAACGGGGAGAGAGATTCTGACCGGGACTTGTCTTGTTATGGTGCTGAAGAAGTTTAACGGGAGGTTGACTATGCCACAAAAAAGCGAGCGAATTGTGCTTGTTACGGGAGGGTCTCGCGGGGCCGGACTGGCTTGCGTTACAGAGTTTCTGAAAGAGGGCTATACCACCTTGTCTCTCTCACGCCGGAATTCCGAAGGTTTAGAACTGCTGCAGCAGCAATACGAAGGCCAACTGCATGTCCTGTGCGCCGATGTTTCGGACAAGTCGGCCGTGTCGTTGGCGTTGAAACAAGCACGCGATGTTTGTGGTCCTGTCAACATGATCGTTCACGGGGCAAGTCCGGTTCCTGTCAAAGCGAGCTTGCAGGAGGATACATATGAGGCTGTACAAAAGTTTATGGACGTGTATGTGGGCGGGTTGACCGCTATATTAAACGAGTGCCTGCCTTCCATGACAAGAAATCGCTTCGGCAGGATCGTCACATTGGGAACATCCTATATTCTCGGGCCTCCTCCCCGGTCCATGTATCCTTACGTTATTGCCAAAGAAGCCCTATGGGGGATGACTAAGAGTCTTGCCGCCGATTACGGCGGCTTCGGTATAACCTGCAATATGGTCTCCCCTTCCATGATGCTAACGGATCTTACGGCAGGCATTTCAAATCCGTTCAAAATGGCGGAGGCGGAAAAAAACCCGATGAAGCGTCTGGCTGAGCCGGAGGAAGTCGCCAAAACCGTGATGTTCCTGTGCGAAGAAGGGGCTTCTTTTATCAACGGAACGAATACGCCGATTACCGGAGGTGGGATAGGATGAACGACACGTTTACGTGGCTGCTCCTGTCTGATTTTACGATCGATCCGTTGGCCGATTGCTTAAGAAAATCGAAAAATCCTTGTATGCCCTGTATGATAGGCCCTATCGATCAAGTTCGGCAGGTGATCCATCAAGCGGATCATGAATGTTGGCGATCAATTCCGCAGGGGGCAGTAGTATGGACCCAGCCTTTCAAAGCCGTACCGGCGTTCTCCAAATTGTATTATGAAGGCGCAACCGACCTGGAGGCGGTATACGAAGAGGTAAGGGATTATGCCCGTAGCCTAAAATGTCTTGCTACCAAGGTAAGCTTGCTAATTGTGCCAGTATGGACATTGCCCGCTCATCTGGCGGGCGATGGAGTTGCGGATTACCGCAACCGTACCGGAATTCGGAATGTGCTGGGCCGAATGAACTTGCTTCTTGCCGAAGAGCTCGAAGCTTACGAGAACGTCTTTTTGCTTTCCACAGAGAAATGGTTAATTCGATCGGTTTCGTCGGCTAACGAGGCTCTGTGGTATTTGGGCAAAATTCCTTTCTCAAGGGAAGTGTTCGTTCAGGCGGCGGAAGATATCATTGCGTCTGTTCAAGCATTCTACGGAACCACCCGAAAGGTGTTAGTCCTAGATCTCGATAACACGCTGTGGGGCGGCGTGATCGGAGAGGACGGAATCGACGGAATTCTCCTGGGAGGGCCGGACCCCGCAGGAGAAGCTTATCAGGATTTTCAGCGTCATCTGCTGGCTTTGAAGAATAATGGCACCCTATTGGGGATTGTGAGCAAGAATGAGGAAGGGAATGCATTTGAAGCCATTGAGCGGCATCCTGATATGGTTTTGAGGAGAAAGGATTTCAGTAGTTGGAGAATTAATTGGGAGGACAAGGCCCGTAATATCATCCATATGGCCGAGGAACTTAACCTGGGGGTGGACTCCTTCGTTTTCATCGACGACAATCCCGTGGAAAGGGACAGGATCCGAAAGGCTCTCCCCGCAGTGTTTGTGCCGGATTGGCCGGAAGATCCGATTTATTACTCCCGGGCTTTATCCGAGTTGAAATGTTTCTCGGGGAGCGCCCGCAGCGGGGAGGACAGGGAGCGAACCCGTTATTATCGGGAAGAAGCAGACCGCAGAAAGGCGCTGGAGGAATTGACTTCTATTGAAGATTGGCTGGATAGCCTGCAATTAAGGTTAACGGTCGAGGAAGTTGGTCGCTCCAACATAGTTAGGGCGGTTCAATTGCTGAACAAAACGAATCAGTTTAATCTGCTGACCCGGCGAATGGGACAAACAGAGTTTGCGGAGTTCATTGGAGGTGAAGGTCGAAGAGCCTTTCTGTTCCGCCTGAATGATAGGTTGGGTGATTATGGTTCCATTGGCCTAGCTACAATTGAACTGAAGGAGGAGGCGCTCGGCGTCATGGATTTTTTATTGAGCTGCAGGGCCATGGGAAGGGGCGTTGAGCAAGGAATGCTATATGTTCTTGCGCAATTTGCCGGTATGATCGGCCGGCAGAAGATGACCGCCTGTTATGTGCCTACCCCCAAAAACAAGCCTTGCGCAAGTTTCCTGCCGGTGCATGGATTTGAAGAGCAGGTTAGAAGCGTCTGGACAGTTTCCTGCGAAGACATTCGCAAGCCTGCTTACATCGAGATAATCTCACCGATAATGATCGATCATTAAAATGGATATATGGAGGTAGAGCACAGCAATGGCAATGGATCAATTGGAACAGAGATGGCGGGAAGAACTAGTGACCCTTGTTTATGAGCACCTTGAAATTCCGAGGTGTACGAATCCGAGTGACGTCAATCAAGATACGATCGAAACTTGGGGATCATCCCGCCACTTAAGTTTAATTATGGAGATCGAATCGGCTTTCGGCATTTCCTTTCGGATCGAAGAAGTTATGAATGCCAGATCGTTTGACGATCTAGCGTATTTGCTGTCCTGCAAGATTTAATCTGATCTGCCTGGAACGGTGGGAATGGAGTGGAGAATCATGAACCAAGAGATTGCGGTAATCGGGATGTCCGGAATCTTCCCGGGAGCAAGAAATCTGGAAGAATACTGGGATAATCTATTGCAAGGAAAGGATTCTATTACGGAAATCCCACAGGATCGATGGAACAGAGAAGACTTTTATTTTAATAAGTCCGGCGAACTTAAGCCACAGCCGGGCACAAGAGGCGGTTTCATAAACGGAGTGTATGATTTTGATCCTGTTTTTTTTCAGATATCGCCCAAGGAAGCTCCTTATTTGGACCCACAGCATCGGAAAACGATAGAAATGGCATTCGAGGCGTTCACGGGAGCCGGCTACAGCGAGGAAATGCTGTCGGGTTCCGATACGGGTGTGTTTCTCGGCATGATGGGAAGGGGGTATTTCGACAGTCTGCTCACGGAAAGGGATGCCGCTTCGTTGCACGGGCATGCTTTTACAAGCAGTTTGCTTGGATTTTCCGCTAACCGGATATCATATCATTTTAATCTTAAAGGCCCCAGTATAACCATCGATACGCTTTGTTCTTCCTCGCTTGTCGCGATTCATCAGGCCGTGAGAAGCCTGATGTTGGGTGAATGCCGTTTGGCATTAGCGGGCGGAGCGTATCTTCATTTCTCCCCGGAACATTATGCACTGTTGAGTCAGATGAACGTTCTCTCCCCAGACGGACGCTGTAAACCTTTTGACGATGGAGCGAATGGCATAGTCTCCGGGGAGGGCGTTGGAATTGTTCTGTTGAAGCGGCTGGATCAGGCATTGGCGGACAAGGATCCTATTCAGGCGGTGATAAAGGGAACTGCCGTAAACAACGACGGCAAATCCTCCCGATTTACCGCAACCAGTCCTGAAGCGCAGGAATCACTGATTACCAAAGCGTTGGAGTCTTCTAGCGTACACCCTGAAACTGTGACCTGTATTGAAACGCATGGAACCGGAACGGCGCTTGGCGATCCGATTGAGCTGGCGGCATTGCAAAAAGCGTTTGGCCAATATACGGACAGGAAGGGGTATTGTTCTATCGGTTCGGTCAAATCCAATATCGGCCATTTGGAGCCTGCAGCGGGCATCGCCGGATTACTGAAAATGATTCTGGCGATGAAACACAGGATACTGCCGCCAACCCTTCATGTGCAGCGCGTCAATCATTTTGTCGATTTAGCGAATACGCCGTTTTACATACAGGACGCTCCGCTCCGCTGGGAACCGGAATGCGGAGTTCGTAGAGGCGGAGTGAGTTCTTTCGGTATGGGCGGTACAAACGCTCATATCATCGTTGAAGAGGCTCCCAACCGTCAACTCCCCTTTGATACGTCCGGTTTATCGGAGGGAGTACTTCTGCTCTCGGCTAAATCGGAAGCAGCCTTGGCAAGAACGGTAAGCGACCACGCCAAATGGATAGCGGGTCTGGAGACCAATATGTTTCACAATTTGTGCTATACGGCAAGTCGTATAAAAAGCGAGTACCCTTATCGTGTAGCGTTTGTCGCTTCTTCGATGGAAGAACTAAAAATGAACATGGAGGCTTTTCGGACGGGCGAACAGCCGGAAAGAAAAAGCAAAACCAAAATCGAACAGCCACGCGTTGTCTTTAAATTCGGAGATAATCCGCTTGCTCTGCCCGACCGCCAGTTTTTCCGGTATGGCGGGCCATTCAAGCCGGCATGGGATACCATTGAACGCGAGTATAGGGAAATAACGGGTGTTTCGTTGCTTGAAGATCAAGAGTGCTCACCGATACGCTTGAAGCAGCGGTCGGTTTGCATTCAGTTTTTTTATATGCTGTTGTTGAACGAGCTAGGGATTCGGCCGGAAGCTATAGATGGCTCCGGGTTTGGCATATTCGGCGCCATGGCGGCAAGTGGAGAGATTGGACTGGAGGAAGCCTTGCGGCGGGTAGCCCTGCCAATTCAAGAGGGCGGCGCAATGACAGGTTTGCTGAAAGGAGCCGGCGTTTTCCCTGAAACCGAAGTGGTTCGGCTGGACGGCAATCCTGACGGAAGCGTGGCGAGTTTTCTACAGTTGCTGGCAAGAATGTATGTTAAAGGAGCGCCGGTACGGATTCATTCGATGTACAAAGGCTTATCCGTCGGCATGATTTCCCTTCCCGCCTATCCTTTTGATATAAAGCGGTACTGTTATCCCGGAAGGAAGCAGGTTGCCCAAGTTCCTGCTGCAATTGGAGACGTTGGCAGGAATCATACTGGGCAGTGGTTTTCTTTTCAACACCTTCATGAGATTGACGGCAAAGCCGTGTATGAGTGGGAGGTAACGGATGCGCTGGCCGAACTAGTCGCTGAGCATGAAGTGTCCGGCAAGCCGGTCCTGCCGGGAGCAGCCTATCCTGAACTAATCAGGAGTCTTATAGGGAGCATGGGAAAAGGGATGCTCTGCGAAATCCGAGGCTTACTGCTCACCCTTCCTCTAGTGATTACTACAGGGCGTATAATCCGCGTTACAACCGAAGAGAAGGAGGGAGAAATCAGATTCAGGGTTGAATCTCGGGAAGCAAGCGAGCGGGGAGCCGCTCTGTCGACGCATGCAACGGGTGAGGCTGTATTTCATGCAGCGGCATTACGGAAACAGGCATTTCATCTTGATCAGGACTTGAGCGCTTGCAGCAATGAAATCGATTTGGCCGCTTTTTATCGAAGTTTTGAAGGAACGGGAATTCGTTACGGCCCCCGGTTCCGAGTGCTCAAGCGTCTATGTACAGGGAAAGCAGAGGCAGTTTCGGAACTTAAAGCGAGTGAAGGCAGCGTCTTCGAGGGTCTGGAAATCCCTTTTCCGTTGCTTGACGGTGTGCTGCAGACGGCTATTGGACTGATTTATACGAGAGGTGAAATGGTTGAAGGACGTCCCTTCGTTCCTTTCGGCTGGAAAGAAATCCGCCTGTTGGATCGGTTCGAAGCCAAAGTAACCTGTGCAATCAAGCTCCGGACGACCGGGCCATCCATAGGCGATACCTTTAAAGTCGATGTTGGCGTTTATGGAGGTAATCATCAACCTATTCTTTTTATAGATAGCCTAACTTTCAAGCGCGCTTCGGCAACGCAGCTTCATCATGCATCCGCTGGCGTTTCGGCGGATTCGGGTGAAGCGGTCGTTATGTACCGTCCCGTCTGGTTGCCGTTGCAGCTTGTATCAAACGGGAACGGACCTGGGGCGCAAAGCGGCCGCTGGTTATGTTTCGCCGATTCGAAACCTATTATCAGCCGCGAAGAAATCGGAACACGCTTAATTTGGGCGGTTCCCGGTAGCCGATATTATAAACCCGAAACCGATTGTTATGAAATCCGTCCCGAAGAGCCAGACGACTATAACCGCTTACTGAAAGAGATGACAGGAAGCGGAGAGCGGCTTGAAGCGATACTCTACTTTTCCTCTTTCAGCGGGCAATTCGACGAAGCGGTCGGACTTCAGTGTTTTTTGCATGTGCTGAAAGCGATTGTACGGATTCCTGCGGCGGAGGCCCCCCGACTGTTGGTAATCACCGGAATTCCTCACGGAGGGGAGGGAGAGCCCGGGGATACGGCTCCTGTCGACAGCGGACTGTTGGGTATGGTCAGAGTCTTTTCCCTAGAGTATCCTACCCTATCGTCCCAATGGATCAATTTCGACGTGCATCATCCCCATTTGGGAGAACCGGAAGTGTTCAAAGCGGTGGCTAATGAAATCAACGGCGGAAGCGAGCAACGGGAGATAGCTTTTTTTGGCGGGACCCGACATGTGCTCCGTCTGGACCCAGCCTTCGGGACGAGCGCTTCCGGAAGGATTCGCCTGAAACCCGGCGGCGTATATCTTATTACGGGAGGGCTTGGAGGCATTGGAACGGAATTGGCACTCTGGCTGGGAAAACAGTACGGAGCCCGGGTTGCGCTCGTCACAGGCGGGCCTCTTGAAGCAAAGCGCGAACGCATAGTTCGTCTACATGCTTCTTTAAAGGGAACCGGAGCAGAGATTGCGTGCTTTACCGGGGACGTTTCCGATGCCAATCGGATGGAAGAAATCTTTCTTGAGGTGAGCATAAGATTCGGCTCTATCAACGGAATATTTCATGCTGCAGGCAGGATTGGGGACGGATTGCTCAAAGCCAAAACGCCAGAGCAATTCACCGATATCTTGCTCCCGAAAGTTAAAGGAACGAAAGTAATCGGTGAGCTAGCCCAGAGGATTCCAGGATCGTTTCTAGTACTGTTCTCTTCGATTTCTTCCGTATTCGGGAATGTGGGGCAGATCGATTATGCCGCGGCCAACGCTTACATGGATGCCTATGCTCATGCTCTTACCCGTAAAGGAACACCGTGCCTTTCAATTAGCTGGTCCTATTGGCAAACGGGCATGGGGCAGAACTTTATACAGTCAGCAATTAATCGGGGATATCGGCCTATGGATAAGGATGAAGGACTCTTGGTTCTGGAAAAGGCGCTGCAGTTGCCCTACGCTCACATCGTTGCGTTCAGTCGAACTTCTAAGATCGAACGGCCAGAGCGGACAACTTTGAGTGCCCCGAGTATTGCTTCCGCTCAGAGTCGCGGAGTGTACCGAAATGAGGAACGAAGCGGAATTCAGCGCGAATTGCTGGGCATGCTGGCGCGGCTGCTGGAACTGGACCCGAGTGAACTGGATGCGGAGACGCCGTTTATCCAATACGGGATGGATTCTCTATTATCCGTGTCGTTTGCCGAGGAGATCGCGGACTATTGGAGTATAGACATAGATGCCACATCGATTTTCGACTACCCCGATATATCCAAACTGTCCGAGTTTGTAAGCGTACTTTTGCCCGACGTAGAAAAAAACTACACGAGACCACCATTTCCCGGACGAGAAGACTGTTTTGAATCCGATTCTCATTTTTTGTCTTCCACAAGAAATGCCGAAGATTTGAAAAAAACGGTTCTGCGGGCACTTTCGGTTACGCTGGAACTTGGAATTGAGGATCTGGTACCGGATATGCCATTTATGGAAATGGGAGTAGATTCGTTGTTGGCCGTACAGTTTACGGAGTTATTGTCGCTCTGGCTGGAGATTCCTTTGGACAATACGCTAGTTTTTGATTACCCGAATATTGAAGCGTTGTGTTCTTATCTCCTGGATATAATTGGAAATAAAGAGCTGCCCCGAATACTGGACGAAGATAAACGCCCGAAAGAATCGCCTCGCCCACTGCCGTCCCAAGGGCAAGGCAGACTGCTATTCAATGAAGAGCCAGGCTGGGGAACGCCGGAGAAAGTCGAGGAGCCGGCTGGCGATATTGCGATTATTGGATTGGCCGGCCGTTTTCCCGGTGCGGAATCCGTGGCCCGGCTATGGGAGAATATTGTGCAGCGAAGATGGAGCGGCTCCTCCTTTCCGCAGGAAAGGGTGCACGGTGACGTAGATATCTATGCAAGCGCCGACTATGCCGAATATCGGGATCGGCTATTGGGGAGCTATTTGGATGGGATCGATCGTTTCGATCCGTTATTCTTTGATCTTTCGCCTCGTGAAGCGGAACTCATGGATCCTCAACAAAGATTGCTGCTGGAGACGGTATGGCATGCCATTGAAGATGCCGGAGTAACCCGTTCCATGCTGTCGGGCTCTCAGACGGGAGTGTTTATAGGGGCCTGCATTACAGAGTACACCAAGTACATCGGGAGGTTAGACCCGCTAATCGGGACTGGAAACGAACTATCGATCCTTTCCAACCGGATCTCCTATTTACTGGACCTGAAAGGGCCAAGCATGACGCTGGATACCGCTTGCTCTTCGTCGCTGGTGGCGCTGGATACGGCATGTCAAAACATTCAAACCGGAAGATGCGGCATGGCGATCGTCGGAGGCATTAACCTGATCCTTACTCCATATTTCTCGATGGCTTTCGATAAAGCGGGCATGCTTAGCTCGGACGGGAGATGCAAAACGTTTGACGATTCAGCTGACGGTTATGCAAGAGGCGAGGGGGCGGGCGTCGTACTGCTTAAGCCCTTAACTCAGGCTTTGAGAGACAAGGACACGGTATATGCCGTAATCAAGGGAACGGCGGTCAATCAGGACGGCTACTCGAATGGTTTGACGGCGCCGAACGCGTTGGCACAGGAAGAAGTCATTCTTGAAGCGTGGCAGCGGTCAAGAATCGACCCCAGATCCATTTCCCTTGTGGAAGCGCACGGAACAGGCACGCGTTTGGGAGATCCTATCGAAATCAAAGGCCTGACCCGGGCGTTTAGGAATTATACGGGCGATATCGCCTTTTGCGCCATCGGCTCCGTGAAATCGAATATTGGCCATCTGGAGCCTGCGGCAGGCATTTCCGGAATCATTAAAGTTGTAGAAGCGCTGCGGAGAAAAATACTCCCCCCAACCGGCCAATTTAACCGTAAGAACGGACTGATCCCGTTTGAACATTCTCCGTTCTATATTAATGACAGGGCTGCGGAGTGGTGTTCGGAAGGGTATCCGCGAAGGGCAGTCGTTAGTTCATTCGGATTCGGCGGGACCAACGCCCATGTTGTGCTTGAAGAAGCCCCCGAGACCAGTATGAAGGTTGAGGATTATCCGAAGCTGTTTCATCCTGTAACCGTATCGGCCAAGAGCAAGGAGGCGCTTCAGGCGAAGCTTCTTCAACTGGAACAATACTTGACCGATCACGGGGATATTCATTATGAGGACGTATGCTACAGCCTTGCCGTAAGCAGGGATCACCAAACGTACAGGGCGGCGTTCGCAGCAGGAAGTTTCTCGGATATGAAAAGAGGGCTGGCAAGACTGAATGCCGGGTCCCTAGGCTCCGAAGCCGGCAAGCGAAACAAGAACGCAGGAATGACGCTGCTGTTCGGGAGTATGGATGGACGGTTTCTGGAAGTGGCTGCAGGATTGCATTCACGATATAAAGTGTTCGCCGCTTCGCTTGATGAGTATGACCGTTACGTTAGCCTCGTTTCAGGCCGATCAATCAAGTTTTTTTTGAGTGAGCCGTCTATGCTGGCTTCCCATGCCAGGATTGAAAACTTAAATTTTGCCAAGGTCTATGCGCTTGCCGTTGCGCTTGCGGCGGCGGAACTGCTCCGGTCGTGGGGAATCGAACCGGAAACGGCGGCTGGTTCAGGAGTGGGGCATATCGCGGCGGCATGCTTTATGGGAAGGATGTCTTCTGAAGAAGCCCTGCTGTGCGCACTCCATGGGACGACTCCCGATAACGCCGGTAAGATGTATACTCCGGAAGAATGGGGAGAGAAATTGGCTGAAGAAACAGCCCGCGGGCGGCGCTTGATCGCGATTGAAATTGGAGACATGGAATGGAAGGAGAATGGTTCGGCGAAAGTAACGAGCGTACCGTTTATGATTCCGGGTTATCAGGGACATTATTCGGCGGCGAATGCCTTGGCATCCTTATACTTGGCGGGAGCCGATATCAACTGGCAGGGATATTACCGGGACTTAGCCGAATATAATCGCGTTCCATTGCCGTTATATCCATTCCAGCATAAAAGGTACTGGGCCGATGGCGGCAATGATGCCGGCAAGCCATCCGGTCAGGAGCAGGCGGCCCGCGGCAAGGAGGAGCCTTGCCTTTTTCGCAAGGTTTGGCAGCCGAGTCCCATTTCTTCCCGAAAAATCAGCCAATGCGTATGGTTAGTGATGACGGACGGATCAGAGACGGGAACACGGGTTGCCGCGGGGCTTGAGAGTCAAGGCTGTACGGTCATCAAAGCGGTCATCGGGTCTACTTATGAATGGATCAATACTTGCGAATGCCAGCTGCTCCCTTCGAGAGAAGAGGATTATCAGCGGTTGGCGGAAGACATCGAATCAAAATTTGGCGGGTTTGAAGGAATTGTGCAGTTATGGCCCGGGAGTCAAGGCGAGCAAAGACAGGATGATCTTTCGCTCGGATTGATCGGAGATACCTTAACTTACGGGCTCGTGTCGACATTTTCGGCGGCTAGAGCTTTCCTGCCGAGAAATCCTTTACGTAAAGCGCTCAAATATGTCGCTGTCACCTTAAATGCAAAACCCTTCGGTAGCGGGGCACCGATTTCACCGGCAGCGGCGGCGGAATCCGCGTTCGTCCAGACCCTTGCCCACGAGTGGAAAGGAGTTCGGGCCAAGAGCATCGATTTCGACCAAAGTGAGCCTGCCGGGGACCGGGTAGTTCGGGCTATATTGAGCGAACTGGCGTTTTGGGATGACTGCACGGAGATCGTCTATCGCCGCGGAGAGCGTTATGTGCCTCGCCTCGCTTCGCTCCCGTCGAATCAGCCGGAGGGTGAAACGGCTTGGCTCAAACCGGGAGAAGCAGTGATGATTACCGGGGGAGCGACAGGAATCGGCTATTTAACTGCACGCAGATTGGCGGAGAAGACAAAGGCAAAAATCGCTTTGACCGGCCGGATGAAGCTGCCGCCCGAACCGGAGTGGCAACGCTTCTTGTCTGAGGAGCCGCACGGAGAACAAGCATTGCGGATAAGGAACATTTTGGAACTCAGAAGTTTGGGAGCGGAAGCTCAATATTACCAAGCAAACGTATCCAGCCCGAGTGAGATGGAGGATGTGCTGTCAGAAATCCAGGACCGTTGGGGAAGCCTTAAAGGGATTATCCATTGCGCAGGGGTGATCGACAGTGTCCGCGTCTCAATAAAAGCCAAAAGCCGCGATTCGGTAAGGAATATTCTGGAACCTAAAGTATTCGGGACTCTCTGCTTGTATCGGCTGATCCGTAAATATAAAATACCGGCGGCCCTCTTCTACTCATCTCTCTCTTCGGCAGCGGGAGCTTGCGGAGCCGGAATGGCGGATTATGCCGCAGCCAATGCATTCATGGATGCGGTGGCATGCCGACTGTCGGTAGAGGAAACGGGGCTTTATAAAAGTGTGCAATGGCCGGTTTGGGAAGGCGCAGGGATGAGTACCAAAGGATTGTCCACGACTAATGGATTTGCGCTTGCTCCGAGTAAAGCGCTGCAATTGCTTGAGAGGGTGATGACGGACCGGACTAGCTCGGTCGTCATCGTAATTGATGGGGATTACCAAAGTCTGGAGGTCCTTGTTGCCGGAGGTTTGCCACAGACGCCAGAGAAAAGTGCTTCGTTACTGGATAACCCGTATAATTCCCGCGAATTTGGTCTCAATCGGTCTGACGGCTCCAACGAAGGGTCCAGCTATGCCAATCTTGAAGCGGAGATGTCGTTGTTAAATCGGCTGTTGATGCTTCATCTAAAACTGGATGAGTCGGAGTTGGACCCGGAGCGCAATTTTGATGAATACGGCCTGGATTCGCTTACCATCGCGGATGTGATGGGCGGAATCGAGGAGCACTACGGCCAGCCGATCGAACCTTCCGCCTTTCTGGCATTCCCTTGCGTTAGGGAACTGGCCGAGCATCTGGCGCAGAGCTTTGACAATCGATCGGGCGGCAAGGAAAGCTTGACGACCCTTGACAAGACCAGCCGATCGAACAGCGACGTAACAGAATTTCCACCCGACAGTGCGCAGGAATCACTTGGCGCCAGGGAAGATGTCCCGCAGCCGGGTTCTTTAGTTGAACTGCTTCGGCGGGTGTATTGTGGTCAAATTGAGATCGAAGAAGCTATGGAGCGCCTGGAAATTAGCTTGGAGACCGGGCTTTCCGAGTTATCATAAATTCAGGAAGAGTAAGGGGACCTGTCCGATGGAAAGAGAGGCAATCAGGGATATCCTGACAAAGGTTAAAAACAGGGAGCTTCACTACAGTGACGCAGCCGAACGATTGTCGGCCCCGGACTGCAAAAGTTCGGCAATTGAAGCTGCTTCAAACCGGACTCAAAAGGAAGCCGGCATTGCCGTAGTTGGATTTGCCTGTAGATTTCCGGGGGCGATGGATGCTGAAGCATATTGGAGAAATCTATGCTCCGGCAGAGATTCCGTAAGAGTAATGCCGGAAGGGCGACCCCGGCTTACCCGCTCAGAACAGAAATCCGCCCCTAAACGGGGTGGATTTCTGGACAGTGTTACAACATATGCAGCAGAGTTTTTTGGTTTTTCGGAAGAAAATCTGATGCCGCTCGATCCGCAGCAGTTATTGTCGCTTGAGGTTGCGTATGAGACGTTTGGACATGCCGGGTACGGAAATATCCGGAACGCCGAGGAACAGGTAGGCGTTTTCTGGGGGGCGCGAGGGAGTTCAATCACTGTCGGACATTTGAGCAAAGGCATGGATTACGAGATTCAAGAGTCCGATAGGAACTACATACTCGGCAGGGCACCAAACATGATCGCTGCACGGATCGCCGATTTTCTAAATTTAAGAGGGCCTGTCATCGTTTCGGACACGGCTTGCTCTTCTTCGCTTGTGAGCGTACATTTGGCTTGTCAAAGTATCCGGAACGGGGAGTGCGACATGGCTTTGGCCGGAGGCGTCGATCTTTTGATTGATCCCGACTCTTACGTTGGCTTGGAGAAGGCAAAGGCTCTGTCTCCGGAAGGCATATGCCATACCTTTGACCGCAAGGCAAACGGCTATGTCCCCGGCGAAGGCGCGGGAGCCGTATTGCTCAAGCCTTATGACCTTGCCGTACGTGACGGGGATTGCATTTATGCGGTAATTGCAGGTTCCGCCGTCAATAACGACGGCCACACGATCGGATTGACCACACCGGATCTGGAGGGGCAAAAAAACGTCATCCGCCGCGCCTTGCGGGCATCCGGCGTCCGTCCTCGTGAAATTTCATATATGGAGTCTCACGGAACAGGCACTACCATCGGCGATCCCATTGAATTTAAGGCGCTCTCAACAATATATAGGGAGGATACCGAGCGGCCGGCTTTTTGCGCGATCGGTTCCGTAAAGACGAATATCGGACATTTACACTGCGCGGCAGGGATAGCAGGGCTGCTTAAGCTTGTGCTGGCCCTGCATTACAAGGTAATACCGCCCACGCTGCACTGTGAGGAACCGAATCCGCGACTGGAATTGGAAAGTTCGCCTTTTTACGTGGCGGACCGGCAGGAGCCCTGGCCTTCTATGGATGGAGGGCGGAAAGCGGCAATCAGTTCCTTCGGTTTCGGTGGGACCAATTGTCATATGATTGTGGAGGAAGGCCCAAGGTCTTCGACTTCATACGCAACGGAATGCTTATTTTCCCGGCCGGAACTCTTCATTCTTTCCGCCCGGAAGGAATCTGAGCTAGCCCGTTTGGCATCGGAGCACAGACAATATATTGAAGCAAGACCAGAACTGCCGCTGTCCTCCATCTGCTTCACTGTCCAGCGGGGAAGAGAATGTTTCCCGCACCGGTTGGCGGTTGTAGCTTCTGACCGTGAAAAACTGCTTGGGATACTCGGATGTCCGGCAGAAGCCGGAGGCCCGATCATCGGGTTAAAAACGAAAGACCTGCGCAAGCGGAAGGTGCTGATGTTTGCCGGCCAAGGATCCTTATATCCTTCCGCCGCAGCCGGTTTGTACAAATGTTCGGAGATTTTCAGAAATGCCATTAAGGAGTGCGACAGGCACCTTGGCCGTTCGATAGGGACTTCCATCATGGATGCACTTGTTTCCCCTTCCTATGCTGCGCGTCTGCAACATACCGCGTTGTCCCAGCCGATTACCTTCGCCCTCGATTACGCACTGGCCAAGTTATGGATGACCTGGGGGTATGCGCCCTCCGCTTTAATCGGCCATAGCTTGGGAGAGTATGCCGCCGCTTGCATTGCCGGAGTCTTCTCCCTGGAAGAAGCTGCGCTGCTAGTCGCGGAAAGAGGCCGCCTTATGCAGGAGTTGCCTCCGGGAGGAAGTATGGCCGTCGTATTCGACAGTCCTGCGAATGTCTGGGATCTAATTGAAAAGCTGAGTCCCTCGGAACGTGGGTTAGTATCGATAGCGGCTGAGAACGGGGTGAAGAACACTGTTGTTTCCGGCAGCGCCAATGTCGTCCGAAAGGTGATCGAACAGTCATCCGAGTCCGGGGTCAAGTCTACCCCTTTGCAAGTATCACATGCCTTTCATTCCCATCTGATGGAGCCTGTTCTTGAATCCTATTCACGTACCTTTCGCGAATTAGGGATCGTTCCCTCACGACCTTCAATCCCCATAGTCAGCAATTTGACGGGGGATTGGCATCCGGGGAGCATGGATGAGAGCTATTGGCTCCGCCATATTATGGAACCGGTTAAGTTTGGGCCAGGCATCCACTTTCTACTGGAACGCGGACACCGTATATTTCTGGAGGCCGGTCCGGGAACTACACTGACTACGATGACCAAAGATCTCATAACGGGAGAAGACATGGCGTTTACCAAGTCTTCACTTGGCCGGGGGAGAGAGGATGCGGAGCATATTCTGGAGACAGCGGCACAGCTTTTTGTCCAGGGAGTTGACTTCAAAGAGATCACGTTCGAAACCGTGCGCAAGGTGACGGCCTTGCCGGTATATGCTTTTCCGTATCGGGATTATGGGGCCCGGCAACGCAAGTATCCACGGTCGGTGGATGGTATGGATCCGGTATGCGCCAAGACGGGCGAATCGGTCGGTTTGCAGATTTCGCCGCTGGAAAGCGGTATGCCTAAGGGTACCGAATCTGCAGATTCTTGTCTACTTGGAATGAAAGTGTCCTCCGACGATGATGAAGAGATAGTGTATGTCAAGAGACTTGACCGGACGCTTAAGCAGCTCTTCGAACATCACCGGGTAGATGAAGTCGTCGTCATGCCGGGGGTATGCTTATGGGAAGCGGCGGCGGCGGCCGCAAGGAAGGCGTTCGGCTGGCCCGCTTGCCGTTTAAGGGAGGTAAGCCACAATCGTCCTTTAATCATTGAGCCCGCTCATCAAGGAGAAGGAAGCCTTCGTATCCGTTTGATGGCATCCCGCCAAAATCGGGAAGAGGAATCAGAGGGGCAGGAAGTGCAGTTTGTTGTAGAGTTTCAGCCCGAAGGCGAAGAAAAATGGCTGGAACATTGTTCCGGAACAGTGTCGGAGCTGAACGATGAGCCCGTTCCGCGGCTTGATTTGGCTGCCTTAACAAGCAGGATCGGGCAGCCGGAAGACGGAAAATCCGCGTTTTACACGCATTTACAACAGCTCAAGCTAGAGTACGGTCCACTCCTGCAAGGTGCGGAGGCAATGGCAGTGCAGGACCGGGAAGCGCTCATAACATTGTCAGTTCCATCCGAAGGAAGTTATTCGAATGCCTTCTATCTCTACCATCCGGCTATACTGGATGGCGCGCTGCAAGGGATTTCGCTGATGCTTGACCGGACTTTCTCAGATTCGTACATGCCTTTTTACAGCGGGAGCGTCAAGTTGTTTGGGACGCTGCCCCCCCGTGCAGTTGCTTATCTTGAACTAAACATGTCTTCCGCTGGGCAAGAGATTGTGCGAACCAAGGCCCGTATCATGGACGAGGAGGGTTTTCTTCTGGTTGAAATTGATGATTTCTGTTTGAAGAAAGTGCGTTCAGGATTTTTGCGGCGGCAGGTTGGGGACGGGAAAGAGAAAGAGAAAGAGAAAGAGAAAGAGGGCGAGCTCTTCTTCAAACCGGTCTGGGTGAAGACAGAACGGAGAGAACCTGCACCCGTGCTGTATGGAACCGCTGTGGTCTTCTATCGGGAAGAAGAGGCCGAACACGTGGAACTGCTGAACTGGCTGGAACGACTCGGCATTTCTTTGCTCCGTGTTCGGGCCGGCGGATCAAGGGAAGATTACGAGGCTATACTGAATCGGCTGGAGCAAGATGAGAAGAAGTCGTTAGTTTTTATCCACCTTTGTCCGTTTACAGGCTCGAAAATATCTGCGCTGGATCAAGAACGGTTACTTTCAGCACAAGCGGCTGGAGCCCTATCGCTCCTTTCATTGGTTCAGGCTCTTTCGACCAGGCGTACGGAAGCCAGCCCGAGACTGATCGTCGTTACCGCCAACGCACAGCCGGTGCTAGGGTCGGGAGATGTCTTGGCGCCCGAAAACGCCACAGCTGCCGGAATTATCCAAAACATTTCACTGGAATTCGGCGGAATATCTTCTGGATATGTTGATTTGGACAAGAGAGAGGGAGATTTTCGGTCTATGGCCGAGGCCGTTCTTCAGGAAGCTTTCGGAGCGAGTCCGCAGCTCTTGACCGCGTACCGGTTGGGAGATCGTTATACAAGGGTTATCCTGCGCCACCCAATGCCGGCTTCTCTCAGTTCGGCACCTGTTGTCAGAGCGGGGGGCGTGTACATCATTTCGGGAGGCTTGGGAGGACTGGGGCTTGTTACCGGCTGCTGGTTAGCCTCTCAGGGGGCTGGGGCCATTGTTCTGGCTGGGAGATCTCCTTTCCCGGATGAATCAGAGTGGGAGCGCATCACTTCTTCCGTCGAACCGGGTTCGGAGCGGATACGAATGCAGATCGAAAGTATCCGGCAAATGCAAGCTAACGGAGCAAAGGTGATGATTCGGCGGACAGATGTGACGGATGTAGCCCAAGCTTCTGACTGTGTGAGGGAGACCAAGCAAGCTTTCGGGGCTGTGAACGGAGTAATCCATGCAGCAGGAGTACTTCGGGACGGCCTCTTGATCAATATGTCTCAAACCTCGTATGAACAGGTTGTTAATCCCAAAATGCTAGGTGCATGGGCTCTAGACAGGGCTACGGAAAATGAGCAACTTGACTTTTTCGTTCTATACTCTGGCCTGGTTTCCTACGTCGGAATTATCGGGCAAGGAAATCACAGCGCAGCAAACTGGTTTGAGGACAGTTATGCCCATTATCGTTCTTCCGTTCTTAACAGGCCTACGCTGACCGTGAACTGGGGAATATGGGGGGCTACAGGCGTTGTCGCCAATTCCTTCTACAGAGACAATCTAAGCAACCAAGGCTATATGCCGCTGACAACCAAGGAAGCGCTCTACTCCCTCGAGCAAGTTTTGCGTAACGGAATGGAGACGCAGATTGGAATCGGCCATATTAATGGGGCTCAAGCAGCCAGGTTGTCTAACCCGTATCCTTCCGATTCAGAAGCTCTATTGACTATTGGCTTTGAAACGATGCGCCAAACGGAATTCCTCCGATTGATAGAGCATGCCGAAGCCGTTAAAGACCGGCTTTTTCGCGAAGTCGACATGAAGCAAGAAGCGGAGTTCGGCGTTCAACTGGACAAACTGTGTGCGCTTTACTGTCTTGAATATTTCCAGGGAAATGGCGTGTTTGTACGCCCCGAACCGGGAGTGTCGCTAGAGGAAATTTTGGAGAAGTGCTCTGTCCAGACCAAGTATGTCCGGATGCTTTCTGCCATGCTCCATATGGTCAAAGAAGAAGGATTGATAGCTTCGGATGGGAACCGCTTCTGGCGGGACGGCAAGCAAGCGCAGCCGGACATCGCAGAGTTGAGAGCGAGTCTGGAGAAGAACTTTAACATTCCGGATATTTACACTTCCATTGTAAGTCACTGCATGAAGCATTATCCCGAGGTACTGCGAGGCGAAATGAACCCGATGCAGGTATTGTTCCCTCGGGGCTCGTCCGATATCCTGGCCCCTTTGTATCATATGCCCTCACCTTACAACGATCTAGCCGCCTATGTTGCGGAGGAGTGTGTGCGCATCAAAGCGGCTGGTAGAGGCACTGTAAATATTCTGGAAATCGGAGCAGGCACCGGCGGTACTACCGCCCGTATCCTGCCGCGGATTGCGAACTTGCCCGTTTCTTATACCTATACCGACATTTCGCCCGTTTTAGTGCATAAAGCAAAAACAAACTTTGCCGAGTACGAATTTGTGGATTACCGCGTGCTCAATATCGAGAAAAGCCCTGATCTGCAAGGCTTTGAAGGCAAGCGCTACGATATCGTCGTCGCTGCCAATGTACTTCACGCCACTGCCCGACTGAGGGACACGATGAATCATGTTCAAGCGCTGATGACCCCGGGCGCAATTCTTTTAATGGTAGAAACTACAAAGGTAGTGCGTTATGCAGATCTGATTTTTGGCATTACCGACGGTTGGTGGAAGTATGAAGACGAGGAGTTTCGTGAGAGCTCAGCGTTGTTGGAACCGGATGTTTGGGAAGCGGCAATGCCATCTTTGGGTTTTGAACGTGCTGTCTGTCTTCCTTTGGACCGCCGGCAATCCGTCCGGCTTCCCCTTTCGGTCATTGTCGCGCAATACGCTGGGTCTGCCGAACCTCGAGCCACAGCCGCGGCTTCCGCAGCAATTGCAATCGCGAAGCCAGACGGCGAGGTGCGGGATAACCGAAATTTCACTAAGAATTCCGGGGTGGGAGAAACGGATTTATATGAGCATGTGTTTCAATACCTGGAATTCAAAGCTTCTCAGTTATTGAACCGGCCATTTACTGCCGTCGGTCCGGATACCGGATTTATGGAGGCAGGGCTCGATTCTCTGGCTCTTGTGACGCTGACGTCGGCCATTGAAAAAGATATCGGCATTAAACTATATCCGACGCTGTTCTTTGAATATCAGACGTTTGATCAGATGTCTCTCCATTTATCGGAGAAGTATAACGAAGCCTTTACCGTGTATGTTCAACGCAATATCGCTGCGGCTCCGGATTCGTCGCCAAATCGGGAAAATCCGCAAGAAAGTGATTCTTACGAACGCGATTTTGAATCCGAAGAATCGGTTTCTTTTTCTCCGGAACGGCCTGTCAAGGATACGGACATTGCCGTTATAGGAATGGCGGGAATGTTTCCGGAAGCGAACGATATTGAGGAGTTTTGGGACAATCTAGTGTCGGGCAGAGACAGCGTTCGTGAGATCGGTCCGGAGCGATGGGATGCGAAGGTGCATTATGGTGGAACACAGCCGGCTGCGGGGAAAACCATTTCGAAGTGGGCTGGGTGGATGGAAGGTATCGCCGACTTCGATGCGGCGTTCTTTAATATCTCTCCGAAAGAAGCCAAGCGGATGGACCCCCAGCAGCGACTGTTTTTACAAGTTGCATGGTCGGCGTTTGAAAATTCCGGGTACTGCGGCCAGCGGCTTCCGTCACGTACCGGTATATTCGCCGGAGTGTCCAATCATCATTATCACCAACTAACATTTGATCCTGAAGATACCTTCAGTGCTTTGGCGACTTCCAATGCAATGGTTGCCAATCGTTTATCCTACTTTTTGAACGTAAACGGTCCCAGTCTGTCAATTGACACTCAATGCTCTTCATCACTGGTGGCTTTGAACAGCGCCATTCTCAGTCTAATTCATGGGGAGTGCGAGCTGGCGTTGGCGGGAGGCATTAATTTGGTCATCCCGGCTGAATACTACTCGATGCTCAGTCAGATCAAGGCGCTGTCTTCGGATGGAAAGTGCAGGACTTTCGACAAGCGGGCCAATGGCTTTGTATCCGGTGAAGGCGTCTGCGCAGTGGTTATTAAGCCTCTGAAAAAAGCCCTGGAAGACGGGGATCGCATTCATGCGGTGATCAAAGGGATCTCGGTCAATCACGACGGAAGATCGAGCCAGTTAGCCGCTCCTAATCCGAAAGCACAAACGGCCGTCGTGACGGAGGCATTGCGACAAGCGGGCGTCCCTTCCGATACCATATCTTACGTCGAGGCACACGGAACAGGTACGCCGCTGGGAGATCCAGTGGAGATATCCGCCTTGAAGTCAAGCTTTGAGGACTGGACTGAACGCAAAAGCTTCTGTGCAATCGGTTCGGTCAAAACAAACATTGGCCACCTGGAATCGGCCGCAGGGCTGGCCGGTGTAACCAAAGTGGTGATGGCCATGAAACACCGGCTGCTTCCTCCACATCTCCATTTTAGGGAAGCGAACCCAAATACGCTGCTAGAGGACACCCCTTTCTACATCAATGACCGTGCGGTTCCTTGGACATCGCCTTACCCGCTGCGTGCAGGGGTAAGCTCGTTCGGTATGGGAGGAGCTAATGCCCATGTTATTTTAGAGGAGGCCCCAAGGCAAACCAGGGCCGTCAGCGGAAGAGCCGTGCATGTCGCTGCTCTATCAGCCAAAAGCATGCGATCCCTTGCGATGCTGTCGAGCCGCCTTCAGGTTGCGATCATGCGAAATCCGCAGTACTCCTGCGATGATATCGCATATTCGCTAGGCACAGGAAGAGCGCACCATTTTCCATACCGCATGGCTTGCGTGTACAGCAGCAGGGAGGAACTGCTGCAATGTCTGGAGGCTATGAGCAGAGAGGAGACCAGGGGCTCTGTTTATTTCAATCACGTTCAGCCTTCTGTGAGGAAAAGCAGAATATTGTTTGTCTTTTCAGGAAAGGCTTGTGGCGCAAATGGCTTGGAACTTTGCTGCTTACCCAGATTCAACTATTACGCCAAGCCTTTCAGTGAAGCGTTAAAACTGAGTCGGCCATCCGCCTTGTTTAATCTTGCTGCGGCTTCCTCCAATTCTTTGGACGTGAAATCGCAAAGCGTTGTTAATATCGCTAGAACCGCGTTCGAATATGCTGTCGCCAGGGTGCTCATGGATTGGGGTATAACGCCTTTGGCGGTAACCGGTGCCGGGGAAGGGGATTTTACGGCCCGGATTCTGTCGGGAGATGGAGAACTTCATACGATTTTCCGTGAGTTATGTTCGGGAGAAGAACCGCACGATTTACCGTCGGAGGCAATTCAAACAATAACCGCACCTGGTTCTTTGATCAGGCTTGAAAAGGCGACCGACGATTTTGACGATGTGATTGAAATTTCGAGTGAGAACGCAGGAGGACTGAAAGAACTGTTTCTGCTGCTTGCCCATGCCTATGCTCAAGGAATATCCGTCCATTGGGATAAAATAGCCGCGGACTTTGGCGGAAATATGCTGGATTTGCCAAACTATGCCTTCGAGCGGGAGCGATTCTGGGATGAACGAGTCCCAGTTCAGCCTGCTGCTGAAGTTAAAGCGGTTCCGACCTGCCCGGACGGCTGCGAAGAGCCGGACCGATTGGAAATTCCAATCTTCGAATCGTTTTGCCACGGAAATAGACATTTTGGCAACCGAATCGTAAAGTCGGCAATCGAGACGGCGCTAGGAACGCCGGAAGGAATAATTACCGAGGCTTATATTGAGCAGTTGAAATCCTGGCAGAGCTGCGGGGCGGGTATTACAATATCCGGAAACATTATGATCGGACGGCAGGCAAGAAGCGCCGGTAGAGAGATTGTCATTTCCAGGGAACAGCCGCAGCACGAGATGTTAGAACGGGTTGTGCGAACGATGAAGGACACGGGGGCAATTGCGATTATTCAGTTGAACCATGCCGGTCCCAGGGCAAATCAGGGAGCCGAACCGAACGGATGGTCATTCGAAGCGCTTAGTGAGACGGAAATCGTGGATATCATCGAGCGTTTTACGGAATCAGCAGGGATCGCAGTGCTCGCAGGGGCCGACGGTGTTCAACTGCATGCAGCGCATGGTTATCTTTTATCCCAATCATTGTCTCCGGCTGGGAACAGGAGAACCGATCGGTGGGGAGGAAGCTTTGCGGGGCGTTTGTCGCTTCTGGCGCAAACTATTTCCGCGATTCGGACGAGAATAGGCCGCGGCCCCCTGTTGTCCGTCAAACTGGATATTCCGCGGAAGTTGGGATTAACAGCTCCGGAGAAGTATGAACTATTGCGTATTCTGGAGGACATCGGAGTCGACATGATTGAGCTCAGCACCGGCCCTGACGCCCGAAATTCCCTTAATTCAGCGGAAAGGGCTGAGCGTATCCGTGAGTTGAAGGCATTAAAAGCTTCTGTCTCTATTCCGGTGGTATTTACCGGCGGACTGCGCTCTGGCGAGGAAATCAGCGAATATTTAAAGGAGGGCGCTGCCGATCTGATTGGGTTGGCCCGGCCATTTATATGTGAACCGGATTTTCTGGAACGTTTACAGCGTGATAAAGATTATGTCTCCTTCTGCCGGAATTGCAATATGTGCCTGCTTGGGTTGACCAGAGGAAGACTAAAGTGTGTTCACCAAGGGAATCGTTCCATGTCCGGCGAGACACCGACAATTCTTTATAAACCTGTCTGGAAGGAAGAAACGATTCGGGACAAAGAGACAGAAGACCGAATTCCTTGGCTGGTATTTGATCCCCGTTATCCTTCAAACGGAGAACTTGGGGGACATACAACATTCGGGTGCAAGGACCAGAACATGGTCATAATAACTGGGGGCTCGCAGTTTACCCGACATTCCGCATACAGCTACTCTATTAATTTTGAAAATAATGAGGATTATCATCGTGCAGTGCGGGAGACGGCAAGAGATCACGGGGGTTATTTCCGGGTCGTCCATCTCGGTGGCCTGTTCTCTGAATCGACCTCAGGCGCCGATGTTGACCGAAAGTTGGAAGAGAGCGTGCTCTCCTTGCTTTCAACAGTACAGGCATTGAACAGATGCGACGAGATTCGCTTGGCAGATGTTTTAATTCCGACGACAGGTGTTCAGAACGTTTTTGGCGAGCCTGTTTATGCACCGATGAATGCTTTGATGACGGGCCTCGCGAGAGTTATTCCTTATGAGAGTTCCAAGCTCCGCTGTGTCACCTTTGATTTCGCTCCCGGTACCGTCGAAACGGCTGAAATCGAGGAGATTTGTTCGGAAGAAGCCCGTCACATGAATGAAAAGTATACAGAGGTCGCATACAGGGAGGGTACGCGCTATCTCCATAGTGTTGAGCCATACAGCGGACTAACAAGAAACAGCATGGACGGCACTTGGGTACGAAAGGGAGGCTGCTACCTTTTGACAGGCGGTTTAGGTGGTCTGGGAATGACATTTGCCGCACTATTGGCGGAGCGGGGGGCGGGACGTTTAATTTTGACCGGTCGAAGTTCTCCTCCACAAACGGAATTGTTGCGAAGAATTAAAGGATTCGGAACGGAGGTTCATTACCGCAGCGTGGATGTCTCCGACAGTCATGCCATGCAAAAGTTGCTTGAAGAGATTACTGCTTCTTTCGGAGCGCTCGACGGAGTATTCCACTGTTCGGGAATTCTGGATAGCGTTCATCGTTCGCTGTTGTCCAAGTCGAATCGCTCGTTTCGTAATGTATTATTGCCCAAGGTGCACGGTGGAATTGCCCTGTTTGAAGCTTTGAACAAAGCCGGACAGAATACCTGTTTTGTCCTGATGTGCTCGTCGATTGCTTCTGTTCACGGAAAATTTGGCGCGGGCCTCGGAGATTATGCGGCAGCCAACGCCTTTCTGGATTCTCTATCGCAAAGCGTATTAGGGAGTCATAAAGGGCCTGTTCTATCCGTTAACTGGTCTTTATGGGAGGGGGTAGGGCTTGGAGCCATACGGCCGCAATCCGACGGCATTTGTCCGTTGGACAAAGAGGAAGGAATCAGCGCGCTGGATTATCTTCTGTCTCATTCCTTGAACGGAAATATGATAGTAATGAAGCCCGAAGGCTATAAATCGTTGAAGGACGAATCCATAATAACGAAAAATGTGACAAAAATAGATCATTTATCAAAATTTGCAAGAAAAACAAATAATATAAAAGGAAACTATTATCTTGTGGAGAAATATATTATTAGTTTAATTTCAAAGTTTTTGCAATTTCCTCACGATAAAATTGACAAGCGAACGCCGTTTCAAGATTACGGCATAGACTCGGTGACTGTTACGGATATGATCGGTGCATTGGAAAGCGAATATGGTGTCTATACCCATCCGTCCATTATTTTGGATTATCCTGATACTCAGTCATTAGCACGCTATTTGATAGATGAGCTGGGAGTGGCCTCTTCGGAAGGAACATTGGCTGTAGAGGGCCCTGGCATCGTTTCTTGCAAGGACTCTCAGTCGGGGCAATACTGCGACGAAGGTCGAACGAACGCGCTGGCTTCTGACGAGGAGAGGCTGCGCAGCTTGTTGACGGATTTATATGACGGAAATCTTGAAGTTAAAGAAGCTATTGGTAGACTTGGAGGTTTCGTATGAGTGAATTTACGGAATTCATGCTGAACAAAGTTGCCGCCAGGGAAATTGCTGTCGAAACAGCCTTCGAATTGCTGAAAGCACATCAACTGGATATGGAGAGCCAGGCTGCATCAGTCGGTCGGGATCCGATTCACGAAGACATTGCCGTGATCGGCCTGTCATGCCGTTTCAGCGGAGCGGATGATCCCGGCCATTTCTGGGTCAATCTGACGGCCGGTTTGGATTCCGTAACCGAAGTCCCCAGCGAACGCTGGGACTCCGCAGCTTTCTACTCGTCCGAGAGAGGAATCCCTTTCAAAAGCTACAGTAAGTGGGGGAGTTTTCTGGATTCGATAGAAGATTTCGATCCGGAATTTTTTGGAATGAAGACATCATTCGCTAATCTTACTGACCCGCAGCAGAGACTATTTCTTATTCTCTGCTGGGAGGTTCTGGAGCATGCGGGATACGGGAGCCGTCGCTCCAGAGAGGGGCACGATATCGGAGTGTTCGCCGGAGCGAGGGGGAACGCTTATCAAGTGCTGGAGGAGATGGCCCGGCAAACTCCGGAACAGCGAAACAGGAAAGACTATATTGAATTGGCCCGGGCCGGATTGCTTGGCAAAGCCCCAAACATGATTGCTGCAGCCATATCGAATGTAATGGATTTAAGCGGGCCGTCGATAGTGCTGGATACGGCTTGCTCCTCTTCGCTGGTTAGCGTTCATATGGCCTGTCAAAGTTTGCGGAGCGGAGAATGCCAAATGGCGATCGCGGGGGGAGTCGATCTTCTGCTTACTCCGGAGACGTACATTATGTTAAGCCAAATTAACGCCATGTCACCCGAAGGGAAATGTAAGACGTTCGACACAACCGCGGATGGGTATGTCCCGGGTGAAGGAGGCGGGGCGGTATTGTTAAAGCCGCTTTCTTCCGCGCTTGCCGACGGGGATACCGTCTATGCTGTTATTAAAGGCTCAGCGGTTAACAATGACGGATATACGGTGGGTGTGACGACGCCGGATGTATCGGCCCAGAAGAAGGTAATCCGTGCGGCCCTTGAGCAAGCGGGCGTGAATCCCGAAGTGATCGGTATGATCGAGGCTCACGGAACCGGCACCTTTCTCGGTGATCCCATTGAAGTCCGCGCCTTGACGGAAGTGTACAGAGATTTCACCACAAAATCCAATTTTTGTGCCCTTGGAACGGTAAAATCGAATCTCGGGCATCTTCATTCGGCCGCTGGCATTGCAAGTTTTATCAAAACAGTGCTGTCGCTGCATCATCAGACCATACCGCCCACCCTTCATTGCCAAAGGCCCAATCCAAGATTCGGGCTTGTTACTTCACCATTTTATGTCGCTTCACGTACGGAGGAGTGGAGAAGCGAATTTCCCAGACTGGCAGCTGTCAGTTCTTTTGGCTTTGGCGGAACAAACTGTCATATGATTATCGGGGAAGCGGAGCAACCATTACCGGGGGCGGCTCCTGGACCTGAAGATACATATTTGCTCACTTTGTCGGCAAGAAACGAAGCTTCCTTGTACAAAATGATCGAAAGATACAAGGAGGTGCTGGAGCGGATTTCAGATCAGCAGTTTCCTGATTTTTGCCATACGGCGAATAACGGGCGGGAGTCATTTGAATATAGACTGGCCGTGGTTTGTGAAGGACGGAGTGACGCCATCGACAAGCTGGAGCGTGCCCGGCAGAATCCTGAGGGTGGTTTTGGAATCGATGGAAACTCTAAAATTCACATGAGGACGAGCGGTCATGGAGAAGAGACGCGAGTTGCGTTTCTGTTCCCGGGTCAAGGTGCGCAATATCCCGGTATGTGCCGCGAACTGTATCAAACCCAACGGCATTTCATGGAAGCGTTTGACGCATGCGCTGACCTGTTTGCACCTTGGCTAGGATTTAATATTACCGACCTGATTTTTAAAGGGGACGCGGACAACGGTCATAGATCTGCGTCCTTGTCGGATACCGCTATTACTCAACCGCTAGTATTTTCAATCGGTTACGCCATGGCGAAAATGTGGATGGCCGCCGGTATTACTCCGTCGGCTGTGCTCGGACACAGCGTCGGCGAATATGCGGCCGCCTGCATAGCGGGAGTGTTGAATCTCCCGGATGCGGTCAAGCTGATTGCTGAACGGGGAAGACTGATGCAATCATTGCGGGTTGATGGTGGTATGATGGTTGCTTTTGCCGGATATGAACGAATCAATCAGTTCCTGGAACACTCGAGCGGACGTTTGAAATCCGAACTGTCTATAGCAGCCATTAACAGTCCTGGTAATACCGTTCTTTCAGGTACGAAGTCCGGATTGGCGGACGCAGCGATTTTGCTTGGCGGTATGGGGATCACGTGCCGTGAGCTTTCGGTATCCCATCCGTTTCATTCTCCTCTGATGTCTCCAATGCTGGATGCTTTTGACAGGGTGTTGGACACCGTTCAGTTCCATCCTCCTGAAATCGACATTGTAAGCAATGTTACCGGAAGCTATCTTCGAGATTTCGACAAGGGTTATTGGAAGGAGCATGTTTTGCAGCCGGTACAATTCCAAAGTGGAATACACTTTCTACGGGATGACGGCTGTTCGATTCTGTTGGAGGCTGGACCGGGTACGACATTAACAACGATGGTAAAAGATATGGGTGTAGAGCTCCCTGTAGTGAGTACTCTAACCCCTTTTATGAAGGACGCGGACTCCCTGAAAAAGGCATCTGCCGAACTGTTCGTGAACGGAGCCGCACCATGCTTCCAGGAGCTGGAACGCGAAGGTTTACGTCATAAGATCTCCATTCCTCTTTACCCGTTTCAATTGAGGAAGTATTGGGCCGAGCAGCAATGGCATTTATCAGCGTCATCGGCGAAGCCGGCAGGAGTCAGCACGGAAACGCTTGACGGAATGTCAGTTTACGAATGCCAATTAGACAGCGCCGATCCATTGCTTCGGGATCACCGGGTTAACGGGGAAATAGTTTTTCCGGCAGTATGTTACTGGCAACTCGTACGGAACGCCGTACGCTTCGTCTTTGGCGATGAAGCCGGAGCGCTTCGTAATGTTGTGCATCTGTTCCCGCTAATTCTAAAGCAGGGGCAGTCTGTCAAGTGCAGAGTAGAATTGGCGTCCGGGCGGTCGTTCAGGATTCTTAGCAGGCAGGCGGACATTGATAAGGAATGGATTCTTCATACTACTGGCGAATATCGGCTAGGGATATTGACGGCCCCGGCTTCTCTTCCAATTAAACAGTCACTGGATGATTTTGCAAGAAGAGTCACTGCTCCGATTTCCGGAGGGGAAATGCTTGCGGAACTTCGCCGCAAAGGGCTGGAATACGGTGCGTTGTTTAGCGGATTGCAAACGTTGTGGCCTGGGGGGCAATCGGCTTTTGCAGAAATTGATCTTGGAGAAGCTGCGGCCGCCGCTCTTGGCCCTGAATATATCCTGCCTGCGCTGATCGACGCCGCGCTGCAGAGTATTACCGGCGTCAACTCGATCCAGCATGAAGATGGCCCATACATGCCGTTTAGTGCGGAGGAAATTCAATATTTCGCCTTGCCGGGATTTAAGGGTTATGCGATTGCAGACAATGTTGAACAGAGTGCAGGCGGGACGATAGTACGCGCAGATGTGCGTTTGCTTGATATAAACGGCAATGTGTGTGTATTTGTTCAAGGGCTTCGTGTGAAGAAGAAGGAATCGGGCACAACTGCCACGGAGAGCATGGATAAGTCAGATTGGTTCTATGCCCCTTATTGGGTCAGAACGCCTTTGTCGCCCACGGCGAACGACAACGAAGAGGTTCGGAGCGTCGTTGTCTTCTGTGATCCACAGCAAATCCAATCCGTGGGAAATAAATTGGGCGATACACCGATTATACCCGTATTCAGCGGACAGGATTTTGTAACAGACTGTAAGGATAGAGGATATTTTACGATTAATCCACGCAACCCCGATCATTACGAATTGCTGTTTCGGCAGATCCGGCAGCAGCACGGGGAAATCGCAGGAATTATCAATCTCTGGAGCTTGCTCAAAGACGGCACGGCCGGCCTTGAGCGATTGGAGAACAGCCAGTATAGCGGCTGCATAAGCATACTTCATACTGTAAAAGCCGTTCGCAATTCCTTTCGTCAGCCTCTATTTATACAGGCGGCCACCTGCTGTGCATTCGATGTGACCGGCGATGAGACAGAATTGCTGTCTGAACAGGCTACGTTACTTGGTATCCTCCGGACGATTCCTTTGGAATACGGTAATATCTTCTGTTCATTGCTTGATGTTGAGCGGGGAATGACGTTCTTTGAAATCTGGCATCGGTTGAAGGAGGAGCGGCAAAACAAGGACGGCGTCTCTGCCGTGGCTGTTCGCGGAGGAGAGAGGTATGTTCGGGAAATACAGCAGATACGGCAATCGGTCCTGCCGGCAAGCCCTATTTCCTTTAAACATAATGGCGTATATATGATCGCAGGAGGATTGGGCGGACTTGGGCTTGAAGTGGCCAAGCATATTGCGGAAAGAGCAGAGACGGTTTTGATCATGATCAACCGGTCTTATTTTCCTCCAAGAGAAAGCTGGGAAGATGCCGGGCGGTCCCATCCTGAAATCGCAGCAAAGATTAAAAAGATACTAGAAATCGAGGCTGCCGGATCACGCGTCGTAATTATGCAGGGCGATATCTGCGATCAGGACGCTATGGTTGAAATTGTTAGCCGAATTAAGCTTGATTTTGGCCAGATCAATGGGGTAATTCATTCAGCGCTTGTCCTGAAAGACAGCCTTATTCGGAATATGACCGAAGCCGACATGTGGGAGGCGATGAAGCCCAAATTGCATGGAACCTGGATTCTGGATAAGGTAACGCAAAACGAACAACTGGACTTTTTTATTCTTTTCTCTGGAATGATTACATTTTTTGCGAATGCGGGCCAAGGCAACTATATGTCGGGGAGTCTGTACAAAGACCAGTTTGCCCGTAGCCGCGCAAGAAAAGGAAACGGGAGAACGCTCGTCATTAATTGGGGCATTTGGGGCGAAGCAGGAATTGTAGCCGACCCGTTCTACACGGCGTCTCTATCTGCCAAAGGAATAAGACCGATGTTGACAGAAGAAGGAATAGCCGCTTTCGACGTTTCGATGAGATTGGGAGAGGTGCAGGTCGGCATCGCTCCGCTGGAAAAAAAAGAACTTGTCATCCAGACGAAGGCTATTTCCAATGACCCGCTTGCCGGACTTTCCGCCGAAGAAAAAGAAGAGTCTCCCATGCAGAAGGAGAATGCCGTGGAAACATCGTTAGTTTCCGAATTTCGGCTAGAGGAACGGATAAAAGCTTTGCTTGTTTCTAAAATCGCGAAGCTGCTGCTGCGCGAGGAGACGTCTTTGGATACAAAAGCAAGCTTTCTCGATATGGGGCTGGACTCTCTTGGTATTGTTTTGTTGACCGAACATTTTGAGCAGGAATTGGGCCTGAAAATATATCCAACCTTGTTTTTTGAGTACCCGACCCTTCCTGATCTGAGCAAATATCTGATACAGCATCACCGTGAAGCCTTGATCTCCTTGTTTAGCAGCAAAGCGGACAGCGAAGCCGTACTCGCCTTGGATGAATTCCGGCATTCCGGGATGTCATCCGGGAAGGAAGAAGAAGTCGAAAACATAGAAGAAACCTTGCCGCAAAGCGGTGGCATGCAACGGGATTCTGTCAAAATGAAAGGCAACAGCGGTATATTGTCCGAAGACGGACTCAGAGAATGTGATATTGCCATCATTGGCGTATCGGGAAGATTCCCAGGAGCGGATAATATCAACGATTTCTGGCACAATCTTCGCGACGGCATTGAGAGCGTTGGGGAGATTCCCGGTCGGATCTGGAATACAGAAGATTATTACGACACGAATAGACGACCCGGAAAAACCTACTGCAAGAAAGCGGGATTGGTCGAAGGTATCGACAATTTCGATCCGTTATTTTTTAATATTTCGCCTAAAGAAGCCGCCTACATGGACCCTCAGCAAAGATTGGCGCTAATGACTGCATGGGAAGCGCTGGAGGATGCAGGCTACGGAGGCGGCATCTTGGGAGGAACGACGACAGGCGTCTTCGTAGGCGTATCTAACAACAATTATTTTACAAAAGCGTTTGATCCGGACGTCAGCTGCAGCGGCTTGGGCAATTCCAATGCAATCATAGCCAACAGAATTTCTCACTTCATGAATTTCGCCGGTCCTAGTGTTTCTCTGGAAACGCAGTGTTCTTCTTCGTTGGTAGCTATTTATAACGCCTGCCTGAGTTTGCAAGCGGGAGATTGCGAGCATGCGCTTGCTGGGGGAGTCAATCTGATTGTCAAGCCGGATTACTATGTGCTCTTAAGTCAGATGGAAGCCTTGTCTCCTGACGGAAGATGCCATGCGTTTGATAAGCGGGCCAACGGATTCGTGGACGGAGAAGGCGTCGGATTCATTGTATTAAAAAAAGCGAAAGACGCACTTCGAGACCGAGATCCCATTTACGCCATTATTAAATCGGTGCATGTGAATCACGGAGCCCGTTCCGTCAGTCTCACCGCGCCGAGTGCGCGTTCCCAGGCTGATTTAATCCGTACGGCAATTCATAAAGCCGAGGTACCCGCAGATACGATTACTTATCTTGAGGCCCATGGGACGGGGACAGCGCTGGGAGACCCTATCGAAATCAACGGAATACGGGATGCTTTTGCTTCCCTGACACCCAAGCAGGGCTTCTGTGCGCTGGGGGCGGTCAAGACCAATATCGGGCATCTGGAGGCCGCAGCGGGAATCGCCGGTGTCATTAAGGTCCTCCTCGCTATGAAGCACAAGCAAATTCCCGCGAGCCTTCATTTCAACGAGCCTAACCCCTATATCCCATTTGTCGATTCGCCGATTTATATCGCGGATACAACCACAAGGTGGGAAACGGAGGGGTCCCCTAGGAGGGCGGGCGTCAGTTCGTTCGGAATGGGGGGAACCAACGCCCATGTGATTTTGGAAGAGGCACCGGAATCTACGGAACAATTGCGCCGCCCGGGGGATGAAGTTAGGAGCCTTCCCAGGGTCGTCACGTTCTCAGCGAAGACTCAAACCGCATTGGAACGCTATGTCGACCGGTTTGTCAAGTTTTTGGGCGTCCGTCAGCCAGTTCTGGAAGACATAAGTTATACCTTGAATATCGGAAGAGGACATTTTCCCTACCGCCTAGCGGTGGTGGTGGACGATACGGAAGAATTGCTGCATGCCTTGAAGAGCGTAACGTTAGGCGACGGGTCATTCGGGAGGCATAATGGGCTGCCGAAAGTATATGGGAGCTTTCCTTTTGGGGGGAAAGAGAGCATTTCCCCTGTAACGAGCGAAGATGAAGCCGGGGTTGGAATGTACTTTCCTGACTGGCGGTCATTGCAGCCGATGCTTGCCAAAGGATACGGACGGCAGTTGTATCAGAGCCTTTCTGAGTTCCGGCATGCCGTCGACGAATGCATCGCAGCGGTAAACCCGTACAGCGAAGGGGTGCAGCAATATTTCCAAAACGTGAATTTTAATCCCGCCTCTACTTCAGCCGATGAGCGGATATTGTCTTTTATCGTACAGTACAGCTTGTTCCGTGTTCTTTGTCAATGGGGTGTTTGTTTTACGCATCTGAAAGGTGATGGTACGGGAAAGGCGACGGTTGCTGCTGCTTCGGGCTCGTTGTCACCCAAGTCGGCCGCGAATGACATTGCGGCGGAACGCCACTCCATCGAGCACCCGCCGGCCATTGCGCCCGGATTGACGGAACCGGCAGCAACGATCGTTGCCGGTCCGATTAGTCAATTAACATTCGGTGAGGCGAAGCTATTCATTCCTATGGTGGATGACAAAGCGGACGAGATTCAGGGAATCATGACTGCGGTGGCCCGCCTTTATGTACTAGGCGTCTCAATAGATTGGGATCGATTCAATGAGACCTCGGACGGCGCAAGAATCAATTTGCCGACTTACGCCTTCGATATGCGCTCCTGCTGGATTTCTTCAGGGACGGAGAGGAAGTCGGAAATAGCATTAGCGATTAAGAGCACCGGACGGGAAGCGGAGGCGGAATCCTCGCCGGTCCTGACGGAGAGCGATATGATATTCCGCTGGAAGTGGCATGAACTAGGGGCTCTTAAGACGGGAGCGCTGAAATCTGGCGGGGTGTGGCTGCTGTTTGAGGACGATCGCGGAATTGCAGCGGATCTCGAACGGAAATTGGAAGCTGAAGGGCAGTACGTTATTAAAATATGCCCAGGCGATGCATTCAGTAAGACGGATTCCGGCAATTATTCGCTTGACCCAAGCAACGTAGAGCATTACCGGCATATGCTTTCATGCGCTCTTGAGGACTATGGATCAGTCCACGGCATCATCCATTTGTGGATGTGCTCCACCGAATATGGTGGCTCATATGACAAAGAGGCGCTGGAAAGGGATCTTCAACTGGGCGTTTATTCCCTTTGTTTCTTGGGACAGGCGCTCCATTCGGTCAGATTGAAGAACAGGGTCGGAATTGTTACAGTTTCAGCCGATCAAGCCCTATTCTCTTCCGGAACTGCGGAATATTTACCGCATGCGGGAGCGGTACGATCCGCAGCGTTAAGTCTCTCGGAGGAGATTCCGAACGTCTATGCCGTTACCGTCGATGTATCTTTACCGGAGATGAGCGTGGAGAATATATCTCTTGCGGTAACCTCGGAGATTAAGGCTCTGCAGCCTAGTAAGGAAGCCGTGTATCGTGGAGGAAAAAGGCATAGAAGAATATTGGTCCCTGCTGTTAAATCGGATTATGAAACAGGTCGGCGCCGATTAGTCAAGCCGGGAGGAATATATCTAATCACTGGCGGTTTGGGAGGGCTGGGCGCGACAATGGCCGAAGTCCTTGTCCAGCAGGGGGCTGGACTCGTGCTTTTAACTGGGAGTCAACCCCTTCCTCCACGAGCGGAATGGGACAGGCTTATACGGTCCGAAGATCGTGGGGGTACAGCAGCCAAAATTAAACGTCTGCTGAGATTAGAGAAGTTCGGTGATGTCGTTCGCTATGGAACCGTCGATATCTCCGACAAGCAAGCGATGCTCGAATGGCTGCGGGAAACGATCGGGGCTTTCGGCAGAATTGATGGAGTGATTCATTGTGCAGGGACAAGGGAGGACGCGCTGCTTTCCGGCAAAACCCCAGAGAGCATTCGTCGCGTATGCAGACCAAAAATCCATGGGTTGGCCGCTCTTGCCGAACTGTTTCGCCATGATCGACCCGAATATATGATTCTTTTTTCTTCCATTGCCTCGCTTTATGGGCGGGCTGGGCAGGCCGATTATGCAGCGGCCAATGCTTTCATGGACGGAGCAGGAGCTGTTCTCGGCCTGGAATCGCGACAAAAGGTGATTTCCGTAAACTGGCCATACTGGGAAGGCGGAGGCATGGTTCTTGAGCCGAGGCTGGCCGAACGCCTGAAAGAAGATGGACTTTTACCGCTAACGGACGCGGAGGGAGTAAAATTGCTGAATCTCCTTGTTCGTATTGACAACATTAACGGAAATGTAGCTGTATTGAAACTGAAAGACCGCGAGCGGTTCTTGTCGGAACTGGAGCGCATGCATGAAGGGTATAATTTTGGTTTGGATATCGTTGTGAAAAAAGTCACACCGCCTCTTCCTGTCTCTACGTTGGATCAAAGTGGGGAGGGGAAAGCTCCAGCTCCCGGTTCTGACGCTTTATGCAAACAGAGTCATGCTGGGGGAACCTTGACATATCTGACGGACTTGTTTACCGGTTTGCTAGGTTTGGATCCCGGCGAACTGGAGCCTGACCTCGAGTTGGGAGCATACGGCATAGATTCCCTTATGATGAAAGATGCCTTGTATCGGCTGGAACAGTATACGGGAGCGGCGGTAGATCCCTCCTGTTTTGAAGAATATCCCAGCATAGGGCAGCTTTCCGCCTATTTGGACCGCAGGTATTTCGGGGAATCCCCTCGTTACGATTCTTTGGGAGATGAGGAAGCAGACATTCAAAAAGATGCAAGCTCCGGTACGCTTGAAGCGGAAGACTGCGTCTTGCGATTGCAAAATATATTTGAGGGCTTGTATGAGGGAAGATGGACGACATCGGAAGCCAAATCGGCGATTTTCGCAATTCTGGCGGACAAATATGTTAGTGATGGGGAGATTATATGAACGGATCGAATCTCGATTATATTCTCGAAGAAGTGGTTCGCAAACGGATGCACGCTGAGGAAGCCGCTCGCTTGTTGTTGAATGCCGCAGTCGAACAAGGCCCGGCCGATCAAATCGGCATGGAGAATGGGGCCGGTTCATTAAATCCGGAGGATATAGCGGTAATCGGACTGGCTTGCAATTTTCCCGGTTCCTCTTCTGTGGAACAATTTTGGAACAATCTGAGCAGCGGTAAAGATTCCATTACCGAGATTCCGGCGGATCGTTGGCCATTGGATGAATTCTACGATCCCTCCAGGCGGACTCCGAACACAAGTTATTCGAAATGGGGGGGGTTCATTGAAAATATCGATCAGTTCGACGCCGCTTTTTTCGGAATTTCCCATAGTGAAGCTAAATTAATGGACCCGCAGCAGCGGTTGTTTCTTCAACTGGCCCATGAAACTTTTGAGCGTGCGGGATACCCCAAGTCGAAAATAGAAAATACGCGAACGGGCGTGTTCGTCGGTACGAGGGCCGGAACATACGAGGTGTTTGGAAAAACAGTCCCATCCAAAGATATGGCGACGGCCAATATGGCCAATCTGATTCCAGGGCGCATCTCTGATTTCTTTAATCTAAGGGGTCCTTCGCTGTCCGTGGATACAGCTTGCTCTTCTTCCCTGGTGGCCGTTCATTATGCATGCCAAAGCATTCGTTCCGGCGATTGCGATATGGCGCTTGCGGGCGGCTGCGAGCTAAAGTTGAAGCCTTTCCCTTACTATATACTGAGTCTTTCCGGCGCTTTGTCTGAAGACGGCAAATGCCGGACCTTCGACAGGAAGGCTGATGGATTCGTGGCGGGAGAGGGGCTGGGTGCCGTGCTATTGAAACAGCTCGGTGCCGCTCTCCGCGACGGGGATAACATATACGGAGTTATCAAGGGTTCTGCGGTGAACAATGACGGTCGTACTATGGGCATAACCAGCCCCAATCTGCAGGGACAAAAGGATGTGCTAGAGCAAGCCCTTCGGCAGTCGGGGATCCACCCGGAACAGGTTGGTTATGTAGAAGCCCACGGAACCGGGACGGTCATCGGCGATCCTATTGAGTTCAAAGCGCTTGAGCAGACGTACCGTATGCATACAGGAAAGCGGGGATACTGCGCTTTGGGTTCGGTTAAGACCAATATCGGCCATTTGGACACAGCCGCCGGTATCGCCAGTCTGATCAAGGTTCTTCTGTGTCTTCGCCATCGTCGGCTTCCGCCTTCCCTGCATTGCGACGAGCCAAATCCCAGGTTACAATTGCTCGATTCGCCGTTTTACATTCCCTCCCGCCTGGAGGAATGGGAATCCCAGGACAATCAACCAAGAACAGCAGGGATCAGCTCTTTCGGTTTCGGCGGCACCAACTGTCATCTGATAGTGTGCGAAGCTCCTGTGAGGGTAAGAAGAGAAGCCTTCCACTACCTGGGCTCTCAAATGCTGGCTATTTCCGCTGCTACGGAGAAAGGTCTGCAGTCTCTGGTGCATGCCTACGGGATGGCGCTGGAGCATGCGGATGAGGAAACTTTTCACCAGATCTGCCATTGGGCGTTGGAGGGCAGGGACGTTTATCGTCATAGGTTGTCTGTTCAATGGAACCGAAGTGCGGGAGAACTAGCCCGGCTGCTGAAATCGTTAAAGCCCTGGTCCTCTGAAGCGAACGGACAGGAGGTACTGCGTTATGGCTCCTGCGGAAGAAGAAACAAAGCTCCGGTATTTCTCTTTACTGGCCAGGGGGCGCAGTATTCAGGAATGGGCAAGGTATTCTACCAAACGGAGCCATGTTTTAAAGCGGTGGTGGACCGTTGTTCGGAATTGGCCATTCCGTACCTACAGCGGTCTCTTAAGGACTACTTGCTGCGTAGCGACATTCCGGCTTTGGAATTACAGGATACTGTCGTAACACAGATGATTACCTTTACACTGGATTACGCATTGGCTCGGCTGTGGATGGAATGGGGGATCCGTCCCGGTGCCGTGATAGGGCACAGCGTAGGAGAATATCCGGCTGCATGTCTAAGCGGAATGTTTACGCTGGAAGAAGGGATACGGCTTATTGGCAACCGGGGATTGCTGATGCATAAACTGGAACGAAAGGGCATAATGGCCGTCGTGTTTGCCCCCCAAAATCGTGTGAAGGAGGCTTTGGAAAACCTGCCGCGAGAACGGCGGGTGCTCCTTGGAATCGCTGCGGTTAACGGAATCAACAACACCGTTGTTTCGGGCGAAGAGTCCGCCGTTGTTCAGTGGCTTAATCTTCTTGAAGCTGCGGGATTCGAACATCGCAGATTGCCTGTATCCCATGCGTTTCACTCTCCACTGATGAATTCCGTTTTGCAGGATTTCGTCCCGGTACTCACGTCCGTTTCGTTCAACGAAACTAAAATTCCGTTTTATTCCACATTACAGGCTGCCGAGATTAGCCGAACAGACAGCAATTACTGGATTTCCCATATTACCGAGCCCGTTCGTTTTATGGAGACCGCACAGCTTCTACTGGAAGAAGGCAAAGACGTTTTTCTTGAGGTAGGGCCATCCAAGACACTTGCCCAGTTGGTGCAAAATTTGGGGGGACCTCGGGAGATCGTATCGGTTTCAACACTTCAGCAAGGGATACCTGTATGGAGAGCGGTTAATGAAGCACGAGCCGAACTGTACAGGGCTGGCTTCGCAGCGAAGGCACCGACGCTGTACAAAACAATGGCGGATCCGGCCGCCATCGAACAGTTGCCGACCTACCCGTTCGAAAGCGTGAGGCATTGGATAGAGCAATCCAGGCCTTCGAGCGAAGGTCATTCCACCGTCAAGAATCATTCTACGGCCGAAAGCGAAGTTTATCCTATGACCGATCCTCACCCCTTGCTTGACGGTTTCACTTTCCTGTCCGATACAAAGCGAATTTATTACAGAACCTTTTGCGAAAATGAAGTGTACTTCAAAGATCATATCGTGCGGAATGCACCGGTTATCGCCGGGACCATCTGGATCGAAGCGGTATCGGCGGCGGTGCATGATTTTGCAGGTCTGAGCCAATTGCTGTTTGAAGATCTGCATTTCTTGGAACCGCTGTATCTGAAGGAGGAGAAGGAACGGAGAGCGGAGATCATTCTGGAGAAAATTGGGGATGGGTTCCGTTTTGAGGTGCAGAGCCTGTCATTGAGAAGCGTAGGCGAAGAGGTGAAGGTCCACGCCAGGGGAATGGTAAATACTGCCGTTCAGTTAAAGGAGCACCAGACGGATCTCGCTTTGCTGGCTGGACGTTGTAGCCGAACGCTGAAAGGAGAAGAATTGTACCGGCTGTATTCCGAGAAGATCGGAATCCGGCATGGGCCGTTTTTTAGGGGAGTAAAGGAGGTGAAAACCAATCCCGGTGAAATGGAAGTCGTCGCAAGTCTTGATCTTAAAGACGATGGAGCCAGGAAAACCTTCCGCATACATCCCGGATTGCTCGACAGTGCTATGCAGGGAATTGCCGCGCTGGAAGTCGGCCCGGATGACCGGATTGAACAGCCCCATTCGTTTATACCTTTTTATTTCTCCAAGGTTGCCGTGTTGGGTTCCGTTCAAGGTGCTTGTACGGCCAACTGTAAGGTTACCAAGAGCAACAACGAGATCACCAAATTTGACTTGACCCTGACTGGTGGCGATGGTACTCCCCTTGTACTGATCAGGGATGCGTACGCGAAGAAAGTCCCGCATTCCGATTTCGCGGCAGCTCTTTCCGACAGAGAGGATTCACAGTTTAAGCTGGACGAAATCGTCTTCTACAAGCGGGTGTGGAGGGAATGTCCGATAAGGGAACTTAACCCGGGCCCCCCCGTACGGGAAGGACTCTGTCTGCTGTTTCGGCTTGAGGATGAGTACCACGAAAGGATTGAACACCGGCTGCGCGAAAACGGCTTGCGCATTATTACCGTCTGCCCTGGGACAGAATACGCCAAGTTAAATGATGGGACATACTCCGTTCGTCCGGGCAGCTGCGAAGATATGAGGTCATTGAAGGAAGGGTTAATTGAACCTGTTGGTTCTGTGATTCATATGTGGACCCTCGATGAAGGGGTCAGCGGACAAACACCGGTCGCGGCTGACTCTCGGAACGCGTGGGAGCACGGCCTGACGCTCGGTGTCTATGCACTGCTCCCTATTGCAAAAGAAATAATGTCCGGAAGTAATGGAAGGGCCAAAGAACTTCGGGTACTGACGAATGGTGCGTTTCCCGTTGCCGGGAGAGCGACAATTCCCTGGAAATCGGCGATGACAGGGTTCATCCTCTCGGCAAAAGCGGAGATGCCCGGCGCACAGTTCTCCGTTCTGGACATCGCCGTGCCCAGTACCGCAGAGATGCTTCTCATGAAAGAAATGGCAGGTGGATCAAACGAGCCTCTGGTTACTTACGACGGCAGCAAACGCATTGTGCCAGCAATGAAGGAAATAACGCCCGAGTTGTCCGAACAACGGCCGGCACCACTGAAACGCGGCGGAGTATATGTTATAACCGGCGGTTTGGGCGGGATCGGTTCCTTACTCGCAGAGCGTCTGTCCATCAAATACGGTGCCCGGATTGCTTTGATCGGACGAACCCCGGTTGATCTTTCCGGCCATGAACGCGGTACGGCGAAGTCGGAACCGGGGATTGAAGACAAAAAAGATAAATTGCTGCGGCTTCGGGGAATAAACCCGGAATTAGTCTATTATACCGCGGATATTACCGACAGAAAGCAATTGAGCGATGTTCTTGACCAGATTAAAAACCGTTTTGGGCCAATAGACGGCGTATTTCATCTGGCAGGTCATATACGAGATTCTTTTATTGCCACGAAATCGGCGGAATCGTTCCGGCAGGTAATGAGTTCGAAAATTTGGGGAGCGTATAATCTGGATCTGCTGACGAAGCAGGAACCGTTAAAATGTTTTGTGCTGTTTTCAAGCCTTTCCTCTATTGCCGGAACGGCATCGCAATCGGATTATGCGGCCGCTAATGCGTTTGTTGACGGATTTGCCTGGTGGCGATCGGAACAGTCTACGGGCTTGACGATGTCAGTCAATTGGGGACTGTGGGAGGAAACGGGGATGAGTGCAGATACCAAAGTCATACAAAATGCAATCAGACAGGGGGTGGCCGTCATTAGCGGGAACAAAGGGCTGGATGCCTTGGAGAAAGCGGTAGCAGCGGGTGAAGTGCAAATCGTGGCCGATCTTCGCAGAAATAAGGATATTTATGCATTCGGTGACAGCGGCCCCGGCCATTCCCAGGATAAGCCGGAGCAAGAGCCGAACATGGAATTTGCGGACGCCGGCAAGGGCGCTGCCGATCCCCGTGCACAAATTGACCTGGAAACTTGGGTCCGTAAGCATATGGAGAAACGTGTCCAAGCGGCGACCGGATTCCGCGAATGGACCGATGATGATCGGGAACCCACCTTCCTTGAGCTCGGCATGGACTCCGTCTCGCTGGTATCACTAGTGCACGAATTGGAACGTGAATTCACAATCAATTTGTATCCCACAGTATTTTTTGAATATCAGACCATCTCCGAATTCGCTGCGTATTTGACGGGGGAGTATGGGGAACGGCTTGAAGCTTACAGAAGCGGTCAAGGCACGCAGCAGGGGAAACATAGTAAAGAGGGAGGCCCGAAACGGACCGGACAAGATACTTACAGTACAAGCAATATACGTAGGGAAGAATCAGGAATCGCTTATCTGGAAACGGCCCCTGAGATTTTACACGATGATGCTGACAATACCGGAAAAAAAGTTTCCCATATGGGCGGGGTAGCGGCGAGGGAGATTCTTTTATCGGAATCGCCGACCGGAGTTCCCGCATCGGTAAGATCCGAAGACATTGCTATCATCGGTTACTCTCTCCGTTTTCCTGACGCCGATAGCGGCGAGGAATACTGGAGCAATCTCATTTCCGGCAATATGTCTCTTACGGAGATGGCTTCTCCCCGCTTCGATAAGGCTCGTTATTACGGCGAAGTGCCAGGCAATCCGGGCAAAACGTACTGTACGCGCGGCGGATTTCTGAAACAGATGGATCGGTTCGATCCCGCTTTTTTTAATATATCGCCCAGAGAAGCGGCTCTGATGGATCCAAAGCAGCGGTTGTTTCTTGAAGTCTCATGGGAAGCCTTCGAACACGCGGGCTACGGGGGAAATCTACCGGATCGCAAGGTCGGCGTATTTGTCGGTACCTCCTACAATAACTATTTTGCCGGATTGCCGTCGGAGGAAGGGGAATCGGCTTTCGGGAGCCTAGGCAACGGCAATACCGTTACGGCGAACCGGGTATCCCACTTTATGAACTTAAACGGCCCCAGCATGATTGTTGATACATATTGTTCTTCGTCTCTGGCCGCCTTGCATTTAGCCTGCCAGAGTTTAAAGAACGGGGAGTGCCGCATGGCCCTGGCTGGCGGTGTTCATGTGCTTGGAATCAGGCATTATATTATGATGAGCCAGGTTCAAGCTTTGTCACCATCAGGGATCTGCAGAACATTCGACCGTTCGGCAGACGGCTATGTTCCTGGGGAGGGGGCCGGAGCTCTGCTGCTGAAGCCTCTTCGCCAAGCTTTGAAGGATCAGGACACGATTCATGCCGTTATCAAGGGGACGGCGGTAAACCATGACGGTCGTTCCAACAATCTGACAGCGCCCAACGCTTCGGAACAAGCTAATGTCATCCGTGAGGCCTTTAGCAATGCCGGAGTTCATCCCGAAACGGTAACCTATGTCGAAGCTCACGGAACCGGCACCTCATTGGGCGATCCGATTGAGGTAAAGGGGCTGACCCGTGGATTCGAAACCTTTACCGGCAGAAAAAATTATTGCGCCATCGGTTCGGTCAAATCGAATATCGGACATCTGGAGCCGGCTTCCGGCATGGCGGGAATTATTAAAGTAATTCTTGCTATGAAACATAAGCAGCTACCGCCGACCCTGAATTTTAATTGCCCGAATCCATATATCGATTTTTCCGATACCCCTTTTTATGTGAATGATCGAACTTCAGAGTGGTATACGGTAGGAGCACCTCGCAGAGCGGGAATCAGCTCCTTTGGTCTGACGGGGACCAACGCCCATGTCATTTTGGAAGAAGCTCCGATAAATCCCGGAACGGTAAAAAAAGAAGAGGCGCGGCTTCCCTTCATCCTTACCATCTCCGGGAAAAACCGCCACGCTCTCAATGAGCTTGCAGACCGGTATTCCGGAGCGGTAGACCGGCATAAGGAATGGAGGCTTGAAGATATCTGCCGGACGGCAGGTGAGGGCAGGAGACATTTTCCCTGCCGGATTTCGATTGAGGCTGACAGCATCGAGGGTCTGGCCGACAAATTGAAACTAGCTACCTTGCTGGAAGACCGGTCCAAGCTTGCCCCTTCGGGAATTTTTAGATCCGAAGGAGCGGAGAAACGCCGAAATGTCATTGTTCTGGGAAATGAGGCGGATCATGGCGATGCCAGAGGTCGGGATGTGTTGAGGGATCACCCGGCCTTTCTGAGACATCGGGAAACCGTGCTTCAAGCCGCGGCCCCGTATATCAGCCTGAATAATGACGATGCAGGCCTGTGTACTGCAGTTCCACTGGAAGCCGGTTCCGGCATTGGACGGGATCTGTCGCTATTAGCTTTCCAATATGCGATGGTAATGACCCTTCAAGATTGGGGAATGAAGCCTGGCCTGTACATCGGGCAAGGTGTGGGAGAATGGTCGGCCGCCGTATTGTCCGGGATGCTTCGCCTGGAAGATGCCGTAACCCTCTTGGCACATCGCCGTACCTTTGGGCAGGGGTTGATGGATTTTGAAAAACAAATGAAAGAATTGCTAGCAACGGTGTCCGTGGCTTCGCCGCTTGTTCCGGTCGTATCCAGTCTGGACGGTACGATCATGGATTCAGCGACCGTGGCTTCTTCAGACTATTGGGAGAAGGAGAATAGGCAGTTTGACCTCTGGGAGTGTATCGGCCGTCATGTGACTGAAGAACAAGATATCGTCCTGCACTTGGGAGGCAAGTGTGGCGGAAATTCGCAAAGTTTGCAACGTTACCTGGCATTGTCGGAGGGGGCGGCTTTTCATTCGTTATGCAAGGCGGCGGCGGTGCTATACGCATCGGGGACGCACATAGATTGGACAAAATATTATGAATTTCTGCCGTCGGCATACAACAAGTTGGAATTGCCGACATACGCCTTTCAGCGAAGCTCCTACTGGATGCAGGACGAGCAGGAGAAGAAAATGGATGCTTTGCCGCAGTTGGCTGCAGACGCCCGCGGTTTTCGGGAGCTGGCGGTAATACGGCCCGAAGCCTCATCAACAAAAGCGGAAGAGACCGAAAATACGTTTGGACAGACGCACATATATCACCCGGTATGGGAACTGAGCGGCATGTCCCTAGATGCGCCGGGTTGGAGTTCTTTTCCCGAACAGAGAGTATGGCTCCTGCTCGGTGATTCATCATCCTGCTGCGAAGAACTCGCAAGTCTCCTGAAAGAAATGGGGCAGCGGGTAGTGATGGCAGAGCCGGCTTCTGCCTTTACGTCCGTTGAAAAGGATGTCTATACCCTTGACCCCGGCCTGGAAGAACATTGGGAAGCCTTAGTTGATCAATTGTCTTCGCAGTACGGGAACGTCCATGCCATTATCCACATGTGGGATCGTGTGGCCGAGACCGATTCTGAACGACTTGAAGTGTCCCGCAAAGAGTGGACAAAAGGCGTCTATTCTCTATTTTTGCTGGAGAAGGCGCTAGAGAGAGCAGCTTCAGGAAATCGCACGGCAATTTACGCTGTTACTCACGGGGCCTTTCCGGTAAGTCCGGCGGATCATTCTGTGAGACCGGCTCAGGCTTCCGTGGCTGCGTTGCTCAAAACCATCCGTTCAGAGACGGGAAAGGTATGCCGATGTGTGGATTTCGCCGATCACGCGGTGGAAGAACGGGGAACGGCTTCCTTGATTCTCCAAGAGTTGATGGCAAAACAAGAGAAAGTTCCGGTCGTTGCCTACAGGGACAAGCGACGTTATGTTCAGCGGCTCGCCAGACTGACGCCTGCTGAACATTTGGTTTCTCCGATTCCGGAGCAGGGTGGAGTTTATCTAATTGTCGGAGGAGCTTCGGGAATCGGGCTTAAGATCGCAGCTCATTTGTCCCGCGGAAACGGTGTCAAGATAATTCTGACCGGCAGAACTTCAATTCCGCCGAAGGAAGCTTGGCATTCGTATGCGATGGAACATGAAGAAGACGACCCCGTCGCCTGCCGGATTCGAGATCTTACCGCACTCGAGTCTGCAGGAGCCGAGGTTGTCTATTTCGACGCTGACGTCACAAATGAAACGAAGCTGGCCTTCATTGCAAATTATATCAGGAAACATTACGGAACATTAGATGGGATCGTTCATTCGGGGGGCTTGAAGCGGGATGCACTCGTTAAAAACAAACAATTTTCCGAATTCAAGAAAATATTCGAAACGAAAGCGGTCGGTTACTCTCTGTTGGATACCGTTTTTCGGGGACTGAAGCCTAAATGGATCGCAGGCTTTTCCTCACTGTCCGCTTGGTTTGGCAATCCCGGCCAAACGGATTATGCCGCCGGGAACGCATTTATGGATGCTTATGCGCAAGAAAAAGCGAATTCCGGGGAAACACGATATTTTACAATCGGGTGGTCCTATTGGCGCGAGGGAGGAATGGAAGCGTCCGCTGGAATGTTGAAGCAAATGAGCTCGGCGGGAATGCTGCCTTTGGAATCGGAAGAGGCATTGAATGTTTTCGAAAGTTGTCTGTTTGCAGATGTCCCCTCTTCCGTTTATGTGATCAATGAAGCGTCCGCTGAAAAAATTGCCACTGATGATCCGGCGGTTACTTATAAATTGGGTGGGAATGAACCGGAACTTGTCCGCGGACGGGAAGCGCAATTCGGAGAGGAGGCACAGGCCCGAAGCCTGGCGTCTAATTCTCAAAATAATGGTCAAAGTGAGATCGAGGACTTTATTCGACAGGTTCTTAAAGAGCTGTTGTTGTTGCAGGATCACGAAATGTCAGAGGAACGGACTTTTGAAGAAATGGGTATGGATTCCTTGATCCTGCAACGGTTTATCGAAAGACTGGAACGCCGCTTAGGGAGTCCCGCAGAAATCTCATGGCTATATGATTACCCTACTGTGCCCGCTTTAGCACATGAGCTTGCGAAAAGTTGGCCGGCAGAGAAAGCGACAGAATTAGTTGAAAAAGCAGAGCCTGCTCCTCAAGCGGAAACGAAGGTAACAGTGCCCTATTTCAATCTAACCTCACGGGAAGCGTCACGGAGTTTTACAGATTCGCCGGCTGTTTTGGCTGCAGAGGAAAGCGCCACAGCGGCCGGAAGCATTCCGGAGAGGCTGGCGGAAGCAAACCGGACGGCGACGGAGCCGATTGAGGGCGCTGCCGGCGAGGATATCGCAGTAATTGGTCTGGCCTGCCGATTCCCTCAGGCAGACTCGCCAGATGAGTTCTGGCAGTTGCTGAAGAACGGCATTCATGCTGTCCGCATGGTGCCGGATGAAAGAACGGAGCTTGAATTGCTGCAGGGAACGAAGCCGGAAGCTACCTTCGGGCGTTACAGTTCGAAAGGCGGGTTTGTCCGGCACATCGATCGGTTTGACGCTGCGTTGTTTGGATTCAGCGAGGCGGAGGCGGCGGCCCTGGATCCACAGCATCGTATCTTGCTGGAGACGGCTTGGACAGCATTTGAATCATCCGGTTATTCCAAGAGCAGTCTTTGGGGACAGCCGGTTGGTGTGTTCGTTGGGGCAAGAGGGGGAACGTACAAAGCCGCCGCGGCCGCAGGCACCGATGGATATGCTTCCATGCGGGCTGCCGTGACTGGGCGTTTGGCCAATTTCAATGCGGCGCGAATCTCGGACTTTTTTAATCTGAAAGGTCCCAGTCTGGTGTTTGACACCGCCTGCTCTTCCTCGCTGGTCAGCGTTCACTATGCCTGCAAGGCGCTGCGCGACGGTGAGTGCGGCATGGCGTTGGCCGGGGGGGCAGAGATCAAATCTTCCGCCGAGTTTTTGGAAGGCTTAAGCGCCACGAAGGCGCTGTCACCGGACGGAACCTGCCACGTGTTCGACAAACGGGCGAACGGATTCGTGCCGGGAGAAGGGGTCGGGGCGGTGCTGCTGAAGCCGTACCGCCGGGCATTAGCGGACGGCGATACGGTCTATGCGGTGATCAAAGGCTCCGCTGTCAACAACGACGGACATACGATGGGAATTACGACGCCGGATTTGGAGGGGCAGGCGGCGGTGATCGAGCGGGCTCTGGAAGAGGCCGGTGTGCATCCGGAGACGGTCACCTATGTGGAGGCGCACGGAACCGGCACGATGATCGGCGACCCGATTGAAGTCAAGGCATTGACCCGGGTGTTCGCGAAGCGGACGGACCGCAAAGCCTTCTGCGGCCTTGGCTCGGTCAAGGCCAATATCGGCCATCTGGATACGGCGGCGGGCATCGCCAGCCTGATCAAGGTAGTGCTGGCTTTGCATCACGGTCAGTTGCCGCCCGTACTGCATCTGAACGAGCCGAACCCGCGGTTCCGATTCGTGGATTCCCCGTTCTATCCGAACGGCTCTTTGCAGGAATGGGCAGGGGCGGATGGCGTGCGCCGGGCGGGCATCAGTTCCTTCGGATTTGGCGGAACGAACTGTCATATGATCGTCGAGGGAGCGCCGGCGCGGGAGCTGCATGAAGG